>DASYJF010000039.1:0-23417 GCA_035996815.1 Thermoanaerobaculia bacterium | reverse complement strand
GTTTTGCGATCGCACGATGCGCAATCTTGAATTGATTCGCGCGTCTCGCCGTCCGGATTGTTCAGGTGGCCACGAGGTTACGCAAATCATCAACTCCCTTTTGGGCTTGGTTATCTTTCCGTTCTCGGAAGGACCCTTTGGATCGAACGACGTCAAGGAGGCGGCGAACGGAGAGAGCCTTGAAGTATGGCAAAAGGCGGGAAGGCAGAATTGGGACATCAGTCTCGCAAACTGTAAGTGCTCCAAAGAGAAGAACGGTAGGACCGTGAGGTCAATCCGATGTCTCGTCTATCACGTCCGAAATGCCGCAGCCCACGGTCGACTCCGTTTCAGCAGCGACGATCGCTTGCCACATGCCGTTACGATTTCCGCCGAGGATGGCCCCAATAAAGAACCTTTCAACGCCAACTGGTCAGCCAAAATAGTAGGGTCGGACCTCTTTCACTTCTGCGAAGAGCTGGCGAAGATTGTTGCAACCAACCAATAGCTTTCAGGCTGACCCACTACCAAGAATTCACGCCGCTTGGTCTTTGATCCCCGACCCCTGACCGGGGTCAGGGAAATTGGGATTCTCTATTCCGGTGGTCTCGCGCTTCGCGCGCGACTACCGGCTACCGTACGGGACGCCTACCGGCGTCGTAGCGCCGGCTTCGCCGCCAATTTGACGCCGCGATCAAGCCACAACAGCGCCGACCAAATCGTACGGATGCGCATCCGTAATCGACACGCGTGCAAACGCGGGCAATTCCGAAGGCAGGAGGTCGATGCCGTCGTTGATCAGGAGCCGGCCGTCGATTTCGGGGGCTTGTCCGACGAGGCGCCCTTCGAGCAGGTGCTCGGTTTCGGTGCAGACGCCGGTGACGAGGGCATCGAAGGTCTGGCCGAGTTTCGATTCGTTGCGAGAGCGGGAGATTTCCTGCTGCAGTTGCATCAGCTTTTCGCGGCGGCGTTCGGCGGTTTTGCGCGTCGGCGCGTCGGGCATGCGGGCGGCGATGGTCGCGTCTTCGGCGGAGTAGACGAAGGCGCCCATCTGATCGAATTGCGCCCACTCGGTGAATTCGTACAGCTCGCCGAAATCGCGCGGCGTCTCGCCGGGATGGCCGGTGATGAACGTCGTGCGGAGTGAGAGGTCGGGAACGAGCTCGCGCATCCGGGTCACCATCGTGCGGTACTCGGTGGGCGAGCCGGGGCGGCGCATTGTCTTCAGCACGCTCGCGGAAACGTGTTGCAGTGGGATGTCGCAATACGACACGAAGCGTTTCTCGCGTCCCATCAGTTCGAAGAGCGACCAGTCGATCGAGCCGGGATAGGCGTACAGGAAACGGATCCAGGGAAAGTCGGTCTCGGCGAGCAGCGTGCGCACGAGCGACGTCAGTCCGCTGGCGATGCCGAGGTCCTCGCCGTAGCGCGTCGTGTCCTGCGCGACAAGGCAGAGCTCCTTGACGCCTTGCGCCTGCAGCGACTGCGCTTCGCGAACGAGTGACTCGATGCCGCGGCTGCGGAACTTGCCGCGCATCTGCGGGATCGCGCAGAACGTACACGGATTCGAGCAGCCCTCGGACACCTTCAGATACGCGTGCGCCGTGCCCTGCGCGAGAACGCGCGGCAGATCTTCGTAAAGCCGGACGGACATTTTTCGCTTCGCCGGCGCGGCGTCATCGGTGCGTCCGGTGACGGCCGCGGTGATCGCTTCGAGCGAATCGAGGCCGACGAATGCATCGATCTCCGGAATGGCCTGCTGCAGATCGGCGCGGTACTTCATCACCATGCAGCCGGCGACGACCAGCCGCTGCACGCCGCGCCCTTTGCGGTCGGCAATCTCAAGAATCGTGTCGATCGACTCCTGCTTGGCCGCGTCGATGAAGCCGCAGGTGTTGACGATGACGACATCCGCCGCATCGAGGTCATTCGTGATCTCGACCTCGGATTCCTCGCGAAGCTGGCCGAGCATGATCTCGCTGTCGACGAGATTTTTCGGGCAGCCGAGGGAGATCATCCCCACGCGGGTGACAGGCTTTGCTATGGTGGCTTCTACAGTCATGAACAGCCGTGGAACATGGCTGCACTGGTCCGTATTCTGCCTCGTTACTGTTGCTTCAACACCGCGCTGCTGCGCTCGTCGGCCATGATCGCGGTGAAGACGCGGTTCACTTCCGCCAGTTCGGCGCGCGGGACGCTGAAGCGCTCTACGCGATACTCGCGGCGGTAGTGCAGCACGTTCTTCTCGACCTTCGTCTCGCTGCCGTAGCGGAATCCGGCGGCGCTGACTTTCACCGCGGCCGGCAGTTCGTCGACGGCGACGCCCGCGGGCAGCGCGATCTCGACGTCATCGACCTGCAGCGACGGACCCTCGGTCTCGTAATCGTAGGCGCGCTCTTTCAGATCGATTACGGTCTCCGCTTTCTCGCCGAGGACGCGCGGACGAACCAGCAACAAGCCGCCGGCGGTCTTCGCATACGCGGGCGCGACGATGCCGTAGTTGAAGATGAGATCGCGCGAGGAGTCGTTGAGATTTTCGATCGTGACGCTTTTCATCTCGAACTGCGCGAGGTGCGCGCCGAGGCGCGTGTGCAACGCGCGAATGCGTTCGGCCTCGGTCATCGTATGCAGCCACGCGCGCCAGGCCGCGGCGATGCTGCCGCTGATGGTCTCGTGCACGTCGCCGCGCAACGCGCCGGCAGGATCGAGCGTCAGCTTCGCGGCGACGCTCAGCTTGTTGTCTTCCGGTCCGGCCGGCGCGACGTGAATCACCGTGCCGCCTTCCTGCGTGACGACGAGCAACTCGTTGTTCTGCAGGTATTCGGGAAGCGATCCGATCGGCGTCATCTCCGAGGTCGGATCGAAGAGCAGGACCTTGCCGAGCCGGGGATGATTGATGACGGCGGGAAGCACCGGAGCATCCGCGCCGAGGGGAATGGCGACGATCACGTGGTTGAAGCCACCGACCGAGGCGAAGCTCGGCTCGACGGTGCGGCGCTCGGTGGTGGCGAGAACGTAGTTCGAATTCACGCCCGCCTCGCGCAGCAGCGCACGCATGAGCGTCACCTTGTCTTTGCAGTCGCCGTAGTGATTCGTGAAGATGTCGCCGGCGAGATGCGGCTGATATCCGCCGAGGCCGATCTCGATGGCGACGTAGCGAACGTCGTGCTGCGTGAACGCGCCGATCGCGGCGACTTTGTCGAACGTCGACGTCTTGCCCGCGATCAGGTCGTGCGCTTTCGCCGCGAGCGCGGGAGTCGATGCGATGCGATCCGCGGTCAATGATGCGTACCACGACGCGACGTCGTCCCACGTGCGATGCGCTTTCCCGGCGAGCTGCTCGCGCGGCGGAATGAGGTTGATGCTCATCCTCGACGCAATGGCCTCGGCGGACGGACGATGCGGTTCGTCCTTCAGCGGCGCGACGTTTCGCATCTCCCACACGGTCGCGCGGCCGGATTGCGTCGCCGCCACGCCGGCGCTGTTGAACCACTTCTCGTCATGCGTCCAACCGTCGGCGAGCACGACCGAGTAGCGCGCCACAAGCACCGGCACACCTTGCTGAAACGTCCAGGAATCCTGCAACGCATACGGCCGGCCGCGCCGTTCATATTCGACGGCGATGATGCTTCCGGGAGCCGCGCCGGGGATCTGCAGCACGACCGTTTTCTGATCGCTGTACAACTCTCCCGAAACGGCGGAGGTCTCGATGGCGTCACGATCACTGGTCTGCAACTCCTCCCCTTTCGCGGTGATGGTCCAGGCGTTCAGAGATTTCAGACGCGTTTCGGCATCGCAACGGATGCCGAATTCGCCGAGACTGCGGCCGGCGCTGGTAAGGATCTTCCACACGGTGCGCTGCGTCGAGCGGATCTCGCCCGAGGCGGAGACGGTGGTCGTTGCTTCGTCGAGGAGCACGACCCCGCGCGGATCGTTCGGCAGAGTTGGAATCGTGGTCGCTGCGGCGGCTTTCACCCAGTCGGGCGTGCCGCGCGCGAAGCCGGAAACTGCGACGGCGAGAAGAACAGCAGCGATCCCGATCGAGCGTTTCACGGTGTGCTCCCGGCAGCTTTCGCCGCTTTGCGCAGGACAAGCTGCTCCTGATCTGCTGCCGCGGCCTTACTGAAGAAGTCGCGCACGAAGCGGTAGTTTTCACGGCCGATCAGCTCGGTGTCGACGGTGACACTTCGAACGAGGCGGACAGCGTCGTCGGTCTTGCCGACGGTGGCTGTGTAGCGAAGCGCGCCCATGTTGACGTCGGCGGAGGCGGGCAGCGATTCGACCGCGTAACCGGCCGGAACCTTCAGCGTAACCTCGTCATCGACGCGGTAGGCGTAGTGAAAGTAGATGGCGTTCTTGCGCTGCTCAGATGAGAACGGATTCTTGTTCGTCGCCGCGAAGATGGCCAGCGGAACCATGGCTCGCGAGCCGACCAGCGATGCCGCGGACGGCAATTCGACCGTCGCCGAAATGAGCAGAGGCAATTCGACCGCGCGAAGGTTCTTGACCTCGACGAGATTGACCGTGGCGCCGTCAGCGAACCAGCTCTTCATCATCTTCTCGATCGATTTCTTCGCCGCGGCATCGTCATCGTTGCGCATGGCCACGCGCTCGTGCAGCGCTTCCTGCCCCGTGTAGGTGACCAGAACCGTGCCGCGCACGACGCCATCCTCGAGCTCCAGATTCGCCGAGCGCTTCATCGTCGCAGCCGCGTTCAGAGGCCACGGTGTGTCGATCCACACCGCCTTCTCCTGCTTGCGCGCGATCAGCAAGCCGCTCGTGCTCGTCTTCTGCCACGACAACACGCCGAAGGGCGCGTAGGGAGTTCCCGGATCGAAGAATCGCTGCTTGCCGTCGATCGTAACGGCCGCGATCTCGCCGTCGAGCTGACGTCCGATCGGAACATTCCTGGCGATGAACTGCTCGTCGCGCTCGCAAAGACGGATGACGTGCGCATCAAATCCCGCCCCGCGCGCCATCGAGACGAAGAGGCGGTTGATGTCGCGGATGCCACCGTAGCCGTTGCGGAGGACGTCCTGCGCGCTGTTGTTGTCTTTCAGCATGCGCGTTTCGGCATCCGTTCTCTCCGGCTCGAACGAGAGATTGCGGATTTCCTGGACGCGCGCATACAGCTTGCGCAGCTTCTCTTCGGGCGTTGCGGCGCCGGCCATCGCGGCCGTGGCCGCGTCCTTCACGGCGCGGCCATCACCGACAAACGGCTCGATCGCGTCGGCCCAGTCGTGGGCCTCTTTCGTCCAGAAGATGTCCGGCTCGATCTGTCCGGCTGTATACCAGAACTGCACCTCGGGTTTGATGGTCGCCTCCGGCGGCGCGAACGGCTCCTCTTCGAACGGCGGGACGTTCTCGAGCGTCATCTCGTACTTTGAGCCGTGAACCTGCGGCTTCTTACCGGCGGGGAGACCGCGGTAGCTGAAGAATGTGTTGTAGTCGCCAGAGACGTACGGCTCCAGCGAGATCTCTTCGTGGATGATCGGCAGCTCGCGTTGCGGCGAAAACGAGGTGTCGTAAATGAGGTTGCCGCGGTTGGCGATGTCGTAGCGGTATTCGATGATGCTGCCGACCTGCACGTCCGGCAGCGTGAAGGTCTTCGAGATGAGACGAACGCCGCCGACTTTGACGACGACCTTGTCGAACGTCTTGCCGTCGAATATGGCGATGCTGCCGTCCGGCCGCACCGTGCGCGCCTTGATGTGATTGACGTCGTAGAGGAGCGCGATGTGCGGCACTTCTACATCGCCATACTTTTTCCCCTCCTCGGTCAGAATCTTGATGCGGAAGTAATCGGTACGGTACGAGTTCTTGTCATCGACGACGACCTGATGCCAATTCAGAATGACCGCGGCCGCGCCGGGCGCGAAGTCGACGCTGGTCATGGCCTTCTCCGCGGGAGTGGGATCGCGGAACTCGGCGGCTGCCGATTCATTACGGCAGAAGGCATTTTCGGCAATCAACAGTGACAGCAACAGCAGAAGCGCGCACCGCAAGCGTTTGTGCATTGGGGACCTTTGGTTTTATGGAGTGCGGACATGATCGCACAGGTTTTATGCTGACCTGCATGTTCTCCATCCGCAACGCGTCACTCGATGAGGTGACGGTGATCGCCGCAGTGATGCGCGAATCGGTGGAGGCCTTCGGACGCGATGTCTACACATCGCAGCAGATTGCGAGTGCGCTTCAATACATCTGCCGTCCCGACGAGCAGCTCATCATCGACGGAACGTATTTTGTTGCTGTCACGGAGGACGAGATCATCGGATGTGGCGGCTGGAGCCGCAGACGAAAGGTCTACAGCGGCTCAGCGTCCTCCGTCTCTGAAAACGATCTGCTCGATCCATTGTTAGAGCCGGCTCGCATTCGATCGATGTTCGTGAGTCCATCGTTTGGCCGCCGCGGCATCGGACGGGCGATCCTTCAACATTCGGAGCAGCGCGCCGCGGCGGAGGGATTCCGCCGCCTGCAACTGGTGGCCATGCGCAGCGCGGGGACGTTGTACGAGTCATCCGGATATACCGCGATCGCCGACGCGCCGGTGGTGCTGGAGGACGACGTGGTGTTGGAGTGCACCTTGATGGAGAAGAGGATCGCGGCATGATTGCGGTCGGGCGCGGAGGCCACGAATTCCGTTCGCGCTCGTTTCCCCGCGTAAAGCGCGGGGCTGGGTAGTGAGCGCGCCTCCGCGCGGCCGAGTGGGAGCCGGGCTGTCCCGCCGTGTGAGCCCACTGTCCCGCGGTGTGAGCCGGCTGTCCCGCCGCGTGAGCCGGCTGTCCCGCCGTGTGAGCCAACTGTCCCGCGGTGTGAGCCGGCTGTCCCGCCACGTGCGCCGGCTGTCCCGCTGTGTGAGCCGGCCTGTCCCGCCGCGTGCGCCGGCTGTCCCGCCGTGTGAGCCGGCTGTCCCGCCGCGTGAGCCGGCTGTCCCGCCGTGTGAGCCGGCCTGTCCCGCCGTGTGAGCCGGCTGTCCCGCCGTATGAGCCGGCTGTCCCGCCGTGTGAGCCGGCCTGTCCCGCCGTGTGAGCCGACTGTCCCGCCGTGTGAGCCGGTGGATCACCGCGTGAGCCCGGCTGTCCCGCGCTGTGAGCCGGCGGATCACGGCGTGAACCGGGCTGCCGCGCCGGCACATTGACAAATTTCGCTTTGCCAATGGCCGCGAACCGATCGCGCGTGTGAAAATCGATGGCGTAACTGATTTCTTCACAATCTCGCAGGATACCCGCTCGCTCTGCTATCCCACCCTCCACACCGCCCCGCTTGCGCCGCATTCGGCGACGTGCTGGTGCAGGCCTGTGTTCATGACGGTGGAGTCGGCGAGGAGTTGTTCGTCGTCGCGCGTGGCGGGGAGGAGATCGAGGTTCATCGATTGCGCTACGGTCGACACCGTCCGGTTGTGCAGCGCGATGATTGATGGCGAGAGCGTTCCGGCCTTCACCTCGTGCGTTGCGGGAAGCGCTTCGCCGCGGACGATGAAGACGTGGAACGACTTTGCCTGCAGCCATTCGATCGCAGTGGCGAGCGTGAGGACGTGCCAGTTGCGATGGCGGCGATAGAGCTTATTGATCTCGCGATTGCGATCCGCGGACGGTTTGAAGACGTTCGGCTGGATCTCCCACAGCAGCGCGATCTTATGCATCGCGTCCGTCGTTCCGCTCGTGGCGCCGGCGGATCCGGGCAGCGTGTGTTGGCGTCCGGCCGCGCGGCCGAGGGCGATGGCGTGGCCGAGGTCGCGGGCGATGATGTCGAAGGAAATCGTCTCGCTGCGTCCGCCGAAATGCGCGTTGCGGCCCTGGACGATGATGCCGTCCGGTAGCGGCTGATCGCTCGCGATGCTGAGCGGAATGGCAACTCCAGAGGCGCGGCCTTCGAGCAACCGCGGACGGTAGAAACTCGGCGTCGGCTTCCCTTCCAGCCACAGCGGATGATTGCGCGTCAGATAGCGTTCGACGAGTTGGGTCCGAATCGCGCCGCAGTGCTCCGGCCGCAGCGTCGACGGATCGACCGACTCCGCGATGTCGCCGAAGACCTCCAACGCTTCGTCGCCGAGCGAGACGTACAGATCGTAGAGCGCGGCTTTCGTGTCGGCAGGAACGCGGAAAGTTTCGAAGATGCGTTCGATGTGTGGAGGAAAGGGCAAGTAGTAGATTAGTGGATTCGTAGATTAGGAAGGCTGAGGCGAAACGGTCCAGCGGTTTGTCCTGATCTACTAATCCACTGGTCTACTAATCTACTGCTTCTCTACGCCGCCATGCGTTCGCGCGCCGCATCGAGCAACCGGCGGACGTCTTCGACCGAGGTGATGTCCGCGAGTCCGTTGCGGATGTCCTTACCGTGAGCGATTCCTTTTGAGAACCAACCGATCACCGTGCGTGCCTTGTGCAGCTTCCAGTTGATCACCTGCGGCGCGCCGTCGATCTTGGCGAGATAGCGGTGCATGGCGTCGATGCGGCGATCGACCTCGTTGCCGGCCGGCTCGCCGTTCACGAGCGCGAGGATGTCGCGGAAGATGAACGGATTGTGCAGCGCGGCGCGGCCGATCATCACGCCGTCGACGCCGGTGGTTTCGAACATGCGGATCGCGTCGGCCGGCGTCTTCACGTCGCCATTGCCGAACACAGGAATCCCGAGCTCGCTCTTGGCCTGCGCGATGTAGCCCCAGTCGCTCGCGCCGGTGTACGCCTCATTGCGCGTGCGGCCGTGGATGGCAATCGACGCCACGCCGATCTCCTCGAAGCGCTTGAGCAGCGGGATCACGTCATCGCTCTCCCACCCCTTGCGCACTTTCACCGTCACCGGGATCTTCACGCGCTTCTTGATCTTCTCGACCACGCGCGCGGCACGATCGAAGTCTTTGAGCAACGCCGAACCCGCACCGCTGCTGACCACTTTGCGCACCGGGCAACCCATGTTGATGTCGACGATATCGACGCCCTGCTCCTCGACGATTGCGGCCGCGTCATCCATCCGATCGGGATCGCCGCCGTAGATCTGAATCGCCACCGGGCGCTCCTTCTCGTCGAACGCGAGCATCGCTTTCGTGCGCGTGTTGTCGCGCGTCAATCCCTCGGCGGAGATGAATTCGGAGACGACGAGACCCGCACCGCCCAGCTCTTTCACGAGCGAGCGGTAATACGTGTCCGTCACCTCGGCCATCGGCGCGAGGGCGAGCGGCGGATCGATCAAAACTCCGCCAATGTGAAACGGTTTGTCGAGAAACGTCATCGGAGTCGTCTGCAACATTGCCGGTCCGGCTGCTGTTCCAGCCTCAAGTGCTACGATGTTTGTCCTCAGTCCCACAACCAATCAACGAATGGAGGCCCGAATGCGCCTGAAGATCAACCCGCTCCTGCTGTCGCTCATGCTGCTCGTCCCGATCGCCGCGTCCGCCGCGGACGTGGCCGGTGTGAAGATGGAAGACAAGACCACCGTCAACGGCCAGAGCCTGGTCCTGAACGGCGCCGGTCTGCGCAAGAAGTTTTTCATCAAGGTCTACGTCGGCGGACTCTATCTCCCCGCGAAGATGTCGAATCCCGCCTCGATCCTCGGCTCGGACACGCCGCGCCGCATGGTGATGCACTTCGTCTACAGCGTCAGCAAGGACCAGATGTGCGAAGCGTGGGAGGAAGGTCTCGAGGCGAATACGCCGAATTCATCCGCCGAGGTGAAGGGCGGATTCAAGACGCTCTGCTCGCTGATGGAGGCGATCCCGAAAGGCAACCGCCTCGTCATCACCTACGTCCCCGGCACCGGCACGATCGTCGAAGTGAACGGGAAGGTGAAGGGCACGATCCCCGGCAAAGCGACCGCGGACGCGATCGTCGCCACGTGGATCGGCCCGAAACCGGCCATGGGCGACGACTTCAAGAACGCCGTCCTCGGTAAATAACGAGCGACTAACGTGGACCGCCAGCGAGCCGCTGGCGGTCCAGCCGCCGAGCCGGCGGCGCTACGAATTGCGCTACGCGCGCTTCCGGCATACGAACACCAGCTTCACCACTCGTCCCTCGCTCCACGGATCGAAATTGCGGATCTCGACCGCATCGAGTCCACCCTCGGCGAGCGCGGCGATGATCTCGTTGCGTTCGTAGCAACGTTGCGTGTGGCGTTCGCGGATTTTGATTCGTTCGCTGCCGACCATTGCCCATCCCGTCACGAGCGCGCGGCCGAGGAGCTCGCGGCGGCGGTAGGTGGTGGCGATCTCGAGATGGAAGTCGCGGCCTTCGTCGATGAACGGCTCCTTCATCCCCCACACCGCCGGATAGATCTCCGGATGGTTCATGTCGAAGATGAAGAGCGACTCGGCGTCCATCACGTTCGCGATTTCACCGAATGCCGTCGCGAGGTCGCACGGATCGAGCAGGTGATTGAGTGAATCGTAGAGACAGGTGACCCGCGCGAACGTTCCGCGAAACGGCAGCGCGCGGGTGTCGCCGAGGACGAGCGTCTTTGCACGTTTGCGCGCGACGTTCAGCATCACCGGCGAGATGTCGACGCCGATCGAGACGAAGCCGCGCGCGGCGAAGAACGGCATGGCCAGGCCGGTGCCGCAGGCGACGTCGAGATGTGTCTTCGACTTGACCGGATAACGGTCGAGCATTTCCACCAGCAGACGCCGCACGGAGCGGAAGTAGCGTTCGCCGAGGGCTTGGTCGTAGGCGTAGGCGAACGCGCCGTACGACTCGGCCGCGGTCATTCGACTACGCCGGCCAACGGTAGAAGCCTTCGCCCGTTTTCTTGCCGAGCTTTCCGTCGGCCACCATCCGCCGCAGAAGCTCCGGCGGATCGAAGCGCAGGCCGAGGGTGGAGCAAAGATATTCGGCGATGCCGAGGCGGACGTCGAGGCCGATCAGGTCCGTCAGACGCAGCGGTCCCATCGGATGGTTGTACCCAAGCTCCATCGCCTTATCGATGTCCTCGGCGGACGCGACGCCTTCTTCGAGCATGCGAATCGCTTCGAGCCCGATGGCGACGCCGAGGCGGGAGGTTGCGAATCCGGGCGAATCGCGGACGACGATCGCGGTCTTGCTCATCGCCTCGGCGACCGCGCGCGCTTCAGCGACGGTTTCGTCAGACGTCCGATCGCCGCGCACGATCTCGATCAGCTTCATCACATGCGGCGGGTTGAAAAAATGAAGTCCGACGAATCGGTCGCGCCGCTCGACGGATTGGGCGAGATCCGAAATCGAGATCGAGGAGGTGTTGGTGGCGAGGATCGTCTCCTCGCCGCAGAAAAGGTCGGCCTGCGCGAAGAGGTTCTTCTTCAGATCGACATCTTCCGGAACCGCTTCGACGATCAGGTCGGCGCCATGCACGGCCGGCTCGAGATCGGGCGAGAGGTGAATCCGGGCACTGGCAGCGGCCGCAGAATCCGACGTCACCTTGCCGCGCTCGACACCTTTCGCGAGCGTCGACTCGATCGACGCCTTCGCGGCATCGAGTGCGCCGGGATCGGCATCATGAATGACGGTCTCATACCCCGCCACAGCCGCGAGATACGCGATCCCACGCCCCATCGTCCCGGTCCCAATGACTGCGATCTGCCGGATCATTTGAACGGCGGAGTTTACCGCGCCAACTACACCGCGCGCATGGCCAGCTTCAGGATCTCGCGGTGCGTGAAGTAGTTCACCGCGGGATCGTCGAGGTGGAAGCTGTAAGTGAATTTCTCGTCGTTGTCGGCCACGAAGGTGAAGCGGAAGTAGCGGTTCTCGGAGCCGCCGAACTCCTTCACACTCGCCGAATACTCCTGGTCCTGCTCGACTTTGATGACGCGATACAGACGGTGCGCGCTGATCGGGAGATCGTCGGGCGGATAGTGGATGAACTGGATCGCGTAGATCTGCTTCGGATCGATATCGCGCTCCGGATAATCGTCCGCTTCGCTCTCATCGCCCTCGCCCGTGAACCACGTCTCTTCCTCTTTGAAAAGCACGAGGTTCGCGGAGCTGTCAGTCATCGGCAGCACGCCCTGATCGAGGTGAACGTGCTGCTCCGGATCGCTGGCGTCGCGAAGCTGCGTCAGGAGGTCGATCATGTACTGGATGCCTTCACGCGTGCCGGTGAAGGCGACTTCGTCATCCTCGTCGGAGATCCAGACGTCGAGCCAGGCATTGCGAGGCAGCTTGACGCGGCTTTCGAGCGTATCGAAGTTCACCGCGGCGAAGCCGAGGCGCTTGGCGGCGGCGTTGAGGAAATCGTTGCAGTGCGGATCCTCGACAAGGTTCTTCCGCGCGTACTCGATGGCCGCCTCGTACGCACGTTTGCGTCCGAAATCGTGCGTCAGATCGAATGGCTGGATGATTTGATCGAGGAGCTGGGCGTGGCGCTCGGCAGGCTGTGACATTGCGTTTAGGGCAGCAACAACGGCTCAAAACTTATCACATTCCCTGTGGGGGGAGTGGGGGGTTGGGTGTGGGGGGTGGGAGCGGAGCGATGGGGGTGAATCCGGAGGACGATCGGGGGTCGGGCGTCGGGTGTCGGAGAGCGGCGATGAGTTACTGCCGCGTTTTTTCTCCCACGCCCCACCCCCTACTCCCCGCACCCTATCGTGTCCGTTGGGTGTGTGGAGTGGGAGCACGTTGCGCGAGGACAACAGATGGGTGAGACGGGCTTTTCTCCCACGCCCCACCCCCTACTACCCACACCCCGACTACCCAGTCGTCCGGTCCCGCGTCTTCCAATCCTTATCGAGATCAGCGAGGAAGCTGGAGAGATCGTCCGCGTGCTCTTCTTCGACCGCGAGGATGCCTTCCAGCATGCGGCGCGTGGTGTAGTCGTCGTCGCCGACGTAGCGGATCATCTCCGTGTACGAGTCGATGGCCACGCGTTCCGCGACCAGGTCTTCCTTGATCATGTCGAGCAGGTTCTGCCCTTCGACATACTCCGAGTGCGACCGCATCAGCATCCCCTCGGGATTCAGATTCGGCGCGCCGCCGAGCTGCACGATGCGGCCGGCGATCTGGTCGGCGTGTCCCTGCTCCTCGTTCGCGTGCTGCAGGAACTCCTGCGCGATCGGATCGGCGTGGATGCCGGTGGCCATGAAGTAGTGGCGTTTGTAGCGCAGCACGCAAACGATCTCCGTGGCCAGCGCCTCGTTGAGCAGTTTGATTACGGTTTCGCGGTCGGCGCGGTACGCGTCCGTCACGGCTCCGCCTTCGATGTGCTGCCGCGCACGGCGGCGGAGCTCCTGGACGTCGGTTAGAAAAGGCTTTTCAGTCATTTACAACTCCTTCGTGGTTCAACTTGCAAGAATCATCGCCGCTCGGCACCGAAGCGGGTATGACGCGCATCATAAGTCCGTCCGCGCCAGATCACCTTGCGCCGGATTCCGGTCAGCCAGATTGAGCGAATGAAGATCCAGGTCCAGATCGCGGCCATGACCGGATGCAGAAAGAGTGCGGCGTCGAGGCGATAGCGCAGCGAGCGGAAGAGAATCAGCCGCGTGAGGCTGATGATGACGATCGTGGCGATGCTGATGCGATCGCCGGTCAGCGCCAGCACGTACGGCACGATGTGAAAGATGACGCAGCCGGCCACGACGAGGAAACCTGCGACGTAGTTGCGGCCGAGCGCGGAGAACGTGTTCTTCGTGAAGCCATCGATCACTTCGCCTAGTCCGCGGTACATCCGCAGCGAGACCAGATCTTCGGCGCGGACGATTTCGGTCTTCCCGCCGTGCCGCCGGACGAGGCGGGCCAGAGCGATGTCATCGACCACCGCGTCGCTGAGCTGCTCATGGCCACCGCTGGCCTCGTAGACCTGACGGACGACCAGATTCCCGGTGCCGCCGCCGAGGGCCAGTCGCGCGAAGCGGGTCCGGTTCGAGATCCACGTCGGCAGGAACGTATGGAAGGCCATCGGCATCATCGGCATGGACGCGTGCTCGCCGAAGCCGCGCATTTCCAGGAACGGAAAGAGTGAGAGAAGCGCCACGCCGTGTGCCTGCAGGTATGCGACCGCGGCCGCGAGCGCTTGCGGTGCGTAAATCAAATCGGCGTCGACGAATAGCAGCAGATCGCCGCGCGCGGCATGGCTCCCCTGATGCAACGCCCACGGTTTGCCCAGCCAACCAGCGGGAGGCTCGATGCCATCGATGACCGTCAGCCGATCGTCGCGAATGGCGCGAACGATGTCGCCGGTGCCGTCCGTCGATCGGTCGTTGACGACGATCACTTCGAGATTCGCGTACGTCTGCGCAAGAAAGGCCCGCACCGTCCGTTCGATGATGTGCGCCTCGTCGCGCACCGGAATGATCACGGACACGAGCGGCTCACTTGCGGGCCGCATGTCCGCACGAAGGTTCGGGATGAGAGTGAGATTGACGACGGTGCGGATCAGCGCCATCACCCACGCGAGGAGGAGGATCAGCGCGAGCAGGTGGACGTCAAAGGCAATGTTGAATGCTGAATGTTGAATGTTCAAGGTTGAATGAAAGGACGCAGGTCCGCGCCGCCTGTCTCATTCAACATTCACCATTCACCATTGAACATTCAACATTTCGGTTTTGCCTTCGTGCTTACGCCGGTCCCATCTTCCGCTGCGCGTCGATCGCGTACGGCGAATCGGGGAACTCGGTCGCAATACGGCGATACGTCTCCTTCGACTTCTGACTGTTCCCCTGCACGTCAAAGGAGTGCGCAAGAAGGGACAGCAGCGAGTCTGCGGGCAGCGCCGGATCGGGCTTGGCAATCTCTGCCTGCAACTCCTGCGCGACCTGCGGCGCTTCGCCGCCGTCGATGCGGAGCCGGTAGAGGCTGTAGCGCGCGCCTGCCACGAGCAGGTGCTTGGGATGATCGCTCACAAACTTCTGCAGGCGCGTGCGTGCCGAGGCGACGTCGCCTTTGTCGGCGGCGACGCGGGCAAGGTAGAGGGAGGCCACGTCCGCGGCGTCAGTGCCGCCGTGCGACGCTTCGACATCCTTGAACTGCTTCTCTGCCGCCGCCGTCCGTTGGGGCTCGGTCTTGAACTTTGCGCCCGGCACCGGCTGCGCACCGGCGGCCGGCAGCAGCGGCGATTCCATCGTTTCGATGGCGGCGCCGAGGGCGATTTGCGCTTTTTCTTCGCGGTTGGAGCGATAGAAATAGATGCCGTATGCGAGGACGGCGATGATCACGGCCGCGGCCGCAATGGTGAGAAGAAGGCGCTGATTCTCGCGCGCGCGAGTCGACAACGAGCCGATCTCGTCGACGAACTTATCGTGTTTCAGGTCTCTGCGTTGCTGGCGATCCATGAACCGAACTGCCTCCGTAAAAGTGCGTGACTCTAACCCGGGGCTGAGGAACGGTCAAATCGCTCCGCAGATTTCGCCGGCCTCGGCAGGACGAAAGAAAAATCTGCGTAATCCGCCGGTGAACATCTACAATAACCCTCGCTTCAGCAATCCAATCCATCCGGTATCTTTGTTGCACTGGGACGAATCTTCATCGGGACCTTTTCTCATTCGGGAGCATCCATGGCCGCGCGGGCGTTGACGGCAGCACTCATTTCCATCCTTTTCTCCGGCCTCGCTGCAGCCGCTGCTCCGACTCTTCCTCCTTCGGACGACATTGGCGCGACGGTGCTCTGCTACCACATCGTCGAGTCGCCCCAGGACCCGCGCATGGAAGTCTCGCGCGAGACGTTCCGCCAGCAGATGCGCTATCTGGCGATGACCGGCTACAACGTCATCCCCCTCCGCCATCTCTACGACTACGTCACCGGCAAGCGCAACTCGCTGCCGAAGAATGCGATCGTCGTGACCATCGACGACGGCTGGCGCAGCACCTACACGGAAGTCTTTCCGGAGATGAAGCGCTACGGATTCCCGTTCACGGTATTCGTCTATCCGAACATCATCGGACAGACTGCCCGCGCGCTGACGTGGAAGCAGATCAAAGAGATGTCCGACGCGGGCGTCGACATCGAGAGCCACTCGCTCACACACCCGTTCCTCACCCACCGCCGTCACGCCGAGCTCGACCAGCGCACCTATTCGAACTGGCTGTCGCGCGAGCTGATCGACAGCAAGCGCATGATCGAGCACGCCACCGGCAAGCAGGTCCTATTCATCGCCTACCCGTTCGGCGACTACGACCACTATCTCGTCGACAGCGTCGGCCGCGCCGGCTATGGCGCCGCGCTGACTTGCGAAGCGGGCAAAGTGCGCCGCGGTAGCGATCCGCTCCGAATGCGCCGGATGGTCGTCGAAAAGAAAATGGATTTCGTCAGCTTTCGCCACTACCTCGGCGCGGGCTCGTTGCCCCTCGATGAAATGACTCCCCAGCCCGGCGTCATCTCCGATCCCGGCCAGACGCTCATCGTTTCCGCAAGGATCCCCAACCACGAGCACATCGATCCGAAGTCGGTGGGCATGGCGCTGCTGTCGGGGTCCGGCTCGCTCCCCTTTTCCTACGATCCGCGCACCGGCGCGATTTCGGTCGCTGCCGTGAAGGACGCGCTGAAGGGAACTTACCAGCGCGCGCTGGTGTGGGCGACCGATGCAAAGTCCGGCAAACGGATCGAGGCGAGCTGGATCTTCAGGCTCCCCGCACCGATCCTCCCGGTCATGCCGTCCCTGATCACCGACCCGCACCTCGCGCCCGCGGAAACGACCGCGCCGCTGGTGCAGTCCGGCGCACCCGCCGTAGTGAGCGCTGGCGGCGGCGGATCAGGGATGCCGGCGCGTACGCAACTCCAGCGCGCGCCGAAGCAGTAGCCGGCAACAGGAGATTGGAAGCGGTCCTGTTGGCGGAGCCTTGGGCAACCAACGCTGCCGGCCGTGGCCTGCTACCATGCGCCGCTCATGGCGCTCACCGGCAAGCAACGGCAGTTCCTCCGCGGCCTCGCACACGCGCTGGAGCCGGTGGTGCGTGTCGGCCGCGCTGGCGCCAGCCCCTCGGTCATCGAAGAGACCAAGCGTTCGCTGTCCTCGCACGAACTGATCAAAGTCCGCATCGACCACGATGACTCCTCGCAACGGAAAGCGCTGGCCGAGGAACTCGCGAAGGCGTGCGATGCGGAAGTAGCCGGCACGATCGGGAAGCTGGCCATCCTCTATCGACGTCGCGACGAAGATCCCGAGATCGAAATCCCGTAATCGCCGAATCTTCCGGGAGAAAAAGAAAGGCAGCCTTGCGGCTGCCTTTCGACGTTGTGGCTGTGGATGATGACTACGGGAGCATCAGGCGAATCTGTACGCGGCGGTTGCGCAGGCGGCCTTCGGCGGTGGTGTTGTCGCCGATCGGCTCGCGGGCGTCGCGGCCTTCGACCGTGATGCGCGACGGGTCGATGCCATGGCGGCTGACCAGGTAATCGCGGACCGCTTCGGCGCGGCGGCGATCGAGATCGTGATTCGGTCCCGTGTTCTCCTTGTCGTCGTTGTAGCCGATGACGTTGGCCGTCGAAGTCGGCTCCTGCTTCATGCGCAGAGCGACGTCGTCGAGGATGGCCTTGGCGATGTTCGTCAGGCGCGCCGAACCGGACTCGAAGTGGATCTCGTCGGTACGGAGCTCGGTCGGAACGTGCGGCGGGGTCACCGGCGGCGGCTCAGGCGGCGCGACCGGGGTCGGGGCCGGAGGAGGCGGCGGAGCTTCCGGCAGCGGCGCCGGAGGAGGCGGCGGCGGAGCGACCGCTGCCAGATGCAGCGGCGAGAAGGTCAGGCCGACCAGGCCGGAAAGGGCGCAGTCGTCGAGCTCCGTCACGCGGCACTCTTTGTGATCGCGGCTGAACTTCGCCGCGTTCCAGCGCACGCCGGCGTTCAGCGACCAGCCGCTGTCGCCGAGCCAGTGACGCAGGCCGGTCACCAGGAAGATCGGAGCAGGCGGTTTCACATCGCCGCCGTTGTACATGATCGTGCTGACTTCCGAGATCCAGTTCGTGGTGCGCCAGAAACCGATCGGATGATTCCATCCTGCTTCGAGGCGGAGCTCATTCGAAAGTTTGCTCGAATCGGGAGTGAGGAACGGGAAGTTCGAATTCTTCGCGCTGCGGTCGCCGATGATCGCGTACTCGCCGCCGACCGTGAACTGGCTGGCGGTGTAGTGCAGACCGGCGCCAAAACCCGTCGAACCGGTGCCGATGCCGCTGTTCTTCTCGCCCGTCGCGAGATCGGCGAAGAGCGACACAGCGAAGCGCGATGCCGTCGAGGATCCGAAGCCCCACTTCGTGGCCAGGTGCAGAGGTCCCATGCCGCTGTCGGAGAACTTGCCTTGGTAGTAGTAACCGTTGATGAAGCCGTTCCGGTCGCCGCCATGTCCGGTGATCTTGTCGTACGGGAGCGAGGCCGAGAGCTCCCAGTTGTCGGTCACGCCGTATCCGACGGAACCTTCGAGCTGGTAGAAGTCATAGCCCATGTTCTTATGCGTGCGGGCCGACGGGATGTTGAAAGGTGCTTTGGCCGCCTCGAGATCCCAGTCGTTGTAGTAGACGCCGAACGACCAATCGCCGTGGCGAAGCGTGTCGGCCGTGATGACGTTGAACAGGCCGGTCTGGCCGGACGCGGTCGGCGCCACCAGCCTGGCTTGATCTTCCATGGTGATCGAGGTCAGCGACGACGTGGTCATGCCGGTGGTCGTGTCGGTCTGCGCGAGCAACGACGGGACGATAAGGAAACACAGCAACGGAATCAGGGATCGAAATCTCAGACGCAACAAGTAACACCTCCTAAAGTTCGCACGGTCGTCCGCGAATGTATGTGTGCGGCGACCTACAAAACGTGTGCCAGAGTCATGCGAAAGTAAAACGATAAAGGCTTCAAGGGCATGAGCTTACCATAACGTGAGTGCCTGAACCTCAGACTTGGGATCGCCACTTTGGTACGATGCGGCCATGCGTATCCGCCACCTCGCGCTCTTTTTCGCGGTAATTCTTGCAGCCGCCGCAGCCTTTGCGCAAGAGCCTCCCGCCCCTGCCACCCCCACCTCCCCGCCACCTCCCGTTCCAACCACGCCGCCGCAGATCACGCCGCCGCTTTCGCCCGTCGCCGCCAGCGGCTACGACCGCCGCGACTCGCTGCCGAACATCTACCTCGCCGACGGCCGGGCCAGCATCCGCCTCCGCAAACTGATCAAGAACGTGCTCTTCGAAAGCCAGATCGACTACAAGTTCGTCTCCGGCGACATCAGCACCTTCCTCCGCTACAAGTACTACGCGCAGGACTTCACCTACAAAGTCGGCGTCTTCGACACCATCTCCTTCGGCGCCATCGGCAGCCACACCGACGAATTCGAGCGCGTTCGCGGCGGCCTGCTGCTGTTCGCCGTGCCGCGCGATTACAACCACCGCTACTTCAGTTTGATTGAAGACGACCGCCTCACCTTCGGCGACACCACCCGCGTCGACAACCGCAAGAACAACATTTACGTGAAGCTGGGCTATCAGTACGGCACGGAGTTCGACGACAAGCTGAACGCCATCGTCGGCGAATCGCGCGGCCGCCTCATTCCGGTGCTGACCGCGTTCCGCGAGCTCGGGCCGCAGAAGTTCAGCTACGCCGCCGCCGTCACGCAGGGCGGCAAACTCTCCACCGGCGATTACAAGTACACGAAGTTGGAGATCGAGGGACTTCGGCGCTGGGACACCACCGCCACGTCGTTCGTCGTCACTCGTGCCCACGTGGGAACGTTTCCGGTCAAGGACTTTCTCTGTAAGAACACGCCGCTGGTGCCGCCCGCGGAGTGCTATTCAATCCCCGGCTACGAGCTTTTCAACCTTGCCGGCCGCGATGCCCTTCGCTCCCTGTCGTCAACCAACGACGTCTCCGTCGGCACGAACGAGTTCCATCTGACGAATGAGTATTTCGTCCCGGTCTTCCGCAACCGCGACTACCGCCTCGGCGGCGCCCACTTCAACACCGCCTACGCAATTGCGTACGTGGGCGCGGGAAACGCGGGATTCGAGTACCGCGACATCGCCCGGACACGCGACTTCGCTCTCGACGCCGGCCTCGGCACAGAGATGTCGCTAACGATTCGCGATTTCGAAGTGCTGCTCAGCGTCCTCTTCGCCCACACAATCAAGGCGCCCGACGAGCGGAAGAGCAACAAGGTCCAGTTCTCGATTCACACCGTGCGCTGAGAATTACCGCTGCAGTGACGTCTGCACCGAGCGGACGCCGTCGACCGTCTTCACGACGTTGACGGCCATGTCCTTCTGCAGCTCGCTGTAGACCTTGCCGGTCAGGTGGACGACGCCGTTCGTGGAGTCGACCGTGATCTGCGTTCCGTCAAGTCCGCGGTGAACAGAAAGCTCACGTTCGACGGCGCGTTCGATGCGCGCGTCGTCGGGAGCCTGGAACACCTGGATGAGGTTCGCGACGCGCGCGTAGCCCAACGATTGCGCAACGGTCCCGGCTTGTTCAGCCGCAGCGCGGTCAGCGGTACGGCCGCGAAGGACGACGATGCCGCCCACCTCGACCGCGCGAAGACCGTCGACAGTCACACCGGCGGTCACGAGCTGCGGCGTGACGTCAAGCGCGGTTGGTTGAATCGCGAACACCGGGATCGCGGAAAGCGAGAACGCGATCGCAACGGCTGCTGCGCGGGTCTTCAGGTTATTTGCTCTCATGCCTCTTACAAAAGCATCGCTTGTGCCAAGAGTTACTGCTGTTTTATCAATAATTTAGGCAGCAACAGAGAGGAGCGTAACCACCGCCGGTTCTTCGCTTGCCGATCCGCGCTCGTGGTGCAGTTCCACCTGCCAGACCAGCAGGACCAACAGCCCGATCAGCGCGATCATGGCAAGCAGAGCAGTAATTCTTCGAAGCACGTTCATAGCGATGGCAATGTGTGTGCCCGCATCGTAACCGACGGCGGCCCCGACGCCAATTCGTGCTGTCAGGAAACCCAGGTCATTTCTACGGTGACTACCGTCCACCGACCGTTCTTTTTCTCCAGTCGAACGTTCACACCGCCCGCAGCGAGGGGGCCTTCGCCATCGAAGACTTCCACGAGCGCTGTGGTGTCGTCACGCTTCGCAATTTTCCATCCGGCCGACACCGCACCGTACTCCTCCGGATGAACGTTGTAGATCACCTGTCCGCGAAATCCCCACGGCTGGATCGGAGTGCTGCGGATCGGATCGACGAACATGGTGTACCGCGACTCACTGATGCCGAAGACGGCGAAGAAGGCCTTCTGCAGGAGAAGAGCGTCCTCAGACGCCGCTGAGGAAGGGGGCGCGAAGTCCGGCGCCGTGTCTTCGTTGTCGCGGATACCATCACCGTCGCTGTCCGCCACTCCGGGCTG
Organism: Thermoanaerobaculia bacterium; assembly: GCA_035996815.1. GTDB lineage: Bacteria > Acidobacteriota > Thermoanaerobaculia > Gp7-AA8 > Gp7-AA8 > JADGNZ01. The sequence goes on along the minus strand of DASYJF010000039.1, from coordinate 2,208 downwards.
CAAGCCCAGCCGTTTCTCCTCGGCGTCCGTGAGCCCGTCGCCGTCACTGTCATGCAGAACCACCGCGAGGTCGATCTCAACGGAGCGCGGTCCAATCGCGGGAGCGGTGGCACCAGGGTCCGTAGTCCCTTCCATGATCGCCCGTTTCGGAGATGGGTCCTGCGTGAATGACAGGATCAGGACGTCCTTCCTCTCTCCGGGCGCAAGAGTCATGCTGTGCATTCCCCGATAGAGCTTCAGAGGGACGAGATGCGGACGGGACCAGAGGGATCTCTCCGGATTCTTCGATGAGACCAGCAGCAGATCCATGTCTCCAAACAGATAGTCGATGAACACGGCGTAGGTGATGCCGCCCATGCTGGCGCGCACACTCGAGGTCATGACTCCATTGCTCATGTGCCAACCGGGATGCGGGACAACACCTTCTCTGAAGCCGTCTTCATTCGGGCGCCATTTCCGAGCGCGTGCTTCGATCCGATCGGCCGCTGCCAGACTCTCCGCTGATCCGATGACTCCCAGGCGTGCATACGCCTGCGATCGGAGCTCCTTCGCGCTTTCACCCATCATCATCGTCGGTGAAGCCTCCTTCATCGCCGCGACCGTCTCGAGCCATGCAACATCGCCGCTCCCGGCGATCTGCTGCCTGATATTCTGGCGAGGCGCCGCCCCGAGGAGAAGAACCAGCAGCGAGAGATGCGAGAGCTTCATCGTGGTGGACATGTCTAACCTCACACCTCGAAGACGATCTTTCCGAACGCTTCGCGCACTTCCAGAATCCGATGCCCCTCGGCAACTTCGGAGAGCGGCAACACGCGATCGACGACGGGACGAAGCCGTCCCGCCTCGACGAACTTCATGATCTCGTGAAGCTCCGCCAGGCTGCCCATCGTCGATCCGAGGATCGACAGCAGTTTGAAGAAGATCAGTCGAAGGTTGATGGTGACGTCGCCGCCCGAAGTCGATCCGCACATGACCAATCGCCCGCCCTTCGCCAGCGCGCGCAACGAACGTTCGAAGGTCTCGCCGCCGACGTGTTCGAAGACGATGTCGACGCCACGTTTGGACGTCAGCCGACGCACTTCATCGACGAAATCGACCTCGGTGTAGACGATCGTTTCATCCGCGCCGAGCGCCTTCGCGCGCGCCGCTTTTACGTCGGTGCCGGCAGTCGCGTAAACAGTCGCTCCCCACAATTTCGCGATCTGAATCGCGGCACTGCCGACGCCCGATCCGCCAGCCTGCACCAACACCGTCTCGCCGGGGCGCAGTTGCGCGCGAGCCACGAGCATGTGCCACGCCGTCAGCATGTCCAGCGGTACCGCCGCCGCCTCGGCGAACGAAAGCGCCGCCGGTTTGCGAATCAGATTGCGGATGGGAACGGCCATCTTCTCCGCCGCCCCGCCGCTGACCGTCTCGCCAAAGATGCCGAAGTTCCGGCAAAGCGGGTCGTTGCCGGACAAACAGGCGACGCAGAGTCCGCACGAGTATCCCGGCGCGACGATGACTTCATCGCCAACCTTCCACCGCGGATCGTCGACCCTCTCAACGACCCCTGCCACCTCCGACCCCGGAATCATCGGCAGCGGAAACTTGTGCCCCGGCACCCCGCGCCGCAGCCAGATGTCGAGATGATTGAGCGCCACCGCGCGCACGCCCACGACCGCCTCACCGGGAGCCGCAACGGGATCAGGAACCTCGGCCATCTCCAGCTTGTCCAGCCCACCATGCTCCCGAATCAAAATCGCTTTCATCGCTCGCGAATGATAGCTCGCGGGTCGTAGCGCGCTACGAACACGCCCAACCGCAACCGCGCCATAATCCGCACGTGCCGCGCATCCACCTCCTTCCCTCCGATCTGATCAACCAGATCGCCGCCGGCGAGGTGGTTGAGCGTCCAGCCTCGGTCGTGAAAGAGCTTGTCGAAAACGCCATCGACGCCGGCGCCACCGTCATCGATGTTCTCCTCGAAAACGGCGGCAAGAAACTGATCGAGGTGCGCGACAACGGCTCCGGCATGAGCCACGACGACGCCCTGCTCGCCCTCGAACGGCACGCCACCTCCAAAATCGCCGGCTTCGACGATCTCGCACAAGTCCGCACCCTCGGATTCCGCGGCGAAGCGCTGCCTTCGATCGCCAGCGTGTCGCGATTTACGTTGACCACGTGCGACGGCTCCGCCGATGCGGCAATCGAAATCGAATGCGATCC
>DASYJF010000038.1:0-3814 GCA_035996815.1 Thermoanaerobaculia bacterium | reverse complement strand
CTCGCTCGCCACCGCACTCCAAAGCTTCGCGAAATGTGCCGCGATTCGCGCAAGCATGAACTCTACGCCGCAGACGTTACCCTCGCGCTCGGAGGCGTGCTCGAGGCGGCGCTCCGAGCCCCCGCATGAGCTCCGTGTCGGTGATCATCCCCACGCTGAATGAGCAGGACTGGATCGCGGGCGCCGTCGAATCCGCATTTACTGCGGGCGCGGCAGAAGTCATCGTCGCGGATGGCGGCAGTGACGATCGCACGACGCGTCACGCAACCGCGGCTGGCGCGAGAGTTCTTCTCACCGACCGCATGCGCGCCAAACAATCGAACCTCGGCGCACACGCAGCCTCGTACGACGTCCTCATTTTTCTTCACGCCGATACACGACTTCCCCCTGGCGCCGCGGAAGCAGTCGAAGCCGCGTTGCACCGTGCGGACTTTGGCGGATTCCGAATCCGCTTCATCGAACCATCACGCAAGCTCGCCTTCGCGGCGGCAGCGATCAACCTGCGTACGCGGCTCACGCGATGTCCGTGGGGCGATCAGGCACAGTTCATCCGCCGCGAAACGTTCCTTGAGATCGGCGGCTTCAAAGAGATGCCGCTGATGGAAGATTACGAGCTCGCAATTCGCATGAAACGGCGAGCGACCATTCTTCCCATGACCGTCACCACCTCGGGGCGCCGCTTCCTGCGCAAAGGCTTGGTCCGCACCGCGGCGCGCAACTGGCGGACGGTGATCGCATATCGCATGGGCGCCGACGTCGACGAGCTCGCGCGGAGCTATCGCCGATGAATTGCTACATCCTCATCGGCGGACGGTCGCGGCGCATGGGACGTCCGAAAGAGAAGCTGTTTCTCGATCGCGTCGCGAGTGCCGCGTCCGAGGTGTTCGAAACGGTGATTGCGGTGCAGAGGAACAGTGGAGCGGCCGCGTCGATCGAGACGATTTACGAAAGTCCGCACGACGATCAGGCGCCGGTGTTCGGCGTCGCGCGCGCACTCGAGCACGCTCGCGAGCGATGCTTCATCCTCGCCGTCGACTATCCACTCATCACCGCCGCCATCCTTCGCCATCTGCGCGGGCGATTCGAATCGTCATCGGCCCTCCTGTTCGCGCCAGTGTGGAGCGGCAAAACGCAGATGCTTTGCGGCGGATACGATCCCGAGCTGCTGCCGCGCATCGCGCAACGCATCGACTCGAAGCGATACGATCTGCGCGGACTTGCATCCGAATCGGAAGCGGAGATTCTGGCCGAGGATGAATTGCGGAAAACGTTCGAAGGCGAGCCGTTGGTAAACGTGAATACTGTTGACGAGTGGTCAGTGGTTAGTGGCCAGTGGTCAGGAAAAGACACAGCCTGACCACTGGCCACTGACCACTCGTCTACTATCTACCAATCGACTAATCTACCAGCCCATGCCTACCGACTTTTCCCATCTCGACGATACCGGCGGCATCTCCATGGTCGACGTCGGCGCGAAGCGCAGCACGTCACGCGAGGCCGTGGCGTTGGCGACCGTGCGCATGTCGCCGGAGACGCTTCGGAAACTGATCGATCAAGCGCTGCCGAAGGGCGACGTGCTCACGACCGCGAAGGTCGCCGGCGTGCTCGCCGCCAAGCAGACGCCGAACCTCATCCCACTCGCCCACCCTCTCGCCATCACGTCCGTCGACATCACCTTCGATCTCGATCCGACCTCGGGCACGGTCGAGGTCCGCTCCATCGTCCGCTGCGAAGGAAAGACCGGCGTCGAGATGGAGGCGATGACTGCGTGTGCCGTGGCCGCGCTCACGATTTACGACATGTGCAAGAGTGCCGAAAAAGGGATCAGCATCGAGTCGCTGCAGCTCGTGCGCAAGTCCGGCGGCAAAAGCGGGACGTGGGAACGCTGATGAGCCTGGGCCGCATCGCCGCGGTTATCGCCGCCGCGCTGGCGGTGACCTCGGCGGCCCAAGTCCGCGAGAACGTCACCGTCGAAGTCGTACAGGTTCCGGTGTACGTCACCGCCAGCGACGGGCAGCCGGTGCGCGGACTTACGAAGGATTCGTTCACGCTTCTCGTCGACGGCCATCCGCAATCGATCGACTACTTCGATGTCATCGACTTCGCCGCGATCCCAGCTGCGCAGCAAGCCGCGGTTCAGCGTCCGCGGAGCGAACGGAGGCTCTACCTATTACTTTTCGACATCACGTTCGCCACGCCGGCCAAGATCGTTCGCGCGCAAAAAGCCGCCGAGCAGGCCGTATCGCATTCGAATCCGGCCACCGATTTCTTTGCCGTCGCGACCTACTCCACCAGCCGCGGCGTCCACTTTCTGTCGCCATTCCTCAGCGACCGCGTGGCGGTAACGCACGCCATCTACACACTCCACGGCAGCAAGGCGCAGGACCCGCTCGGCCTCGCGCTCGGCAGCCAGGAACGCGCGCAATGGATGTCGATCATGGAGCAGGGACAGACGATTTCCGATTCGCAGGAAGGCCTCGCGGACGCGGTCGGCGGCGAGATGGCCGAAGCGCTGCGCGGCGGCCAGGCCAATCAGGACATGCTGGCCGTGCCGAAGAATCGCCTCATCGAAGCGCAGATCCACGATCTCGGCGACGTCGCCGCCCGCCTCTCCGCCCTGGAAGGACAGAAGCATCTGGTCGTCTTCACCGAAGGCTTCGATTCGACACGGATCACGGATATCAAAGCGAAGGGCCGGCCGCCGAACATCGAGTCGCAGCTCCTCACCCTGGTGAAACAGATGCATCAGACGTTCGTCTCCGCCGGCGTCACGCTCGACACGGTCGACATCAAAGGTCTGCGTCATACGTTCAGCGATCTTGAAAACGACGCGCTCTACCTGCTGTCGCGCGACACCGGCGGCCGCGTGATCGCGAACCGCAACGATCTCGTCGAAGCGGTCGACACGCTGATGAAGGCGCAGCGAGTCGCGTACGTTCTCGGCTTCCGTCAGGGCGATCGCAAGAAAGGCCGCGTCTCCGTCCACGTCACCGGCGCGCCGCGCGGCTCCGAGGTTTCGTATCGCGAGGGATTCGGATACGGGGCGGAATCGAACGCCATCGATTCACTCCAACTTGCCGACATCATCCTCAACGACGTCCCGCAAGCCGGCGTATCGCTCCAATCCGGCGTGACGCCCGCCGATGGCGCCGCCGAGGTGGCGGTGAGCTTCGCGCGCGCCGAGGTCGTCCCGCAACTCGTCGACGCATCGCCATCGGTCGAAGTGCTCATGTACATCTTCGATGCGCACGGCGGTGCAGTGGATTTCAAATCAAAACGAATCTCCTTAACGGGCGCCGCACGCGTGAACACAGGCTACGTGACGCTGCGCGAGCCCTTCGAGTTGCCGCCCGGCAAGTACACCGCGAAGGTGTTGCTGCGCATCGCGGGGACGAAGTCGACGGGCTTCGTCAAGCGCGATTTCGCGGTGGAATGAATCTCACTGTCGGCGTAGCCGGCGTGGGTACCGCGACATCGGCATGCGCGCGAAGACGCGCATCACAATGCAGCCCCGCGCTCTGCGCGGGGTAAAAGGCGCGAACGAAGTTCGTGGCCGCGGAGGCGGCCACTACAAGTGTGCCGAGCATGTTTGATAGCTAGGAGGTGAGAGTCCTCTGCCCAACCTGATGGAGGTGAAGGGCTAGCAAAGCGCAAGGGCGGCTGCCGCGAGGAACCGTCTGAAAGAAGCGCCGAGCAAAGGTATGAGCCGATGAACAAGAACCGGATATGAGGCGTGAGCGCAGGACGAGCGGGCTTGTGACCGCGAAGTCCATATCCATCAAGAGCGCAGAGCGTATATCCGGCGGTTGTGTGC
>DASYJF010000037.1:0-185200 GCA_035996815.1 Thermoanaerobaculia bacterium | reverse complement strand
CGGCATTTGCCGTCGCGCATCACGACTACAAGCCGGAGTACCGCACGCTCAAAGGCTGGAACCAGCCGACGGTAGGCATCACCTCGTACGACGATCTTCCGCAGGCCGCGAAGGATTACGTCCGCTTCATCGAGGATGAGGTGGAGTGCCCCGCGTCGATCATCTCGACGGGCCCGCGCCGCGAAGAGACGATCGTTCGGTAAACGAAAACGGCCATCCTCGCGGATGGCCGTTCAGTTGATGCGATCGATCTACGTTATCGCAGGCGCGTGACCGCCCACGCGCTGAGCAGTGCCGCAAGTGCGAGCAGCATCAGCGTTGAGAGCGCCGGAGTCGGGACTGCGGCGACCGTTACGGCCGTGACTGCGGTGGCGGAGTTGTTGTTCGTGTTCGGATCGCTTTCGGATGCGGTGACCGAGGCGATGTTCGAAACCGTGGTGGTGCTGTTCGGCATCTTCATCGTCAGCGTGATCGTTGCCGTCGCGCCGCCGGCTAGGGAGCCGAGGGTGCAGGTGATCGGCGAGCCGCTGGCGCATGAGCCCTGCGTCGACAACGCGGAGACGAATGTTGAGCCGCCCGCGGGCGGATCGGTGACGACGACGTTGGTTGCGCCGCTGGCGCTGTTGTTGACCACCGTGATCGTGTAGGTGACGTTCGTGTTGCCGGCTGCCGTGGACGCACCGGTTTTCGTGATGCTGAGATCTGCACTTCCGACCACATCGTCGTTTGTGATCGTGCCGACTCCCTGCGCTTTGATGATGACTGCGTTGGCCGGCGCGGTCAGATTGACGAAGAACGTCTCGTTCGACTCGAACGTCGTGTCACCGTTCACGACGATGGCGACACTCTGCGACGTCTGTCCCGGCGTGAACGTAACCACGCCCGTTTTTGTGACGTAGTCGAGATTCGCGACGGTGGCGGTGTTGTCGGCGGTCGCGTAGTTGACGGTGATCGTCGAGGCGGAACTGGCGGTGAGAGAGACCGTGAAGTTCGCATTCACCGTACCGGAGTTGCCTTCCGTCACGGTGACGTTGTTGATGGAGATGCCGGGGGATGCGAGGCCGTCGTCGTTGACGATCGTGCCGACGCCCTGGTTGTCGGCGATGGTCGCTCCGGATGTTGCGCCGAGGTTCATGAAGAAATTCTCATCGGGCTCGACGTTCGTGTCGCCGATGATGCCGATCGAAACCTGCGCCGTGGTGGCGCCCGGAAAGACGGTGAACGAGCCGCTGTTGGTTTGATAGTCGGAGCCGACCGTGGCCGTTCCATCCGCGAGGCTGAATGGCACGGAGAGCGTGATCGAGGTCGGATTCGACAGCGTGATCACGAAGCTCATGTTGGTCGTGCTGGCATTGCCTTCGACGACGGTCGGATCGTTGATCGTGATGGACGGATTCGCGTCGTCATTCGTGATCGTGCCCAGGCCCTGCGCGTCGCTGACCGAGGCGTTGCCCGGGTTGAAGAGATTGACGAAGAACGATTCGTTCGGCTCCGTCGTAACGTCGCCGTTCACGAGGACGCTGACCGTCTTCGTGGTCTGACCGGGAGCGAATGTCAGGGTGCCGCTGGTGGGCTGGTAGTCGGAACCGACGATGGCGGTGTTGTCCGCGGTGGCGTAGTTGATGGTGACGGGAAACGCCGAGACGGGCGAGAGCGTGACGGTGAAGTCGAAGCTGGTCGTGCCGGAGTTGCCTTCATTCAACGTGACGTCGTTGATGGAGAGCGCCGAGAGCGCGTCGTCGTTCTTGATCGTGCCGATGCCCTGGTTGTCGGCGATCGTTGCGTTGACAGGATTGGTGAGATTCACCAGCAGCGTCTCGTCGGCTTCCGGCGTGATGTCGCCGAGGACGGAGACGTTGATCGTCTGCATCGTCTGGCCGGCAGTGAAGGTGACCGTGCCGCTGTTCGGCGTGAAGTCAGTGCCGGACGTCGCTGTCCCGCTGGCGGTGGCGAAGCTGGCCGTGACGGTCGAGACCGAGGCGGCGGAGAGGAAGACGTTGAACGTCATCGTGGCCGTGCCGGCGTTCCCTTCGACCACCTGCGCGTCGCTGATGGTGATCGACGGCGTGGCCGGGGTCGAGATCGCGGCGCATGCGGAGAATTCGGACGTGTTGCCGAGCGAGTCGGTGGCAGTGGCTGTAGCGAAGCCGCCAGCGGTTCCGGCGAATGTGACGTTGAACGTTCCAACGCCCGAGGCGGCCGTGGTGATGGTCGCTTCGCCGATGTAGGTCTGTCCTTCGCCCGCGCCGGAAGGATCGCACGCGGTGTTCTGGAAGAACTGAACGACGTATGTGCTCGACGGCGCGCTGCTCAGCGTTCCGGCGATCGTGACCGTGCCACCGCCGAACTGTGCGGAGGTGATGACGGGAAAGTTCTGCAGGTCGTTGAAATTGCCCGTATCGCCGTCGCCGGAGTCGTTCGGCGTGATGCCGTCGTCGCCGAGGTCGATGCCGAGCGTGCCGTTGCTGAAGATCGAGTTGTAGCGAATCGAGTTCTGCCGCGACACTTTCGACGTGAACGCCTGGAGCGCCACGCCGGCCTTGGTGTTGAAGGCGATGATGTTCGGTTCGGCCAGCGTACCGATCGTGTTCTGGTTCGCGCCGCCCGAGAAGCCGTCCGTCAACGTGATGCCGTACGTGTTCGGGATGCCGGTCAATCCATCGGCGCTCGTGCCGATCTTGTTGCCGACGACGAGGATGTTGCTGGTGGTGTTCTCGAGCTGGATTCCGGCGGAGAAGGAGGAGCCGGAGGTGTTGCCGGAGATGACGTTGCCGCGGATGGTGTTCGCGCCGGAGCCATTGAAGGAGATGCCGACGACGTTCGGCAGCGCCGCCGTGCCGGCCGCATTCGTGCCGATGTAGTTGTTCTGGATGACGTTGTTCGCTGTGCCGGAGTTGCCGAGCGTGACGCCGGCGGTGGTCCCGCCGGAGATCAGATTTCGCGCGGCCACCGCGGCACCGCCGATGGTGTTGCCGATGGCTGTGTTGAGGATGAAGAACGCGCTGCCGTTCGCCGTCGTCGACGAAGTGGCACTGCCGGCGGCGTTGGTGCCGAAGAAGTTGCCGTCGACGGTGATGTTCGTCGCGCCGTTGAACAGAATGGCGTTGTTCCACTTCGTGATGAGCAGGCCTTTGACTTCGCCGCCGTTGACCGTGGCGAGGAAATTGAGGCCGGTGCCGCCGGAGACGCTCGCGCCATTCAACTCGATCTGCAGCACCGCGTTGTCGCCGAGCGAGAGGGTGTTGACGCTCGCTCCGCTCTGCGAATAGCCGTCGATGATGACGGCTTCGGTGATGTTGGGCAGGTTCGTGGCCGGCGAGATCGTGTGCAGGCCGGCGCCGGGAATGGCGAAGATGATCGTGTCGGCGCCTGCCGCGGTGTTCGCATCGATGATGGCTTGCCGCAGCGTTCCGGCGCCCGAATCCAGGGTGTTGATGACGGTGAACGTGGACGCGGACACACTCGTGGCGAGCAGCATGACAAGCACAAACAGAGCGCGGCTATGGGAAGCCGGGCGCGCTTCAACGGATTGCATCGTTTCTCCTGTGTCGGCTCTGATGGCCGCTGGGAACCGGGAAGATTGTGTTGTGGGTGAACGGATGTGTGGCGGGTTGAGCCGTAGTTTACACGCTTACTCCGGTTGTAGCGTGATGGTGCTCACGCCTTCGGCGACCGCACCAGCTTCTCGAACAGGCTCTCCAGCGCTGCCTCGAGATCGTGGTGTACGCCCGAATGCACGGGCGACGTCTGGATGATCGTGCTGCGCGGGGCGACCAGCCAGTGGAAGCGGGCTCTCTGGGCGAGCGCTCCGATCGGGCCGGCGTCGGCGGTGCCGGCGCAGACTTTGGGGATGGAGTCGAGGTAGCTGTCGATCATCGCCGTGTCGATGCCGGGGGCGAGCGCTTTGAGGCGCTTGTGGTCGCAGGCGATGCGCGCGCCGAGGAAGGCGGCGGTGGAGGAGAAGAGGATCACGCCGGCGTTGAGGAACTCGCCGCGGTCGACGCGCGGGACGACGCGCACGACGGCGTAATCAAACGGATAGCGCTTGTACATCAGCGGCATCCTCCATCCAGCGTCGCGGCGATTCGAGACGGTGCAGCAGATAGTCGCGGTAGGCGGCGCGATGTTCGTTCGGCGTCTTGAAGCGTGGCTCGTCGCTGAGCCAGTTGTTCGGGATCATCCCCAGCACTCCGTCGATGACCTCGGGTGTCACCATCGCGGCGAGATCGGAGTCGGCGTCGCGGATCTCCGTCGCCCATGGCAGCAGCACGTGATGTTTGATCGGCGCGAACGCGCTGCGGCTCCGTTTCAGGAAATCATCACTCCAGTTGTGATGAAAGATCAGCGTCGCGCCGTGATCGATCATCCACAACGCGCGGTGCCAGACCAGCAGGTTCGTGTTCTTCGGAGTGCGGTCGACGTTTGTCACCAGCGCATCGAACCAGACGATCGATGACGCCAGGCGCGACTTGCCGTCGATCGTTTTCGCGATGATCGGATCGAACGTGATCGAGCCGGGGAGATAGTCGAGGCCGATGTTCACCCCTTCGCTCTTCGCGAGCAGCTCCTGAATCTCGGCATCCGGCTCGGTCTTGGCCATGCGCCCGTCGAGTTGGACGAAGACGATTTCCGGAACCGGCAGTCCGAGGGCGCGTCCGATCTCGCCCGAAATCAGTTCCGCGATCAGGGCGCGAACGCCTTGTCCGGCGCCGCGAAACTTCACCACGTAAGTGCCGTCGTCGTCGCCGTTCACGATGGCGGGAAGCGAGCCGCCTTCGCGCAGCGGCGTCACGTATTCGGTGGCGGTGACGGTTCGGATCACGGCTGAGATCATGCCCTAAATGGCGGCGGTATGATCTCTGCAACCAAAACCAGACCCGGTCCGATGAAGCCACCAACTCGCGACAAACACGTCTCCGCTCCGAAGGCGGAAGAATTCGCAATCCTCGTCGATGCCGTCGAGGACTACGCCGTCTTCTTGCTCGATCCCGAGGGCGTCATCCGCTCGTGGAACCGCGGAGCCGCGCGGATCATGGGATACGCCGAGGACGAAGCCGTTGGCCGGCACTTCTCCCTGTTCTACGGTGCCGAAGACCTCGCCTCGGAGAAGCCGCGCCACGAGCTCGACACTGCCACGAGCGAAGGCCGCGTCGAGGACGAGGGCTGGCGTATCCGCAAAGACGGCCAGCGTTTCTGGGCGAACACAGTCATCACATCGTTGCGCGATGCCAAAGGCAAGATCACCGGCTTCGCAAAGGTGACGCGCGACATGACGGCGCGCCGCCACGCGGAAGAGGAGCTCCGGCAGAGCACCGAAATCTTTCAACTGCTCGTCTCCTCCGTACGCGATTACGCGATCTTCATGCTTGACCCGACCGGGCACATCGCAACCTGGAACAAGGGCGCCGAACGGATCAAAGGCTACAAGCCGGAGGAGATCATCGGCAGCCATTTCTCGCGTTTTTACGGCGAGGAAGACAGGGCCAACCGCAAACCCGAACGCGAGCTGGAGATCGCGCGCGCGGAGGGGAGCGTCGAGGACGAAGGGTGGCGTATCCGCAAAGACGGCACGCGCTTCTGGGCGAACGTCGTCATTACCGCGGTCTTTGACGCCCACGGCGAATTGCGCGGCTTCGCGAAAGTCACCCGCGACATCAGCGACCGCAAAGAGGCGGAGGAGACGCGGCGCGCGCTGCTCGAACAGCGCGAAGCGCGCTTGATCGCCGAGGAAGAGCGCCGCCGTGCCGAGGATTCGTATCGCGTTTCGCAGGAAGCGAACCGCGCCAAAGACGACTTCCTGATGACGCTCTCACACGAGCTGCGTACGCCGATGACCGCCATCCTGGGCTGGTCGCGCATGCTGCCGACCATGTCGCCGGACGATCCGATGTTCCACGAGGCAATCATCTCCATCGCCGGTGGCGCCCAACTTCAGGCGCGGCTCATCGACGACATCCTCGACGTGTCGCGCATCGTCTCCGGCAAGCTGCGCCTCGCGCCGGAAACGATCGAAGTAGCGCGCGTAATCATGAACGCGGCGGAGGCGGTGAATGCGACAGCCGAAGCGAAGCAGATAACGATCACGATGTCGCTTCCACCGACGCTCGGAATGATCGTGGCCGATCCGACCCGCATCCAGCAGGTGATCTGGAACCTACTCAACAACGCGGTGAAGTTCACGCGGCGCGGCGGAAAAGTAGAGGTTTCGGCGCGGCGCACGGCGTCGCAAGTACTGGTGTCGGTGACGGATAGCGGCGAAGGGATCGATCCGCAATTCCTGCCCCACATTTTCGAGCCGTTCCGGCAGGCCGAATCGCCGCAGACGCGCGTTCACGGCGGCCTCGGGCTCGGCCTCTCGATCGTCCGCTACATCGCCGAGGCGCATGGCGGAACGGTGTCGGCGGAGAGCGAGGGACGCGGCAAAGGATCGACGTTCACGGTGACGCTGCCGGTGCGCTCCATCGCCGCGGCCACCGGTCCCGTCCGCAACGCGCTCGGCGACACGTTCATGCATCGCGACCGCCTGCGCGGCCTCGAGATCGTCCTGGTCGACGATGAGCAGGAGTCGCGGAAGATGGTGTCCGCTGTCCTCCGAGCGGCCGGCGCGAATCTCCTGGCGTTCGATTCCGCCGCCGCGGCTCTTGAAGCGATCGATGATCATCGCCCCGACATCGTCCTCACGGACATCTCTATGCCCCAGACGGACGGCTACACCTTCACGCGCACGCTGCGCGAACGCGCATACGGTGCCACGCTGAAAATCGTGGCGTTGTCGGCGTTCCCCGCCACCGGCGAGCGAGCCAGCGGTTTCGACGCATACCTCTCCAAGCCGATCGACCCGTTCCACCTCGTCGACGAGATCGCGAGAATCGCGCTGCCGGCCACGGCGTAACTGTCAGAGCGTGTTGAGAAGCCGGGCGTCGAACGCGCGCGAAGGCGCGCTCGACAAACTTAGCCCCGCGCTCGGCGCGGGGTTTCGGAGTGGCGCGCGATGCCACGAAACTCGGCCTCGTCCGTTTTCCCGCGCCAAGCGCGGGGCTAAGTTTGTTAAGCGTGCCTTCGCGCGCGACCGTCGGCGAGACGAGCGCTGCTTGGTCGCGACATTCCCACCCACTCAACGACAACCTTCCGCGCCGCCTCCCGTAGTACGGTAGCGACCCAAATCCCCCGAACGGAGAAACCATGCTCGAACTGCGCATCGAAGGTCTGTCCAAAACGTACCCCAACGGCGTCAAAGCGCTGCAGGATGTATCGCTCGCGATTCCTACCGGCATGTTCGGACTGCTCGGGCCGAACGGCGCGGGGAAGTCGACGCTGATGCGCACGATCGCCACGCTGCAGGAAGCCGATTCCGGTTCGATCGCGCTCGGCGATATCGACGTCCTTCGCGAAAAGGACAAAGTGCGGCGCCTGCTCGGATATCTGCCGCAGGAGTTCGGGGTGTATCCGAGGATTACCGCCGAGGCGATGCTGAATCACTTCGCGGTGCTGAAGGGGATCGTCAATGCGAAGGAGCGGCGCGAGACGGTCAACGCGCTGCTTCAGAGGACCAATCTTTTCGACGCGCGAAAGCAGAACCTCAGCACCTTCTCCGGCGGCATGCGGCAGCGATTCGGAATCGCGCAGGCGCTGCTCGGAAATCCGAAACTGATCATCGTCGACGAGCCGACCGCGGGACTCGATCCCGAGGAGAGAGTGCGGTTTCACAACCTGCTGGCGGAGATCGGCGAGAACGTCGTGGTCATCCTCTCCACGCACATCGTCGAAGACGTCAGCGACCTCTGCTCGCAGATGGCCATCATCTCCGGCGGCCGCGTGCTGATGAGCGGCGATCCGCAGGCCGCGGTGCGCGAGTTGATCGGAAAAGTGTGGCGGCGCGTGATTGGAAAGCAGGAGCTCGACGATTTCCAGCGACGCTACACCGTCATCTCCACGCGCCTCGTCGGAGGACGCACCGTCATTCACACGGTTAGCGACGCGCAGCCCGATCCGACGTTCGAACCAATCACTGCTTCGCTCGAAGACGTCTACTTCCACTACATCAAGAGCGACAGCCAGCCGCAGGCAGAGGCGGCCTGACCATGAGCTGGGAAATCCTGAAGTTCGAGCTGCGCTATCACCTGCGGCAGCCGCTGTTCTACATCCTCTTCATCATTTTCTTTTTCATGACGTTCGGCGCGGTGACCTCGGACGCGGTGCAGATCGGTGGCGCGCTCGGCAACGTCAATCGCAACGCGCCGTTCGTGATCATGCAGCTGCTGCTGGTGATGTCGACCTTCGGCGTGCTGACGACGACGGCGTACGTCGCCAGCGCCATCAACCGCGACTTCGAATACAACACCGACTCGCTTTTCTTCTCGTCGCCGGTGAAGAAGAGCCAGTATCTCTTCGGCCGCTTCACCGCCGCGTTCATCGTCTCCAGCCTGGTCTACCTCGGCGTGGTGACCGCGATCATGGTCGGCTCGTTCATGCCGTGGCTGGACAAGGAACGGCTCGGGGCGTTTGCTCTGAAGCCCTACGTCTTCTCGTACTTCGTCCTGATCCTGCCGAACCTCTTCCTCTTCGCGGCGATCTTCTTCACCGTTGCGGCGCTGACGCGCAGCCTCATGGCCACATACACCTCGGTGGCCGCGTTCTATGTCGCGTACATCGTCTCGCGCGTTTCGCTGCGCGATCTCGACAGCGAAAAGATCGGCATCCTGCTCGATCCGTTCGGCTTCTCGCCGTTCGTGCGCACCACGCGCTACTGGACGGTGTTCGAGAAGAACAACAACCTCCTCCCGCTCGACGGCGTCTTCCTCGGCAACCGCCTGCTCTGGATCGGCGTCGCACTCGTCCTGCTCGGATTGACGTTCGTGTTTTTCAAGATGGAAGTAGGAAGCGGTTCGGGCAGGAAAAAGAAAAAGTCTGCTGCGAAGGATGAAGTGCTCGCTCCCGCCGGCATCGCCATCCCGCACGTTTCGCAGCACTTCGGCGGCACGGCCTCGGTGCGGCAGTACTTCACGACCATCCGCGTCGAAACCGGCGCCATTCTCAAGAGCCTGCCGTTCATCGTGATCATGCTGCTGGCCGTCCTCAACACCGTCGGCGGCGCCGTCTTCGCCGGTCCGATTTTCGGGACGCGCTTCTATCCCGTCACGTACGAGATGCTCGAAGTGATCGAGGGCAACTTCTTTTTCTTCGCGGTGATCATCGCCGCCTTCTACGCGGGCGAAATCGTCTGGCGCGAGCGGATGCTCAAGCTGAACGAGGTCACCGACACGATGCCGTCGCCGACCTGGGCGATCTGGGCCGGCAAGCTGACGGCGCTCTGCATCACGCTCTACTTCACGCTATTCGCGGCGGTGCTGACCACCATCGCCGTGCAGGCCTCGAAGGACTATTTCCACTTCGAGCTCGGCCTCTACTTCCGCGGCGCATTCCTCATCCTCGGCATGAAGCTCTTGCTGGTGACGATCCTGATGTTCCTCGGCCAGATCATCACCAACAACCGCTACGTCGGATTTCTGATCGCACTCTTCTACATCGTCGCGCAGGTCGTGCTGGACGCGCTGCACTACCAGCACCACCTCTATCAGGTATTCGTCCTGCCGGACACGACCTACTCCGACATGAACGGCTACGGACATTTCGCGCGTCCGTTCGAGTGGTTCAGTCTCTACTGGACGTTTTTCGCGGCGATCCTGCTGATCATCGGTCACCTCTTCTGGGTGCGCGGCACGGAGACGGCGATGCGCATCCGCACGCGCGTCGCACGCGGCCGCCTCGGGATTCCGGCAGTGACGATGCTGGCGCTGTTCGCGATCGCATTCGTCTCCACCGGCTGCTACATCTTCTACAACACGAACGTTCTCAATCACTACTCGACGGACGACCAGCGCGACAAACGCTCCGCGGAAACGGAGAAGCTGTACAAGAGATACGACCGCATCCTGCAGCCGCGCATCACCGACGTGCAGGCGAATGTCGACATCTACCCCGACAAACGCTGGGTGGACATCCACGGCACGTACACGCTCGTCAATAAAACGCAGCAGCCGATCAGCGATCTGCACGTGGTCATGGTCCCCGACGTCCCGCTTTCCGTGCAGATCCCCGGCGCGACGCTGGCGAAGAACGACGCCGATCACGGCTACTTCATTTACCACCTCGCGCAGCCGCTCGCGCCCGGCGCAACGATTCCGATGTCGTTCACGGTCACGATTCACCACCAGGGATTCGAGAACGTCAGCCGCGACAACACGATCGTCGCGAACGGCACCTTCATCAACAACTTCGCCACCTTCCCGCACCTCGGCTACAGCCCGAACGTCGAGCTGCAGGAAACGCCCAAGCGCCGCAAATACGGTCTCGCGCCGGTCGTGCGCGCGGCGAAGATCGACGATCACAAAGCACGCCTCGACAACGGCATCACCCGCGACGCCGACTGGATCAATCTCGATACGACCGTCAGCACCTCGCCCGACCAGATCGCCCTCGCGCCGGGATACCTGCAGAAGGAGTGGAGCGCGAACGGCCGCCGCTACTTCCGCTACAAAACGACCTCGCCGATTCTCGGATTTTTCGCGTACCTCTCCGCGCGCTACGAGGTGAAGCGGAGCACGTGGAAGGGCATCCCGATCGAGATTTACTTCGACCCGAAGCACGCCTACAACGTCGACCGGATGATCTACGGCGTGCAGAAGTCGCTCGACTACTTCACAACGAACTTCTCGCCGTACCAGCACAAGCAGGTACGCATCCTGGAGTTCCCGCGCTACGCGCAATTCGCGCAGTCGTTCCCGAACACGATCCCGTTCTCCGAGTCGATCGGCTTCGTGGCCGACCTGCGCAACAAAGATGACATCGACTACGTCTACTACGTCACCGCGCACGAAGTCGCGCACCAGTGGTGGGCGCACCAGGTCATCGGCGCCGACGTGCAGGGCGGCTCGATGCTCGCCGAAACGCTGGCGCAATATTCGGCGCTGATGGTGATGGAGAAGGAGTACGGCCGCGACAAGATGCGCCGCTTCCTGAAATACGAGCTCGATCGCTACCTGGCCGGCCGCGGCGGCGAGCTGGTGGCCGAGATGCCGCTGATGCTCGTCGAAAATCAGGGCTACATCCACTACCGCAAAGGCAGCCTGGTGATGTACGAGCTGCGCGACGAAATCGGCGAAGACAAAGTCAACGCCGCCCTCCGCCAGCTCATCCACGACCACGCCTTCGAAAAGCCGCCGTATGTCACGACGCGCGCCCTCATCGCCGACTTCCGCGCGGTGACGCCGCCCGAAAAGCAGTCGCTGATCACGGATCTCTTCGAAACGATCACGCTCTACGACAACAAAGCGGCGACAGCGAAAGTCTCGAAACGCCCCGACGGCAAGTACGTTGTCACCGTCACCGTCGAGTCGAAAAAGTTCCGCGCCGACGACCGCGGAAAAGAGACGTCGATCCCCGTCAACGACTGGGTCGACATCGGCGTCCTCGGCGCATCAAAGATCAAAGGAAACGAACCGGTCCTCGCGATCGAGAAGCACCACCTGACGTCACCGTACGCTACGTTCTCATTCGTGATCGCCACGAAGCCCGACCGCGCGGGGATCGACCCACTCAACAAACTCGTCGACCGCAATCCGGACGACAACACGAAGAAGGTGGACGTGGTGGAGCGGCCGTGACTCGCACTGAAAAGGTCACAAACGAGAAGAAGAACCTTTACCGCTTGGCGGGGGAGTTTTTGGTTGCGTCTAGGCTCTGCCAACGTGGCTACATGGTCAGTTTGCAGTGGGGTAGCACGATCAGCTACGACCTGCTGGCGTTCGACAAGAGCGGCCACGTCGCCTTCATCGAGGTGAAGTCGTCCGCGACTTATCATCGTCGCTGGATACTTCAAAGCAAGTATGCTAATCCGCGGCAAGACAACATTCCACTCGAACAACGTTTTGTATGTTGTGTGGACATTTCCAGCTCTAGTAATGAGCCGTCCGTTTACGTTTTCCCGGCGAAGGTTGTTGCCGACGGCTTGCATTACTTCTTCAGCAGCAAGTTTCCAGCGAGCGCGAGCTACCACCTGTCGCTCGACTTTAAGCCGCAGGGAAAATCGAAACAAGAGATTCAAACGGTCGGTCAATACATCGAGGAGAGCAAGTACCTGGAAAACGTCAACCTTCTCGGTCTCACTGCAATTGCGAAATAGCGAACCGCATTGATCGACTGACTGAATGTATCGTCGTCGGCGGTAGAGTTACGCGCGATGCACATCCTCACATCGTCTCAGATGAAATCGATCGACCGTCGCGCGACCGAGCGCTTCGGCATTCCGTCGATTGTGCTGATGGAGAACGCAGCGCTGGCGGTCGTCGACGCGATCGGCGAGCACTATCCCGACTGCGACCGCGCCGCGATCTTCTGCGGCCTCGGTGCGAATGGCGGTGACGGGTTTGCGATCGCACGGCATCTCGAGCAACGCGGCGTCGTGGCCAGCGTTTTCATCATCGGCGATCGGACGAAAATTCACGGCGATGCGGCGGCCAATCTCGAGATCTGCGAGCGATTCGCGCTGCCGTTGTACGAGATCGTCGATGACGACTCGCTGAACGAAGCGCTCGTCCACGCCGCGGACGCGGACCTCATCGTCGACGCCATCTTCGGTACCGGACTCGATCGCGCGCCCGAGGGGCTGTATGCGGAGACGATTCGCACGATCAACGATTTCGGATTGCCGATCGTCGCCGTCGATCTGCCGAGTGGGGCGAGTGCGTCAACGGCCGATCCGTTCGAGCCATGCGTTCGCGCGGCGCTCACGATCACGTTCGCCGCGCCGAAGATTTGCCATGTCTTCGAGCCGGCCGCGATGAACTGCGGCGAGGTGATCGTCGCCGACATCTCCATCCCGCACGCCGCCATCGAAGACGAAAACGTCACGCTCGCGCTGACCACGCCCGCAGACGTGCGGCCGTACATCGAGCCGCGACTGGCCGCGACGCACAAGGGAACGTACGGCCACGTCGCCATCATCGCTGGCTCGCCCGGACGCAGCGGCGCCGCGGTGCTCGCGGCGCGCGGCGCGATCCGCAGCGGTGCCGGGTTGGTGAGCGTTGCGACGGATAGCGAAACCGCGAAACTCGTCAACGCCGGCTCGATCGAATCAATGACGTTCTCCGGCGACGACGTTCTGGACTTCATCAACGGAAAAGACGCGGTTCTGATCGGACCCGGACTCGCCGACGACGAAAACAGCTACGCGCGCATCCGCCAACTCGTCGCGAACATTGAGAAGCCGCTCGTCATCGACGCCTCGGCGCTGAACGCTTTCGCCGAGCGCGGCGACGAGCTGAATCCTGCGCACCGCCCGCGCGTGATCACGCCACATCCCGGCGAGCTCGCGCGCATCGTCGGATCGACGGCGAAGGACATCAACGCGCACCGCATCGACGCCGCGCGCGAAGTGGCCCGCGCCACCGGCTGCATCGTCGTCCTCAAAGGATTTCAGTCGCTGATCGCGGAGCCGGACGGCCACGTCAACGTCAACCCCACCGGTAATCCCGGCATGGCCACCGGCGGTATGGGCGATGTCCTCGGCGGCATGATCGCCGCGCTGCTCGCCCGCGGCATGATCGCCGCGCTGCTCGCCCGCGGCATCGATCCCTTTGAAGCCGCCATCGCCGCCGTCTACCTCCACGGTTTCGCCGGCGACATGCTGAACGCCGAGATGGGCGACATCGGCCTGGCCGCCCTCGACCTCGCGGAACGGATTCCGTTCGCGATCAAACGGCTGCGGGAGTCTTAGTTCGTGGGTTATCAGGAAACGATTGCGCGGTTGCAAAAGCACAGACAGGAGTGTCTGTGCCACACAGGCCTCGTCCTGCTAACCAACGCGAAGCGTGTGGCACAGACACTCCTTGATGTGCGGGTGGCCGGGAGATCGCGATGACCACCTACCTCTGCTCCACCGAAGCGGAAACACAAGCCGCCGGACGCGAGATCGCGCGCACGCTCGCGCCCGACGCCGTCGTTCACCTCATCGGCGACCTCGGCGCGGGCAAGACGTTTCTCGTCCGCGCCATCGCCGCGGAGCTCGGCGCGAATCCGTCCGAGGTCGCGTCGCCCTCGTTCGCGATCGTGCATGAGTACCCGATCGCCGGCCGCGCCCCGATCATCCACATCGACGGCTACCGCCTCTCCGAAAATCGCCGCGAGTGGATGGAGATCGGCATCCCCGAGCTCCTTCAAGGTCCCGGCGTGAAACTGATCGAATGGCCGAAACGCGACTTCGCAGAATTCGAAGACGGCCACGTGGAAATCGC
Organism: Thermoanaerobaculia bacterium; assembly: GCA_035996815.1. Taxonomy (GTDB): domain Bacteria; phylum Acidobacteriota; class Thermoanaerobaculia; order Gp7-AA8; family Gp7-AA8; genus JADGNZ01. Next base: position 170,909 of record DASYJF010000037.1, on the reverse strand, counting down.
CATTCGCGTCGACGAGGACGGCAGTCGCGTGATTGAGGTGACGACCTAGTCGAGCAGGTTCAGCCGCCGCCGGTCGCGGTTCGACAAAAGACATGCAGTTCGGATCGTCGCTTCGCACCGTTGAGTGTCCGCGGATGTCAAATGACCGAGGACGCGAAGTCCGTTCGATTGAAGTTTTGCGAAGGGCACGAGATGAAGATCGCGAAAATCGATGGCCGTTTCTTCGGGGAAGAAGCTGTACACATTCGGCGGAACAATCAGCACCTCAGAGAGCAGATGAGGATTCTCGCGGAAGTAGGTTAGCTTCGATGTGGCGATGAAACGTGAACGTCGCTGGCCGCATCGGGCGGAAGGAGTTGAAGGCCAGACACAGTTTCCAGCGGGCGTCAGCCGACTTCCAGAAATCGTACGACGCGTCGTGCTCGGCTCTGAAGACGCATCCCCGCTGAAGAAATGTGGGGATGCTGGTCATCGCGCGACCTCAACGATTCACCAGCTCAGCGACTCGGCGAAGTCCCTGTTTTCCTGATCGGCTTCGACCAGCGGGAGCAGCTTGCTGTCGGTGCCGAGGAAGAACAATTCGAATGGGATGCGGACGCTGCCGACTCCGCGCGAGAGGCGTTCCTCGTCCGCGCGTTTGACGCATTCGTCGAGGTGAGTGAGATCGCGCAGCTTCCACGCCGATGTGCTGCCGTAGGTCGCCAGAACCTCGCCGAGTACTTCGAGATCGGACGCAGAGAAGACATCGACGTCCGGATTCTTCCTGGCGGTGAAACGGGGATATTGATGCGCACGATCGACGCCGAGGTACTCATCGAACAACGCGTCGTGATCGCCAGTCGGATTCGGTGAAAGAGCGTCCTGGATCTGGCTAAGTGCGTTCGTCGGAATCGGCCCGTTCTTCATGCAGTAGTAGTCGTCGCCGAGGATGGGACGGCCATAGCGCAGCAGGTGTTGGCGATCGGCGAAGTAGAGGAGCTTGACGGCCTTGAGCGTGTCGAGATCGTTTACGCCTCGCGACGCAAAAAACGCGAGCGCCTGGACGAGTTTTTCCGGGTCGAACTTGAATCGAATCTGCGTCATCGGTGAGGTTGTAAGGATAGCCGGAACAGCGACAAAGCCGAAAAAGTTGCAGCCGTCGCTCAGTCGAAATATCCGTTCATCTCTACGCCGGGTATCGCGCGTCCGAGGGCGGTGAAGGTGCCTTGGTCGGCGATTTCTTTGGCGGCGGCGAGGAAGCCCGTCCAAGCGGTTCGCGCCAGCGCGCCGCCGACGCTGATGCGGCGGACGCCGGACGCCGCCATCTCGGCGACGGTGGTGCCGTCGGTGAAGGGAGTTGCGAGGAGGTTGAACGGCTTCGGGGCGATGGCGTCGACGACCGTTTTGACGTCGCTCATCGTCCGCAGGCCCGGTGCGTAGAGGCAGTCGGCGCCGGCGGCGGCGAAGGCGATCAGGCGGCGAATCGTTTCGCCGAGATCGGGCCGGCCGGCGATGAAGCCCTCGGATCGCGCGGTGAGGAGGACGCCGGTGCCGCTACGATCGATTGCCGCGCGCGCCGCTTCGATGCGGCGCACGGCGAGATCGAAATCGAAAAGAGGATTCTCTTTGTCGCCAGTCGAGTCTTCGATCGAAAGTCCTGCCACGCCGGTCGCCGCGGCGGCGATGACATTCGCTGCGACTCCGTCAGGTTCGATGGCGAAGCCGCCCTCGAAGTCGGCGTTGACCGGCACGTCGACTGCCGCGGCGAGCGCGCGGAAATGCGCAAGCGCCTCGTCGAGCGGGACGTGATTGTCGCGTCGTCCCGTCGACCACGCGAATCCCGAGCTGGTCGTGGCCAGCGCTGGAAATCCGAGGTGGACAAGAAGCCGCGCGCTGCCGATGTCCCACGGGTTCGGCAGAACGAAGCATCCCGATTCATGAAGCTGGCGGAAGCGATCGATTGCGGTGCTCATCGCGCGAGGATACGCGACTCGAACAGCCGCTACGACTTGTCGTCTTCCACGCGTGGCGCGAAGCGCTGCCGGGCGTGGAAGGCTTTGTCGAGGCCGATCCATTTGACGTTGTCGAGGGAGACGGTGGGGGCGTCGCCGGGCCAGTTGCCGACGGGGAGGTAGAAGTGGCCGTCGCCGAGGATTTTGTATTTGCGGACGAGGTCGCGCATGCTGGTGCAGCCGTTCTTGTGCGCTTTCAGGCCGCGGATTTCGAGCATCTCGCCGGTGCGCTCGGCGGTTCCTTCGAAGACCCGAATCTCTTCACAGATTTGCTTCATGGATCGTTTGGCATTTTGCATTCACTGCAAATATCGAGCACAACTTTTTTCGGGACGGCAGCGCTCTCGGGCTGCTGGTCTGAAATCCGCATGCACGCGACGGAATGTCTCAGTCCCCTAAGGTTCTGGTCGTGGAAGACGATGACGCCATCCGGGCATTACTCATCGCCGCGTTGCGCCGCGAGCCGTTCGAGGTTCATGCCGCGGTCAATGGTGCCGAGGCTCTGACGCTGACGCGGTCCGCGGAGTACGCGGTAATCCTTCTCGATCTGATGATGCCGATCGTGACCGGCGTGGAGTTCCTCCAGGCGTTTCATGAAAGCGATCCGAATTCGCGCACGGTCGTCTTCGTGATGACGGCGTTTGACGACGTCACCGTCCGCCACATCGCGCCGAATCTCGTACACGGAATCGTACGCAAGCCGTTCGATGTGCCGCAGCTTGTGGCCATGGTTCGCGAGGTCGCGCTGACGCGGATGCCGGCGCAGCAATCGAACCAAGCCGTCGCGGACGCCGCAATACACGCGGGCGACCCGCGGCCGCTCGAACCGAATTAGCCGTTACTCGTAGCGGAGGGCATCGATCGGATCGAGCCGGGACGCTTTGCGCGCCGGGTAAAACCCGAAAAAGATCCCGACGAACGCGGCCACTCCGAACGAGAGCGCAACCGAGGTCGGCGTCACCACGATCGGCCATTGCAGGAAGTGCTTGACCGCGAACGATGCGCCGATACCGAAGGCCACGCCGACTCCGCCACCGACGATCGCCAGTGTCACCGCTTCGAAGAGAAACTGCAGCAGGACGTGGCGGCCTTTCGCGCCGATGGCCATACGGATTCCGATCTCGCGCGTGCGCTCCGTGACCGACACCAGCATGATGTTCATGATGCCGATGCCGCCGACGAACAATGAGATGGCGGCGATGCAGATCAGGAGCATGCGCAGAATGGTCGCCTGCTGCCCCTGGGCCTGGGCGATCTCTTCCTGCGAGCGCATCTGAAAATCGGCGTCGCCGTTCGGCGGGATGCGGTGGCGCTGGCGGAGGACGGCGTCGATCTCATTCTGCGCTTCCTGGACTTGCGATGCCGAGGCGGCAGAGACCTGGAGCATGTCGATCTTGGTCTTCCCGGAGAGGCGCTTCATCACCGTCGTGTAGGGCGCGACGACGACGTCGTCCTGATCCTGTCCCATCATGTTGCCGCCCTTTTTCTCGAGGACGCCGGTCACTTTGAATGGGACGTTTTTGATGCGCACGATCTGACCGACGGCCTGGCCGTCAGGAAAAAGATTGTCGGCGACGGTCTTGCCGAGGACGGCCACTTTCGAAGCGCTCTTCACATCCTGATCGGTGAAGAACGAGCCGTCCGAAACGTTCCACGAGCGGATGAGCGGGTAGTCGACGCCGACGCCCTGAATGGACGTCCCCCAGTTCAGCTCACCGGCCACGATTTGTGCGGCGCTGCGGACGGTCGGGGCGACGTAGGCAACTGCCGGGCATTCGTTCTTGATGGCGTCGGCGTCATCGGCGGTGAGTGTGGAGTTGCCGGTGAACATCCGGGCGCCGCTCGATGTCGAAGCGCCGGGGAAGACCATGATGTAGTTCGTGCCGAGGGCGTTGATCGTGTTCTCGATCGACTTGGTGGCGCCGTTGCCGATGGCCACGACGGCGATGACGCAGGCCACGCCGATGATGATGCCGAGCGCGGTCAGAAACGAGCGCATCTTGTTGCGCGCGATTGCCCGCAAACCAACGAGCGTGATGTTGCTGATGCGCATGACGGAGCTCTTCATCGGGTTGCCTCCACGGGGATGGGCGCGGCCGGCGCGGCGATGCCGCGCACGTCGACGCGATGCTGCTCGACTTTCTCATCGTGCTGGATCACGCCGTCGCGCACGGTGATGACGCGCTTGGCGTGCTGCGCGATGTCAGGTTCGTGCGTGATCAAGACGACGGTCTTGCCGCTGTCGTTCAGCGATTGAAAAATCCCCATGATCTCCTCGGACGTGCGCGAGTCGAGGTTCCCGGTCGGCTCGTCGGCGAGGAGCATGGCCGGATCGGTCACGAGCGCGCGGGCGATGGCCACGCGCTGCTGCTGACCGCCGGAAAGTTGCGACGGATGATTGTGCTCGCGTCCTTTGAGGCCGACGCGATGCAGTGCATCCATCGCAGCCTTGTGGCGCTCTTCGCGCGACCACCCGAGGTCGCCGTAGATGAGCGGGAGCTCGACGTTTTCGACGGCCGAGGTGCGCGCGAGAAGATTGAAGCTTTGAAAGACGAAGCCGATTTTGGCGTTGCGGATGACGGCGCGCTCGTCGCGGTCGAGCGTGGAGACGTCGATGCCGTCGAGCTTGTACGAGCCGTCGGTCGGACGATCGAGACATCCGAGGATGTTCATCAGCGTCGACTTGCCGGAGCCGGAAGGTCCCATGACCGCCAGGAACTCGCCTTGATCGACGACGAGGTCGAGGCCCGCAAGCGCACGGACTTCGACCTCGCCCATCGAGTACACCTTGGTGAGGCCGTGGATCTCGATGACCTTATCCGGCACTACCGGCCACCTCTGCCGCCGCCACCGCCGGCCGGACGTCCGCCGCCCATCGGATTGCTCGTACCCGGAGGCGGATTCGAATCGACCTTCGAAGTAGCCAGGCCGATGACGACGTCGTCGCCGGGCTTGAGATCGCCGGAGACGATCTGGGTGTAGTGGCCGTCCGTGATGCCGGTGCGGATCTCAACCGCGGTGAGTTTGTTTTCCGCGCCGAGAACGTAGACGGTCTGCGGGCGTTTGCGAGCAGCCGGCGGAGCGCCGAGTGCGCCCGCAACACCGCCCACTCCGGCCGTGCGGTTGGCCCAGCGCGCGGCGCGCTCCTCGGGACTCATGCCGCCGGCAGTCGATGTCGATGTCTGTCCGTTCTGGCGATTGCGGAAACGTGCGGCGCGATCCACGGTCGACGTCGATGCGGTCTGCGTTGATGTTGTCTCGGTGGTGGCAGTGGAGCTGGCGTTGCGTCCGCCGGACGTCGTCGCGGCGGGGCCGCCTGTTGCAGTGTCCGGCTTGAAGCGCAGCGCGCTGTTCGCAACGCGCAGGACGTCGCGCACCACCGCGACATCGATGGTGACGTTCGCCGTCATTTTCGGACGCAGCTTTTCGTCGGGATTCGCCACTTCGATGATGACCGGATAGGTGACGACATTCTGGCTGACCGTTGCGTTGAGACGGATCTGCGAGATGCGGCCGCGGAATTCCTGATCGGGATAGGAGTCGACGGTGAAACGCGCCGGCTGTCCGACGGCGATGCGGCCGATGTCCGACTGATCGACGTCGGCCTGCACCTGCATCTTGGTCATGTCCTGCGCGATGGAGAAGAGCGTCGGCGCGGAGAACGACGCCGCCACTGTCTGGCCGACGTCGTATTCGCGATCGACCACGATGCCGTCGATCGGCGAGACGATTTTCGTGTACTTCAAGTTGGTCAGCGACTGATTGAGCGCCGCCGTCGACTGCTGCACTTGCGCGTTCGCGCCTTCGTACGCGGCGCGCGCGGAGTCGAGATCGGACTGCGGCGAGAGGCCGGCTTTCACGAGGCGCACCTGCCGGTCGTAGTTGATGCGCGTGTTCGCGGCTTCAACCTTCGACTTGGTGACGTCGGCTTGGCGCTGTTCGACCTGTTGCTGAAACGGCGTCGGGTCGAGCTCGGCCAAGAGCTGGCCCTTCGAGACGCGGCTGTTGAAATCGGCGTAGAGCCGGGCGATCACGCCCGACACCTGGCTGCCGACCTGCACGGTCGTGACGGCCGACAGGGTGCCGGTCGCGGTGACGGTCATGGTGATGTTGCCGCGGTCGACTTTTTCGGTGCGGTACTGTTCGTCCTTGCTGCCTCTGCCCTTGCAGAATGCCAGGGCACTAATCGTCAGAATCACTGCAAAACGTCTCACGCTGAAGACTCCCTCCGCGCTCCTTACGACCTGATTCTTCAGGCGTTGAATGAGCGCGCGAAGTGTAATGCACCGTTCCCGCCTACTCCGGCAAACGGCAAGCCGCAACCGATTCGTCACCGTCGAATTGACCGGAGCTTGGGATGCTTGATGCGATTGCGGCGGAGCCCTGGGCAACCCGCGCTGCCGGCCGTGCCGGCTCTGCTATGCTTCGCGGCCCATGGCGCTTTTTTCGACGAAAGACACTCCTCCACAGCCGCGTAGCGCAGAGACGCAGACGGCGCACAGCGGGACGTTTTTTGGGCCGAATGTGACGATCGACGGCACAGTCACCGGCTCGGAACCGATCCTCATCGAAGGCACGGTGCGGGGGAAGATCAATCTCACCGGCGATCTTCGCGTCGGAACGAAGGCGCGCATCGAGGCCACCGTTCACGCGAAGAATGTGACCGTGGAAGGGAAGCTGACCGGCGACGTTTCCGCTGACGAGCGCGTGGAGCTGGTGGCCAGCTCCAACGTCGAAGGCAACATCAAGGCGCCCAAGATCGTCGTCGCCGAGGGCGCGCGGTTCCGCGGCTCGGTCGACATGGGATCGACGAAACCGAATGTGTCCGCGGAGCCGCCGAAGAAGTAGCCCGCCAATTCTGCAATCCCGCACAGACAGGAGTGTCTGTGCCACACGGAATGTCTGTGCCACACGGAGGAATCATGAGCACTCCCGCTCTGCGCGAAACGCGCGACTACAAGAATTACATCGACGGCCAGTGGATCGCCTCGGCGACCGGCAATACGTTCGAGAACCGCAGCCCCGCCGATAACGATGACCTCATCGGCACGTTCCAGGAGTCGAACGCGGACGATTTGAATGCCGCGGTTGACGCCGCGGACCGCGCGTTTCATCCATGGCGCCTCACGCCCGCGCCGATCCGCGCCGACTATCTTTACGCCGTCGGCAACATTCTCAAGCGCGATAAAGAAGCGATCGCGACGGAGATGACGCGCGAGATGGGGAAGGTGCTCCAGGAGACGCGCGGCGACGTGCAGGAAGCGATCGATATGGCCTTCCTGATGGCCGGCGAAGGCCGCCGCCTGCATGGCGTGACGACGCCTTCCGAGCTCCCCAACAAGTTCAACATGGCCGTGCGCATGCCCCTCGGCGTGGCCGGCATGATCACACCGTGGAACTTTCCGATCGCGATCCCGGCATGGAAGTCGATGGCGGCGCTGATCTGCGGCAACACGGTGGTGATCAAGCCGGCATCGCAGACGCCGCTGTCCGTGGTCATGCTGGCGGAAGCATTCGCGGAAGCTGGGCTGCCGCGCGGTGTATTCAATGTGGTGACCGGCGGCGGCTCTCAGGTTGGCGAGCCGATGCTGACGCATCCGAAGGTCTCGGTGATCTCGTTCACCGGATCGACCGACGTCGGCCGCAAGATTTCCATCGCCTGCGCGCCGCAGTTCAAGCACGTGCACCTGGAGATGGGCGGCAAGAACGTGATCCTGGTGATGGACGACGCGGACGTCGACCTCGCCGTCGACGGGGCGCTCTGGGGCGCTTTCGGGACAGCCGGTCAGCGCTGCACGGCGGCGTCGCGGATCGTCGCGCATCGCAAAATCTATGACGAGTTCGTTTCGAAACTCTCAGCGCGGGCGAAGGCGCTGCGCGTCGGCAACGGCCTCGATCCGCAGACCGACATGGGGCCAAATATTTCGGCATCGCAGATCAAGACGATTTCCGAATACGTGAAGATCGGCCAGGACGAAGGCGCAACCGTCACCGCGGGCGGCGCGACGTTGACTGACGGCGCGTACGGAAAGGGCCACTTCCACCAGCCGACAGTGTTCGCGGACGTGACTCCCGACATGCGCATCGCGCAGGAGGAGATTTTCGGTCCGGTCACCGCGGTGATGCGCTGCGATTCGCTCGATGAGGCGATCGCGATCGGCAACGGCGTGAAGTACGGCTTGTCGTCGTCGATCTACACCCGCGACATCAACAAAGCCTTCGTGGCCATGCGCGACATGTACACCGGCATCTTCTACGTGAACGCCCCGACGATCGGCGCCGAGGTCCATCTGCCGTTCGGTGGGACGAAACAGACCGGTAACGGACATCGCGAAGCGGGCGTTGCCGGCATCGACGTCTTCAGCGAATGGAAGTCGATCTACGTCGATTACTCCGGCGCACTGCAGCGCGCGCAGATCGATACGGAAGAGTTGTAGCTCCCAGGCGCTACACTTCGTGGCCGATGAAAGACTTGGTTCGCTTTCTGCCGCTGCTGGTTTCGTTGTCCGCGTCCGCGCAATCGACGGCGGACGCGATCGTTGCGCGTGAGGTCCAATCGTCGCGCGCGTACGAGACTCTGAGTCACATCACCGACGACATCGGCGCGCGGCTGACCGGATCGAAAGGTGCAGCGAAAGCGGTGGCGTGGACGACGCAGCAGTTTCGCGAATGGGGCATTCCGGTGACGAACGAGCCGGTGATGGTGCCGCATTGGGTGCGCGGGCGGGAAGAAGCGCGGCTGGTGTCGCCGGCGGATCACAACATCGTGCTGACGGCGATCGGCGGCAGCGTGGCCACGCCCGACGCGGGCATCACGGCGGACATTATCGAAGTCGATTCGTTCGATGAACTGAAGACGCTCGGCGCGGCCAGACTGCGGGGCAAGATCGTCTTCTACAACAATCCGATGGACATGGAGCTCGTGCGCACGCATCGCGCGTTCGAGGCGTACCGCATCGCCGTCGCCTTCCGCGGCGCGGGCGCGAGCCGCGCAGCGGAGTACGGAGCGAAGGCGATGGTGATCCGTTCGATCGGATCGGCGTCGTTGCGGACGCCGCACACCGGCGCGCTTCGCTACGATCCGAAGCAGCCGAAAATCCCGGCCGCAGCGATGACCGCCGAGGACGCAATGCTCGTGCATCGATTGTTGTCGAGAAACAAACGCGTGCGCATGCACATGATCCTGACGCCGCGGACGCTGCCGGACGTGATGTCCGCGAACGTCATCGCCGAAATCCGTGGCAGCGAGAAGCCGGAGGAGATCGTCCTCGTCGGCGCGCATCTCGATTCGTGGGATCTGGCCACCGGCGCGATCGATGATGGCTCAGGTGTGGCCATGGTCATGGAGACGATGCGCGTCCTGAAAGAGATGAAGCTGACGCCGCGCCGCACGATTCGCGCGGTTCTGTTCATGAACGAAGAAAACGGTTCGCGCGGCGGTCTGCAGTACGCGAAGGATCACGGCAAGGACAAGCACGTCGCCGCGATCGAGACGGACGCCGGCGGCGCCGCGCCGACGGGGTTCACGACATCGATCAAAGGCGATGCCCTGACCGCGCTTGAAACTCGGACGAAACCACTTGGCGCTGTTTCAGCCAATCGCTTCGAAGTGGCCGCGGAAGTGGGAGCGGATATCGATCCACTGACGCAGGCCGGCGTTCCCAGCTTCGGTCTCGTCCCGGAACCGCTGCACTATTTCGATTACCACCACACCAACGCCGACACGCTCGACAAAGTCGATCCGAAGGAGCTGGCGCAGGACACGGCGGCGATCGCGGCGCTGGCGTGGATCCTCGCGGATTCCTAAATTCCGGCTTAGCGTTTTTGTGCGCGAAGTGCGGCCGCGAGTTGCTCTCCACGGCTTCGGAACGCGCGCGCCCCGGCGTCGTTGCCGAGGTCTTTCATCTCGCGCGCGGCGAGGGCGTAGGTCGCCGGTTGCGGCGACGCTTTTACCATCGCTTCCAGGGCCGGCCCGATCTCGGCGAATCGATGTTCGGACGCGAAGAGCAGAGCGAGACGCACGTACGCTTCCGTCGAATCGGGGAACCGTTCGATTTCTTTCCTGAAGTCTGCTTCCGCCTCGGCAGTCCGCCCCATGCGGGCCAGGATGTCGCCGCGCGTGGAGAAGACCGTTGCGACGGGATGCGCGCCTACTTCGCCGGCATGTGCGACGGCGCGATTTGCGACGGGCAGCGCCTCGTTCAGCCTCTGCTGCGAAGCCAGAACGCGTGCGAGCATGACCAGCGCGCCGACGTTCGGCCGGTCTTCCGGGCCTGCCGCCAGGCGAGCCTCTCGTTCCGCCGAAGGCAGATCGGACCGCGCTTCGGCAACGGCCGCGAGAATCAGATGCGCACTCGCCGGATCGCTTTTCATCGCTTGTTGGGCGTTGAGCTCCGCCGCCTTCAGATCGCCGAGGTCGAGCTCCACGTTCGCGATTTCGATTGCCACTGAATCGACCAGCTGCGGCGATCGACGAATTGCTTCGCGATAGGCCTCGAGCGCCTCGGCGAGACGGCCGAGACGCCGCAGGTCGCCGGCCATCTGCATGTACACATCGACGAGGTCGGGCTCGTCGCGCAGGATCTCGCGGCAGAGTGCGACGCTTTCGCTGTAGCGCTTCTGTTGGTTGAGAACGAACGTCTGCTGGACGCGAGCGAGCACGTTGATGTGATCGCGCGGATTACGCAGCGGACCAGTTGTATGCACCGCCGCGCCGGATAGATAGCCGAGCGCGGAGAGGCGCGCCATTTCTTCGCTGTTGGCGGGCTTTTGAGCCTGGAGGTTGAGAGGGATCTTCGAGAGCTCGCTGTCGAAGGCGGCCGCGTCGCGGCGGCGTTCGGCGCGAACGTTGTGCGTCTCGTGCGGATCGGCGACGACATCGAACAACTCCGGCGCCGGACTCTCGATGTAGTGGTTGCGCGCATCAGTGAACGATCGCAACTGACTCCAGCCCAGGTGCAGCCGTGGGTAGAGCGTCTCGCTGTAGACCTTGCGCTCCGCTCGGGCGCGCCCTTCGGCCAGGTCGATCAGCGACATTCCGGGAAGACCGTCAGGAACCCGCGAACCGACTGCGCCCGTAATCGTCGGGAGGATGTCGACCAGTTGCGCCGGAGCTGAGACGCGCTTTCCGGCCAGATATCGTCCGGGAAGCTTGACGATCAGCGGAACGTGAAGAACCTCACGATAGAGGAGCACGCCGTGCTCCGACTCGCCGTGATCGCCCAATCCTTCGCCATGATCGCCCGCGAGAATGATCAGCGACTTGTCATAGAGACCGCGCCTGTCGAGGTCCGCGAGGAACTGCCCGAGGATTGCGTCGGCAGTGGCGATCTCGCCGTCGTAAGGATTGGCGGCGTATTTCGAGCGGAACGGTTCAACCGGCTCGTACGGAGAATGCGGCTCGAAGAGGTGGAGAAAAAGAAAGAACGGGCGGCCCTTCACCTTGTCGAGCCAGCCGACAGCAGCGCGTACCGTCTCGCCGCCGTGCCGTTGCAGCGCGCCGAGGGTCGCGGACTCCCAGACTTCCATGGAGTCATCGTAGAAGTCGAAGAGTGATCCGAGCCCGGTATCGCGCCGCAGTACGTAGGCGGACACCGCCCCGCCGGTCGCGTAGCCGTGTTCGGAGAGGAGGCGTGGCAGCGTCGGATACGCCTTGGGATCGAGGGTATAGCCGATGTTGCTGCGCACGCCGTTCTCGTAGGGCAGCCTGCCGGTCAGGATCGTGGCGTGCGAGGGGAACGTCAGCGGAACATGGGCGTACGCATTCTCGAAGGCGATGCCGTCCGCCGCGAGCCGGTCGATGGCCGGCGTGTCGACGAGCTTCGCGCCGTAGATCGAGAGATGATCGGCGCGAAGCGTGTCGATCGTAATGAGGATGACGGGTGCGTTCGCAAATTGTCCGGAGCTCGACTCGCGATGCCTGCAGCCGGTCAGGAGGAATGCAGCGGTAACGAGCGGGATGAGTCCGCGAAAGAGACGATTCAACAATCGATGGATTATCGCTTCATTGGCAACGGTCAGTGCACCTTGAACTGTTTTGCGAGATCGTAGTTCTTCCCCAGCACCCCATCGACGACCTTAATGTCAATCGCATAGTCGCCTGGCACGAAGCCCTCGAGCGGGATGGCCAGACCGAGACCGTAGCGCCCTTTCTCGCTCAGCCTTGCGGGGTTGGCGTCTTTCATCGGTATCTTCATCTCCACCGGTCCCTTTGCCGTCTTTCCCCGGATGTCGATTTGTACTCGCACGTTCGGTACGCCCTGGTCAGTGACACCGGGATTTCGGAGTTCTACGAAATACCAGAGGTCTCCGCTCGGCGCGAAAAGAGCGTCTCCCTGCGGGACGACTCTGAGGCCGCCGAAGATGAACGGATCTTTCGGCCGCCACTGGGTCTTCATCGGGTACACCGCGCTGGCAAGGAACAACGGAGAGACTCCTGTGGATGCCGGGTCGAGTGCATCGATCGTCATGGGGGTGCGAGAGGCCGCGAGGATCCGTCCGCCGGACGCGACACCAAAGGTGGCTGTATACGTTCCGGGACCGAGATCGATCGACCGATCGATGTACGCGTCGTTTCCCGAAGCCATCATGGTGGCTTCGTCCTCTTGGACGTCGATGATCTCGCCGCTCTTGTTCTCGACCACCGCGAACGACGTGATTCTCTGACCGGTTGGGATGTCGCCGCCGGCGGGGACGTAGACCTGCGCGGAAACGAACTGCTCTCCATCCAGCGTGACGAACGCTCCCCAGGTCAGGTTGGCGTTACCGATGGTCTGCTTGTCGCCGGAGCGGAACTGCTCCCAGGCCGTTTTCAAATCGGCGCTTGTGAACGATGTTCTGTGCTGTGCCGCCAGCTTTTCGTAGACCGGAACCTTTGTCATGTTCGGCGACACGATGGCCGCTTTGGCCGCCTGATTAAAGAGTGATTCTGGATTTACGCGCTCCGTCGTGCCGATCCGCCAGTCGCCGCGCCCTTCATCGGCGAAGACGATCGTGAAATCGGCTTGGTTCAAAAACTTCGGTTTTTTGTCGTGTGCGTACATCCAGAACTGCTGGTTCGGCTCGGCCGTCGGACGACCGAGCAAGATCTGCCCCTGCGAGTCGACCGGCGCTTTTGTCGCGCCGGCGAATGTAGAGGCCGATTCGGCGTCCTTCCCCGCTTTGCCGCTGACGCGGTAGGGCGGTCCAAAGAGAATGAAGACCTTTCCCTGATCGCTCAGCGCGCCGCTGACGCTGCCATTTCCGAAGTTGCGTTCGGCGAAGTCGACGCGCGCCTCGAAATCTTCGCGGAACTCATTGCGCGGTGTCGTGGGTGTCGGATCGCGCCGTGCCCAGAAAAGGTCGATGAATGCCTGCGCCTCGTCATCCGAGCGCAAGGTCTTCCACGTTCTCGCCTCTTCTTTGGTCATGAGGTGCCGGACCGGACCCTGCGCCCAGTCGACAAACTTCGGTGAGATGTTCGCAATGGCGGATGTAGAGATAACGATCGCGAGAATGGCGCACATCGACATAGTCTTCATGGATTGATCGCTCCGGAAATGCATTGTGCCAAAAAAACGGGGCGGCCGTAGCCGCCCCGTGAACCACCATGGGAAACCGAGACTAGAAGCGGACACCTGCGTAAATAAGGTACTGGCGCGGCGAGACGTAGCTGGTCGAAGCAGTCGGGCGCCCGAATGTCGCGGATTTGTTGAAAGAGGTCGCGTATCCCAGCGAATCGACAGGACCGGTAGTACCGGCATTGCAAGCCGCTGAGGCGGTATTTTGGAAGGTACAGATTGTGGTGTTGCCCGCGATCTGCGTGTGATCGTTGAACAGGTTGCGGATGTCGAATTTGATCCACGGCGTGACAACGGAGATCGGGATATTCCACTGCAGCGACGTATCGAACAGTGACGTTGAGTTGAACGTTCCTGCGCCGCGATCGCCGAAGATAATCGTAGCGGTCGAGCCAGCTCCCGTGTAGCCCGGGTTCAACGCCTTGGACGCCGCCGTCCGTGGGATAGCTACGGAATAGCTGTACGTCAGCCCTGAGTCGTAGCGGAAGAGCAGGCCGGTGCCGAGGGAGCCGAAGCGTCCGAGGTTGAAGTTGTAGGTCGACCACACGCGGAACCGGTCGGCCTCGAACTGTGCCAGTCTGCCCGTCGTCAGCTCGCGAGCATCCTGGATCTCGGGGCGGTTGCCGAATGCCGATGGTGCAATCGTCTGTCCCGCTTCCCCTTCGTAGTTGCCGCTGTTCTTGAACTGATGCGTCCAGTTGCCTTCCAGGCCCCAGCTGCGAGTGAGGTCATAGTGCGCCTGGATATCGGCGGCCTGATACAGACGCTTCGGGCCGTTGCTGTTGTCATAGACCTTGTTATCGGCACAGCCGGCACTGACGCCCTGCAATGTGACGTTCGTGCAGCCGTCCTGAATGCGAATGAAGTCTTCGATAAAGTCGGTGAATTTACGGTTGGTGAACGTCGCTTTCGCCCAGCCGCTCTTGGGGAGCGCCATGCCGGCGGAAAGCGTTACTTCGTTAGAGACCGGTGCGTGCAATCCGTCACGCACAAAGACGTTTGCCGTCGGAACGCTCGCGTAATAGAAGTGGTAGTTTTTCGGGTCAAACCCTGGCGCGAAATTCTTCCCTTCGCCCGCGGGCCCGGTGTAATACCCATAGAGCAGCGCCGGGTTGCCGACTGGCGTAGTCGCGCCCGTGAGCGCCGGGTTGTAGCGGCCAACGTACTGCGCGTATGTCACGTCGAATTTGTACTTGCCGTCGGCCTTGGGATCGAACGAAGCCCCCAGGCGCGGAGTGAAGTTCGAGGTGTCGATGGGAGTGAGGCCGCCCGTGGCTTTCGTGTTCACTTTTTCGTAGCGGCCGCCGATGTTGAAGTTGAGGTGGCTGTTCAGGTTCCACCGGTCGTTGATGTAAAACGAATTGGTCGTGGTGTCCAGTTTGGCGCCACGGGTGGCGATATAGAGTCCGATTCTCGTGTCCTGGTTGCCGGCGCGATTCGCGCTGAACGTCGGGATCAACTCTCCGTTCACGAGGACCGGAACACCTGCGTTGTTCTTATAGGCGCCGAAGAACACGTAGCTGGTTGCGGTCTGGCTGTTGCCGCCGGTGCGCTCGTCGACGAACTGTTCGTAGCCGCCCTTGAGGTCGTGGCTGCCCATGTTCGCGGTTGACAGGAAGTAGGACAGCGAAGCGGCCGCCTGCCGGTTGTTCCGGTCTTCAGGATCGGTAGCATCGAAATACGGCGCGTTGAATGTCCCGGCAGTTGTTACGCCTGTGAACCGGGTGCTGGAACGGATCGGGCTGTCCGGGATGTCGGTCAGCGTGCCGCCGAGGCCGCGGAAGCCGAAGTGCTTCTTCGAGTAGCGGGCTTCTGCGAACACGTTGGTGGTGAGGACGCCTGAGTAGAACCCCGTGTAACCGCGGTTCTCGCGGACGGAGTTGGTGCCGACAGCCGACAGGGTCAAAGGGGCAACCTGGACCTCGAGGTTGCGCGTAACCGGGTTGTCGATGTAATCGACTTGCAGGGTGTGGCCGGACCCGATGTTGCCCGTAAGCTTGTACTCGGGGCGGTTGTTGCCTGTAGTTACGGTATACGGAATGCCTGTGAGGGCGAGGCTGGCCGGTGCGCTCGAAGTCTCCTTATGTCCCGCCACGAAGAACCATAGGCGGTCTTTCATGATCGGACCGCCGAGAGTGCCTTCATAAACGTTTGAGAGTGAGTGGCTGGTGTGTGGGGCCGCCGGAGACAGCGCCACGCCGTCGCCGCGAAATCCCTTTTCAAAGGGAGTGAGATTAATCCACGTTGGCTTGCTCAGGTTGTCGCGGAACGTGCCGGAGAACTTGTTTCCGCCGCTTTTCGTGATGACGTTTAGGACACCACCGGTGAAGTGCCCGTATTCGGCGGAGATGCCTGACGTCAGCACTTGTGTTTCCTGGATCGCGTCTTCCACGAACAGGTTGTTCGTGTTGCCGAAGATGTTGTCCTGGACGTTCACGCCGTTGACCATGAAGTTGTTGTCGTACGCCATGGCGCCGTTGATTGAAAGCTGACCGGCAACCGGAGTGGTCGCGCGGCCGCCTCGGTCGGCCGTCACGCCGGGAGAAAGCGAAGCGATGTCCGTGGGCTGGCGCAGAATCGGGAGTTGCTCGACTGTCTCCTTCCGGATGTTTGCACCCACCGTGCTGCTCTCGAGCACCGTCGAGGGGGCAGCGGTCACCGTGATCGCCTCGGTGACGGTCGAGAGACTCATCTTGGCATCGACACGAGTGGAAACTCCGAGGGGCAGCGTCCGCGTAACGTCGCTGGCCTTCATTCCTTCGAGCGAGAACTTGATCCGGTACTCGCCCGGAGGAAGTCCACGCAAGACGTAGTCGCCGCCGGCAACTGAAATCGCCGTGCGCTCACCCATCAGCGCTGGCGACGTCACGCTCACCGTGACGCCCGGCATGCCTGTGCCGTCAGCGCCGGTTACGGTGCCCTCCAGAGTGGCGGTCTGCATGCCCTGGGCGAACACGCCCCCGGCCAGCACGACCAACAGCAAAGCAAAAAACATTAGTCTCAACTTCATCAAATCCTCCTCGATTTTGTGGTTGACCTTTTCGGACGATTGCAACATGGACAGTGAGAAAAACGGTGATCCCCCGGTTCAGGCCCCAACCCCTCGTTGTTGAATTCGGGCCATCATCCCCCCTGAATGGAATGTTCTACAAGATGTGCTTGGGATATCGACGATCTCTGTGCAGCCCGGCTGCCGCCGGACCACCTCATATTTTCAAACACTTACAGCCCGGTCGAGGCCGCCGACTCCAAATCGCCGTTTTTCAGGTTCGAATTTGTGAATCGTTTTCGCGGTCCAGCGTCTTCTCCGCCTTGCTGTCTGCGGCGGACGACGCACACAGCTCCCGCACACCAATGGACCGCTCGCACTCTCGATGAGCGCCGGATGATAGCACCATCGCGGTTTGGCTACCGCGTCATCTGCCGGTACCGGATCCGGTGCGGCTGATCGGCCTCGGCGCCCAGCCGCTTGTGCTTGTCTTCCTCGTACTCGCTGTAGTTGCCGTCGAAGAACACCACGCGGCTGTCGCCTTCGAACGCGAGGATGTGCGTGGCTACGCGGTCGAGAAACCAGCGGTCGTGCGAGATGACGATGGCGCAGCCGGCGAAGTTCTCCAGCGCTTCTTCCAGCGCGCGCATGGTGTTGACGTCGAGATCGTTGGTCGGCTCGTCGAGCAGCAGGACGTTCGATCCTTCCTTCAGCATCTTCGCGAGATGGACGCGATTACGCTCGCCGCCGGAAAGGATGCCGACCTTCTTCTGCTGATCGGAGCCGGAGAAGTTGAAGCGAGCCACGTACGCGCGTGAGTTCATCTCGCGCGGCCCGAGGAGTACGAGCTCCGTGCCGCCGGTGATCTCTTCGAAGATGGTCTTGTCAGGATCGAGCGTGCGGTTCTGATCGATGTAGCCGAGCTTCACCGTTTCACCGACGCGGATCGTGCCGGCGTCCGGCGGCTCCTCGCCGAGGATCATGCGGAACAACGTGGTCTTGCCGGCGCCGTTCGGGCCGATCACGCCGACGATGCCGCCGGGCGGAAGTTTGAACTCCATCTCGTCGATGAGCAGCGTGTCTCCGAACGCTTTGCGCACGTCGTCTGCTTCGACGACGATGCTGCCGAGGCGCGGACCGGGCGGGATGTAGATTTCCAGATCCTGCACCTTCTCCTGCGTCTGCTGACTGAGCAGGTTCTCGTACGAGGTGATGCGCGCTTTGCCTTTGGCGTGGCGGCCCTTCGGCGACATGCGAATCCACTCCAGCTCGCGCTCGAGCGTTTTCTGCCGCTGCGATTCCGATTTCTCTTCCTGCTGCAGGCGCGCCTGCTTTTGCTCCAGCCACGACGAGTAGTTGCCTTTGAACGGAATGCCGGCGCCGCGGTCGAGCTCGAGGATCCATCCGGCCACGTTGTCGAGAAAGTAGCGGTCGTGGGTGACGGCGATGACGGTGCCGGGATATTGCTGCAGATGCTTCTCCAGCCACTCGACCGACTCCGCATCGAGATGGTTGGTCGGCTCGTCGAGCAGGAGAATGTCGGGCGCTTGCAGCAGCAGACGGCAGAGCGCGACGCGGCGTTTTTCGCCGCCGGACAGAATGCCGCAGAGCGTGTCACCGGGCGGGCAGCGCAGCGCGTCCATGGCCATCTCCAGTTTGGAGTCCAGGTCCCACGCGCCGGCGGCGTCGAGCTTGTCCTGAACCTTGCCCTGACGGTCCATGAGCTTGTCCATGTCGGCGTCGGGATCGCCGAAGGCGTTGTTGATCTCGTCGAATTCTTTGAGCAGATCGATGACCGGCTGCACGCCCTGCTCGACGATCTCGCGAACGCTCTTGTTCGGATCGAGCTGCGGCTCCTGCTCGAGGAAGCCGACGGTGTGGCCGGGAGAAATGACCGTTTCGCCGATGAAGTCGCGGTCGGTGCCGGCCAGGATGCGCAGCAGCGACGACTTGCCCGATCCGTTCAGACCGATGACGCCGATCTTCGCGCCATAGAAATAGGAGAGGTAAATGTCCTTGAGGACCTGCTTCTTGCCGTGAAACTTCGACACTCCGACCATCGAGTAGATGATCTTGTTTGGTTCTGTATTGGTGGCCATAGGGGCGCGGATTGTAGCCGCTGGGAGCGCGGGCGTCTCGCCGGCAATGTCGGACCGTTGTAAAACGGCGGGCGGGACGCCCGCGGTCCCAGGCTACATCGCCGCGCGCGCCGTCGCCTGCTCCTCGAAGCTCACCACCACCAACGTCTGGTCATCCTCCGGTGGCCGGTTCCGCGTGAACTTGCGGATTGAGTTGAGCAGAGTCTTCTTGATGTCCTCGGCGTGCATGTGGCCGCACGAAAGGATCGTTTTCTCGAAACGGTCGAAGCCGTACGGATCGCCGTCGTCGTCGATCGCTTCGATCAGGCCGTCGCTATAGAGAATGAGGCGGTCGCCGGCTTCGAAGTCGACGCTGTGTTCCATGAACGGCTCGCGGCGGCGAACGCCGAGGGGGAAGCCCCACGACGACAGAGCCTCGAGACGATTCGTCGCGGCGCGGTAGACGTATGGATCGAGATGGCCGGCCGAGGAGAAGAGAAGTGTCTGGCTGGCCGGATCGAGGAGGCCGAAGAAGAACGTCATGAGGATCCGCTTCGGCGCGGTCTTCATGACGATGTCGTTGAGCACGTTCATCACCGCGCGCGGCGACGGGTCGTAGCCGACCTGCACGAGCAGCGCGGATTTGGCCATGGCCATGACGATGCCGCTGGTCAGGCCGTGGCCGGAGACGTCGCCGAATGCGATGCCGATCTCGCCCGAGGGCATGGTGAGGAAGTCGAAGTAATCGCCGCCGATCTCCGTCGCGGCGCGGTAGTGCGACGCGAATTCGGCGCCGGAGATGTCCGGCGCATCGACCGGCAGCAGCGCGGCTTGAATCCGATTCGCGGCGTCGATCTCCGCCTTGACGCGCTCGCGCTCGACGATCCGTTTCACATGCGGCGCGAGGTCTTCGTATTTGTAGACGACTTCGCGCTTCGTCATCATCGCGGCGATGCCGAAGACGAGCAGTGCGCCGAGCGGCAGAGCGATCGTCAGGGCGAGCTGCCGAAGCATGTGACCTTGCGCGACCGACATCAACGGCACCGCCAGCGAGATCAGTGTCCCGCCGAATAATGCCACCGAGGTTGAGAGGAGGTCGTACTTGCGAAGCATCAGCACGATCGCGCCAATCGCGCCGAAACCAAAGAGCATCTCCGGCAGCAACGGAGCAATCGGCACCTCGCAAACGGAGCTGATGACGCCGACCGCGATCGCGGCGAGCATCCCGAGCCACAACAGGCGGAAGCGATTCGTCCACGACATGAAAAACAGCGACGTGATCGGGAAGATCACCGCATCAACTGCTGCGAAGAGAAGAAGGAGGATCGGCCCGCCGAGCTCCACGAGGATGTCTGTTCCGACACCCGTCGACGGATGCGCCAACCCCATAGCAAGCGGGATGGAGGCCGCCGCGAACGCAGCCGCCGCGATCGCAGGCGACAAGAGCACGCCGTTGAAGACGGAGCGTCCGACGGTTGCGTTGAGCGGATCGCGGCGAAGAATGGCATCGAACGACGCCAGCCATTCGCCCCACCGTTCGCGCGTGTAGCTCTCGCCGACCGACCACGCGAAGAAGACGACCACCGCGAGCGGAACGTCGTAGAGCAGGAACTTGAACGCCATCTGCGCGGCAGTGGTCGACGCCGCGTCGAGACTGCCCATCGTGTTCCCCTCGGTTGCCGAAGGGCCCATGATCAAATCGACGGCGAGGCACAGCAGAATGATCAGACCGAACAGGATCGAGCCCGTGCCGACGCCAACTTCCCCCGCGTGGTATTTGCGCAGGAAGATGACCAGCAGGACCACCAGCAGCACAAAGTTCAACGACAGTCGCATCAACAGACTGGCCACGCCGCTGCCGGTGTCGTCGCCGCGGAAGACGCTGCCATCCGCGTACTCTTCGATCAGCGCCCAGCCGGCGAAGCGGTCGCCGGCGAAGTAGACGTGGAGATACGGCACGACGTTGCCGATTGGAAAGTTCGTTTTGATGCGATAGCGGATGGTCCAGTCGGTGCGCGAGCGCATCACGTTCGGCCGCGCGTCTTCGAACTGTGGCGACGGCGCGCCCGGAAATTCGCGCGAATGCACAAAGGCATCTGCCTTCCGTCTTACCTGCGCTTCCGTGAGACGCGCGCCAGACTCCTCGGCACGGGCCATGCGGCGCGCCATGAGCACGGCTCCGGTCCGATGATCGACGATCACGTAGCCGTAGGGGACGGTCTTCTCGAGGCCGCGCCGGTAATAGTTCCGCCGGTAGCCGCCGAGGCGGGGTCCGACTACAGGATCGGCGACGGCACGGCGACGGAGATCGGGCTTGGGGTCGAGCTCCTTGTCGAGCAGCGTCGAGTTTGTCCATGACAGAACCGCCCACGAGCGGTCGACGGGAATGCCGAGCTGGCGCGCCGCCGCGTCCGCGATTGGAACCGCGTCGCTTCGCGTCAGACGGATGCCTTGCGGCTGCGCCGCGTTGAAGCGAGGCATGAGCACCGCGAGGACGGCGATGCCGAGGAGGCACGCCAGATACGGGAGAACTTTTTTCATGATGGAAGACTTGGTTGCATGATACCCGCGCTCGTTGATTACGTTCCGGCGCGCCGCGAGTTTCGCGCGCTACACTTCCAAAAATGTCCGTGGCGACCGATTCACCAGCTGCTCAGCGCGCGGCCCGCTACGCGCTGGCGATCCTCACGCTGATCAACCTCTTCAACTATCTCGATCGCTGGATCGTGGCGTCGGTGGTGGAGTCGATCAAAAAATCACTCGGTCTTTCGGATACGCAGCTCGGTCTGGTCGGCACCGGATTCATCGTCGTCTATACATTGACGTCGCCACTGTTCGGCGCGTTAGGCGACCGCCGCAAACGGCCTCCGCTGATCGCGCTCGGCGTGGCCGTGTGGAGCGTGGCGACGTCGCTGGCGGGATTCGCACGCGGATTCCTGTCGCTGTTCATCGCGCGGTCGGGCGTCGGCGTTGGCGAGGCGGCGTACGGGACGATTGCGCCGGCGCTGCTCGCCGATTCGTTTCCGATCGAACGCCGCGGCCGCGTGCTCGCGGTGTTCTTCTGCGCAATCCCGATCGGTTCCGCCGCCGGCTACATCCTCGGCGGTCTGGTCGATCAGCACTACGGCTGGCGCGCGGCGTTCTGGATCGCCGGCGCTCCCGGTCTGCTGCTGTCGCTGCTGGTGCTGCTCGTCAAAGATCCGCCGCGTGGCTTGCATGATGCCGGCGGGGAGTGGGGAGTAGGGAGTGGGGAGTCGGAGAACCCTGAAGACTCCGAATCCCACACCCCACCCCCAACTCCCCACTCCCTCACCGCCGCCTATCGCGATCTCTTCCGCAATCGTCCGTTCATCCTGACGGCGCTCGGCTACGGCGCATACACCTTCGCACTCGGCGGACTTGGGTTCTGGATGCCGGCGTTTCTCGAACGCGTCCGCGGGATGCCGCGCGCCGAAGCGACGGTGACGTTCGGCACGATCGCGCTGGTGACTGGATTCATCGGCACATTCGCGGGCGGCTGGCTCGGCGACTTTTTCTTGCGGCGATCGAAACAGTCCTATCTCTGGGTCTCGGGGATCGCGACGTTGATCGCGGCACCGGCGGCGTTCATCGCCGTTTCCAATCCGCATCGAAACGTCTATCTGCCGGCGATCGCGATTGCGGAGGTGTTCATCTTCATGAGTACGGGACCGGTGAACTCCGCCATCATCAATGCGGTCAAGCCGGGCGAGCGCGCGACCGCTGTCGGATTGTCGGTGCTGGTGATGCACGTCGTCGGCGATATCCCGTCGCCGCCGTTGATCGGGCTCGTCTCCGATCACTACTCGCTCGAACGCGCCTTCATGCTCGTGCCGCTCGCCATCGTGATCGCCGGCTGCATCTGGATGTACGCGGCGTGGCAGGGGCGGGTGTCATCCTGAGAGCCTTTGAAGAAATGATGGAATCGCGTCGCTTGACTTTGGCCGCGCGCGAAGGCGCGCTTGACAATTTAGCCCCGCGCTTTGCGCGGGGAACCGAAGTGTCTATGAACGTAGTGGCCGCGGAGGCGGCCACTACAAAATGCTCGCGCCGCGCGAGAGCCTGTGGCGACCGCCTCCGCGGCCGCAGAATTGCGGGCGCATCCCCAACCCCGCGCCGAGCGCGGGGCTGGATTGTCGAGCGCGCCTTCGCGCGCGAGTGCGCGTGACATGCAAAACGTTTCGCGCCGTTTCATCACTCCCGTCCTGCGTCTCATCGCGAAGACGTTCTTTCGCCGCATCGAAATCGTGGGATGGGAGAAAGTTCCGCGCGGGCCGGTGATCTTCGCGGCCAATCATCCGAACGGGTTGATCGATCCTCTTTTTCTGCTCTGCTTCGTGCCGCGGCCGGTGTCGTTTCTCGCGAAAGCGCCGCTGTTCCGGATGCCGCTGATCGGCTGGTTCGCGCGCGGGATCGATTCGATTCCGGTCTATCGCACACAGGACAACTACTCGACGTCGCAGAACCGCGGGATGTTCGCGGCTGCGCGCGCGTTGCTCGTGCGCGGCGGCGCAATCGCACTTTTTCCGGAGGGGACGACGCACAGTGAGCCGCGGCTGAAAGAGCTGAAGACCGGCGCGGCCCGCATCGCGCTCGGATGCACTGCCGAGGAGTGTCCGGACATCGTCATCGTGCCGACCGCGGTGTTTTATACGGCCAAGCACAGCTTCCGGAGCGATGCGCTGCTGTACTTCGGCGACGGCATCGACGTCGTTCCGACATCCGTGGACGAAGCCGGCGAACCGCCGCGCGATGCGGTGGCGGCGCTGACGGATCGCGTCGAATCCGCGCTGGCCACGCTCACGCTGCAGGCCGACTCGCGCGAGGCGCTCGATCTCATCGGCCGCGCGGAACGGCTCATGTCGCTCGGCAGGTCCGACCTGCCCGAGCAGCTCGAAATGCGCAGGCGCTTCATCGACGGCTACACGCGGCTGCGCGAGCGCGATCCGCAGCGGCTGGCGCAGTTGCAGTCGCGTTTCGAGCGCTTCGAGGCGGAGCTTGGCGACGCGAACCTGCAGCCGGAAACGCTGCCGCGGCCGAGCGTTCGCGGGAGCATTCGCACGATCGCCATGCTGCTGATCACCTTTCCGCTGGCGCTGATCGGCGCCATCGTCCACTACCCGACGTACCGGCTGATCCGATTCATAGCAACGCGATTCACGCGCGGCCAGGAGCTCGTCGCGACGACGAAAGCGGTTGGAGGCCTGGCGCTCTACCCGCTGACATACATCGTTTGCGGTTCCATCGTGGCGTGGCGATTCGGAATCGCCTACGGCCTTCTCACAACGCTCGTCCTCCCATTCCTCGGCTACATTGCGCTGCGATTCTTCGAGCAGCTCGATGACGTGATCGGCCGCACGCGCGCGCTGACGTGGCGGATTGCGCGCGGCGCCGCCTTCGAGCGCCTCATGCGCACGCGCGGCGCGCTGCGCGACGAGATCGTCGCGCTCGCGGAAGAGATGGGCGTCTGACGCTACTTTCCCGAACGCGCCAACGCCGCCGCAGCCTCGATCTTCGTGTCGATCGCTTCCTGCCGCTGCACCGCATCGTCGGGCGGCGGCGATCCGCTGGTGATGGCGTTGTCGAGGTTTGCCACGAGCGACTGCAGATCGCGCATCGCGTCGCGCGCCATGTCCGATGACTGCGACGACTCGCGGCAGGCGGCGTTGGCAGCGGCGATCTGCGCTTCGACGTCGCCGCGAAACCGCGCCCACTCGCCGAGGTCGTAGGGTGGATTGACGAATCGGTGCAATCCGCTGCCCCACGTTTCGGAGGCGTGTTGAGCGGCGGTGACGCAGGCGTTGTCCGCGGCCGCGGCGGGCGCCGCGTGTCCCTGGATTTGTTTCTTCGCCCACGGCAGCGCGTAGATCCATGCGAACGCGGCGAGCGTGATGATGACGACCCACTTGATCAACCGGTTGGCGTCCATCCAGCGATTCTACGTCGCGCTGGTAACTGTGAGATCACCATCGCGCCGAGGATCAGCGAGGCGCCGGCGACGAATTCGAGCGTGACCGGCTCGTGCTGGAAGACGATGGAGGTGATCGACGCCGCCATCGGTTCGAACGCGAGGATGACCGCGGCCTCTGTTGCGGTCACGTGCGATTGACCCCACATCAGAGCGACGAATGCGAGCGCCGTCGTCACGATCGCGGTGAAGAGGATCACCGTGATGACGAAGGGCGTTAGATGCGGGCGCGGCACAAAAAGCGACGGCGGGATCGCGGCCAGTCCGACCACGATCACCTGCACCGCCGCAAGGCCGAGAGCTGGCGTGGCCGTGCTGTACTTCGCGGAGAGCACCATGTGCAGCGCGAAACAGACGGCGCAGATGATGGTGAGGATGTCGCCGAATCCGGCGCGCGCGTCGATGCCGCCGATCAGCAGTGTCGTTCCGGCGGCGGCGAACACGCAGCCGAGCCATGCGCGTGCGGCGATCCGTTTCGCGTAGAGCAGGCGATCGCAGAACGGAACCATCACCACGTACAAGCCGGTCAGGAACGCGGAGCGCGACGGCGAGATCGACATCAGTCCGCGCGTCTGCAACCAGTATCCGCTGAAGACGAGCGCGCCCAGGATCAGGCCGGGGCGCAGTGCGGAGCGCGGCAGTTTGCGCGACGTGAGCGCGACCACGAGCAGCACGACGCCGGCGATCGTGAATCGCAGAACGATGAACGGCTCGGGCGCGATGCGCGCGAGAACGCTCTTCACGATCGTGAAACTCGCGCCCCACGCGCCCGCGACCAGAAAGAGAACGATGACCGCGAGCCAGTGGTTCTTCACCGCGTGCTCGTGGTCGTCGATCCGCCGCGCTGTTCCTGCAACCGGAGAAGTTGCTTCTGCAGGTTCCACATCAGCAACAGGAAGAAGAGCAGCATCACGATGCCGAGGATGCGCGCGCCCCAGCGGTTCATCGCGTGAAACTCCCGGCGTGCGCCGCGGCCCATTCGATCGCGTAACGCATCGGCGCGGCGTCGGCGATTCCGCGGCCGGCGATGTCGAAGGCCGTGCCGTGATCGACGGAGACGCGCAGATACGGCAGTCCGATAGTGACGTTCACCGACTGCTCGAACGCCATTGTCTTGATCGGGATCAGCGCCTGATCGTGGTACATGGCCAGCACGACCTCATATTGTCCACGAGATGCGGCGAGGAAGATCGTGTCGGCCGGATGCGGCCCGCTGATGGTCACTCCTGCCGCGCGCGCTTTCGCAACTCCGCGCTCGACGGTGCGTTCTTCGTCGCCAAACCTTCCACCTTCGCCGGCGTGCGGGTTGACTCCCGCGACGGCGATGCGGGGCGCGTTGCCGTACAGCCGCGCGTATTCGCGGCTGGTGAGTTGCGCCAGCGCGGCGATGTCGTCAGCATCGATACTTGCGATCGCGTCGCGCAATGGAAGATGAACCGAGAGCAACGACGATTTCAACTTCGGAGAATCGAAGTACATCGCGTAGTCGTGTGCGTAGCGTTTCAGTCCCGCGCGGTCCGCGAGCAACTCTGTATGTCCGGGAAACGGCGAGCCGGCGAGCGCGATGGCCTGCTTGTGAATCGGCGCGGTGACGAGCGCGGAACACTCGCCCGCTTCGATGGCGCGCAACGCCGCGTCGATGGAGTCGAGCGCGATGCGTCCGTAGGCGGCGTCGATCACGCCGTAGCGGATCGGACCCTCGCCGCCAACGTCAACGAAATTGACATCGCCCAGCGGATCAGCGAGCGCCCGGCTGCCGAACACCCTCGCGGGGATGTTCGTATCACGCAGCGCCTTGAACACGATCTCCGCGCCGATACCGGCCGGATCGCCGAGGGTAATGGCCAGCGGTTTCACGCGGGCGATTGTAGTGGGCGGCGCAAGCCTCACCAGCACAGACAACGGTGTCTGTGCCACAGCGATCCTGCCGTACTTGCGAGAATGCCGCTACAGGAGAGAGCTGGTGTGGCACAGACCGCAGCTGTCCTGATTGGGTTGAGAAAATATCGGTTCTCCTGAGTGTGCGAGCCATATTTGACAGGAACGCACGATCGACCCCTCTCCGATGCTGTCCAGATTGAGTGAGAGTTGAGCGGCTGGAGAGCGTGGTGGTGGACCGAATGGGCCGTAACACACTGCAAGACAGTGGGTTACACGGTGTGTGACGTCGCGTCACACGGTGTGTGACGTCGCGTCCCGCGGTGCGGGCGTCGCGTCACACGGTGTGTGACGTCGCGTCCCGCGGTGCGGGCGTCGCGTCCCACGGTGTGTGACGCCGCGTCCCACGGTGTGTGACATCGCGCCCCGCGGTGCGGGCGCCGCGTCACACGGTGTGTGACGTCGCGTCCCGCGGTGCGGGCGTCGCGTCCCACGGTGTGTAACCGAGCGTCCCACGGTGCGGGACGCCAGTCCTGGGCTGCGTACCCGAGCGGCCTACACAGTGTGACCGCGCGTCCCGCGCTGTACACTGGGACGCAGGCAGGCTCTGCTGAGTCAGCCGCCGAGACGCCCAGCGCCCCGTCGCTCGCGTGGAGCGCTGGTTATTCGTAGCGCCAGCGGCTCGCTGGCTGTTCTGTTCATGCCGCCGAGCCGAGGGCGCTACGGCGCGATGCGCACAGCACAGCTACAATCCGCCGCCATGAAACGGATCGTCATCCTCGCTCTGCTCGTCGCCGCTTCCGCATCCGCTGCGCCGCCGCCGCTCGATGCGAAGACGAAGCAGCTTGCGTTCGACATTTACAAGCAACTGGTCGAGATCAACACCACGAACTCGGTTGGCAACAACACCACGGCCGCCGAGGCGATGGCAGCGCGGTTGAAGGCGGCCGGATTTCCCGCGGCGGATGTTCAAGTGCTGACGCCTGCGAATCCGAAGAAGGGCAATCTCGTGGGGCGGCTGCACGGCACGGGGAAGGAGAAGCCGCTCCTGCTGCTTGCGCATCTCGACGTCGTCGAAGCGAAGCGCGAGGATTGGTCGATGGATCCATTCGTCCTCACGGAGCAGGACGGCTACTACTACGGCCGCGGCACGAGCGACGACAAGGCCATGGCCTCCATCTGGATCGCGACGCTGATTCGTTTGAAGCAGGAAAACTTCGTTCCCAATCGCGACATCATCGTCGCCCTCACCTCGGACGAAGAGACCGGCGGCGAGTTCAATGGCGTCGATTGGCTGCTGAAGGAACATCGCCCGCTGATTGATGCCGCATTCGCTCTGAATGAAGGCGGGTCGGGACGGTTGAAGGACGGACGGCGTTTGTACAACGGCGTCGGCGCGAGCGAGAAGGTCTACGTCACGTTCGGACTGGAGACGCACAACAAGGGCGGACATAGTTCCGCGCCGCGCAAGGACAACGCGATCTATCAACTTGCGAATGGGCTGGTGCATCTCGAAACGTACGAGTTCCCGGTCGTGCTCAACGAAGTGACGCGGACGTACTTCGAGCGGATGTCGAAGATCGAAGAGGGGCAGACGGCGGCGGACATGAAGGCTGTCGCGAATGGCGATGCCGCCGCCGCGGCGGCGCGCCTTTCCGAGACGCCGGCGTACAACAATCAGTTGCGTACGACGTGCGTGGCTACGCGGCTCGAGGGCGGACACGCCGACAACGCGCTGCCGCAGATGGCGAAGGCGACCGTCAACTGCCGCGTGCTGCCGGGTGAATCGGCGGATGCGGTGCGCGACACGATCGCGAACGTTCTCAACGATCCGGGCATTGAAATCACATGGATCGATAAGCCGAAGCCGAGCGCGCCGTCGCCGCTGACGCCGTCTGTCATGAAGCCGATCGCCGATGTCACCAACGAGTTCTGGCCCGGCACTCCGGTGATGCCGCTGATGGCCGCCGGCGCGAGCGACGGACTCTACCTACGCAACGCCGGCATCCCGACATACGGCGTCTCCGGCCTCTTCGGCGAGTTGACGGACAGCCGCGCGCACGGCAAGGACGAACGGGTGCGCATCGACTCGTTCTACGACAGCGTGCAATTCCTCTACGTGCTCGTGAAGCGGCTGGCGTCGTGAAGCATCGGATCGCGTTCGCGGCGTGCCTTTTTCTCGCTGCATGCGGCGGCAACGCGCCCGCACCCGCAACGGCTCCCGAGCCGCGTCCGGCCGCGCCTGCGCCTGCGCCTGCATCTGCCGAGGAGCATGCGACGGGGACGGTTCTCGTCAACGTCAGCACTCTCAACATCCGCGGCGATGCTTCGACCTCGGCCGAAATCGTCGGACACGCGCGGCGCGGCGAGCGGCTGACGGTCGTTGGCGACTCCGGCTCCTGGCTGCGCGTGAAACTCAACGACGGCACGACCGGCTGGGTAGCCTCGCAACTCGTCGTGCGCGAGGGCGCTGCCGCGCGTCCGCGGCGCGGCGGCTGTCCGCCGGACGGCAACTACTCGTTCATCAACGCACCGAAGCCGTCGTTCTCCGAGAACGGGCCGCACGGCATGGTCGTGATCGAAGCGAGCGTCGATGCAAGAGGGATCGTGACGTCGACGCGCGTCGTCTCGAACGACACCAAAGACAATTCACTCGCGGCGATTGCGGAGCGCGAAGTGCGCAACGCCCGCTTCGCGCCGCCGATCCGCAACTGCGTGCCGAGGGCGTTCTTCTTCACCTACAAGCGCGCGTTCTGAGCACAAGAAAGCCGCGGCCGGAAGTCCGGCCGCGGCTTGCGAATCGTTAGTGAACTGCGTGCGCGCGCGGGTTTGCCACGGTGACCGTTGTCGTGCCGTTGGTCGTATTACCGCTGGCGTCCGTCGTCGCGACCGTGATCGTGTAGATGCGATCGCAGAGAACCCCCGGAAGGATGATGGCGATGAGGCAGGGGATGGGATCGAGGCGCTCTGCGCGGAGCTGAACCGTGAGCGCCCCGGTGATGATCCAATCGGGTGAGGTGTTGTCGTCAAGAAAGCCATTGACCGGCTGACTGGAAGTCACCGAGACGATGTGCGACATCGGCGCCGGGTCGGCAGCATCTACTGCGATCACGCTGAGCGACACATTCACCATCCGATGGTCTGGTGGCCAGAGAGGGTTCGGTGTTGGATCGATCCGGACGATGTGCGGCGGCGTCGTGTCGCGGACGACCACCGTGAACGATCCGTGCGCGGTGTTGTTGTGCGTGTCGGTCGCTGTGCATTGCACGGTGGTAGTACCGAGGGGGAACGTCGAGCCGGAGCTGGGGACGCAGGTGACCGGCCTGGCGCCATCGACGATATCGGTTGACGTCGCGGTGAATGTTACAACCGCGCCGCTCGGACTGGTTGCTTCCTTCGTGATGTTCGCCGGGAGCGTCAGCACCGGCGGTGTCGTATCACGGACATTGACCGTGAACGAGGCTGTTCCCGTGTTGTTGTGGGCGTCAGGAGCCGTGCACTGAACGGTCGTAACGCCGATCGGGAACGTTGAACCGGAGGCGCGATTGCAGCTCGCTGCGACGGAACCATCGACGAGATCAGTGGCGGTCGGAGCAGCGAAGGTCGCCACTGCGCCTGCGGCACTCGTCGCTTCCTTCGTGATGTTGGCTGCTACCGTAACCACCGGCGGCGTGGTATCGCGAACGGTGATGGTGAACGACCCGTTGGCCGTATTGTTGTGAGCGTCGGTCGCATGGCACTGCACCGTCGTCGTGGCAATCGCGAACGTGGTACCGGAGGCCGGACTGCACACGACGGGCACCGGACCATCGAGATTGTCGGTTGCCGTCGCGGTATAGGTCACAGCCCTCCCGCTGGCACTGGTTGCTTCGGCGGTGATGTTGGCGGGAAGCGAGAGTACCGGCGGCGTCGCGTCCTCTGTGACCACCACGAGGAACCCGCCGCTGGCGGTGTTGAGATGAAGGTCAGTGGCACTGCACGCCACCATCGTCGCGCCGATTGGAAACTCGGAACCGGAGGGGTGATCGCAACCGGCGACCATGGAACCGTCCACGAGGTCGGTGGCGGTCGCCGTATACGTGACAACGGCGCCGGTCGGGCCCGTCGCGCCCACCTGAATCGTGGCGGGAAGTGAGAGCACCGGCGGACGTGTATCGACGACGTTGACGTTGAATGTGTCGGAAGACGAACCCCCCGGCGAAGTGGCCGTGCAGGAAACGTTGGTCGTGCCGATCGCGAATGTCGATCCCGAAGCGGGCGAACAGGCGATCGAGGCGTTGTTTGTAGCGGTGGCGGTAAAAGTAACCGCCGCGCCGGCCGCGCCAGCGGCTTCCGCCACGATGTCGTTCGGGACGGTAATGACCGGCGCGCCTACACCGCCGGTGACGGTGACGCGGAACGATCCGAAACCGGTGTTCGCATGCGAGTCGGTGGCCTGGCAGGAGATGGTCGTCGTCCCTGCTGCGAACGTGGAGCCGGAAGTCGGAGAGCAGGTGACCGGAATCGATCCATCGACCGCGTCCGTGGCCGTGACCACGTACGTGACGAGCGGGGTGGTGCTGATGAAGTTCGCAGGCACGTTGACGATCGGTGCAACCGTGTCGCTTATTTCGACGGGGAAGGAAGCGACGGCCGAGCCGAAGCTGTCCGTCGTTGTGCATGTAACCGTCGTACTGCCGAGCGGGAAGAACGATCCCGACGGATGGTCGCAGTTGACTGGCGGAGGAGTCGGATCGACGAAGCTGAACGAGGCCACCTGGAACGTCGCGTGCCCACCCGTCGCACTATCAGCTTCTCCAACAACGATCTCGGGATACGACAGCAGCGGCGGCTGCGGGACCACTGGCTGCGGTACGACATCGAAGTACACGGGCCCAAATGTGCGGGTCGTACCGGCATCATCGTCGATCGCCCGCACCATCACGGAGTAGTGACCCGTAACGACCAGGATATCGTCGGGCAGCGCCACGAGGAGCGTCACCAGCAATTGGCCGTTGTCGCCGTCGACTGCCGAGGCACTCGAAACGTCCTGCGTGAACGAACCTGCCGGGCCGGAGATATCGACTTTCGTGTCGAAACCGCCTAGTAGATTTCCAGTTCCTTTGAGAGCGACGAACTGCTCGAAATCGTATTGCGTGAACGCTGTCGGGCAATTCGTGAGCCTCGAGCAATACGGCGTAGCGGAGTCGAGGGAATCCGCCCATGCCGCCACTGGAACAAGGATAAAAAGACACAGCAAGCCCAAGGCTGCACGTTTCATGATGGATCTCCAGTTTTTCGGACGGGGAATTATGCGCTCCATCGGCCCCGATGTACAGCGACTTAATTATTCGTAGCGGAGCGCTTCGATCGGATGGAGGGATGCCGCTTTCCAGGCCGGATACGACCCGAAGCCGATGCCGATGACGGAGCACACCACGAGGCCTGTGATCGCCCAGAACCAGGGGAAGACCATGTTCATGCTGAAGGCCAGGGCGATGCCGTTCCCGCCGAGCACACCGGTCAGGATTCCGGCCAGCCCGCCCAGCTCGGATAGGAGCACGGCCTCGATCAGAAATTGTTTGATGATGTCGTACTTGCGCGCGCCAATCGCTTTGCGCACGCCGATCTCGCGCGTTCGCTCGGTGACGCTGACCAGCATGATGTTCATGATGCCGATGCCTGCGGCCAGCAGCGCGATCACGCTCACCACGAATGCGCCCGCGCGAACGGTGTCGGCCACCTGCGCGAATGCGGAGACGAGCGTGTCGTTCGAATAGACCTCGAAATCGTTGTCCTGCCCGAGCTTCAGACCTCGGGCGGTGCGCATCGCGCCAATTGCCTTGTCGAGCGTGTCGTTGTAGGTCGCCTGTGACGTCGACTGGATGGCCAGGTTGATGGTGCGGTGCTCGTGGCCGAAGTCGGAAAAGAACTTCGTGATCGGCACGAGCACGAGCTCGTCCTGCGAGTTCCCGAACGACGAGCCCTTTTCATCGAGCACGCCGATGATCGTGTACGGCTTCGAATTGACCTTGATCGTTTTTCCGAGCGCGGTCTGGCTGGGAAAGAGCTTCTTCTGGATCGACGCACCGACGACCGTTACGGGACGCCCGAGGTCGACATCGTCGGGCGAGATGTTGCGGCCGTACGCGATCGTGTAGCTGTTCGCGGCGAGGAAGAATTCGTTCGTCCCGACCAGCGTCCGCCCTTGCAGCGTGACGTTGCCGTAGCTCACCGGTTTGCCGCCGTCGAAGCATTTGAGCGCGATTGCTGACGCTTGCCCTTCCATCAATCGCTTGAACTCCGTGGCCTGCTCGAGCGAGATGTTGCGGCGGTTGGCGAACTTCTCCTCGGGATCGCGCGTGCTGACGACCGGATACTTGGCGAACTGAAAGATGTTGCTGCCGAGGAAGCTGAGGCCCGACTCGATGGAACCTTGAATGACGCTGAGCGCCGTCATCACGCCGATGACGGAGAAGACGCCGATGGCTACGCCAAGCATTGTCAGCGCGGAGCGAAGCCTGTTCGTGCGCAACGAACCGAGAGCCATGCGGAAGATTTCGGTGAAGAACATGAGAGTTTTTAGTGGTCAGTGGTCAGTGGTCAGTGGTCAGTGGGTCAGTGATCAGTGGGTCATTGGGGCAGGGGTTAGTGCTGGGCCAGTGATTAACGTCACGGGTGGCAGTGGCTTCCTGACCACTGGCCACTACCCACTGACCACTTCATTCGTACCTCAACGCTTCAATCGGATCCAACCTTGACGCCGACAACGCCGGCGCGAAGCCGGAGAGGATGCCGGTGAATGTTGACACGATCATTCCGGTGATCACCAGGCTGGCCGAGAACTGCATCGGGAACGACGGGAAGGCCGCGGCGACGCCGGTCGTCATCAGGAACGAGAGAGCCAGACCGGCTCCTCCGCCGATGAGGCAGATGCAGACGGCTTCGACGAGGAACTGCAGCAGGATCGTCCGGCGGCGCGCGCCGACGGCCTTGCGCGTGCCGATCTCGCGGGTCCGCTCTTTCACGCTGACGTAGGTGATGTTCATGATGCCGATGGCGCCGACGAACAGCGCCAGTCCGGTCACGAACAATCCGGCGATCGCGATGCCGGCTTTCACCGGCTCGATCGTGCTGCGCAGCCCTTCCTGGGCGTTGATCTCGAAATCATCCTTTTGTTCGGGACGCAGACCGCGCACGCGGCGCATGTCGCCGGTCAGCTCGTCGCGTGCGGCGGCCAGGCGGTTCTTGTCCTTCACCTTCACGCGGATCGACGTATCGAGGCGCGCGCTGAACGTCTTCATGAACGCCGACATCGGCACGACCACCTGCGTGTCGAAACTGAACAGGCCGAGGAATGTGCCCATCTTGGCGTAGACGCCGATGACGCGGAACGGATTGCCGGCGATCATCACCGTCTTGTCGAGCGCCGACTGCTTCGGGAACAGCGCGTCGGCGACGTCGTAGCCGAGGATGCAGACGTTGCGCGCGCCGCGCGACTCGATCGGCGTCATGAAACGTCCTTCTTTGAATTGCGCGGTCGACGTGACGGGAAACTCGTCGGTCGTGCCTTGCGTGAAGACGCCGCTCACCTCGTTGTCGCCGTACTTCACGCTCTGATTCGTGTTGAGCGTCGGCACCGCGATCACGAGCTGCGAATTCGGCGTGGCCGCGATCAAGCGGTTCAGCGAATCGGCGTACTGCGGCTCGATGCGGCGGCGGTTGCGGTAGTTCCACCAATCATCGACGTTGTGCCACGGCCATTTCTCGACGTAGAGGATGTCGTCGCCGATCACGGAGAGGCTGCGCTCGAAACCGATCTCGATCCCGCCGATCGCCGATCCCATCAACGTCACGGCGATGATGCCGATGATCACGCCGAGCGCCGTCAGGATCGAGCGCATCTTGTGCGCGCGGATCTGGCTGAACGCGATCCGGAAACTTTCGGTGAGCTCGATGGTGATGTCTCTCAAGGACTGCCTCGCTTTTCAGACGATCGGGAGTCGGGGGTCGAAGCTCCGACTCCCGACTCCCGATCGCCGACTCCCGATCCTCTACGTCTTCGCCTTCTCGATCGCGACCTTCGCGCCGTCCTTCAACTTGCGGCTGATGACGGTGTAGCTGCCGGAGACGACTTCGTCGCCCGGCTTGATGCCGTTCTTGATCTCGATGAAAGTCGTGTCGGCGATTCCGGTCTCCACTTGCTGCATGCGCACGACGTCGCCGTTCTTGATGAAGACGACGCGCTGCAGTTTGTCGCGCAGCTCGCGCTCTTTCTGTTTCTCAAGCGTCTGATTCGAGACCTCGGCTTTGTTGTCGTCGTCCTTGGTCACGCTTTCCGCGCTCTGTTTCTCGCGCTCCTCGGGTGAAAGTTTGCTGTCCGTACTGCGCACCGTGACGCTCTGGATCGGCACCGCGACGACGTTCTGCACCGTGGCCGTTTCGATGTCGGCGGTCGTGCTCATGCCCGGGCGCAGCCGGACGGATTTGTCGACGACGCTGATCTTCACCTCGAAATTCGTGACCTGTTCCTGAGTCCCGCCGTTGTTCGTCGTGGCCGTGCTGGCGATCTCGCGCACGACGCCGGGGATCTTTCGGTCGGGATAGGCATCGACGCTGATCCGGGCGACGTCGCCGACCTTCACGTTGACGATGTCATTCTCATTGACGTTGACGCGCGCCTCCATGTTGCTGAGGTCCGCGATGCGCATGACTTCCGTGCCCGCGAACTGGCTCGTGCCGACCACGCGCTCGCCGAGGCGGCTGGTGAGTGAGCTGATGGAGCCGTCGGTCGGCGCGGCGATGGTCGTCTTCGACAGCGCCTGATTGATCTGCCGCAACGCGCCCTCGGCGCGCTGGACGTCGAACTGCGACGCGTTGAGCGCCGACTGCGCGATCTCATAGTTTGTCTGCGCCGTCTTGCGGTCGGACTCGGGGATGAGCTTCGAATCGAAGAGCGACTTCGCGCGCTGGTAGTCCGCATCGGCTTTCGCGAGCTGCGATTTATGCTGCGCAATCGCGGCCTGCGCGCCGCTCAGCGCCGCCTGCTGCTCTTCGACCTGCGCGCGGTACGTGTCGGGCTTGATGCGCAGCAGCAGATCGCCCTTGCGCACGATCTGCCCCTCCTTCACCGGCATGTCGATGATCTCGCCCGACACCTCGGGGGAAATCTTGACCTCGATCTCCGGCTGGATCTTGCCGGTGGCGGTGACGAGCTGCGTGATCGTCTTCCGGAAGGCCTTCTCGGTCGTCACGGGAATCGGCTTCTCCCGCTTCTTCGCCATACCCGCTGCCACGGCAGCCACAGCGAGGACCAGGACGATGCCGATGATCCAGTACAACTTCTTGCGCGATTTCTTCGGCTTGGAGATTGATGAGAGAGGGCCAGCAGTCATGAGGCGTTTCACTCCAGACGGGCGTCACTCAGCCCGGGCGGTTTGGGAACTGACACCGTAGAACGAATTTTCGACCGAATTGTTGCAGGCGAGGAGTTTGTCACGCGGGGACGCCGGGACGCGCCTCCGCGTGAAATGCGTTCGAGCGCTACCGAACCGCGCGCTTCCTCGGACGCGAACCTCCGACGGCGAAGAGGTGTCCGCCAGTCTGCGCGTAGACGCGTCCGTTCCCGTCGATCGCCAACGGCGTGTACGCCGCGCCGAGCGGTCCCGCCAGTACGAATTTGTCGAGCAGCACGCCGCCCTGTCCGATCGCGTACAGGATCCCGTCCTCGGCATTCGCGTAGACGGTGCCGTTCGCGTCGATCGCCGCAGCGTTCACGCACCACTCGAAGCCGAACTCCTCATCGGGGGTGATTGATGGATTGCGGTACTCCCACTCCTTATTGAGATTGTGATCGAGCTGGACCATGAACTCGCCCGGATCGGGACGGAGCGCGAAACCGTAAAAGTTGTGCTTCGTCTCGATGGAGAACGTCCCGTTGTGCGACCAGACCGCGGGCGTCGTATCCCAACCGAATGGGTACGCGCCGAGGTAGGTTCCGGCGGCGGTGAAGTGCATGAGGTGGCCGTTGCTGTCGTTGTATTGGGTGTAGGCGCCGTAGACGATCGTTCCGTCCGGCAACACGACAGGCGACGCGGTCGAAAAATCAGTGACAACGCCGGAACCGTCGAGGTTATCGGTCGGATCGACGCCCACATGCGCTCCGTCCGAGCAGGTGCCAGCCGGGAGGAGGACGTCGCATCCATCGTGGAAACGTTCGCGTAGCGAAGCGTTCCACTTCGGCGTCAGATCGGGATTGACGGCGACGAGATATCCCCATCGTTCATTCAAGTGCGCGCGGCTGACGATGTAGATCGTGCCGTCGGCGGCGATGGCTGGCGCGATGTTGAGTCCCGCCCGTTGCGAGCCGCAGACCGTCGAAGGCGCGACGGCGTCGGGCGACGGCGGCAGGCGCAGCGTGCCGAAGTTGAAGTGCGACCGGCATTGTGCGGTCGCACTCGGCGCGTTCGACACCAGCGGCTGAAGCGGGACCGCCTTCGCCGTGCCGTCCGGCGTGACGCGCACCAGCCACGCGCCGGTGACGTCGCTGCTCCAGGGAGCGTCCACATTCAGCCGGAAGGCGCCGTAGACGATGTTGCCTGCGGCATCGGCGGTCGGAGGGCCGGACATGAAGACGGCGAAATCGAGGCTTGCGAACGGATTGATGCGCGCGATCGTGGCGCCGGTATTTCGATCAATCTTGAGAAGCGTCGCCCCGCCGGCAGGAAGGTAGATGAACCCGTTCGCCAGCACCGGCTGTATCGGCGGTTCCCACCCGGGATTCGGAACCGGTGCCCAGTCCGTTCTTGCCAGCCACTTCTCGAGGAGCTTCCCGTTCTCCCAGCGCAGGCGCTTTACACCCCAGGTGGGCACGCCCTGAAAGGGGCCGATGAACACCAAGTCTTTAAAGGCCATGAACACGTCGTCGCCGTCGAGGAGCGGAACGGCGTAGTGAATGAGCAACTCGCCGGAGTCTTCGATCTCGGAAGGAACCAACGGATCGTTCACCACGTCCGCCAGGACATTCCGCAAAGGCTGCGCGATGGCGGCGGAGTCGCCGGTATGTCTGGGATTGCCCGCGAACTGCGACCACTGCGCGTTCGCGGTGGCCGCGGCGAGGGCGATCGCCAGCGCAAATAAGCGATTTCGCATCCGCAGAGCCTATGCGATTTCCAGGCCTCGGGCGATGCCCGTTTTCGCGGACGCTCTGTCCTCGATCGAGGAGCAACGCCGGCGTGCGCGGCGTTCGTTTCCTCTCGCGGAGTGCGAATCGCGAAGTGGCTCAGGCGTCGCATTCGCGAAGGCGTGTCGCAACCTGAATCCATGAGGGAGACTCCTATGAAACGTCGCATCACCCACGCAGTCGCAGCGCTGTTTCTCGTGCTCGTCGCCGCGCCGCTGTTCGCCGTGCAGCGCAACGCCGTCGATGAAGTGATCCGCATGACGCGGGCGGGGGTGGCCGAAGACACCATCCTCGACTACCTGGAAAAGACGGACGCGCGCATCGTCGTCACTGGCGATGACGTCATCGCCATGAACGATGCGCATGTGTCGAAGGTGGTCATCAAGGCCGTCGTCGACGCCGCCGATTCGCGCCGCACTAGCCGCAACAACAGCGACTACCGCGACCGCGGCTACGTCGCGCCGCGCGTCGTCGTCGCCTCACCGTATTACTACGACCCGTACTACTCCTACGATCCGTTCTGGTATCGCCCGAGCTTCTCGCTCAGCTTCGGCTTCGGCGGGTTCGGATACGGCGGATATCGCGGCGGCCACTTCGGTGGTGGGTTCCGCGGCGGTCACGGCCGTCACTAGTCGATCGGCCGCGTTCGCGGCGGGTCATTGTAGCGCAATGGGTCATGTTTCCACCGTGGGAACATGGCCCATTGGCTTTCATATTGACCCCTATTCGACCCTTCTGCTGAGTGTTTTCAACGAGTTACGGCATTTTCAGTTACGGCACACCCCATGCTCATAGGAGCCGCTCAAGGAGAATCGGATTCTATGAAGAAAGTCTTGATCGTGCTCGCCTCTCTGTCCCTTGTCGTAGGTTCCGCGCTTGCTGGTGACCATCATGGAAACCGCAACGACGACGGAAACGAACTCAACACGGTCGGTTCTGACCACAACGGCCACAATGACGGTGACGTTTTCAAAGATGCGGCTGCGGCGGCCGGCAGCGGCCAGCTCCGTAACCATGGCGGCCCCGTCATGAACGGCGGCAAAGTCGTCCTGATTTTCTGGGGCAGCATCCCGTCGTCCTACAGTTCGAACATGCAGGCCTTCCGCACCAACTCGAATGCTGCTGTCTCGCACATGGGCATGCTGACCCAATACGGCGTCACCGTGTCCAATCTCGTCGGTTCGCACTCCGACATCTTCGATCCGACCCCGCCGTCGACGGCGCGCGTCACGGACGTCATGGTTCAGCAGGAAGTGGCCCATGTGGTCGGCTTTACACCGCCTGACCTGAACACGGTCTACGAAGTGTTCATCCCCAGCGGCTACTACTCAGATGATGGCAGCGGCGCGACCTCCTGCGGCGGTCCGAACCTTCAGTACTGCGCCTATCACAGCAGCGGCGACGGCTCGCACCTGAACGCGAATGCGAAGTATTCGATCGAGCCCTGGCCGGGTTGCAGCGGCTGCGCGGCGGCCGGCTGGACGACGAACCAGAACGCAAATCACTTCATGGTCCACGAGACCCGCGAAGCGCTCACCGATCCCCTCGGCACCGCGTGGTGGGACGCCGCCGGCTACGAAGCCGACGACAAGTGCGCGTGGCAGGGCCTCTTCCTCCAGAACGGATACGGCTACCAGCCCGAGTACTCGAACTCTGCACGCAACTGCGTGCAATAGCCTCGTCACAGATCATCGACGAGCGAAAGCCCGGGC
The DNA here is from genome assembly GCA_035996815.1 of Thermoanaerobaculia bacterium. Lineage (GTDB taxonomy): Bacteria > Acidobacteriota > Thermoanaerobaculia > Gp7-AA8 > Gp7-AA8 > JADGNZ01. Next base: position 131,556 of record DASYJF010000037.1, on the reverse strand, counting down.
CGCGTGCCCGGGCTTTTTTTTTCGCGGAGAGATCGGAACCGGCATCCGCGTCTGCGGATCGATCCTCGGCTGCTGCGTTTACACTCTCGCTCCATGTCCAAAGCGCGTCTCGAAACCTTCAGCGACGGCGTGATCGCCATTCTGATCACGATCATGGTGCTCGAGTTGCGGGTGCCGCATGGGGCGGGATGGAGTGCGTTGCGGGCGCTGGTTCCGCTGCTGCTCATCTACACGCTCAGCTTCATCTTGCTGGCGATCTACTGGAACAACCATCACCACATGTTCCACACCGTGGACCGCGTCAACGGGCGGATTCTGTGGGCGAACATGCACCTGCTTTTCTGGCTGTCACTCGTGCCGTTCGCGACCGGGTGGATGGGGGAGAACGACTTCGCGCCGCTGCCGACCGCGCTTTACGGCTCCGTGCTGTTGATGACGGCGATCGCCTACACGATCCTGGTGCAGGTCATCATCGCGCATCAGGGCGCGCACTCGAAGTTGCGCGCGGCGATCGGCAGCGACAAGAAGGGCAAGATCTCCGCGGTGCTTTACGTCGCCGCGATTCCGCTTGCGTTCGTGCATCGCGAAATCTCCTGGGCGATCTTCGTGATCGTCGCGCTGATCTGGCTCGCGCCCGATCGGCGCATCGAGGACAAGATCGAGTCAGGCGCTCTTGCGCACGAGGAGCGTGGCCGGCCGGAGTGATCCGAACGTCACGATCGCGAGGAAGATCGACACGATCGCCGATCCCACCGAGCGCGACGTGCAGCCGCTCGCGGCGAAGCTCGCCGCGTATTCGCGGCCGTGGCGGATGTCGTCGATGATCACCTCGCCGCCCGGTTTCAGCACGCGCGCGATTTCGCCGATGGCCTGCCGCCGTCCTTCGGCGTCGTAGACGTTGTGGATGGCTGAGCAAGAGACGATCACGTCGAACGTCGCATCGGGGAACGGAATCTTGCGCATGTCCGCGGTCTGCACGTCGATGCGCTCCGCCACTCCCTCCGCTTCCGCATTCTGCATCGTGGCTTCGGGACGATTTCCCGACAGATCCTCCTCCTGCCAAAGATCGATGCCGGATGCCGTGCCGGTGGTCAGCCGCTTGGCCGCGCCGACGAGCATGAGTCCGCGTCCGCAGCCGACGTCGAGCACGCGTTCGCTTCCCGTCCAGCGGTGGTTGTCGAGCAATTGCTCGCGCGTGCGCATCTTGCCGATCTTGCTGTCGTACAGCATCCAGATCGCCATCAGGAAACAGCTTGCCGCGGGCCACGGCGCGATGTGCGAGAGCGGAAGGATCACGCCGCCGCCTCCGATGTTGCCGGACCACCAGCCCAGTCGCGCGGTGATCCAGATCAGGAATCCGGCGGCGGTCACGAGCAGCAGATTTCGAATCACGCCGGGCGCATCGACGCCGTAGTCAGTCTTCATGACGTTACTGTAGCGTTTTCGGCGGACACGTAGCCGATGTGCTAAAAAGCGCCGAGGAGCTATTACGCATGAAAAACATTGCCAATCTCGCCGCTGCTTTGCTGCTCGCCACCGCATCGTTCGCCGCCGACGTCCCCGCGCCCGCTCCGCCGGCCGAGGGAACCGCGGCGCCGAAGTTCAACCTGCCCAGTCAGGATTCCCCGTCCGTCTCGCTCGACCAGTTCAAGGGCAAGTGGGTCGTCCTCTACTTCTACCCGAAGGACTTCACCGGCGGGTGCACCCTGGAAGCCCACAACTTCCAGCGCGATATCGCCAAGTACGAGGCGAAGAACGCCGTGATCGTCGGCGTCAGCGTCGATTCGGCAGAATCGCACAAAGGCTTCTGCGCGAAAGAGGGACTCAACTTCAAGCTGCTGGCCGATACAGAGCACACCGTCTCGACGACCTACGGCTCGACGATGAGCTACCAGGGCAACACCATGTCCGCGCGCAACACGTTTCTTATCGATCCGCATGGCATGATCCGCAAGGTCTACCTGAAAGTGAAGCCGCCCATGCACAGTGATGACGTGCTGGCCGATCTCGACGCTCTGCAAGCGAAGAAATAACTGGTAAGGTGGGCGCGGAGGCTTTCATGTCAAAGATCAATGGAGAAAAAGCGCGCGCCTCGATCGAGTCGCGCCGCCGCACCGCCCAGCGCGAGAAGGATCGCGCCAAGAAGGCCGAGCTCGCGCAGAAGTCTGCCGCGCATCCAGCCGCGAAGAAGAAGAACGACGCGAAGTAATCGGAGTGCGGCGGCTTCGGCCGCCGCTCCCACTTGCAAACACTCCTCATCGTCGATGACGACCCCAACGTCGGACTCGGGCTCGCTGTAGCGCTCGAGCGCAACGGACGGCGCATCATCGTCTGCCGCGATCTCGAATCGGCGCAGATCATCCTGGCCGCGGAGCCGGTCACGGACATCGTCACCGACGTCAAGCTCTCCGGCCCGTTTCGTTTCGAAGGTCTGGAGTTCATCACTGAGATCATGCACGTCGCCCCCTCGGCGCGCGTGATCCTGATGACCGGGCACAGCTCTCCGGAGCTCGTAGCCGAAGCCGAGAGGCGTGGCGCGGATGCAGTGCTGTCGAAACCGTTCGGCACGGATGTCCTGGAGCCGCTGCTGAGCGAAGCCTCGGGCGACGAGGCGTCGTCGCTGGTGATCGTGCCGACGCTGGATGAGGTCATCGGTAGCGGCGATCTTCGTCCGCGATTTCAGCCGATCGTATTGCTGTCCGATCGATCGATTCACGCGGTCGAGTCGCTCGCGCGCTACCGGGCCGGTGCGCCGTTCGATCGGCCGGATTTGCTCTTCGAATACGCGACGCGGCGCAAAGATGTAGCCCGTCTCGAAGCCGCGTGCATCGAAACGACCATGCGCGCCGCGGTGACGTTTCCTGAATCGATCCGCCTCTTCCTCAACATCCATCCGGCGGCGCTCGACGACATCGGCATCGCGGCGACGTTGGCAACATCCGCGCGGCAGAGCGGTATCGACCTTTCGCGCGTCGTCCTCGAAATCACCGAACAGCAGGAGCTTCGCCAGGCTCCATCCCTCTTCGAGGCCATCGACCAGCTTCGCAACCTCGGCGTCCGCTTCGCCTTCGACGATGTCGGCGTCGCGTATTCGCACTTGCCTCTCATCGAGAAGATCCGTCCGGCGTACTTGAAAATCAGCCAGCTCTTCGGAACGCAATTCGAATCCGATCCGACCAAACTGAAGATCATCCGCAACATCGTCGGACTCGGTGCCGAATTCGGCTGCGACGTGATCATCGAAGGGATTGAGGATGAATCCTCCGAGATCGCCGCCCGCGACCTCGGCATCAAGTTCGGACAGGGGTATTTGTTCGGCCGGCCCGCGGATGCGCCGTAGGCGTTTCGCTACGCGCGTTCGCGGCGAATCATCGCGTAGATCGTTGGCGTCACGACCAGCGACAGCATGAGCGCGAAGAGCAATCCGCCGATTACGCAAATCGCGAGCGGTTGCAGCAGTTCGGAGCCGGAGCCGAGGGCTAGTGCCAGCGGCAGCATGCCGAGCATAGCGGCGAGGGACGTCATCAGCACGGGGCGGAAGCGGCGGCGGCCGGAGCGGCGGAGGGCGGTGGTGAGGTCTTCGCCGGCGCGGAGGTGGTCTTCGACGGTGTCGAGCATCAGGATGCCGTTTTTGGAGACGATGCCGACGATCATGATCAGGCCCATCATCGAGACGACGTTGAGGGTCGTGTGCGTGATGAGCAGCGCGGCCAGGCTGCCGGAGAGGGCGAGGACTGCGCCGGCGACGATGGCGGTCGGGTGCGCGAACGAGCGGAACTCGACCACGAGCACGAGGAAGACGAGCGCGATAGCCATGCCTAGGGCTACGAGCAGTTCGCGGAAAGAACTCTGCTGCTCCTGATACAGCCCGCCGTACTCGATGGTCGTGCCGGCGGGAAGATGAACCTTACTCGCCAGTTGCGATTTGATTTCGGTGATCGCTGAGCCGAGGTCGCGGCCTTCCAGACGCGCGGTGACGGAGACGGCCTGGCGCAATCCTTCGCGGCCGATCTCGGTCTGACCGGGATCGTAATTGATGGTCGCGATCTGATCGATGCGTACGTAGCTGTTCGACGACGGCGACTTGATCGGCAGCGCGCGCAGGTCGTCGAGTTGCGGACGCGGGCCGCCGAGGAGGACGCGGACTCCGATGGCGCGTCCGTGTTCGATCACGCTCGAGACCACGTCGCCGCCGAGGGCCGTGGTCATCGATTCGTTCACGTCGGCAGCGCTGACGCCGTACATTGCCGCGCGTTGCGGATCGATCTGGAAGACGACGGCGGGACCGCTGACGACGATGCCGTTGAAGACATCGACGACGCCGTCGACTTTGCCGATGACCGCCTTGATCTCATCGGCCGCGCGATGCAGCGCGGCAGCATCTTCGCTGAAGACGCGGATCTCGATCGGCTCGGGCGAGCTCACAAGATCGCCGATGAGGTCGGAGAGGATGCCGAGAAATTCGACGCGCAACGCCGGCTCGGTCGATTCGATCTTGTGCCGCAGCGCGCTCGTCACTTCGTCCGTCGCGGCGGAGTCTTTCAACTTCACGGCGAAGTCGCCGGTGTTCGGCTCGGTGACGCCGGCCAGTCCGAGCTGCGCGCCCGTTCGCCGCGAGTAGCCATCGACCTCGGGGGTCTCCTTCAGCATCGCTTCGACGTGGCGCAGCATGCGATCCGTTTCGTCGAGCGACGCACCTGGCGGCGCGGTGTAGTCGAGGATGAAGCCATGTTCCTCGAACGCCGGTAGAAATTCGGAGCCGAGGCCTTTGTAGATGAAGAACGTGAGCACCGCGAGGACGCCGATGACGATGAGCACCGGGCCGCGGCGCGCCAGCGCGAGGCCGAGGAGCCATTCGTAGCCGTTGACGAGACGCGTGAGCAGCGGGCCGTGTTTTCCTTCGTCATCGCCGCCGGCTTCTTCTGTGATCGGCGGAACGCGGATGAAATGCTCGGCGAGCACCGGCGTGAACGTCAGCGCGAGGAAGAGCGACGTCAGCAACGCCACGCTCATCGTCAACGCAAGCGATCGAAAGAAGACGCCGGTGATGCCGGTGAGCAGCGCCAGCGGCAGGAAGACGACGACCGGCGTGATGGTGGAGCCGATGATCGGCCCGGCGATTTCGCTGATGGCGTTGTGTACGGCATCGGCGCGCGATTCACCGCGAGCCATGTGCGTGTAGATGTTTTCGACGACGACGATGGCGTCATCGATCACGAGGCCGATCGCCGCGGCCACGCCACCAAGGGTCATCAGATCGAAGCTGAGTCCGACGACCCACATCGCCACGAATGTGACCAGCACCGTGATCGGGATGACGAGCGTGGCCACGAGCGTCGTGCCCCAGTTGCGCAGGAAGCCGTAGAGGATGGCGACGGAGAGAATGAGGCCGATCAGGATGGCGTCGCGGACGGAGTTGACGGAACTGCTGACGAGCAGCGACTGGTCGTAGTACGGCTTGACGTCAACGTCGCGCGGTAGCTGCGCTTTCAGCCGCGCCACTTCCGCTTTCACGCCGTCGGCGACGGAGAGAATGTTCGCCGTCGGCTGACGCAACACGTTGAGCAGCACGGCCGGACGGCCGTCCGCGGTGACGATCGTGAAGCGCGGTTCGAGACCGGGAGTGACGCTGGCGACGTCGCCGATGCGCACCGGCACGTTGTTGACGTTCGTGACGACGATCGCGGCGAGGTCGTCGATCGATGTCGCCTGCCCGCTGACGAGGGCCAGCTCGAGCTGGTGATTTTCGTTGATCAGACCCGGCGACGTGATCACGTTCGTGCTCTTCATCGCGTCGGAAACCTGCTGCAGCGAGACACCGCGCGCTTCGAGCCGCGCCCGATCGACGAGCACGTGATACTCGCGCAACTGCCCGCCGAGAACCTGCACGCTGGCCACGCCATCGATCCGCGCCAGCGGCGGACGCAGCGTGACCTCGGCGAGGTTGCGCAGCGTGCCGGGATCGCGTTTCGGCGAGGTGATGCTGTAGCCGATGATCGGGAAGACGGCGAAGGTGAGCCGGTCGGTGCGTTCAAACGACGCGCCGGGCGGCAGCGAAGCGGCGAGCTGCGAGACGCGCGATTGCACGATCTGCAGCGTTTGCACGATGTCGGTCTTCCAGTCGAAAAAGAGATCGATCTCGGCCGAACCGCGCGCCGTTGTCGATTTGATGCGCGCGATGCCGGGAATGCCGCTCATCGCCTCTTCGATCGGCCTGGTCACGGAGACGAGCGTCTGCTGCGCCGGTGCGACGCCGTTCTGCGCGACGATGATGATGCGCGGAAAGTCGGTCTGCGGAAACAGCGCGCGCGGGATGCGCGCCAGCGCGATGAGGCCGCCGATCGAGAGCAGCGCGATGACGAGCAGCACCGCGCGCTTCTGCGTGGAAACGAAACGGCCGAGGTTCATCAGTCCTTTTCCGCAGGAGCCGGTTTCGGAACGGCATCCGCGTTCTGAACCTTCGTTCCGTCCGGCAGGCCGTAGTTGCCTTCGACGACAACGGTCTCGCCGCCGTGCAGACCCGAGATGATCTGCGTCCGTTCGCGGCTGTGCGCGCCGGTAGTGACTTTGACTTCGTGAGCGACGGACTTGTCATCGACGACCATCACCGTGCCGGCGTTCGCGTTCGTCGCGTCGAGCGTGACGGCGGCGGTGGGGACTACGACCGCGTTCGCAACGCCGCCGCTGTTGACGGTGACGCGCGCGGCGCTGTTGGGACGCAGGCGTCCGTCAGCATTCGGCAGCGCGATCCAGAGCTCGACGCTGCGGCTCTGCGGATCGGCGGCGCTTCCGACGAGGCTCACCGTTCCCTGCAGCGTGACGCCCGGCAGCGAGTCGGGCTGGATCGTGGCGACGTCGCCGGCATGAACGTGCATCGATGCATCGACCGACAGCGGCGCTTTGACGATGACGGTGGAGGTGTCGGCGATGGTGAGCATCTTCGTCCCGGCGGTGGCGAAGTCGCCCTGGAAGAGGAACTGGTCGCCGACAACGCCATCGAACGGCGCGCGGATCGTGGCGTAGCCGGCCTGCGCCTGCAGCGCGGCGAGATGGCCGGCAGCCTGCTGCGCTTTGCTGCGCGCGGCGGCGAGATCGGAAGGATTGGTGGTGCCCTGATGCAGCGACGCCGATTTTTCGGCGAGCCGCAAATCATCCTCGGCCTTCGTCACGTCGAGCTGCGATGCTTCGAGGTCCTTCTTCGAAATGCCGCCCTGCTCGAAAAGCGTCTTGCGCCGTTCGTACGTTTTGCGTGCGTTGTCGAGCGTGCCTTGCGCGTCGTGAACGGCTTTGACGTCCTGGGCATTCGTCAACGGAATCGCGCCACTGCTTGTGTTCGTGATGCCGATCTCTGCTTCGCGCAACGCCGCCGCGGCCTCGGCCTGCTGCGCGGTGAGATCGCGCGACTCGAGCACGGCAAGAACATCGCCGCGATGGACGACGCGATTTTTGAGCAATCCCATCTGCGCGATTTGCGCGCTGACTTTCGGACTGAGCGTCGCTTCCTGCCGCGCGCTGATCGTGCCGACGAGATCGAGCGGCTGCGCGATCGGGCCGATCTCCGCTTTCGCCAACTTCACGCTGACGATTGGCTGCGCGGTTTCATCAGCCGCTGCGCCGCGGCGACTCCAGCACCATCCCGCGACGATGAGGGCGAGCAGAGCGGCAGCGATGATCTGCACGCGGCGGCGGCTCCAAATCGGCGGATCTTCGATGACGTCGACGTCGCTCATTCGCCGGCGGCCTCCTGCAGATGGGCGCGGGCGATCTCGAAGTCGAACAACGCCTGCTGGAAATTCGTTCGCTGCTGAGCGAGCGTGGTGAGCGCGTCGGTGACCTCGAGGATCGGTGCTTCGCCGGCACGATAGCGGGCGATGGAAATGTCGACATTGCGGCGCGCGTCCGCGACGGCGGTGCGCGCATTGTCGACGCGGCGAATGGCGGTGAGCGCCTCTTCGTGCGCGGCGGCGAATTGCTGATCGAGATCGCGCCGCGTGATGTTGAGTAAATTCTCCGCCGCCTGTGCTTTCAACTCGGCCTGGCGCTGTTTCGCGCGGCCGATGCCCCAATCGAAAATCGGGATGACAAGATTCGCGGTGGCGAGATAGCCGCGGTGCTGGCGGATGTCCGAGGTGTGCAGCGACGGCGAATCGAACCCTTCGTCGACGGCGTAACTCAGCGACGGCAACCTGCCTGCGCGTGCGACGCCGATGTCGGACCGCGCGGCGCGCAACTGCTGCTCGGCCTGCGTGAGCTCGGGCCGCGGTGCGGTATTTGTGAAGCGCTCGATATCTGTGATCGCCGGTTGCGGCGTAAGATCGGAAACCGTCAGCGGCTCCGGCGCACGGATGCCGGTGAGAACGCGCATCGCGGCGAGCGCCTCGGCTTCCTGCAAGCGCGCCTGTTCGACGTCATCGCGCCGCTGCGCGGTCTGCAACCTCGCGCGAATGGCATCGACCTCCGCCAGCTCGCCGGCGTTGTGCTGCAAGGTCGTCACGCGTTCGAACTCTTCGGCAGCGGCAAGCGTCTCCTCCGCGCTGCGCCGTTTCGCGGTGGCCAGGCCGAGGCCGAAGTACGCCTCGCGAACGCCGCGCACGAGAGCGCGACGCGCGACCTCGGTGCCCGCATGCGCGGCCGCGAGCAACGCGCGACTGCGCACGATCGCGGCACGCGTGCCGAAGTCGAGCGAACCTTCGACGCCGAGGAGCTCCTGGTATTCGCGCGCGGCATTCGCGGCGATAAAGGACGGATCGGGCGAACCAGGATCTAGCGGCTTGTTGAACGTGGCCGTCGACGAGCTGCGCACGCGCGGCAGCAGCGTGGCGCGGGCCTGCGTGAGGTCGAGCGCCGCGGTCTGTTCATCGATCACTGCCTGCTGATACGCAGTGGCCTGCCGGAGCGCCACCTGCGTCGCACTCTCGACAGTCATCGGCGGCTGCTGCGCTGACGGCGTCTGCGCCGCCAACGGAAGCACCTGCAAGAGGAAGAAAACGAACAGTCGGCGACTGAACATTCGGGCCGCCGGAGTGTAATCGAAGGAGCTAAATCGGGGATGAACGCGCGTCTGATTCATCCCCCGTTCATCCCGCCCCGGACTACGATGCCGGCATGCGCATTCTCGTCGTTGAAGACGATCCCGACATGTCGCGGTTCATCGCGCGGGGGCTCGGTGAACATGCGTATGCGGTCGATGTCGCGTCGACCGGCGAACAGGCGCTTGAGCGCGCCACGACCGCGCCGTATGACGCCATCGTGCTCGATGCGCGCATTCCGCCGCCGGATGGATTTGAGGTCTGCCGCTTGCTGCGCGCCGAGGGGAATGATGCGTCGATCCTGATGCTGACGGCGCGCGACTCGCTGGCCGATCGCGTGGAAGGGCTCGACTCCGGCGCCGACGACTACCTCGTCAAACCGTTCGAATTTCCGGAGCTGCTGGCGCGGCTGCGCGCGCTGTTGCGGCGCCGCGGCGTGCGGCAGTATCCGGTCGTCGAAACGGCCGATCTGCGCATCGACACGCGCTCGCATCGCGTCACGCGTGCGGGCGACGAGCTGGCGCTGACGGCGAAGGAGTACGCGCTGCTGGAGTTTCTGGCCATCAACGCCGGCCGCGTGATCGGGCGCGAAGAGATCGCCGAGCACGTCTGGAACGATGACTTCGATCCGTTTTCGAATCTGATCGAGGTGTACATCGGGCGCATTCGCCGGATCGTCGAGCGCGAAGGCGAAACGAAACTGATTCACACCATCCGCGGCTCGGGCTACATGCTCGACACGCGGCCACCGTGAGGCAGTGGATTAGTAGATCAGTAGATTTAGTGGATTAGTGGATTGGGGAAATCAGGTGGATCTACCAATTCATTAACCACGAATCTCTAACCACCGATCAACTAACCCACTCATCAACTAACCCCACTTATCTACTAATCCACTAATCTACTAATCCACTGGCTCTCACATGATCGTCGACTCGATTCGCGGCCGTCTGACGGCGTGGTACACGCTGGTGTTGGCGATCGTGCTCATCGCCGCGGGGATGATGAGCTACGCGGTGATGCGGCGGCAGATGGGCCGGACGACTGATGCCTCGCTGCGCACGAGCGCGCATCAGCTTGCGTCGGCGCTGGCGGAAGAAGCGGCCGAGAATCACGGCGCTCTGCAACTCAGTTCCGCGAGCGAGGTCCTCGCGAATTTTCGCGACAACGATCGGCCGATGATCATCCTCGGCGCCAATGGCAGTGACTTCGCCGCATCGGTAACTCCGATTACAGCCGCCGTCGATCGTGCGGCACTCCGGCAGCGCGTGGCGCGGCATTCGTTCGGGCTGTCGTCGCTGCACGGCCCGCACGAGCTGCGGCTGATCCTCTCGCCGCTCCGCCTCGGCGGGAGCGAGTACTTCCTAGCCATTGCGCAGTCGCTCGACGAACAGAAAGAGCTGCTGGCCGATCTGCGGCACGCGATGGTCGTGACGATTCCGCTGGCGCTGCTGATCGCGGCGGCGGGCGGCTATCTCCTCGCGCGCAAGAGCCTCGCGCCGGTGGCCGCGATGAGCGCGAAGGCGCGCGCCATCAGCGCGACGAGCCTTGGCGAACGCGTCGCCGTCGCCAATCCGGCCGACGAGTTGGGCCAGCTCGCGATCACGCTGAACGCGCTGCTCGAACGGCTGGAGCAGTCGTTCGATTCGCAGCGGCGCTTCATGGCCGATGCGTCGCACGAGTTGCGCACGCCCGTCGCGATCCTGCAAGGCGAGCTGGATGTGACGCTCTCGCGCGACGACCGCGACGCGCACGAATACCGCGACAGCCTGGAGATTATGCGCAAGTCGGTGCAGCGGCTAACGCGCATCGTCCGCGATCTTTTTCTGCTCGCGCGCGGCGACGCCGGCCAGTATCCGATGCGCAATGAGCGCTTTTATCTCGACGAGGTGGTCTCGCAGACGGTGCAGGGATTTCGAACGCTGGCCGCGGAGCGCGGCGTGGTGATCGCCGAGGAGCATGAGCCGGATCTGGTGATGCGCGGCGATGAGGATCTCGTGCAGCGCCTGATCGGAAATCTGATCGAGAACGCGATCAAGCACGAGCCCTCCGGCGGACAGGTGCTGGTGCGGAGCAGCTCCGCGGATGGCGGGTTGCGTATCGAGGTCCACGACAGCGGAAGCGGAATCGCGCCGGAGCTGCGCGAACGAATCTTCGAGCGATTCTTCGGTGAAGACGGCGGCGGTGCGGGACTGGGACTGCCGATCGCGCGATGGATCGCCGAGGTGCATGGCGGGCGGGTTTGGTTGGATTCGTCGGGATCGTCGGGGAGTGTGTTTGTAGCGACTCTGCCGGGAACGTAGAGGGAGACGGTTCACGCGGAGACGCGGAGACGCGGAGAAAACAGGTGATGGGAGTGGGGTGTTGGGGGTGGAGAGAAGCGCCGCAGAAAATCATTATGGTGCAGTCCACTCCCCACTCCCCGAGCTTCAGTGCTTCGCCTTTTCATTCTCTTCGAGCTTCTTCTCCGCCGCTTCCTTCGCGGCATTCTCGTGCTGGACGTCCACGATCTTGCCGTTCATGGCGTCGACATTGACTTCGGTCACACCGGTCTTCGACGTGGCGATGTCGAACGAGTAGAGCCACTTTCCTTTCTCGTTCTCGAGCTCTTCGCTCTTGACGGTGCCGGGCGCTGTTTTCAAGGCCGTGGCGCGGGCCTGGGCCATGGTGATTTTCGTATGTGGCGGCTTGGTGGTTGCGGCGAAGGCGCCGCAGGTGACGATCGTGGCGAATGCAAATGCGGTGGTGATTTTCTTGTGCATGGTTTTCCCCTTTTTTGTTTTACATCGCACGGGAAAACTCCGCGCAACGCGATGTCATTGCGTAAATTTGCGATGAACGAAAACGGCAGAGCACCGTTCATCAAGCGTTCATCCGCGCCGCTGATAGTCTGCTTTCATGAAGCGCATCACGCTGCTGATTCTCCTCGCCGCGCTACCCGCGTATGGCGCGGACGATTGCCACATCGTCTGCATTGCGAAGCGCGAAGGGGTCCGGTACGTGCGCGATGCGAAGAGCCTGGCCGCGGCACCGCCGCATTGGAACCGCAACGAGTGGACGCGATTCGGCGAAGGGAGCGCGGCGGTGCTCGTGCTCTATACAACCGACCGGCAGACGTCCGACTACGTTCAGCGTCATCGCTCGTCGTCGACGGATCAATTCGCGAAGACGCTGACGCCGTTCGGTGGACATCGCGCGTTGCAGGCGTCGGTGTTGATGATCGCCGCCGGCGCCGGCATTCACGATCCGACCTTTCGCGACGCCGGCCGCGATTCGTTCGAGTCGGAGCTGCTGGCCGCAGGCGTAGTGACGCCGTTGCTCAAGCTCGCCTTCGGCCGCGCCCGCCCCATTCAGAATGAAGGGAGCCACTCCTTCCATCCGCTGAACAAGAATTTTGAAAGCTTCCCCTCCGGGCACGCGACGAACGCGTTCGCCTTTGCCACCGCCGTGGCCGGCCATTACGACGGGTGGGTCGTGCCGACGATCGTCTACACAATCGCCAGCGGCGTCGCCGTGTCGCGCGTCAACGACCACGTCCACTTCCCCTCGGACGTTCTCGCCGGCGCGCTGATCGGCCGCGCCATCGGCAAGGGAATCCTCGCGCCGCACACGGGTACGAAAGTTTCGTGGCAAGCCGTTCCGCTCATCGATCGGAAGAGCGTCGGCGTGATGGTGGCCGTCGGACGGCGTTGAACCACAAAGACACAAAGGACACAGAGGATTTCTTTGTGCTCTTTGTACTACTAGACAAACGATTCTTCTCCCGAAGCGCGGTGAGGAAAGAGAAGCTGCGCCACGAATCTTTGACGCGTTGCGTTGTCCAGTTGATAACCATAATCGGGACCTCGGCTACGTCTCTCCCAACCCCATTCAAAGGGTTGTCAACCCCATTCAAAGGTCGCAACCGCGTCGAAGGGTTCCCGATCACATGAAAGCAGTCGACAACCACGCGAAAAAGGGTTCGAAACCGCTGAAAAAGGGTTTGGCAACCGCATGAAAAGGGTTCCAACCCGCATCGAAAGGGTGGTCGACTTAATCGAGAAGACCGACCTCTTCATCGAGAAGACCGACCTCTTCATCGAGAAGACCAACCTCTTCATCGAGTAGTCCGACCTCTTCATCGAGAAGACCAACGTCTTCATCGAGTAGTCCGGCCTCTTCATCGAGAAGACCAACGTCTTCATTGAGAAGACCGACGTCTTCATCGAGTAGTCCGACGTCTTCATCGAGAAGACCAACGTCTTCATCGAGTAGTCCGATGTCTTCTCAAGAGGACAATCGTGGCTCAACTCCGACACCCCACCATAGCCAAGAGGTCTCGTCAGCCTGGCAGCCGGGTGAGCTCGTCGAAATCAACGAAGGGGTTCGTATCTCGAAGACCCACCAACCCAGAGGTCCCCCACACCTCTTGCAAGAGGTCCCACTCCCTTTCGAGAGGTCTTTGGAGAGGTCCCGCTTCCCCTCGCGCGATAAACTCGCGCAGCCGCTTCTTGCCTCCGGAGGCTTGCTTTCGTCAGCTGAGCACAGATGAGCGCCTTCCTTTATGGTTGCGGCTACGCCGCGCTGTGCCTCTGTGGTTCAACGCTTTTTCAGCCCCCGAACGTCACTTCAGCGGACAACTGCAGGCGGCGGCTGGGAGAGACAGTCGTCGGCGCGAGGTAGAACGGCGAGCGGATGTTGCCGACGTATCCCGCGAAGTTCGGGTGATTGAAGACGTTGAATCATTGATAAACCGGTCACGCGGAGACGCGGAGAAAACCTAGCCCGCGACACGACTGTGCCTGGCGTCGACGTCTTGCGCGTCGATGACGCCGGAAGGATCGTCGAGCACCGGAACGTGCTGCAGCGCGGGCCGGAAGAGTCGGCGAATCCGAACGATCTTTTGAGCTCTACGAAAGACCAAGGATGAGCCGAAGACCCGATTCAACCCGGGCCATCGTTTCCGCTCGAACACGGCCGATTCGCCGTCTGAGAAACGTACGATCGGCCGTGACGATCTGCGAGATATTTACGACCGACTGCTCGCGCAAACGTGTTTCTCGCGAGGCGAGGCGCACGTTGCCGGGAGCGTCAGCCATGCGTTCATTCGTTGTAATGATGACGGCGAGGACGGTGGAAATGCGGCTGCGGTTGAACGCATTCGCCTGAACAATCAAAATCGGCCTGGTGCCGCCGGGATCGGAGGCGATTGGATCGGGCAGATCAGCCCACCAGATGTCCCCTCGTGCTACTTCCACTTCTTCACCGAACGGCTCTGAATACTCTGAAAGACGGGATCCAGCGCTGATGATTCGGTTGCGTAGACCTCGTTGAGCTTGGCGGTAATCGCTTCGTCATCGTGATCCTGAACGAGACGCTGGAGCGCAACGCTGTACAAGCGGCTTCGCGATACGCCCATGCGCTTGGCGAGTTTGTCGGCGGCTTTGAAGACGGGATCGGGGATGGAGACGGCGGCTTTCATGCGGGGAGTATGACAGGGGTATGACTCTTCGAGCAATAGCATCCAGAACGTTCGTGGTTCCAGAGCGAGCACGGGGAAGGCAACAGACAAGAAGATCCGAGCCAGCCAATCAACTGCCCCGTTCGTTCGTATCGAAAACGTAGATTCACCGGTTCATCTCACCTCAACCCCTCGTACAGCGCGACATACACATCAATCCCGTCCCACAAATTCTGCAACCGGATGTTCTCATTCGCAGCATGCTGGTTGTCGTCGTGGTTCGCGATCGGCAGGATGAGCACCGGCGTATTGGAAGGCTGCTGGAAGAGGTACATGGGGATGCTGCCGCCGAGGGTGGGGACGCGGATGGGTGGGTGTCCGGCGGTGGTCATCAAGGCGGCGATTTGTTGGGAGAGGGGGAGGTCGAGCGGGGTGCGGGCGGGTGGGTAGCCGGCGCCCCAAGTGAGTTTGGCGATTTTGGGGTGGGCGAGGCGCGTGGCGGAATCCGGAGTTGATCGGACGATTGTGTATCCCTGCGACTCGATGTGTTGTTCGACGAGTTTTTTGATTGAGTCGGGAGTCTCGGCGGGCACGAGGCGGAAGTCGATCGAGGCGGTGGCTTCGGTCTGGATCGTGTTCGAGGCCAGCGCGCCGATGTGTCCCGATTGGATTCCTCGGACGTTGAGCGCGGGGCGCATGAGCGACTCATTGAGGTTTTCGCTTTCCGTCGCGGCGATGCCGAATTCGCGTTTGAGATCGGCCTCGACCGGCGGCATTTTGGCGATCGCGTCCTGTTCGGCGGACGAGGAGGGTTTTACGTCGTCGTAGAAATGCGCAATGAGGATGCGGCCGGATTCGTCGCGCATCGAGTCGATGAGGTGTGTGAGGCGGATGATCGGGTTGGGGACCCAGTTGCCGTAGTGGCCGTCATGCAGGCCTTTGACGGGACCGTAGACCGTCAGCTCCGCGTCGACCACGCCGCGCGCGCCGAAGACGAGTTGCATGCGGCGGCTTTGGTGGACGGGACCATCGCAGAGGATCCAGGCGTCGGGGCGGAGGACTGCCGGATACTTCGCGAGGTACTCGCCGAGGTGAGGGGAGCCGGCTTCTTCCTCGCCTTCGAAGACGAAGCGGAGGTTGACGTTGGGCGTGCGGCCGGCCGCTCGCAGCGCGTCGAGCGCGGCGGCCATGGCGATGATGGGAGCTTTGTCGTCGCCGGAAGATCTTGCGTAGAGGCGCCATTCGGGATCGAGCGTTTTCGCGTTGCGCCAGTCGACGTCGTTGCCGGCGGCGTCGCGCATGACCGGGGTCCACGGCGGCGCTTGCCACTGCTTCGGATCGACCGGCTGGCCGTCGTAGTGCGCGTAGAAGGCGATGGTGCGTGTCGCCCCTCGGGACGGGACATCGACGACGACGATGGGCGGGGCGTTGACGAGCGTGAGAAGTCTGGTCTTCACTCCGCGCTTTTCAAACATAGCCTGAATCGCGGATGCGTTGCGGACGATGTTGGGCGCGTCCGAGGCGAGGTTGGGGATGGCGAGGAAGTCGGAGAACTCGGTGAGGATGGCGCGTTGAGCTGGCTCAGCGGCCTGCGCGGCAGCGGCGATGAAGAGAAGAAGAATGGCGAGGCGTTTCATCACGCCTCACCATATCGTGGGCCACGACTCAATGCGCCTTGTGGTTGCGGAAGATCTGCACGCCTTCGCCGACCGCGGCTCCAACGAGCGCGCCTTTGATCGGCTGATGGTGATCGATGGCCGCTCCTGCCACGGCGCCGATCACGGCTCCGCGCGTCTGGCTGTAGTGATGGCGATGGTGGACGTGGCGATAGTGATGCGTCCTCGCGAGCGCACTGCTGGCGGGCAAAAGGAGCGAGAAGCTCAACAGTGCCGCCTGGATTTTCTTGCTTGCCATTTTGATGTACCTCCGACCTCGGATATTGCGAGATCGGTGCCGGTAAACTCAGCAGTTTGAGCGGGTTCCCCGAAGGAATAGCATCGAGCGGAACAAGCTCACGCTCCCCAAAATACGACGAGCGCGGCGACCGCAAGGACGGCTGACACAATCGAGGCGACGAACTGAATCCGCCAGGAACCGCGTGGCTGCATATCGATCGTCTTGATGGTAAAGATAACGCCTGCGATCGCGAGGATTGGATTACCGAACGTCAGCAATATCAGCGGTGAGAAGGCTTCCTCCCCGACCTTATCCAAGTATGCGGCGGCGTAGATGCCCCATGTCGTCAGCGACAACATCAAACTGCACGCAACGAGGAGCGCACGCGCGCGAAACCTCGGCGGGCTTGTCAAGACATTCACTATAGTCAAACGACTGCGTCCTCGCTACGGGCTGCGTACGTCGGATACTGCGGCTGCATCTCGGTACCAGAGCCGTAGGCGGTGATGCGCCGCCTATGTTGATGACTTGATGACGATACAGCATGGATCTGAACCCGATTCCGTTTGTCCCCGGCTACTGGGCCGCACCTCGTGTCGCCGCATCGAAGCTGTTGATCACTGATTCGGGATAGTGTACGTTTCTCGCGTTCCTGTCGGATCAGCTCGGAACCACTTCAATGAGGGCTCCGCGCCATCAATTGCCGTTATGTCTGACCATGCCGTCGGTGCCATTTCGACATTCGCATTTGGAAAGCTGAAGCATGCCGGTGAATTGTAGTCGAGATTAGTGCCCGCCACACGAATCCTCCAATGGCCGTCCTCCACGACAAAGGGATGAATGCCGTGTGATTCCAGTGCAGAAAGACGCCCGCGCGACTGTTGATAGCCATGGTCGCGAAACGTCGCATTGCCGTCGCTCCGTTCGTAGAGCTCGTACTCCGCGCATCCATATCCCTCCGCGCTCACCCGGCGCGCCGTCAAGAACCGCAGTGCCGCGATCGAACGTCCGTTGCGAATCAACAGGAATCGTCCTAGGGGAACGCAGACGTTGCCCCAGCTCACAATTGCATTACTCGGCCCCGGTGTCAGAGGCGTGGCAAAGCAATCAGCCTCCGTAATTCGGGTGTGACAAGACACGAAGCTACTGCCTGTGAGCATTAATAGGACCACCAATAGCAGATTACGGCCGGTATCTTGAATATTCGCCTGCACTGAAATAAACCCCTTCCAAGTAGAATGACTGGCCCTCAAGTGACCAGAGATGCATTGACGGTTGCATGGTGTTGAAGATCGCCGCTCGATATGAGGCGATATCCGGCTCCGCGCTTGATTCGGCTTCCGATGCATCTTCAAGAACTGAAAGTGATCCCGCATAAGCATCCCTCACCGTCGTTGGCGTAGGAAAGAGGTCGCCTATAAAATGCGCGATTGCAGCGCCCAGGCCCAACCGTAAGTAGCTACCGGGCCATACGTGGCCATTATGCAATGGCACCGGTGTGTCCTGTGCTGTGTGCACTGCGGCAGCCAGGTCTCCTCTTGCAAGGCTGTCGGCAAGGGACGCAACCGTTCCAGCTCGTGCTTGATCAGAAGTTTGCAAGGCGCCATCCGGTCCAATACCTATCATTCCATGAATGTTGGTGAATTGAGATCTGTCTGACTGTGAATGACGCCGGAAGTCAACCCAGCCGACTCGAAACGCCAACGAAATGCTACTGCGTACGCTCATCCCTTCGTGGCGTGCGGCCACATAGCTGATGGCTAGATGCCACGGGAAGGCGAGATTGCCATCAGGATCAACCATGACGATCGGACTATTGCGGCCGTACGCATAGCGATTCCAGCTCTGTGGGTTTCCTGCTATGCCGCCGACTCGATCGACGGAGAGGAAGCGTCCCCTCAATGGATCGTAGTTCCGTGCATGCAAATAGTCTGGTAGCCGCACTGACCCAGTCTGTGCGCCGACGTTCAAACCGTCCCTTTCGTGGCCGGTGTACTGGAGCATTCCGGCTCCCGTGGCGCCTCCGGCGCCGAAGGCGTCGTAGTAGACATTGCCGATGAGACGGCCGTTTGGATCGGTCAAGGCAACCGTCGAGCCGAGATGGTCGACACCGTAGTCGCGGATGCCGCTGCTGGAAACGTATGCCAGCAGCGACGGTCCTGCGAAAATCTCGTCCTCAGACCAGCCCCAGGTGTGCGAGCTGCCGGAGGCGCTATCGGTCCACGTACGGAGAGCTCGATTGTCAAGACCACGGAGCGTCCAGCGCGCTTTGGTATCACCAGAAGCGAGTCTTTCGACGAGGGCGATCCGTTCGTCGTCGGCGGTATAAATGTCCAGGAAGTTGCGTGTAGTAGTTTCACCGGGAAGCGGCAGGCTGATACCGGTGGTCATGCTCAATGCGTCGTAGGTAATTATGCGGCCTTGATCATCGACTGTTACGTCGCCCGCCGCGTCATAGGTCATAGCTGCATCGTGGTTGGTCGTGGTGAGGTAGGACTTCGCCATCGGCGAACGGCGGACGCCGGCGGTAACACTCGTATCGCTTGGGAAAATACGCGGCCGTGGAGTATCGCCGTTAAGAACTGAAGCTCCTGCATTCATGGCCGAGGCGCGCGGGATCACTGAGGAACTTGATGCTTGCAGAGAACCGCCCGATGGCGGGTGGGCAAAACCCTGCACCGGGACACTAATTCCGCCGTCAACGAGCGCAAGGGATCCGCGTTCTGCGCTCTCCTCGATCGTTCCCGCCTGGTTCGCAAGCATCGTTACGCTGGGGTCGAGAGAAAGGGTGATGGTCGAGCCCGCCGGCGCTGAGGCGCTCAACGTCACGAGAAGATGCGCGACCACGTCGCCCGGCATCGTCCCGTTCGATGTGAACGGAATGGAGTTCGCGGATTGAAAGGAGTCGACGAGTGATGCGGATGTCGCGTTCGAAGGGCGGGATTCCGATACGGGCGAGATGTTCGAAGTAATTCCTGAACGGGTGAAGGCGACAGATGCTACCGAGGCTGCCGGTGACCAGCTTACTTTCATGCTGAACGCCTGAATGTGGGAGTGTGCCGCCTGATCATTGCCGAGCGCCGTTCCGGCCAGATCGCGGACATACACAGGAACATCGACGATGTTTCCGGTCGCGGTCACCGATCCGACTGTGATGCTGTCGGCCGCCGATGAATTGACGGGCGTCTGATCACCGGAAGGAAGAGCCGACTGTGGTACGTGTGGGACAGGGCCTCGGAGAAACAGGTAGTTGACCAGAAAAAAGATGTCCATTGGATTGACGCTGCCATCGCCATTCGAATCACCGGATAGCAACCCGGCGGGACCGGCAGGAGGTGGACCGCTCATGTAGAGAAAGTTCACCAGGTAGAAGATGTCCATAGCACTAATGCTGCCGTCATTATTCGGATCGAATTGATGTGATTGAGCGGTCTCGATCCGATTTCCGAAAGAGTCATAATCCCATGTCTGATCGATGGCAGACGACGATGGAGTAACGGCGGTCGATTTGATCATCCGTCCGGCACCGTCATAAAGATACTTCGTGTAGACGCCGGCACTGTCGCCGATCTGCTTAATATTGCCGGCGCCGTCATACGTGTAGGGGCCGATCGGCGTATCGAGACCAGCATTGCCTTTGATGCGAATGGACGCAGGCCGGGGCATTCCGTTTGGGTCGGGTGACCAGTCTTCGCTTTCGCCATTGAGGTGTTCGATACGAGTGACCATGCCGTTGGCAACGCGCGAAATGCTTGTTGCGGTATTCGTGTAGCCCGTTACGCCAGTAAGAAGACCATTAGTATAGGCATACTCGACAGTTCTCGCCGGAGTCGTCGTTAAGGCGGCATTCGAGGGATAGGTAGTCGAGAGGGCGTTACCAAGGTCGTTCCACTCCTGGCCAAGAGAGAAGGTGTTGTTGGAAAATGTTCCGCTGACGCTGGTGGTGCGTGCGGAGATGCGCCCGTTCGGGCCGCCATAGGTGTAGGTTTCGGCTACGGCAATATCGCCGCCGAGGGATGGCTGGTAGTTGTGCCGCGTGGCGGTCTGGAGTTTGCCAAGCCGTGGATCGTTCGTGGCGTTATCGATCCCATAGAAGAATACCTTCAGGTCTCGCGGGGCTCGTGGGATATTCGTCGCTGGATCCAGATCTCGGACCTTCGTGAGACGTTCGGCGCTATTGTAAACGAATGTCGTATCGAACGATCCTTGAGCGACGCCATCGATGCGATGGCGAAGGTGACCTCGGGCGTCGTACTCGGGATAACTGACCGCGCCATAGCCGTTGATTCCCTTTTCGGGGTGCTGCGCCGAGATTAGTAAGCCGCCCAGGTCGTATGTGAAGGTGCGGTGTTGCAATCCCTCCGTCGCGTTCGTGGAGACAGTGGTTAGGCGGTTTCCGACGTCATATCCATAGGTCGTCGTGACACCGGTGCCAATGGGTTCGATTACGGTTGACAGTCGGCCGTGGCCGTCGACTGTCTCAATCGTCGTAAACGGAAATTCACCTGTCGGACACGGCGCTTGCGTCTGGAGTGCCGACACGCACACGGTTCGCTTCGTCTCGCGGTTGCCGGTGTAGGAAAAAGTGGTGCTCGCCAAGTCGGGCGAGGTGATGATGCGTGGGCGGTCGAATCGGTCATACGTTGTCGTGGTCGCATGAGCCGGTGTAAACGCTTCCGATGATGAGAGGGTGCGAAACTCCGGCATAGAGGTGCTTACCACTCTTCCGAGGAGATCGTAGGTCGTTTTCGTCGTCGCCCATCCCTCGGGGAGTTTTTCTTTGCTCAGCACGAGCCGCCCGAAGGAATCGAAGTAAAGATAACTGCTGGTTTCGGGCGAAGCCGACTCATCGGAACCGATGGGCCGGCAAAGGATCGAGAGGGATGTCGATGAGCCGAGCGTGTATGTGTATTTGGTCCACGCTTCGCCAGGCGGCCGGACCTCGGTCAGGCGCTGCATCGTGTCGTATTTGTAGCTGGTCGAGAGCTGCCCCGATACGTCTTTGCTTGTCGAAGTCAATCCCGTGTTGTGGTCGATTGTCATGTCAGCCGACTTGAACGCGACCCCGTCGTATTGCGTCGACTCAAGACTCCCAGCGGTGTAGGTATGCGTGAGGCGGTAATCTGGAGTCGTGGGAGCGCTCGTGCAAGTGACAAAGCCGCTTGCCAACGCGTGGCTGTCGCCGCCGAAATACGCCTCGGCGGTGACGTTGCCGCCGGTTTGAGCGTAAGTGGCGAGGAGATCTTTGGCACGGTCGCCGCTCCGTACTGTTCTCTTGCGCTCCAGGAAAGCGGTCGTGGCGTTGAAGCAGAACTCGGTCGTGGCAGCGATCTGGTTCTCGGTTGTCGTCTGGAAGTCATACACGCCAAGTAACCATGGAGAGTTAGGAGCGATCATGTAGGCGTTTGGGTTGTTGACGGTGCCGACGACATACGTTCCGCCTCGCGCATTGTAGTGCGTCGTAGTGACACGATTTAGAGTCGCAGGGAAATTACTGGTGTGTGTTACGGTCCGGTAGTGGCCCAGGCCGTCGAAGCCGTCGAAATCAGTTTCGACATAGCACGGTGGGCTGGCGCAGCCACTGTCGTTGTTGAAGACGGTACGGCCTTTCGTTACACGCCGCTCTTCATCGTGCAGAGCGCTTGTCCCATCCTGTTCGTATCGAACGTAGGTTGAGCGAATGGGTTGGAGCGGCTGGTTCCCGGCATCGACGCAGGAGACATTGCAAACGAAGTTGCCCGGCTGAGGAACGGGAATGGTGCAGGCGCCGTCGTAAACCTCATTCGAGAGAAAAAGGCCGCCGGGAATGGTTGTTCCAGGCGCGCGGGTGAATGGCATTCCGTACTCGCTGTTACCTAGGGAGCCAGGGTAGCAGGAGGAATCACCTCCAAAATGGTCGGCGGTAAAATAGGATATCGTGGTCTGGTCAAGGGGATCGTGGACGGTGACAGCAATTGCCTTGTATTCCCGACGGGTACCACCATGTGGCAATACGACGTCATGTGCGTTCGTCAGCGCACTACTGTACCTCCATAGTCCGACGGACGTGTTGGCTGCGTCGAAGAGCGTGCGCGTAGCGACTCCCATGGAATGGGTTTGCCAAGTTGGCTCTTGGTGCCCGTCGCCGTCCGGATTCCCCGGGAAGGTGCGTTCTTCGACGGTGTACTGGATCTTGCCGCCGGTCGGCAACGCCAGCATGAGCAGATGGCCGGCAGCAAAGGAACAGTGGGGCGTGTTGACTGAACTCAGTTCGATTCGGTTGTAGTCCATGCTGAATGCAGAGCCGTCAGGATGAGTCAGGCTGTTGAGGAATCGTGTCTTCGTCGTTTCACCGCCGTATGAATCGTAACAGTTCTTGGAAATCGTGTCGTAATCGCTATAGGCGAAGCGGTAGGTTGCGGTTTGACCGTTGAACGCGGCGAGGTCCAGGCTTTCGATGAAAAGATGCGCCGTCGATTGGCCGGCGTAGTCGTAGAAGGCCTGGTTGATGAAGTGAACCGTATGCGTGCGGGTGTCGCCCGCCGCGGCAGTGCCATCTGTGATTGTCCAGGTGAGCGGGTCGGGGTAGAAGATGTGAAGATAGTTTCCGAAGCGGTCGACAATGCTCGCCAGGCGATAGGAAAGCTTGCTGTCTTCCTCAACGGTCGGAGGGCCTTTGGTAGTCTGTTTGTCGAGTTGCCCCTCGAACCTGTGAGTATTACCGTCGGGCGCCTCAATGGAATAAGAAATAATCCAATCAGAACAGAATCCAAAGATGCCTCCACCGCACGGATGAGGGTTGCCGTTGGTCATCCGCGTGCCGCGGATCAGCCGCAGGTATGAACCATCGTGGGTGTAGCCGGCGACTGTGTTTTCCAAAGTGGAGTCTGACCCTGAATATCCTGTACCGATCTCTTCGCTGTGAAGGGTTCTATAGAAAGGATGTTCACTTCCATCACTCGCGATGTAAACCCAATTTCCTCCGGAGGAAACATCGCTCGCCGCCGGGTCGCGAGGCGCGACCAGCTCACCGAGCGTAACTTTCCAGCCAAGCCCGGCATTGGAAAAACGGTTCGGGATGGCCTCGGGCGGGGTATCACCCACTATCGCCCAGGCATTGCCATTGTAAACGAGATGGAAGGAATAGCTGAGATTGCCGCCGGGCGTGAACGTCGGTCCCAGGGGCAGGTTGACGGTGAGGTTGCCGTTGAAGAGGTTCACGCTATCGTAGTCGCCCATCTGAAACGATTTTCCAGGCTGAAACCCGAGGGCGCCGTTGGGGTCTTGCTGTGCGAGGAGTGGCAATGCGAAAGCGATGAGGAGCGCAGATAACCGAACGTGTGTTCTCATAATCAGCAGGCCTGCCGGCACGGGACACCGTGGAGGAATTTGAAATAGGTGACGGAAAATTCGAGCGTACGATCATCGACGACGAAAAGGAACGCGAAAGTCTGGTGTGAATCCAGGAAGTTCGGCAGATTCAGGTCCACACCGCCATTGATGGCTCCGTCACTATCCGATGCGGAGCCGTCCTTTGCGTCAGCCACGGTAAAGGCGGATGACAAGGCCTCCGCGGTCGGATTCCCCGGCCGCAGCGAGTCATCCCCGACCGTAAGCTGATCTCGGATGCTGATGGATATTGCATGCGTGTGAGAACGCCTGATAGTCGCAACTGGGGAGGGCGAGACTGTTTCCATGATGCTGATCGTTGCCTCAGGAATTTGGGTGAGAACGCTGCCTTCAGGTTCCGCGACTGTGTAAGCGCCTGTGTTCTGGTCGATGAGAAGCCAGATCGATCGTGGCTTAATGCCTCCGGCGATCGTCGCGGAGAAGGCGCCTGATGAATCTGCCAACTGAGAGAACGTCGGAGTTGTGATCGATTGTGACCCCGACTGACGATCGATCATGAACCCTACGAGAGAAACCGTGTGGTTTGGCGCGAGGCCGCTGCACGAAACCGTGTTCGCAGTGAAGACGATCGTGATCTCGCCGCCGACCTGAAGTTGGCCCGCAGTCGGAATGCTCTGGGCCGCCGTAATCCGCGCTACTGCGAGGATGAGCAGGGCGATCATGACGATGAACTGCGAACGCGATCGGTTGGTGCTCCGAAGCTGCTCGAAAGGGGACATAGTTTCTCCGTAATACGGTGAACCACCGCCATTGGGGGAAAATTGAACATCAGTTTGGGTTGAACGCTGGAAAATGTCGGACCGTCATCTACGACTAAAAAAGGAAAATCCCTACCCCTGCAATAGAAAATCGCTGGTGTCAGCCTCCGAGGCTCGGAAAGCGGAGCGACGCTGTCGTTCCGAAACGGGGCATCGCGTTGGCGATGCCCCGTTCGTGATTACTGCGCGGGTACGTATGTCGGGTCTTGCGTCTGCATGTCGATGACGGAGCCGTAGGCGGTGATGCGGCCGTCGCCGTCGATGACTTTGATGGCGATTCTGGCGTTGTAGGCGGTGCCGACGCCGAGTTGCTGGAGGACGCGGAACTGGCGGTATTCGTTCGCGGCCAGAGGTATGGTGACCTTCGGCGCGACTTTGGCGTCGGGGAGGAAGACGGAGACTTCGACGGTGACCGGCTTGCCGCTCACTTCGGCGATGCCGAGGTTGGTGCGGTAGCGGGTGGAGTCTTCGACCTGCAGGATGTTGAGGACGCGGGTGCCTTTGCCGACCGCATCGGCCGGAGTCACCGCGGCGATGAACTGGCCGTAGGTGCCGCCGCCGTCGACCTGGTTGTAAGTCCGGCCGGTCACGACGAGGTTCGCGTCGGTCAGCGTGTCGACGTGCATGGCGCCGCCGAGGTTCGTGGCGCCGAAGCGCGAGGCCACGATGTTGTCGAGGATGGTGACCTCGCCGGGGTTGACGGTGAGCGAGCGGGTGAGCGTGGCGCCGGCGGCGTCGTTGAGCGGATAGAGCGTCATCGTGACGTATTGCGGATCGACGCCGGCGTTGAAGATGCGCACGTCGCTGCGCCACTTCGCCAGATCGTTGGTGATGTCGGCCACGCCCGGCAGCACGAACGTTCGCGCGGGCGTCTGCACGAGCGGGACGCCGCTGACGAGGAGCGGATCGGTGGTCTTGTTGTCGACGACCGAGGCGTAGGCGGTGACTTTGCCGTCGCCGGCGGTGACTTTCACTTCTACGCGGCCATCGGTGAGGGTGATGTTCTTCGCTTCGAGGAAGGAGTTGAGCTGCTGCTGTTCGCCGGGTTTGAGGTCGAGGGGTAGGTCGAGCAGGTTCTTGCCGGCGGAGTCGAAGACGCTGATGAGGACGGAGGCGGACTTGCCTGCCGCTTCGACGATGCCGAGGTTGGTGCGGTAGGCGGGCGATTGCGCGATCTGCTGGAGGCTGAGGATGCCGGCGCGCGCGTCGCCGGTGACCTTGCCGATGAAGCTGGCGAAGGGGATGGCCGGAATGTACTGGCCGAGGGTGCCGCCCGCGGATTGATTGAACGTCCGGCTCGACGCCACGGTCGCAAACGACACACTGACATCCTCGGGATTCGGCGTGCCCTTGCCGTTGGTGTTGAGCGGGCGGACTTCGAGGACGCCGTTGGCGGCATCGCCGAGCGCGCCGACGCCGTACCAGTTCTTGACGATATCGTCGAGGGCCATGGTGTCGTTCGCGGCGATCGAGACCTGCGTCTGCTTGACGGAGTTGGCGGCGCCGCCGGCCGGCGTGAAGCGAAGCAGGTAGTTGATTTTCTGCGGTGCGGTATTGGTGATGCGGACGTCGGAGCGCCACTGCGAGTTGATGCCGTCGAGGTGACCGACCGAGGGGATGATCAGGGAGTTGGCGGATGGGGTGGAAATCGTCGTCGGCGAGACCGGCGTGACGACGCTGATTGAGACGGGGACGGTGACCGGCGGCTTGGCGTCGAGCGAGCCGATCTTCGCGGGCGAGCCGGGGAAGGCGAGGATGATCGTGGCGGTGAAGGTGCCGTTGGGGAGGTCGGCCGGATCGGCGGAGACGCTGAGCGTAAGTCCGGCGGCGGGAAGGATGCCGCTGGACGGCGTGACGGTCAGCCACGGTTCATCGGTCGATGCGGTGAAGGCGAGCGCGGTGCCCTGGCCCGGGATGAAGACCGTCTGCACGACGACATGTTTGTTGTTGATGTCGACGGTCGCGCTGGGGCTTTGGGCGTTGATCGGCGGGATCGGGACGACCACCACGCGCTGCGATGCGGAGAAGGGACCGGGTCCCTGGCCGCAGGCGGAGAGCGCGCGGACGCGGTAGAAGAACGCGGTCGGCGCGGCGGCGGACTTGGTGAAGGCGCGCGAGGTGCCGCTGACCTGGAACGTGGTCGGAGTGTCGAAGGTGTCGGTGGCGGATTCCTGCAATTCGTAGGTGGTCACGCCGCCGATGTCGGTCCATTGCACGGTGTAGCTCTGGCCAGAGCTGGAAGTTCCGACGACGGACAAGTCCGGCGTTCCACCACTGCAGACGGTGAAGGTGCGCGTGGCGGAGACGAGATTGCTGCAGTTTGCGATGCCGAGCGCCTGGACGAACCAGCTGACGTTGCCGCCGGCGATGGGAAGGGTGATGGAGGTGGTGCTGGTCGAGCCGATCTCCTGCGTCGACGCGCCGCCGATCGATGCGAACACTTTGTAGCTGGTCGCGCCGGCGACGGCGGTCCAGGAGAAGGTGACCGGTGAGGTGATGATGGCGCCATTCGCGGGCGCGGTGAGCGTCGGCGGCTGGGCGTTGCATGAACCCGCGCCGATGGTGGTGGTGGCGCTGGAGTTGTCGTTGGCGGAGATGGGATCGAAACTCGTTCCGCTCACGAAGGCGGTGTTGGTGACGGAGCCCGACGACGCGGTGACGGTGTACGACGTGGTGATCGTCACGCTCTGGCCGGAAGTGAGGTTGCCGAGCGTGCACGGGAAGCCGGCCGCGCATGACGGTGTGGCGGAGACGAACGCGAGGCCGGCTGACGTCGGATCGGAGAGGACGACGTTCGTCGCGGCGGAGGGGCCGTTGTTAATGACGGTGATCGTGTAGGCGACGTTGGAGCCGTTCGTCGCGGACGCCGGCCCGGTTTTAGTCACAGCGAGGTCAGCGCTTGATGCACCGAAGGCGGTGGTGGCAGTGGCGCTGTTGTTGGCGGCGTTCGGGTCCGGAGTGGTCGCGCTCGACACCGTGGCGGTGTTGGCGAGGCTGGTGCCGCTGAAGCTCGCCGGCGTCGAGAAAGTGCTGACGATGGTTTTGGTCTGGCCGGCAGTCATCGTGCCGAGCGTGCAGGGGAAGGTCGTCGTGCAGGCGCCGCTGTTGGAGACGAAACTCGTGCCGGCGGGGGTGGGATCAGTGACGGAAACGGCGGTGGCGTCGGACGGTCCGTTGTTCGTCACTGTAATCGTATAGGTGAGCGGCGAGCCGGCGGTCGATGACGCCGGGCCGGTCTTCGTGATGGCGAGATCGGATTGCGCGGTGATCGTGACCGACTGCGACGCGGTGTTGTTGGCGTTGCTCGGATCGGCGGTGGTGGCGGACACCGTTGCGGAATCGAGAGCGGGGCCGTTGCCGGGGGCGGTCATCGAGAGCGTGAGCGTCGGAGCCGTGCCGGCGTTCGCGATCGATGTCGCTGTCGTGCAGGTGGCCGTGTTTCCGGATAGCGATCCGCACGTCCAGCCGGTGCCGGAGAAGGTGAACGAGGTCACGCCGGACGGGAAGATGTTTGTGACGGTGACCGTACCGCTTGTGGCGTCGGGACCGCCGTTGCTGACGACGATCGCGAACGACAGCGCGCTGCCGGCGTTGACGGGATTGCCCGAGGCGGTGTTGGTGATCGACAGATTGGCGGAAGGTACGACGGTCGTGGAGACCGAGCCGGTGTTGTTGTTTGCGGTGTTCGGATCGAACTCGGTTGCCGTCACCGAAGCGCTGTTCGTGATCGCGCCGAGGTTCGGCGCGTTCAATTGCAGATTGACGTTGACCAGTTGATTCGCGGCCAGCGAGCCTAGGTTGCAGGTAACTGTCGAACCGGATGGCGTGCAGGGGCCAGCCGACGTCGCGCTGACGAAGGTCGCGTTGGCGAACGTGTCGGTGACGACGACGTTGGTGACCGGCGTCGGGCCGTTGGTGACGGTAAGCGTCCACGCTCCGTTTTGGTTGTGTTGCACCGAGGCAGGCGCGGACTGCGTGATCTGGAGATCAGACGCGGTGACGGCGGCGGTGAGACGCAACACGTTCGGCGTGCCGGAGACGAATGCCTTCTGGAAGTTGCCTCCGCCGGCGAAGGTGGGGAGGAAGTAGTTGGCGAAGTCGCCGCTGCGGGTGGAGAAGCGGAGGACGTCGAAGGCGTTGCCGCCGGCGGGGACGAAGGAGTTGAAGAGCGAGACGGTGAGCGTGCCGCCGAGCGTGACCCCGGATGCCGAGGCGTCGACGATGTCGTAGTTCGACGTGCCGCCGAGCTTGAGGTTCATCCCGCCGTTGGCGCCTTGCGCGTAGGCGCCCGTGATGGTGAGCGTCCCTGCCGTGGAGCCGTTACCTGGGGAGACGATTCCGTTGGTGTTGTTGACCGCGGCGGAGACAGTGCCGTTGCCCGTCAGCGTTCCGCCGGAAAGGGCAATTGTCGACGGCGATGAGATCGAGCCGCCGAGGAGATTGGTCGCGCCGGTGGTCTGGGTCAGGCCGCCATTGAAGGCGAGCGTGCCGAGGTTGGCGTTGATGGTGCCGGTGTTGGTGACGGCGGGGCTGATGCCGATCGTGCCAGCGGTGGTGCGCTGCAAGAGGCCGGCGTTGGAGATGACGTTGTTGATGCCGCTGACGCCGATGCCGGGGTTGGCGTTGAGGTTCAGCGTCGCGCCGGTCGTATTCGTGATGACGGCGCTGTTGGCGAGAACGAGACCGTTCGTCGTCGAGCTGTAGGTGAGATTTCCGTTGTTGACGAGCGGACGGCTGTCGAGGGTCATCGACGCGGTAAGTCCGTCGAGCTGGAAGTTGGCGCCGGCGTTGACGGTGATCGTGCCGCTGCCGTTGATCGTGCCGCCGCTCCATTCGGAGATAGGGCTGGCCGAAGTGAGGTTGATCGGGCCGCTGCCGCCGAGCGTTGCCGCGTTGTGGAGGTTGAGCGCGCCGATGGTGGCCGTCGAATTCAGAGTCACGTTCGCGCCGTTGACCGTGAACGTGACTGGCGTGACGGTGCCGCTGTTGATCGTCGAGGTGCCGAAGGCGAAGCCGATGTTGCCACCGCCGCTCAGCGATGACGAGGCGTTGAAGGTGTTGTTGGCGTCGAACTCGATGCTTGCGCCGGCAGCGGGCGTGAAGCTGCCGTTGTGCGTGCCGGCGGCGGCGAACTGCATCGTTCCGGTGTTGACCTGCACGCTGCCGTCGTTGGAAAGCGGCGCGGTGAAGATCGAGGTGGCCGTGCCGGACGTTTTTTTCAGGATGCCGGTGCCGAGGTTGTGAAAGAGGCCGGGGACGGCGCAGTTGCAGGTGAAATTGGCGTCGCCCTGAAAGTCGAAGATGTTGCTGTTGTTGAAGACCGCGCCGTTCCGGAGCTGCAGCGCATTGCCGAGGTTCTGGTAGTTGACGGTGCCGCTGTTGTTGAACGTGCGCGTGTCGAGGACGGAGCCGATGTTGTTCGACATCGTCAGCGTGCCGCTGTTCGAGGTCGTGCCGGAGCCGGACATCGTGCCGCCGCCCCAGGCGTTGGTGCCGGTCAGGGTGAGCGCGCCGGTGCCGTCGATCTGTCCCGAGTTCAGGGTCAGGTTGGTGAGCGAGAACGGGGCGTTGATGGTGACGTCGCCGCCGGTGACCCAGAATCCGCCGCCGCTGCCGCCCCACGTTCCGCCGGTGATTGTGAAGGTGGAGGTCGCTCCGAAGTTGAGGGCGCCGGGCGAAACGGCATCGAGCGTGCCGTTGCTCGTGCCGCTTAGGAACGTCAGCGATCCACCGCTCGGTTTGATCAAGCCAGTCGCATTGTTGGTGATGGCCGGAAACATGCTCGAAGAACCGGCCGTCAGGATGTTGCCGCTGTTGACGATCGTGGTCGAGCCGCCCGTGGCGATGATGGAGGAGTTGTCGGCGACGTTGAGAAGGCCGCCGCTCTGGTTGACGATCGAGGCGGTGCCGGTGAGCGTGACCTGATTGATTTGTCCGCCGGCAAGAGGTGAGTACGCGATCGTGCCGCTGTTGTTGATCGTGTGGGAGCTGAGCACGAGCGGTGACGAAGACGTGCCGGTCACCGAAAGCGTTCCGCCGGAAGCAATGACGAATTGGCCGCTGCCGGCCATCGTTCCGCCGCTCCAGTCGTAGTTTCCGCCGCTGGGAAGGGTCAGATTCGACGAACCCTGCAACGTGCCGCCGCCCTGGATGAAGCTGGTGGTCGCGATCGGGGCGTTGATGTTCAGCGTCGCTGTTCCGGTCAGCGCGATCTTTCCCGGCGCGCCGCTGTTGAATGCACCACCGCTCACGTTGAAGGTGCCGCCGTTCAAACTAATGGTGTCGCCGTTCGTGGTTGCTTTGAGAACGCCGCCGCTCATCGAGCCGCCGCTGAAGAGCACGATCGAGCTCGATCCGGAGCCTGAGTTTGCGTCGGTCGTACCCGCCGACTGGTTGTAAGGAATTTGAAATGCGAAGGCCGCAGCGCCGCCTGACTTTTTGACGCTGCCGGAGTTGTTGAATGTGTTCGCGCCCGAGAAGTTCGTGTTCAATGAGCCGTTATTCTGGATGTCGAGATTACCCGTGTTGTTGAACGTGGAAGAGCTGTCCATGCTGATCGGAAAGGAATTCGACACGAGCGTGGCGTTGCCGGCATTGTCGATGGTGTGACCGCTCATCGAGCGCGCCGCGGACTCGGTGGTCATGTCGAAGGTCGTGCCGGAAGTGATGATGGTGTGGCCTGCGCCGGCGAGCGTTCCGCCCTTCCACTTCATCGTCGCGGGCGCGGTGACGGTGAAGGCGAACGGCGTCGTGAACGTGCCGTTATTCACCTCGAGGCTGGTGTTGTTGATGGTCATCGCGGCGCTCGTGGCCACGGTTCCGGCGTCGATGGTGACTTTGCCGCCGTTGAACGATGTTCCCGATGCCCACGTGTACGTCTGTGAGAACGGCACCGGGAACCACACCTCGGTGCCCGCCGACATCGTGAACGGCTTGGTGCTGGTGCCGTCACCGTCGAGGGCGAGCACGCCGCCGGTGATCGAGACGCCGGTGCCGTTGTTGTTGAACTGCGGCTTGACGATAAACAGGCTGCTGTTCGTTTTGTTAAACTGCCCGTTGTTCGTAAAGGACACCGCGGAGCCGTCGGTGTCAATGGTGCCGCTTCCGCTGCCGGTGAACGTTCCGCTGTTGATGATCGAGGCGCTGTTCTTCAGCGTCAGGTTGTTCGCAGGGGAGTTGAAGACAACGGAACTGTTGTCGTTGAACACGCGGCCGTCCAGCGTCATCGGGCCGAGGGCGCCGGTGATGGCCATGGTGCCGGGTGACGAGACGTTGAACGTGCTGCTGCCGGTGATCGTGCCGCTGGACCAGTTCGATCCGCCCAGGATCGTGACCGTGCCGGTGCCGCCGAGCGTGCCGCCGTTGAGGTTGAAGTTCGGCGCGCCGCTTCCGAACGACTTGGCGGTGTTGATGTTCAATGTGCCGCCGGCGACGTTGATGGTTCCGGATCCGGAAAACGCCCCGCTTTCATCGAACGTTCCGTTGGTGAAGTTCATGATGTTGCTGGCCGCCGGGACGCTCATTGTTCCGTTCGACTTGCCGCCGCCGGCGAAGTTGAGCGGGCCCGTGGCGTTGTTCGTCACAGTGCTGCTGGCGTTGTCGACGTTGGCGAGGATCG
The DNA here is from genome assembly GCA_035996815.1 of Thermoanaerobaculia bacterium. Taxonomy (GTDB): domain Bacteria; phylum Acidobacteriota; class Thermoanaerobaculia; order Gp7-AA8; family Gp7-AA8; genus JADGNZ01. The sequence goes on along the minus strand of DASYJF010000037.1, from coordinate 99,426 downwards.
ACGAGCCGGACGCGCCCGCGCTCTTCGTGACTTGTCCCGTGCCGCCGCTGACGCGCAGAGTGCCGGCGCCCGGAGGAACGGCCTGGATGTCGTAGTCGCCGGCGATGGTGAAGGAGCCGCCGCTCGTTTCCAGCTTGGCCGTGGCTCCGTTGATGGTGAGCAGATTCGTGATCACCGACGGCGCGTAAGTCATCGCGCCGGTGTTGATGATCACGCCGGTCAGCATCATCCCGGAGTTGCCGCCGTCGAGCGTTGACGTTCCGGAGATGTTGAACGGTCCGGTGCCCGCGATCGTGCCGCCGGACCATTTGAGGCCGGTGGTGGCGGTGATCGATGCGTTGAACGTTTGCGTACCGGCCGCGAATTTGATCGGCACCGATCCGCTGAACGATGCGCCGCTGTTGAACGTATTGTTGCCGCCGAAGGCGATCGTCTGCGAGCTCGTTCCGGTCACGAACGAGCCGGAGTGCGTGCCGTTGCCGGAGAGGCCGAAGCCGCCGCCCGGGCCGGCGCCCGAAACGTTGATCGAGCCGTCGTTTTTCACGAACGGGGAGATGACGTTCGAGCCGGTGCCGGACGTTTTCTTCAGCGAAGCGCCGCTGGCGATGCTGATCGTCTCGGCCGCCGTGCCGTTGATGGCGGCATCGGTGGCGACGCTGAATTGCCCCGCACCGGTAACGTTGATCTTCGCGCTGCCGCTGAGCGTGATCGGATTGGTGGTCGATGTGTAGCTGACAAATCCGCTGTCGTTGATCGTGGTGCCGCTGATCGACATCGTTCCAACGGCGCCGTCGAAGATCCCGGAGTTGGGGATGTTGATCGTGCCGGTGCCGTTCAGGTTTCCGCCGCTGAACGTGAACGTCCCGCTGGTGAGCGCGATCGTCCCGTCGCTGGTGAATGTGCCGCCGTTGACGTGGACGTTGGCCTGGAAGCCGGCGATGTTCGCTCCCGAATTCGTTCCCATCGTGCCGCCGCTGTCGACGGTGAACGTGTTGCTGCTCGTCGCGGTGCTCGATGTCTCCAGAGTCAACGTCCCGCCGCTCGCCACCTGGATCGGGATGGAGCTCGCGCTGCCGCTGATCTGCAACGTGACGGGATTGTTGAAGGCATCGACCTTCAGCGTGTAGCCACCGCCCAGAGTGACGATGGCCGTGTCGCCGGCGCCCTGGCCGGGATACGTTCCGCCGCAGCCGGTCCATTTGGTCGTGTCGCCCCAGAGCGTAACCGACGCGGTGCTGGTCAGCGTGCAGGTGTTTGCCGCGTTCGCATCGACCGGCGCGAGAGCCATCGCCGCGAAGAGAACGAGCATCGTGATGAGCGTCGCGCCGAGCGAGACGCCGACGATGCGGCGGCTTCGCTTCATTGCGGATTCATCGGAAGGGTTGACGGCAATGGCAGACGAATCGTGATTCAGTGTCGGCATAGCGGCACGAAGCTCCTGTTGGTCTCTGGGAAATCGGGCAAACGGCCGGACCTTGGCCGCATCAAATAACGGTATGGGCGCGAATTGTAGGGCATATCATCGCCGCTCCCAGCGACCGCGTCCGTGACGTAACGCACGGAGTTGCCATGACTTCCGATTCCACCGAATCACATTGTCCCGGCTGTGGTCTGGCGATGCCGGCCGGAAACGCGATCCCGTACGACGGCTACTTCAACGCGTCGGCGGAGTGCTGGAGTGTCTTCACCGAGGTTGTCGGCCGTGAGTTCAGCAACGCCATTCTCTTCGGGCAGGTGCACCAGCTCTCAGTCGACGCATACGCGGTGCAGCACGCCGGTGGACGGCATCCGGACAAGTCGGTCGACATCCATCTGGCCGGTCTCTGTCTCGTTCTCGACCGCGGTGTCGCTCCGACGGCCGTCGCACCGCGCCTGCAGGCGCTTGCGTCCGCGATCTCCGAATGGCTGCACCTGGAACCGCCGGCGATTGCATGGCGCCAAACCATCTTCGACGTGGCCATGGCGGACGATCACATCGCCGCCGTCCGCAAATGGAGCGCCGAGGTGTGGGATGCGTGGTCGCTGCAGCGCGATCGCGTGACGGCGCTGCTCGAAGCTCTGGATTAATCTACGGTCATGGCGTGGCGCATCGAGAAGCAGGCAAGCGGCAAATTCGCCATCTGGTCCACCCGAATCAACGACTACATCGTCATCGATGCTGACGAGGCGGAGATCGAGCGGATCTACAAAGAGAAAGGGATCAAGGTCTACCTTGCCTCGGCACGCGCACAGATGACGACGCGCGTGCACACGGTTCCGACCGAAGGCGAAGCCAGGATCGCCGCGAGTCGGGTTCGAGGCACGCCCTCGGAAGGTTCCGTGCCGATTGGCGTCACCGGGTTCACCTTGAACGACGAGTGAATCGGCAGATACCGGTCCTCTTATTCAACATTGAACATTCGACATTGAACATTCAACATTTTCTTTTGAACTAATGCCCGACTTCTCCCCAGTCGCCGTCACCTTCCAGGCCATCGGCACCCTTCTGCTCGCGCTCGTTCTCGGACAGATTGCGCGGACCTTCGGCTGGCGCTACGCACGCCGTTGGGGCTGGGCGTGGGCGGCGATGTTCGTGGCCATCATGGCCATCCGCATCTACATCGCCACCGTGCGTCCGTGGCCGTGGTGGCTCGTCTATCTGCTCGCGCAGTGGGTGTTCCTCGCGCTCCTCTTCGCCGGCTGCCGCGATCTCGTCGACGATCCTCTCCCGCTCAAGCTCCTCGGCTACGCCACTCCGCTCGCCCTCGCCGTCGCGATTCTGATCGTGATCGCCGCGCCCGACTTCGGCGCGCTCTTCATGATTGAAGCAGCGATCGTCACCGTCGTCATTGCCGCGTGCTACCTGACCCTCGGCCGCATTACGCAGCACTCGGTCGGCTGGCACATGATGCGGATTCCGCTGGCGCTGATGGCGATCCTCTACTTCGCCTACGTGCCGCTCTACGCGTTCCAGCGCCGCGGACTCACCGTTCCGTATCTCGACTCTTCCTCGCTCGCCGATCTTCTCGCCGCCGTGCTCCTCGGCTACGGAATGGTGCTCATCGCCGCCGAGGCCGCGCAACGCGAGTTGTCGGACGCGGTAAGCGCGCTGCAGATCGCGCGCGACCAACTGGCCATCAAAGCGAATACCGATCCGCTTACCGCCGCGTTATCGCGCCACGCCTTCCACGCCATGCCGCGCGAGATGCACGGTACCGTCGTGATGGCGGACGTCGACCGCCTGAAACGAATCAACGATGCCGAGGGACATGAAGCCGGCGATGAAGCCATCCGCAGTGTCGCGAACGCGATCCGCAAGCGCATCCGCGCCGACGATCTCCTCTTCCGCTGGGGCGGCGACGAGTTCCTGGTGGTGATGCCGCAGTCGCCGCTGGAGCTCGTCACGCAACGCTTCGCGACGCTGCACGACGACATCACCACGCCGCGCGGCATCACCTGCACCGTGTCATGGGGCGCCGCCGCGTTCCCGAATTCCGATGCGATCGACGAAGCGATTCGCGAAGCAGACCGGATCATGTACTCGCGCAAAGCCGCGGCGCGCACGGCGGCGGAGCAGTTCTGAGTGTGCTTTTGTTCGTCGTATGGGATCGCGTCAGCGTTGCGTCGCTCTCGGCCATCCGTTCGGCGGTTAGGTTATAGGTTAAGCCGCCGCTGGTTTCCAGGGATTTTCCTTGAGCCAGCCCACGATGAGCGTGACGTCATCGCCGAACGTCAGACGCCTTGAATTGAGTTGCAGTTTCTCGCAACCACCCGGCAAGGCGATGCGAAACTGCTTGAACCTTCCAGCGATGACTGAGCCACTCGGTATAACCGTCCCCTGGGCCGGGGGAGTTGTCGAGAGCCAGTTGCGGACGATCTCAATTGCGGTTGCTACCTTTCCGGCATGTGCGCGAATGTCCTGACCAGCGATGTCGGAGCAGAAGCTTTGATATCTGAATTGGTCGTCATCGAGGACGACGCAGCGCTTTAGTTGATTGGTAGCATCGCCGAAAGCTCTCGCACCCAGGAAAAGGCCCAACTCCAAAGGCATATTGAAGCGTGGAAGGCTCGTTCTGGAGTCGAGATCCACGCGGGAAATGTCGTGGACCGCATATGGAGATTCACCGATGATTCGAATGATCTTCTGTACGCGAACTTCGCCGGAGTCTTCAACTTCCAACGCTGAGCGTGCGATGAATCCGCAATCATGAACAGCGAAGACAAGTCCACGTAAAAGCGGGCGATATCTAGCGTCGAACGGACAGTTAATGAAAACGTCCTTTTCGTGGGTCATCGCGCTTTTGGAGTGGATTTCGCTTTCGAAACCGAGGCGTCACCTGCCAGCCCTGGTTACGAACTTCCCAATTTGTGGCCAACCATGTCTCCGGAAATGTGCGATGGGATGACGATCTTGCGACAGGTAGGCCTATAGCCAATCATCTCCATTCGTCAGATCTTCTTCGCGGCCTTCTGCAGCCCGCGCGCGCTAGCGTTGAGCGCGTCCTTGGACATCGACTTGGCTTGCTTGTGACGACTCAGCTCGCGGAATGCTGAGCGGGCCTCAGCGAGCGTGACATGCTTTCCTTCCTTGTGGGGGTTTGCGATCGAGCGGAGTCTTGCCATCGAACAAGATTAGCACGCCGGAATCCGAGTCAGTCTAGCTCCCCTCCAACTCGAGACTAGACCCGACGTCTCGTCTTCGCCGCCGTCCGCTCCGTTTCCACCCACGGCTCGATGCCCGGCACGCTGCAGCGCGGGATCTTTTCGCCGAGGACTTCTTCGATCTGGCGGACCATCGGGATGTCCTGCCACGACGCGATCGTGGATACGATTCCGAGTGCCGCGCCGCGCGCGGTGCGGCCGGCGCGATGGACATAGTCGTCGACGTTTTCGGGGATGTCGAAGTTGATCACGTGCTCGATCCCCGGCACGTCAATCCCTCGGCCTGCGATGTCCGTGGCCACGAGGATGCGGTGCTGACCCTGACGGAATCCGGCCAGCGCTTCGGTGCGCCGTCCCTGCGAACGGTCCGCGTGAATGCGCGAGACCGGATGTCCGCGCCGCTCGAGGATGTGGTACAGCCACTCGGCGTCGATCTTCCGCCGGACGAAGACGAGCGTGCTCCCAAGTTCTTCGGCGAGCAACGTGATCAGACAGTTGCGCTTGTCCTCTTCCTTGACGACGTAAAGCCGATGCGTGATGCCGACCGCCGCGCCGCCCTCGGGGGTGATGTCGATGCGCACCGGATCGCGCATGAACTCTTTCGCGATCATCTCGATCGAGTCGGGCATCGTGGCGGAGAACATCATCGTGCGGCGGTTGCGCGGCAGCAGACGGAGGATCTCGCGCATCTGCGGGAGGAAGCCGAGGTCGAGCATGTGATCGGCTTCATCGAGGACGAGCTCTTCGATCTCATCGAGCTTCACGTGACGCTGGCGGACGTGATCGAGCAAACGTCCTGGCGTGGCCACGATGATGTCCGGCACGCTCCGCAGTGCATCGGTCTGCGGATTCATCTTCACGCCGCCGATGACGCAGGCGGTGTTGAGATCGTGCTTGACGCCGAAGACATCGAGGAACGCTTTCGTCTGCAGCGCGATCTCGCGCGTCGGCGAAAGGATCAGGCCGCGCACGCCGCGGCCATGCGTGAGGCGCTCGGCCAGCGGCAGCGCGAACGCGGCCGTCTTGCCGGAGCCGGTCTGCGCCAGGCCGATGATGTCTTTCCCTTCCAGCGCGAGCGGGATGACGGCGGCCTGGATCGGAGTCGGATTCTGAAAACCGATCTTCTCGATGATGCCGAGAATCGGAGCGCTCAGGCCGAGGGATGAGAAGGGTTTGTCGGTCGTCGAGACCGGGTGCTGCGGGATGGCTAATGAATCCATTCAGTAAAACGCTTTCCTATAAACCGCGACGTTGATCGCGATGACGAACGCGGCGATGGCGAATTCCATCCCGCGGGTGAGGCCGTTCGGGTAGATGACGCGGAAGATGTGATGCGCGACGAAACCGTCATCATACCCAGCCGCGCCCGCTCTGCGCAGAAGCACGTTCTCGAGGATGGTGAGCGGACAAATCCACCCGCCGATCTCGATGAGCGCTCCCCACAACGCCGCGGGAAGGTGAATCCACTTCACCACCGGCCAGCGCAGGACCAGAAATCCGCCCGCGATGACGAAGACGATGAACGCGAAGTGGATGACCGCGACGGCAGTGGCGAGGGTTTGGTAAACCATTTGTTTGTTGATTGTCATCGTGACAGACGATCGGTTACCAACATCAGACATTGAACCTTGCCAAAGCACAGACAGACACTCTTGTCTGTGCTGGTGAGGCTTGGGACCGTCTAGCAAGATCAACGCACGATGCCGGCACCCTATACTTCCGCGCCATGAAACGGCTCCTTCCCTTCGTTCTCTTCCTTGCCGCCGTCGCCGCGTTCGCTGCCGATCCGCAGTCGGTGCACGTTTTCGTCGTCGGTACGACCGATCTTCACGGCTCGTACGACAGTCATCATGATTCGAAGACGGCGCCCCCGTACGGCGGATTGCCGCTGATCGCCGGCTACCTCAATGTGCTGCGCGCTAATCATGGACGGGTGATTGTCGTCGACTCGGGCGATCTGTTTCAGGGGACGCTGGAGTCGAACTTCTTCGAAGGCGAGCCGGTCGTGAAAGGGTACAACGCCCTCGGATACGACGCGGCGGCGGTCGGCAATCACGAATTCGACTACGGTCCGGTCGGTCCCGATTCGATCGCGCGCACTGCCAATGAGGACCCGCTCGGCGCGTTGAAGAAGAATGCGAGAGCGGCGAAGTTCCCGTTCCTGTCTGCAAACCTGACGGAGAAGGCCACCGGTAGAACGCCGGCGTGGGCGAAGCGCTACACGATGATCGATGCGAACGGTGTGAAGGTCGGCATCATCGGTCTGTCGACGCCAGACACGCCGGCCGTCACGACGTCATCGAACGTTGCCACGCTCAATTTCGGCGATCCGGTCGCGGCCACGGTCAGCGCGGCGAAGGAGCTGCGCGCGGCCGGTGCGTCGGCGATCGTCGTCATCGCGCATATGGGCGGGCGCTGCAAGAACATCGAGACGAACCCCGAGGATTCGTCGAGCTGCGAGACGGACCAGGAGGCGATGCGGTATCTCAAGGCGCTGCCGAAAGGAACCATCGACGCGTACTTTGCCGGCCACACGCACTCGAACATTCGCCACTACATCAACGGCGTGGCCACGCTGCAGCCGTTGCCGTACGGACGCGAGCTCGCCATTCTCGACATCACCGTCGACCCATCGCAGCACAAGGTGACGAAGACGGAGATGGCGCCGCTGACGATGGTCTGCGCGCAGGTTTATGAGCACACGGAGACGTGCGATCCGAAGAAGGCGCCGGCCGGCGCGACGCTGGTGTCGAAGAAGCTGGAAGGGAAATCGGTCGCCGAGGTGACGACGGTCTCGGACATCTTCAAGACGTACCTCGAGCAGGTTGCCGTCAAGAAGAACGAGGACACCGGCATCCGCACGACCGACCGTTTCAAACGCGCCTACTACCGCGAGTGCGCCCTCGGCGATCTGCTGACGGACGCGATGCGCACGTCCATGAAGGCCGACGTCGCCTTCCTCAACTCCGGCGGCATCCGCGCCGACCTGCCGGCCGGGACGATTCTTTATCTGCACATGTTCGACGTTTCGCCATTCGACAATTTTCCGGCCATGGTCACGCTCACCGGCGCGGAATTGAAGCGCATGCTGGAGATCACTTCGATCGGCGGCGGACGCGGCATCCTGCAGACCAGCGGATTGCACTACACATTCGATGAGACGCGGGATGCCGACAAGCCGGCAGCGCAGCGCAATCGATTGCTCTCCGTGACGCTGGCCGACGGCAAGCCGCTCGATCCGGCGGCGCTGTATCGCGTGGCGACGGTCGATTTCCTCGTCACCGGTGAAGGGTTGGAGCCGCTGATGAAGACGATTCCTGCTGATCGAATCAAGATCGATTACTCGCGGCCGATTCGGGAGGTGCTGATCGATGGGTTGAAGGCGATGCCGCAGCCGTTGACGCCGAAGGTCGATGGGCGGGTGACGGTCGTGAATCCCGTTGGGAGCGGGGATTAGTTCACGCGGAGGCGCGGGGACGCGGAGAGAGGCAAACTGATTGCAGAACGCGTCTGCATGACTGTGATCGTTCTCTTTGGCGGACGCAGCGATGAGCGCCACGTTTCCGTCGCCTCGGCGCAGAACGTCGTGCGCACGCTCGGCACGCCGCTGGCTTGGTTCTGGGCGCCCAATGGCGCGGTGTACGACGTAAATCGCGAGGAGCTGCTCGCGCATTCGAATCCGTTCACGAATGACTTTCAGCCGTCGCGTCCTGCCATCTGGCCCGATCTGGAAATGGCGCTCGATACGCTGCCGGTCGAGGATCCGGTCTTCCTCCTCGCGCTCCACGGCGGCGAAGGGGAGGACGGAACCGTCCAGCGAATGATGGAAGCGCGCGGCATCCCATTCACTGGCTCCGGTTCGGCCGCGAGCGCGGCGGCGTTCGATAAGGGACGGGCGAAAGAGATCGGCAAGGATCGCGTGCGCGTCGCTGAGTCACGCATCGTGCAGGACGTTCGTAACATCGACGCGACGATCGCCGAGATGCTGGAACGTCACGAGAAACTCGTCCTGAAGCCGCTGGCCGGCGGATCGTCGCGCGGTCTGTTTTTCGTCGACCGCGGAAGCGCAATCCCGGCCGTCGACAACGTCCCCTACATCGTCGAGCAGTTCATCGCCGGACGCGAACTAACGGTTGGTGTCATCGAAGGCGATGACGGTCCGGTCGCGCTACCGGTGATTGAAATCGAAACCGATCCCGGCGCGAGGTTCGACTATGAAGGCAAGTACCTCGGCAAAGGAACGCGCGAAATCTGTCCGGCCAAGATTCCCGACGCAATGCGCGACGAAGCGCAATCGATGTCCCTCGCCGCCCACATCGCCCTCGGCTGCGAAGGCTATTCGCGCAGCGATCTGATCGCGAGTTCGGAGGGGGTGTATTTTCTCGAGCTCAATACGCTGCCGGGGCTGACGACGAGTTCTCTCGTTCCGCAGCAGTTGCATGAGGCGGGGATTTCGTTCCGCGATTTTCTGCAAACGCAGATTGCGATTGCGCGGGAGAACGTTTTCACGCGGAGACGCAGAGGCGCGGAGAGAAGCAGCTAGTACTTTCCTCCGCACTCCGGACAGAACTTCGGCGAGCCCTCGGCCTCATGCCCGCAGGCGCTACATGCTTTCTTCAGCGAATACGCCGCTCCGCATTCGGGGCAGAACTTGCCGCCTTGCGACTTTGTCCCGCACGATGCGCAGACGGCGCCGGAGACTTGATCGATCTTGCGTGATTTCGTCCAATCCACTTCGCGCGCCTTTGTCTGAATCTGCTCGCGTGCGGCCTCGGCCTGCGCGGCGGCCAGCTCTTCGTCGAGATCGGGGGCGCAGGTCTCGCAGAGGCCGGCCTTCTTGTTCCAGCAGATCGGCTCGCAGACCCAGTTGCCGCAGCGCGTGCACTGCTTGAAGATCGGCGAGATTTCGTTGACGGCATCCTTCAACGCGCTGTCGTGCGCCGGACCGCCTACGGCGCGCTGTACCTCGTACGTGCTGTCGGCCACGCTTCCGAAAACGCCGCCGAAGAGATTGCCCGCCACGCGCGCGGCGGAGCCAAGGACACCCATCGTCGAGGTCTTGAAGGTGGACATGTAGCCGTTGTTGCACTTCTCGCAGAAGAACTTGAACTGATATCCGCGATCGGTGGAGAGGTCTTCGTAGTTTCCGGTGAAGCGGATGGCAACCATGGTTTCTCCTGGGGGGTGGGGAGTAGGGGGTGGGGTGTGGAAGAAGAAGCGTGCGCGCGAATGTGAGATCGCTCCGCGTGCTGACGTGTGTCTACTCCCACACCCAACTCCCCACACCCATCTTTTCCGTCAGTTTATCTCGACCCGCGCCGCCGTTTTGCTAGGATTCGCGCCGGTTTGAAACCGAAAGGAGCTTCAATGCGCAAGTTCATTGCGATTTGTCTTTTTCTCATTGTCTCGCTGCCGCTGGCGGCGCAGACACCACCGCCGGCCCTCAAGCTGCCGCGCGTTTCGCAGCACATGGTGGCCACGCAGACCGTCGGGTTGACCGACATCACCGTCGACTACAGCCGCCCGGCGGTGAAAGGACGCGCCATCTGGGGCGCGCTCGTGCCCTACGACAAGGTCTGGCGCACCGGCGCCAACGAGGCCACGCAGATCTCGTTCAGCGACGACGTGACCATCGACGGGAAGGCGCTGCCGAAGGGGACGTATTCGCTGCACACGATTCCGGGGAAGGATTCGTGGACGCTGATCTTCAACAAGACCGCCAAGCAGTGGGGCTCGTTCAACTACAAACAGGAGGACGACGCGCTTCGCGTGACGGCCAAGCCGGCGAAGGCGAACTTCATGGAGTTGATGACCATCAACTTCCCGAACGTCACGAACGATAACGCGACGGTTGTCATCCGCTGGGAGAACGTCTCGGTGCCGTTCACGGTCGGCACGAACACGACCACGAAGGTGATGGCGGACGCGAACGCCGCCGTCGCCGCCGCGGCGGCCACCGATTTCCAGACGCCGCTTCGCGCGGCAGGCTTTGCGTTCGATGCCGGCAACAGCGGTCAGGCCACCAAGTGGGTCGATCAGTCGCTGAAGGTGAAGCAGACGATGTCGAATCTTTACCTCAAGGCGCGCATCCAGGCGAAGAACGGCGACAAAGCCGGCGCCATCGCCTCGGGTGAATCCGCGCTGAAACTGGCCGGACCGAACGACAAAGAGCTCGCCGGCGAGATCCAGAGCTCGATCAACGACTGGAAGAAGTGATGTAGCGGGAGCCGGGTGTCGGGGGTCGGAGTTTCTCTCTATTCGATTCCCGATCCGACGCCCGACACCCGACGCCCGACTCCCTGCTCGGGCACAAACCGCTGCACGATCAGCGCGGCCACCACGCCCACCACGCAGCCAACCACGTTCCACCAGAGCCAGGCCAGGTCGGTTGCGAGCGCGCACCAGACCACGGCCGCTTCGCCGATCAGCGCGCCGAGGAAGGCGGCGGTGCCGCTGACGCGCTTGGTGTAGAAGGCCAGGAGGAAGATCGCCAGGATCGTTCCGTAGAAGAGCGAGCCGAGTTTGTTGACGGCTTCGATGAGCGAGCCGAGGCGGTTCGCGAATTCGGCGAAGGCGATGGCGAAGAGTCCCCAGGCGATCGTCGCCAGTTTGGAGAGGCGTACGCACTCGGCGTCGGTCGCGTGCGGCTTGCCGAGGCGGCGGAAGATGTCGACGACAGTGGTGGAGGCGAGCGAATTGAGGCCGGACGACGTCGCCGACATCGCCGCGCAGAAGATCGCCGCGAGGACCAGGCCGACGACGCCGGCGGGGAGATAGTCGATGACGAACGTCAGGAAGATGTAGTTCGTGTCACTGTTGTCCGCGCCAGGTTGCGTGCGATTGATGAGCGATGCGGCGGCGGTGCGCGTGGTGGTCTCGCGCTGCTGCACGTCGCGCAGCGCGGTCGTGGCGGACGCGGTGGCGGCGTCATCGTGCGCGCGCATTGCCGTGAGCAGCCGCTGCACGTCGGCGCGCTTCTCGTTGAACTGCGTCTGGTGCTGCGCCTCGAGCGTTTCGTATTCGGCGGCGTACTGGCTCGTGCTCACCTTCGCGCGCTGGACGGTGTTGAAGAACAGCGGCGGGGCGACGAACTGGTAGAAGACGAAGACCATCGCGCCGACGAAGAGGATGAAGAACTGCATCGGCACTTTCACCATGCCGTTGATGAGCAGGCCGAGCCGGCTTTCAGCGACCGAGGAGCCGGTGAGGTAGCGCTGGACCTGCGATTGATCCGTCCCGAAGTACGACAGCGCCAGGAACGCGCCGCCGATCAGGCCCGACCAGAAGTTGTATTGCGTCTTCGGATCGAAATGGAAGTCGATGGCGTTGAGGCGTCCCATCCTTCCGGCAACGCGGAAGGCCTCGACGAGCGTGACGTCCTGCGGCAGCGAATGGATGGCGATGATGAGGGCGACCGCCATCCCGCCGAGGGCGATGAGGAGTTGATGGACCTGCGTGCGGCTGACCGCTTTCGTGCCGCCCGTCGCGGTGTAGATCACCACGAGCAGCCCGACCACGACATTGGTGACGTGAATGTTCCAGCCGAGGATGACCGAGACGATGAGCGCCGGCGCGTAGAGCGTGATGCCGGTGGATAGTCCGCGCTGAATGAGAAAGAGCAGTGATGTGAGCGTGCGGGTGCCGACGCCGAAACGCGTCTCGAGATATTCGTACGCAGTGAAGATTTTCAGGCGGTGGTAAATCGGGACCGCGGTGATGGAGAGGATCACCATCGCGATCGGCAGCCCGAGGTAGAACTGCACGAACCGCATACCGTCGGTGTAGGCCTGGCCGGGCGTCGACAGGAACGTGATCGCGCTGGCCTGCGTGGCCATGATCGACAGCGCAATCGTCGGCCATTTGAGTTGGCGTCCGGCGAGCAGATAGCCGTCGAGATCCTTCTTGTGCCGCCCTTTCCACGTGCCGTAAGCGACGATGGTTACGAGCGTGCCGATGAGCACGACCCAATCGATCGGTCTCATGCGAACGCTTTCGTGAAGGCGTAGAAGATGATGATGAGGATGGTTAGCTCGCCCAGCACGGCGGTGTAGATGAGGCGCCAGTTCGGTTCATTGGGTGTGGGGAGTGGGGTGTGGGGTGTGGGAGCGGGAGCGCCGGTGCTCGACTTCGGCTCCCACTCCCCACCCCCTACTCCCCACTCCCTTTCGTCACTCATCGCGCGGAAACGAGATTCACAAACATCTTGTACGCGCCCGGCACGCCGGCCGGAAGCTGCCGGAACCACGCGTAGCTGGTGTAGATGAACGTCCCTTTGCCGTAGTGCGCGTAAAGCTCGCCGCCTTCTTTTTCCGGCTCGCCGGGATCGTTCGACGCGAGTACGGTCTGGTATTGCGGGTCCCAATCCTTGACGAAGTTGAGGCCGCGCTCCTGCACCCATCCACTGAAGTCGCCCTCGGTGATTTTGTTCGGCACGTTGAGCAGCGGCGAGTCGGGATGGACGAAACGGACCGGCGCCTCTTCGACCGTGACGCGGTCGGTGCTGACTTTGAACGGATACGGTCCGGGCACGTCGACGAGCAGCGGCTGCGGATTGGTGCTGTTGTACTGCACGACGAGCGTGCCGCCGTTTTTCACGTACTCCATCAGCTTCGGATGCGCGAGGCGCATGCGCGGACGGGCGTTGTACGCGCGTACGCCGGTGACGATGGCGTCGTACTTGGTGAAGTCGCCGCGATCGAGGTCGTCGTCCGTCAACAACGTGACGTCGTAGCCGACCTGGCGCAGCGCTGAGGAGACGTCGTCGCCGGCGCCCATGATGTAGCCGACGCGGTTGCCGACCTTCTTGACGTTGACGCGCACCAGCTTGGCCACGGCGTCGCCGAAGACGCGCTGCGGCGGAATGTGCGGATAGTCGATGTTGGTGATGCCGACGTCGATCTTCTTTCCGTCGACCGTTTCCGCTTCCGCGGCCACGTAGCTGATCAACTCAGCGGTCGGCGGCTTGACCATGAACGTGGCGTGCGCCTCTTCGCCCTTCTTGGCGAAGTTGACGACGATGGAAGCCGGCTCGGAACGCCAGGCTTGCAACGCGGCGTTCGGCACGTCCACGCCGCCTGAGAACTTGACGAACTTGAGGCGAACGCTGATCGGACCGCTGCCGCTGAAGTTGCGCAGCCACACGGTGACCGGTTTCGCCTGCGCATCCGGGAAGATGTAAACGCCCGAGCCGAGGTTCACGGTCATCGGTGGCGTCACATCGACCGCTCGGGTGCGCTCCCCCTGCACGGCGTCGGTCCAGCGGTAGACGGCCGGCACTTCGAAGATGATCGTGTGCATGGCGTTGTCGGTCAGCGTGACCACGATCGGAATCGCGGTCGCGTTTTCGGGGATGCCGATGAGCCGCTGATCGTCGACGACGTACGACCCTTTGTTCGGCGGCTTCTGCAACCAGTACGGCTGCGAGATCGCGAAGTCGGCCGGAACCTTGATGCTCAAGTCAGTCTTGATCGGGACGTTGTTGACGAGGGGCGCGTTCACGCCTTTGCTCGGATCGGCGTAGCGCGAAGCGACCATGGAGAGGTTGAAGGGATAGTTGGAGCGATTGACGACGCTGACGCTGACCGGGATCGCACTTCCGGCGGTGACCGACGAATCGCCGGCAGCGACGTCGATCGAGATTCCGGCGCAGGCGCGGATGGCGTTGAGCAGATCGCGCTGCTTTACATCGGCCCACGGCGTCGACGCCCAGGCACCGCCGGCGCGAAGGCGATCGAGAAGGTCGTTGGCTTGGAGCAGGAGCGGGATGGTTTTGGCGGGATTCCTCGGGTCGAACGAATCGGACGCCTGCTGCAGCACTTTGCCGATCGCGTCGCCGCCGGCGTAGCGCGACCACGACGTGTCGATGCCATCGAAGATGTCGCTCTTCGCGGGATCGCCTGCGAGCTGGTCGAAGTAGTTGAGGAACGTGCCGCGACGCTCCGCGGCGCCGAAGCCCTGACTCTTGTGCATGCTGCGGCTCTCCGCGGCGATCTCGGTGTACGAGCGTCCGAGGAGGGGATTGAAGGCGCCCATGTCGACGCGTAGCGAATTGGCGACCGACGGATCGTCCGGCTTGATCGGCTGAAAACCGAACCGGTTGAAGAACAGCCGCCTCGGCTGCCACACGCTGACGTATTTGAGTTGCTCGGGGAACTTGCTCGGATCGGCCGCGGCCGTGAATGCTTCGCCGGCGAGAATCGCCGACGCGGTGTGATGTCCGTGGCCGCCTTCGCCTGTGGTCGGAAAGCGGGTGATGATCACGTCGGGCTGAAAGCGGCGGATGTTCCAGACCACATCGGCCAGGATGAGATCGTGATCCCAGATGGCCAGCGTCTCCTTCGGACCTTTGGAGAAGCCGAAGTCGAGCGCGCGGGTAAAGAACTGTTCGCTGCCGTCCGTGCGCCGCGCGGCCAGCAACTCCTGCGTGCGGATGACGCCGAGCAGCTCGCCCTTCTCGTCGCCGAGGAGGTTCTGTCCGCCGTCGCCGCGCGTCATTGACAAGTAGCCGGTGCGATACAGCCGCTCGTTGCCGAGGTAGGCGATGAGGGCGGTGTTTTCATCGTCGGGATGCGCGGCCACATAGAGCGCGCTGCCGACGACGGTGAGTTTTTTGAGCGCGAGCTGAATCTGCGCGGCATCGAGCGGCTTCTGCGCAAAGAGCGCGGCCGGCCTAATGAGAAGAACGCTGAGGAGCGTGATGAGGAGAGCGACGTTTCTACGAAGCATGGCGGCGAATGGTAGCGGGTTCACCGTACAATCCTGTTGCAATGACGAAAAAAGTCTCGGAGTCGCGCGCCTCGCTGCCGCGGCAGCGTGACGAGGTGGGCGAGGCGTTTGCTTCGATCACGGCCGATGCGGCGGCATTCGTAGAACGGAACCCGGCGCTGCGCGCCAAGGTTCTGCGCGCCGCGGAACGGCTGGGCGACGCGTTTCCCGGACATCGTTTGCATCTGGTCCTCGCCTTCGATCACGAGTCGGGTGATCGGGACTTGTTCATCGAATTCGATCGTGGAGAGGCGTCGGTGGACGATCTCTTCGCATTCGAACGCGAATGGATCCGTGATCGCGAAGATCCCGAACTGGAAGTCAACTTCGGCTTCTTTCACAGATGAGTTTCGACTGGAGCACGTTTCTCGTCCTGGCGGAGTCGCTGGCAGTTGCGAAGTTGCCCGGAGGCGCCGAGGCTAGCCTTCGGTCAGCCACGAGCCGCGCCTATTACGCGGCCTTTGCCACCGCACGCCGGCACTCGCGCGAACGGCATGGGCGGGTGATCCGTAAAAGCGCCGCGGAGCATGGCGAAGTGGCGACGTTCTTCGCTTTGCGCGGCGAGATTGGCGGCGTGATTGCGGCGCACCTCGCACGTCTCCGCTTTCTACGGAACCGTGCTGACTACGACGATGACCTCGCATCGTCAGGGCAAATCGCCGAGGAAGCGATTGCGCGCGCGCGACGGGTGTTGGACCTTCTTGCCTCACTCTGACCGTTACGACGTCGCCGTCATCGGCGCCGGAGCCGCGGGATTGATGGCGGCCATCGCCGCCGCAAGCGCGGGCGCACGCGTGATCGCCATCGACGGCGCGAAGAAAATTGGCGCGAAGATCCTCATCTCCGGCGGCGGGCGATGCAATGTCACGAATGAGGTCGTGCGTGCGGACGACTTCAACGGCAGCCGGAATGCGATCGCGAAGGTGCTGCGGACGTTCGACGTTTCTTCCACGATCGCATTTTTCGAAGAGTTGGGAGTGAGGCTCAAGCGGGAGGAGACGGGCAAACTTTTCCCGGTCAGCAATCGCGCCCGCGACGTGATCGATGCGCTGCTTCGCGCGGCGGAGGGTGTCGGGATCGTGACGGGCATGCGCGTCGAATCGATCGAGCCGGGCTTCGTCATCAACGATTCCATTCAAGCCGATCGCATCATCCTCGCCGCGGGCGGACGCTCGGTGCCGAAGACCGGCAGCGATGGATCGGGCTACGACTTGGCGAAGATGTTCGGACACACCGTCACGCCGACATTCCCTGCGCTCGTGCCGCTGGTAGTCGAGAAGGGCCACTGGATCACGGAGCTCAGCGGGATTTCGGTCGACGCCGAGCTGGCGGTGAAATCGCCGACGGGACGCGTTCTGCAGCGTCATCACGGCTCGATGCTCTTCACACACTTCGGGCTGAGCGGACCGGTGGTGCTCGACATCAGCCGTCACTGGATTGCGAATCAGCCGGCGACGTTGTCGGCGAACTTTCTGCCGAGGGAGACGTTCGAGTCGGTCGACGCGTCGCTGGTCGCGGCGGCCAATCGGAATGCGCATGCGACGATCGGGAGCGTGCTTCGTCTTCCTGATCGGCTGATCTCGCGGCTCGCGCCGGAGACTGCTCTTGGGCGCCTGTCAAAAGACGAGCGGCGGCGGATCGTGCGCGACCTCGTCGATTTCACGCTTCCCGTCATTCGCGATCGCGGGTTTGAGTACGCCGAGGTGACGGCGGGCGGCGTGCCGTTGGACGAGTTGAATGTGGCCACGATGGAATCGCGCATCTGCCCGAACCTCTACCTCTGCGGCGAAATCCTTGACGTCGATGGCCGGATCGGCGGATTCAATTTTCAGTGGGCGTGGGCGAGCGGGCAGCTGGCTGGGATTAGCGCTGGTCGGAGGTAACGGGAACCAGTTTCACGCGGCGACGCGGGGGAGAGGCTCAGTTTTTTCTCCGCCTCTCCGCGCTCTCCGCGTGACCGTCACTCCTTGTAAATTAAAACGTGCGGCACCCCATCCGCACCGATCCATCCGCGATACATCCCCTCGCTGTTGAACGGCATCGCGAAGTTGCCTTTGCGGTCGAGGATGATCGCGCCGCCGTCGCCGCCGACCGGCTCCAGCTTCTTGTGGATCACCTCGTTGCCGGCCTGTTCGACCGTCATCCCTTTGTAGAGATACAACGCGGCGATGTCGTGAGCGACCGTCCAGCGGATGAAAAAATCGCCCGTGCCGGTGCAGGAGACAGCGACGGACTCGTTGTCCGCGTAGGTGCCGGCGCCGATGATCGGCGAGTCGCCGACGCGGCCGTACTGCTTGTTCGTCGTCCCGCCGGTCGACGTGCCCGCGGCCAGGTTGCCGGCCGCGTCGAGCGCCACCGCGCCGACAGTGCCGTGGCGGGTCTCATCGTCTGATTTGATTTCAGCGTGCGGATTGGCCTGCCGCTGCTGCTCCTTGAGCAACTCCTGCTGCAATCCCTTCCAGCGGCGCTCCGTCCAGAAGTACGACGGATCGACGATCTCCAGCCCCATCTTCGTCGCGAACAGCTCCGCGCCGCGGCCGACCATCATCACGTGCGGCGACTTCTCCATCACCGCGCGTGCCGCCGTGATCGGATTGCGGATGATGGTCACGCCCGCCACGGAGCCGGCCTTCTTCGTCTTGCCGTCCATGATGGCCGAGTCGAGCTCGTTCTTTCCTTCGTGCGTGAAGACCGCGCCTTTGCCGGCATTGAAGAGCGGCGAGTCTTCGAGGATGCGGATGCTCGCTTCGACCGCGTCGACGCTGGAACCGCCTTTCATCAGCACCGCCTGCCCCGTTTTCAGCGCCTGCGCCAGCGTGTCGCGGTACTGCGTTTCCATCTCCGCGGTCATACTGCCGCGCGTGATCGTTCCCGCTCCCCCGTGCATGACCAGCATGATGTGCGGCTTCTCCTGAGCGTTGATCGTGACGGCGATGAAAAGCGCGACAACGATGGCGATTCGTTTCATGGGGCGCATTTTTGCATGATCGGCCGCCTCGCATTCCTCTCGATTTTCGTCGCTATGGCGCTTTATGCGCAGGCGCCGCATGAGGATTGGCGGACTGTCGCCACGCCGCATTTTCGCGTTCACTATCCAGCTCAATACGAAGCGTGGGCCACGCGCGCCGCGGCGCGATTGGAGTCTGTACGTGCCGCCGTCGTCGCCGAAGTCGGCTTCGCGCCGGAGACAGTGACCGACGTGCTGATCGAGAATCCGATCGCCGATGCGAATGGCATCACCATCGCCCTCCTCGACACGCCGCGCATCGCTCTCTACGCCGAGCCGCCCGAGCCGGAGACGCAGATCGGCGAGTACTCGAACTGGATCGATCTGCTGACCGTTCACGAGACGGCGCATCTTGTTCACTTACTAAGACCATCGCGTAATCCGCTCGACCGCGCGCTCGCGCATCTCCTCCCGCTGAATCCGATCACATTGCACGCGCCGCGCTGGGTGCTTGAAGGCTACGCGACGCTGATCGAAGGTCGCATCACCGGCAGTGGCCGTCCGTCCGGCGCCATGCGCGCCGCGGTGCTGCGCACGTGGGCGATGAACGGCCAGCTCCCCACCTACGCCCAGCTCAACTCCGACCGCCGCTTCCTCGGCATGTCGATGGCCTATCTGGCCGGCTCGGCGTTTCTCGAATGGCTCGTCGAGAAGAACGGACCTGACTCGCTGCGCAATCTATGGGCGCGTATGACCGCCCGCCAGCGCCGCAGTTTCGACAGCGCCTTCACCGGAGTCTTCGGCGACACGCCGCAACGTCTCTACGGCCAGTTCACGGCCGAGCTATCCGCGAACGCGATGACCGTCGCGCACGCCGGTGGTTGGAAGGAAGGCGCGTTGTGGCAGGAGACGACGCGCGGCAGCGGCGATCCCGCCGTCTCGCCGGACGGAACAAAGCTGGCCTTGGTCCTTCGCAACGCGAAAGGGGAGGCCACGCTCGCGATCTTCGGAACGGGCGCGAATGAGGAGGAGGCGAAGAACGCCAAGCGCATTGCCGAAATCCTGCGCCGCGATCCGCAGGATGTCGCGCCGGTTCGCACGAAGCCGGTCCCACGAAAACCGCTGCACTCGTTCAAACCGCCAGACGGTGGCGACATCGAGAATCCGCGCTGGACTCGCGACGGCACTGCCATCATCTTTACGCACAAGCAGCCCGACATCGACGGCTTTCTCCACGACGATCTCTTCCGCTGGACGCCGGAACACATCGAGCGGCTAACCCATCTCGCCGATGTGAAGGACGCCGATCCGATCGACGCCACGCACGCGATCGCGGTGCGCAGCCGATTCGGCGAGTCACAGATCGTGATCGTCGATCTCACCACCGGCGCGATCACGCCGCGAACCGAGCCGTCGCTCGACATCGTCGACTCGCATCCGCGCGCCGCAATCGACGGCCGCATCGCGTGGGCCGAGCACGCAAACGGTGAGTGGCGCGTCGCCATCGATGGGACGCCGCTGCCGGTCGCCGGAGCGTTTTCTCCCGAATGGACAGCGAACGGCCCACTCGTCGCCGCCGTCGCCGGCCGCGGCTTCATCGACATCGCTCGAATCGACCAATCCGGCGCGTCGTACGTCACGCGTACTGCGGGTATGGCCCTTTCTCCCGCCCCGTCGCCGGACGGATCGCTCTATTTCATGTCGCTCGATCCCGACGGCTTCGTCGTCCGCCATCTCGCCGATCCGACGCCGCTGCCGTCATCGACGCTGACGTTCGACCGCTCGCTCGTCCCCGCCCTCCCACCGCCGCCGTCGACACCGATCGCTCTGCACGACGTTCCCGTCACGCCGCATCCCTACGCCCTCGGACGCCAGGAATGGTCGACCACCTTCGGCGGCCAATACACCCCGTTCGGCCACACCACCGAATTCGGCCTCCGTCTCGGCGACGCCGTTGGCCGACTCGACACGCTCATCCTCGGCGCGATCAGCACCCGGAACATGCCGCGCGGTTTTGCGGTGGCCTCGGTCTATCGCGGCCTGCCGATCACGATCTCCGCTCACGCATTCGACACGCGCGAATCACGCGGCCTCGAACTCCGCGCCACCCGCGACGCCGTCTTCCCGCTGTCGCACCTCTCGATCAGCGCGGGCGGCCTGGTCGCCCAACACCGCAACCGAGCCTTCGTCGACGCCTACTTCACCACCCGTCAACGCCGCATCGCCTCCGAACGGATCGACATCGCCGCCGACTCCGCCAACCACCTCCACGCCACCGCCCGCGCCGCCGTCCACGCCGGAGCCCTGACCCTCGCCGCCGCCCTCTCCACCGGCCGCCACCTAACGCTCGGCGGCACCCCCTCCTCGATCGAACCCGACTCTCTCCTCCTCGACCGCATCCTCGACCCCGCCTTCGCCCGAGGAACTCTTACGTCAGCTACGTACCGAGGCGACCGGCTTTCCGTCGGACTCGGCAGCCTCACCGCCTTCTGGCAACGCCACCACCTCGGCCGCGATCTCGATGTCGTCGGCGTCGAGTCAAACATATCGATCCCGCCAATGCCACTGGTCAAAACGCCTGGACTCCAGCTCATCGCCGGCCTCGCGCAGGTTCGTCTCACCCGCAAGACGCGAGGGTGGGTGGGCGTGCGGTGGAAGCCTTAGATGCCGGCGACGTCGCGACCTCCGGCGTGACTGGCCGGAGGTCGCGGTCCTTAACGATCAAGCCAAGGGAGAGGGTGCGTTGGTTACGAGCGACGCGTCGTGCAATCCCACGGGAACATCGATCACGATGCTGCCCTCGCCGCCGGCGCGAACTACGCCTTCGTTCGTGAGCGGCGTGAGGCACTTCTTTGCGCGTTGCTCGTCGAGCAGCGCCTGCAGCTGCGGGCGCACGTCTTTGGCCTGCTGCGTTTCGAACTGCGGAGACGTGAGATTGAACTGTTCGATCGGGTCGGCGGTGAGGTTGTATTGCTCGTACTGCGGCGGCACGTCCTGCGGCGGAACCATGCTGAGGAGATTCGAATTGACGATCAGTCCGGCGTACGGCGTGGCGAACCTCTGCGTGTAGATCGAGTACTTCCACAACGTTTCGCCGAGCTGCACGACGATACTCTCGACCTGATTCGGCGTTGTGACCGATTCCCACTGCCGGTTGCCGACGACCTGGCTGAGTCCCTGGCTCACGTCGTCATAGGTCATGAAGAACACCGGGTCGTTCGGGAGTGCGCTCGTGCCGCGCACCACGCTGGAGAGATCGCGGCCGACCAGCGGGTGCGTTTCGCTGTGCGACAGAGCGAGCTTCTTTGCTGCCTCGTCGACGTGGACACCGGCGAGGCCGAGGAGCGTGGGGAGGAGATCGGCGTGGGAGGTGAGACCCGATTCGCTGCGCGGCGTGTTGCCGAACAGCGGGCTGGTGATGATCAGCGGAACGTGGATCGTCTCCTCGTACGCGTTGTACCACTTCTGATGCATGCCGCCGTGCGCGCCGAGCATGTCGCCATGATCGGTCGTGAAGACAACGATCGTGTTCTCGAAAAAGCGCGAGGCCTCGAGGCGCTGATACACGTGTTTGATGTACTTCTCGACGTTGATCTGCAGGAAGTAATAGAAGCGCCGATACATCTCGATCGTCGGCTGCGGGAGGAACATTTGCGGATAGGTCGCGACATAGCTGGCCTGAGCGGTCGGCTTGGTCGAGAGATCTTCATTCGCGGTGGGCGGCGGCGGGATCGGCGGCACTTCCTCGGGCGTCGGATAGGGCAAGTCGAACGCGCGCTCCGACGACCATAGCAGGCCAAAGAACACGATGTCGTGCGGATTGACGAACGAGTTCACGAGCAGCCACGGCTGATCGTCGTTGCCGGCTTCGAGCTCGTCGATCTGCGACAGCGCCTGATGTTTGTAGCCGGGATCGCGGATCCAGCCGGAGTTGGCCTTCGATGCGCCGTGCGGCTCGGGTCCGATCCAGCCGCTGAAGCCGAAGTCGTTCAAACGATCGGCGGCTTTGTAGATGTCGACGTTCTCGAGGATGGGGATGCCGTTTTCCCTGGTCGTCATCAGCGACTCGTGCTTGCCCGGAATCTCGATGTCGGCGTGGGAGATGTGCCACTTGCCTTTGTAATACGTGCGATAGCCGGCGGCGCGGAACCAGTCGCCCATCGTCGGGACCGTATTCGGATCGAGCCACGACATGCCGGGGTCCCACGCCGTCTTTCCCATACCGTCGGTCTGCGACACTCCGTGCAGCGTCGGGTACTGGCCTGTGAAAATGGACGTGCGGCTCGGCGCGCATGCGCTGGACTGCACGTAATGACGATGGAACTCGAGCCCGCGTTCGCGGAACAAGCGCTGGGCCACGAGGTTCTCGGTCATCCACGCTCTGAGCTCCGGACTGTCGTAGACGGTGGGATACCGCAGCTCATCAACCATGAAGAGAAGGATGTTCGGTTGTTTTTGCATACCCGAGGAGAGTCGCCGAATGGCGGAATCCCTACCCGGAGTCCCGGCAGGACGACCTTGCCGATGCGTTGACGCAACTTCCGCACGTAAGCCTTTTCAGCGAGCTCTTTCCACGACGCTGATCGAATACGCCGGCACTTCCACCATTTCGCCCGCCCGGTAATTGCGCGGCGGGTTGTTGCGGATCGGACGGCCTTCCTCGGCGTTCGCGCGCCAGATGTACTCGCGCGGGGAGAACTCGGTGACCGCGGGGGAGAAACCAAGGGGTCAGACCTTCGTTCTGCATCCCGAATGCGTTATTTGCAGTCATGGATGGAGGACGAAACGAAGGCCGGCCCACATCACACAGGTAACGCATTGTGGCCACGTAGGATAGAGGCGAATCGGTATCCGTGACGTTTCAGGCCGGCCGACGTGACGTTCGGATTAGCGGATGTGACCTTCAGTTCGGCGGACCTGACGTTCAGTTCCGCGGACGTAACCTTTCAGTCGGGGAGACTCGACGTTCGGTACCGCGAAACTGACCTGTCAGTCGCGCCGACTCGCCGTTGAGTTCCGTGGAACTGACCTGTCAGTCGCGCCGACTCGCCGTTCAGTTCCGTGGGACTGACCTGTCAGTCGCGGCGACTCGACGTCGAGTACCTCGAAACTGACCTGTCAGTCGCATCGACTCGACGTTGAGTACCTCGGAACTGACCTGTCAGCCGCGGCGACTCGACATTGAGTACCTCGGAACTGACCTGTCAGTCGCACGGACTCGACGTTAGTTCCAGGGAACTGACCCGACAAGGAGGTTCAATGGCAACGATACCGAGCAATGGCACACGGGCATTCGGCGACATTCGGCGACTTGCCACCTATACCGACGGCGTCCTCTTCGGAGAGGTCCGGAATGAATCGCTCAGCCCTAGTCTAAGCGGTGCTCCGGTACTCGGTAGGAGTCATGCCGAAGGCCGCTTTGAAGCATCGATAGAACGTCCACGGCGTACCGAAAGCGCTTGCGAGCGCGATCTCATCGACCGTGAGCGGCATGGTCCGTAGGAGATGCTGCGCGTACGCGAGCTGCTGCCCGCGAAGATAATCCCGCAGCGGCATCCCGATCAGGTCCGGGACAATGCGACTGAGGTACGGCCGCGTGAGGCGAAGAAAGGCCGCGAACTCCTCCGCGCGAGCGGCCGTCTTCGTGCCGTAGCACGCGTGAAGGTACAACTCTGCCGCCCGTTCGAAACGCCGCCGGTCGGCATCACGCGAACGCGCGGAACTCTTCCGTGGTTTGCCCTTCCGCATCCTGACAGCGAACGCGGCCCGCCGTCATCGAGAATCGCCGCGTCTCACCATAGGAGTGCCGGAGAAGCGCGAAGTGCCCACCCTCATTTCGTAACCCGCTGGAGGCGCGAGGCGCGAACGCCGTCGCGCACCAGCGGGGAGCATCGAAGATCCAGGGCTACCCGGGAGGAAAGCCAAACTCCGACAGAATCTTCACAACCACCCGCGCCACACGCGCGAAAGGGTTCAATGACCCGCCGCGATCGTCTCGGCGCACGGACGCAAACGCGCCTTGTGTCACGAGAACCGACGACACCACGAGCACTCCCGCCAATCTCACTAAACGCCTGGACACACCTTGCATACAGCCCTCCTTCTGGCCGGCGCTGCCGGCGAATGAATGGGAGGGCGCCCTCGAATGTGCAGGAGTGTACGGGGCGGGTGAATCCTTACAGTAAGGATTCAGGAGGCGGCGCGAACAGCAGCGTAGGCTGCCGCTCCGCGCGCGCGATGAATTGTCGGACGTACGAGAAGATCGCTGGCGCCATCGTGCCGGCGGTCGATGCCTCTTTCAGATACGCGAGGGCAGCGAGCGCGCAATTTAGCTTCCCTGCCGAGATAAAAGTCTGCGCTACTCCAGCCAGAAGTTTGGGGATCTCGCGCGTCCTGCCGATTCCGTGCAGCATTTCGGCAAGGTGAACCGCCGCGAGCGCGGCATCCGTCAGGAGTCCTTCCCTTGTCAGTTCGTCGACGACGACATGGAGGCGATGAACAGCGTCATCGGGATTGCCTTCGAGGAAGATTAGGCGAGCGATCGCCCAGCGGGTACGCGTCATCTCCACAGCGGAACGCATCTCGGTGTAGAGGCGTAGCGACTCCGAGAGGTAACGCCGCGCTTGGGTAAGATTCATCGATTCGATGTGACAAATCCCGAGAGCCCGAGTCTCACGCGCGATCCATTCGTTATCGTTGGTGCCTTCTCCGTAGCGCAAGACGGCGGTAAAGAGCTCAATCGCACCGAGAACGTCACCCCGCCGAAAACGAATCTCTGCCTGGAGGTGAAGCGCCCGCATCCAGCGATCGGTTGAACCGAGATGCAGCGCAGCCTCTGCCGACTGTCGCGCGAGCTGGGCGGCGGCGTCCAACTGCTCCTGTTCGGCGAGAATGAACGCGCGGACATACGTTACGGCGACGATGCCGAGGCCAAGATGCGGTAATTGGAGGTATTCGCCTTCCGCGTGAGTAAGCGCTTCGAGCGCTTCATCGAAGCGTCCGAGAGTGCAGAGCGCGTTCGCCTGCTCTTTCCACGCCTCTCCACGAAGTTCGTGAATCGTCTTTCTCGGGTAACTGTCGCCCGGGAGTCCCGCGCTGATACGAACGGCCGCCTCCGCGAGGGCGAGTGCGTAGAGCGGCTTGCGCGTGCACATGGCGTTCGCTCGCTTGCAAAGCAGCCGGGCAACGCCGCCGGTGCGGTACTCCGGTTTGTTCGGGACGTCAGCCCAAACGAACCGGGGAGCGGCGTCCGCCTCGGCAAATTCGCTGAGAAGGCGCAGCGCGTCGCGATCCTCTTCGGCGAAACGAGCAGCAAAGGCGCGGAGTGACTCAACCGCTTCTGAACGAATCCCATCGAGCGAAGCTGCGCCCCACGTGTCCACGTCGACAAGCGCCGCATCGAACATCTTGATCGCGCCGAGCGCGGAGCGGCAGTCCGCGCAAACCGCAAGATGCCCTTCAACCTCAGCGCGATTCGCCACCACCTCCGGGTTAAGCGCGTAAAGGCCGAGAACTGCTTCGCTCGCGTGTCGCATCGTCACGATCCCACGCTGATCTGCTGGTAAACCGCACGCGCGCGGTTGCGGCAGTAATTGAGAAGACGCCAGATGTATCCCGGTGACGTGTCACGGCTCTCCGCGATCGAGACCGCTGTTTCTCCGTTCAGATAGAAGCGTTCGAGCGTTTCCCGGCAGCGCGCGCCGAGACGCGAGAGCGTGGTCGCAATCACGACATTTCGAACGACGCCGTCGATCAGCTCATCGTCCGGTGTCGCACCGCAGGCGATACTTGAGCAAAGGGGGGAAGCCTGATTGCGCCGGTGATACTGCCGGGAGGCGTTGCAGATGGCACCGATGAGATACGGATGCAGCTCGCGTACGTTCGACGGATTTGCGAGATACGTCGCGAAGACATCCTGCACGAGGTCGTCGGCATCTGCGATGGCGACGCCGAATTTTCGAACGGCGATCTTACGAAGGAGCGGCCAATATGCGAGGTACAGCGCGTCGAAGCGATCCGATGCGGCGTCACTATCCATTCTTCGATTGGCGAGCACGGTTACGGCAACGATGCCGACGTCCGCCAATCGATGTGAGGCAAGGTCGCTCATCTCCTATATGAGGAGTGACTGAAGCCTGAATTTCCCTACCCCCTGAGCCCCACACCTCTCGCTTCGCTCTGGATATGTCGCGGTGTGGGTTACGAAATGTGGGTAGACGCGCGAGCCGCCGTTCGCTAAAAGTCTGGTCACAAAAGTTCCCGGATAAAATGCGAATTTCTCCTTCGAGGTCACGAACCTCGGCTCGTCCCACGTCCAACGACGTGGCCAAACGATCGGGCAAAGTCAGGAAATCGACCGGCGCTCGGTGTGCGGAGCCACACGCAACTTCAAGCGAATTACGCACGATCGCATCGACGCGCGTGAATTCTTCGGGGAAGTTTTCGTGCTCGACGATACCGAACATCATCACGGAAGTTGTGGATGGACTGCTCACACAGATGGAGTCGGCGGGAGACGGCCTGTTGCCGCTCGTCCTCGCATTGAACCCGCGGCTGAGCGCGCCGGGACTGCGGGAGGATGATCCGGAGTTCGATCGCGCAGGCCGCGCCCAGAGCGCCGCCGAAATGCGGTTCTTCAAAGAGGTACGGCCAGCTCTCCGCATAGCAATTGCGACCGTTCTGAACGATGCAATATCGACGGCGCGAGCGACCCCGGTAAAACGAACAGAGGGAGTCGTATGAGCCACGACCAAGGTGCGATCACCTGCCGACGGACACGCACTTTGTTTGCGGCTGTGCGCAAAAGGAGAATGGCGGCGCGGCTTGCTGCGGGCTTCGCTTCAAGTCAGTTGCTCTCGCTGAACGCAATTTCCGCGTTCGCGAACCTTCCGTTGCGGGCGCGTATAAACGATCGCTTGGCGGTGGCGATGATTGCGATCGACGAAGCCATTCAAATATGCGAACTGGAGGGCGACACGGCTTGGCTCGCGTCTTCTCTGTCGGTCGAAATCGTCGCGGCCTACGATCAAGTGAATTGCATCATGAAAACCATTTCCGACTGAATGCCGGAGAGAGCGGAAGAAATGACTGTTATGGCGGCTGGCGGACGAACCTCACCCCCAAAGGCACATCTGCTTCAAGTTCGTGCCACTTACCGATGCGCGGAATGGATGAGACCGGGACCTTCTCTCTCTCTCTCTCTCTCTCTCTCTCTCTCTCTCTCTGCATTTTTCGCCGCCAGCCGCCACCCGTACAGCTCGACAATTCCCGGCCCATAGAGGTGAGTGCAATGCAGATGGAATTCGACTCGCCGTTCGACCGATGGTTGCGCGCCCACGACATCCGACCGCGTCGGCTTTCACAAAAGGCTAACGTCAGCAGGCCGACCATTCTCCGCATGCGAAAGGGCAGCCTTGGCAGGGCAGCAACGAGAGCCAAGCTCGTCGCGGAGTGTTCGATGTTCGTTGGACGACGGGTCACGGAGTCGGAACTCTTCTTCGGATTGGAAGCCCCGACTGTCACAAGGGTGGAAGTTCGTCGCGTGGGTCTCTCAAACACTAGATGGCGCTAACAAGCCGACGTCTGAGCCAGGTTGCGAATCTGAGTGAGGAGGAACTTACATTCGCTATCGAGGAATACCTCGATCTGTGCTACCGGACGCATTCCGTGCCGAGGGCGTCAGAGTTTGAGGCGTCGCTGACGCAGAGCGCGAGGACAGTTCGGGGACACGTCAGGCGTACCTACGGAGTTCCCTTGGGAAAACTGCTGCGCCAGAAGAGACTAGAGAAGACTGCGTTGTTGCTGCGGACGACGGATCTCTCCATCGAGGCAATCATGAGCCAAACCGCGGCGGGTGATAGATGCTCCTTCTTCCGAGCTTTTCGGAGTACGTACCACACAAGTCCACTCGAATACCGTTTCTCCTTCCGGACTGAATCTATGCCGAAATGACGGCTGGTCGCGGATCGCACCCGGCGGTTCCCGCGAGTGCTCGCCTTCCGTACGTCCCCCCGAGACGGAAGTCGGAAAAACGCCTGTGTGTCAGAAATGCCTCTAGACACCTCTTCCTCCCGACGATATCGTGCCGTACGTGCTGATCGAAACAGGTCCGTAGAGAGGCGGCGAGATAGACTTGATAAGCATTACTTAGTGGCTTATAGACGGGTAGCGATAAGCATCCCCGACGGCTGAGACAAGGAGAAAACATGATGAAACGCGTAGCAGTCGTGGTTGTCTCTATAGCGCTTTTCTTGATTCTGGGAGATGGGAGTGTTCGCGCTTGTCGTGCGGCTCCTTCACCATCTGCTGTACGAACTGCCGTCTTTTCGCGCGCTGGTCTCCCTGATATCACCTACGGCTTTGATCGCACCGGCCGTCTCGTCGAAGTCAGAGTGGATGGGACGATCGTCGCGACCTACGAATGGCAAGGCAGCCTTCCTGCGGTCCGACTCGGAAAATGGCAGATCGAAACCGAGAGCGTCAGTGGTTCAGAGGCCATTCAGCAAACCGCCCGAGGACCAAATGGAAAAATCATTCGCTCAAATGGCGCGGCTGTAAACGGCACCTTACTCAGCCGCCCATCCGCACTACTCGATTCCCTTGCATCGGAGCTTCACCTTCCGGGGCAGTGGCAGGCCGGACTTCATTCACATGGTCCTGACGCCGCTGAACTCGACCTAGGGCCAAACAGCTCTCTCAAATTCCACATGCGAACTGTCAGTCCCGGACAGCGAATCGCCGTTGAGGATGTCACCGGAAGGACGCTCTTTTGGGACATGGACCTGCCCGTTGATATCTCGTCACAATTCAAGAATTTCGTTCCCACGCGTTTGGCAGTGACCGCTTCCGGCAGCGTCGAACTTGCCGTCGGCCGCCCATCCCCTGGCGCGGTCGACGCAGTTTGGACGACGCGCCAATCTGACCGTACGCTGTACTCGGTACGTTTGGTAGAAGCGAGTGGGGCGACGCCGGTCGCGCAAGCGATCAACGGTAAGCACCTGCAGACGGCTGCGCTCAGTCCGCACGCCCAAATGATGGCGCAATGTGGGTACACGACAACGACTACCTACTGGGACTATGACGGTGGCAGCTACTGCGACGTCGAGGTGTGGCCGGTCTATTGTGATTATGGCGGCGGAAGCAATACGCCGCCCCCGGATGACGGTAGTGGCGGAAGCCCGATCGCCGCGCCGCTCGTGACAGTGGCCTTTGTGGATACCACCGCTCCGGCGAATCCGCTCATCGGCATCGATGTTCAAGCTCGTGATGGTTCTCATCCGCCTGAAGTCGTTCTTCTCATCGTTAACGGCGTGACAAGGAATTCATCCTCGTGGTACGGGAGCGGCCGATATCAGTTTAATTTGCAATCGATCGACTCATTTAGCGATGGCTCCACTTCCATTGCGGGAAGATCATGCACGGCGTCGAACGCCTGCGGTCAGGATACGAAGCAGATGAGTCGCTACACTGGCTCGCCTCTCGTCGCCAGCACGACACTGTCTGCGTCATGGCAGGAGGAGGAGCACGAAGGACCTGTGACCCATAGTGCCAGCTACGGTCATGCGTTTCGGCAGTCGTATACAACGACCACATTCTCGGGAGGCATCGAATCCGGACAGAATTCGCATTTCCAGTTGCGGTCGGCACTCGCCACAATCAACGGCGATCCGCCGCCGATCTGGAATGCCAACGCGACTGCGCACGCGTCCAGCACGAGCACTTCCTTCCTTTCACCGTCGGATAACCCAGTCGGCTGTTCGAGCGGATGCACCTCCCGAGGAACGAACTTTGGACTGTTCGGGTACGCCGCCTCGGTTGATGAGCAGATCACATCCTTCGTTGTTGATGGCCAAGGCACTTTCTACAGCGGAGGGGCGCTCAGCCTCACAATGCAATGATGACCCACTTGAACTGCGACAGATCACGCCGAGGGAGAGGTGCTTTGCCGTTCGCTTTCTGGCTGCTCTTTACACCTCTTCTGATGTGCGCGCAGCCGTCCGTGCCTGACCGGATCATCGTCAAAAGCGACACGGGAACGATCTATTACCGGATGATCGAGTGCGGCTCGCGCGTGCAACCCGTTGATTGTCATCCGTTGGAGCAGCAGCGACTCAATACCCGCATCAAGAGGCTGTGGATCGCCTCTGCCGCAAAAGAGTACGGAATCGTTCTCACGCCTGCCGATGAAACCGACATTTCGGCTCAAGTAATCGAAACGCATGCATTCAATATCAAGGCAGCGGCGCATTTCCACGAACTAGCTACGCTTGCACTACGCATTCGAATCGGAGAGAACAAAGATTCCGTCTATGCCGACGCCGCTCGCTCGGGAATCACGGCAAGTGAGATGGACGGAGAGTTGGACCTTGTCCGCACGCGCGATGTGGCTGAACGCGAGGCGCATAAGGATTTTGTTGCTGATCTTGAACGCAGCACACGCGAGTACTACACAGAACGAGCGCGGCGGCGGGAAGTTACGACGATTGTTCAGCGTGAAGCGAGCGAACGCCACACGTCCTTTGCAGTAGCGGAAGAGCGATTTTGGTCGAACGTGATTGCCAAGATCCACATGCGCCTTATCGATGAAACTTATCAACTTCCTTCGAGAACAGGAGTTTTACAACATGAGTAATCTCGTACGACGCCTTAATGTTCTTCTGATAATTGTCATGGCTGCTGGTGTCGCGATGACGCCAGCACACGCAGCGGCTCCGAACGGCGCGCGAGTGCATGCTCCGTCTGCGGAGCTACAGCTACAGCAGGCAAACGTTTTATGGGAGAAGGTTCACCAGGCGACCTCGGAGCAGGGCCGGCTTGAAGCAATTCGCACGACATGGGAATGCCTCACCACGATCCCCGACGTCTGGCCCGATGACGCAAACGCTGTCGTGCAGAGCGCCGTCATGCGTTACGAGCTCGCGATGGAGTCACACTCTACAGAGACGGCGATCGAGAGTCTTCTTCCCATTACCGATTTGGCGCGAAAGACCATCCTCGCGTCCGAGGTGGAGCGGAGGTTGGGCGAGGCATACTCGATCGTCGGCGATCGCGGCAATGCGGAAAAGCACTTTGTTCAATCCGAGGCATCGCTGAATGCGGACACCAATGTGATCGAGGCGAGCGCAGTGCTGCGTTCCGTGGCAGACTTCTACGCACAGCAGAAGAATTTCGCGGAGGCAATCAAGCGCCTCGATCGCGGCGCGCAGTTGCCGAATCAGAATCTCGTGAGCCAGATTCAATTCCGCCTCTCAAGTGCGCGCGAGGCGCTCAAACTGCCGGATGAGTCACGAACCGAAACCGCAACACGCGAATTTACGGCGCTCGATGAGCTGATTGCAGCATCGAGATCGAAGCCACTTTCTGCGACGGAAGCTACAAGCACGGAGTCGTTCGCGCGCGAAGCTGGTCGGCTACGCGAACGCCTGAGTCGTGAGTAGGTCTTAAAGGACGGGTTACTGGTGTTTTCTCAATGTCGGGCTGGAGCTTCTCGTACGCTCCAGCTCGACACCTTCAACTGCCTTCCACGCCGTCGACCTGGCGTCGCCACAACGGTTCCATCGTCGAGCGGCACCCGCAGAATCTCCGCCTGAGCGCCCACCACGCATTTGCGGTGCCGGCACGATGTCTCCCGGCGCGTCGCTTCCTCCCTGATCTCATCGAGATGGTGTGGAGCGGAAAGATCATCCGCGGCAAAGTCTTCGATCTGACGCTTCCTCTCGCACACGTCGCGGAGGGCCATCGCGCGATGGACGAACGGCGCGCGATCAAAGTTCTGCTGCAGCCGTGAGGAGGAAACGATGACTTGAGCCGGGGCGTTTCGCGTGTAAATCTTTTTGAATAGGCGAACGCAGTGGAATAGCGTGCTGAGGCCGCTTTGTTTTAACATTGAGCTTGTCATGTCGAACGCTGACGTCGGGACCGCCTCGGGTACACACGCGAATCAGTCGCGTTCGGAGCGGGTGTGCTTGGCCCGAGGGCGGCGGGAATCGTGGATTCGTCCCTATCGGCGCGTTCGGCAGTCCATCGTTGCGTCGCGGCGTCTGATCGATTCCTCACGCCGGATCATCGATCGCTGCGAGAAGTCGGCGGCGGACCATCCGCTCCGCGCCCACCGTCAGCTACTGCATGTGTGGGGCCGCCTCGACAAGGCGCTCGGGCGCCTGCAGCGCGGCGCTGCCGACATGCGACAGGCAAACGAGCGGATCGCGCAATCGCCCGAATACGCCGGTGACGCTCCCCGGCTGATGGTGCATGCCATCGTTCGTTGGACCGGCGCGGCCACGACGGTCGCCGTGATGATGGACGAACTGGATGCCGATCGTGCCGCGCTGGTCGAGTATGTGAAGGGCGCCGGCGCCTGTCTCGATTTCGATGAGCTGTTCAAGAGCGGCGGCCCTGCGCCGCGGCTCCTTACCAGACGTGCCCTTCCGGCCTCGCTCTTCTCGGAGCGCAGCCGCGTCTTCTGCATTCATGTCCGGCGCAAACGGTCTGCCCGTCTGACCGTCGTCGAGGCTCCCAAACGGATCTTTCGCGGCCGTGCTCCTCCGCCTGTCTCAACCTGCTCGCTCTGATCACAAGCAAGTTTGAGAAAGGAAAAAGGAGAAGCTATGTTTATCGAGAATGAAGTTCCTGTCACTACCCCTGCGACGTCCCACAAGGCCGCCGCTGCAGCAATCATCGACGAGGTTCGCGGTCTGAAGGATCGGATCCCGCGTTTCGTCATCCCGGAATCGAAAGCGGTCCGTCAGCGTCTGGCACGAGCGGCCTCGCTGCCGCCGGAGTTCATCGACCTCGCGGCGATGGCTACGCGGAACAACGACGATCTCGCGCGTGGAGGAGACTCAGGTCCTGACGAAACCGAGGATCTGAATCGCTACGCCGAGGCCTATGGTCCGCTGGCGGATGAGCTGGAAGCGATGGCGCTCTTCGTCCGCCACAGCGTGCGGGCGGCGAAGAATCAGGCCGGGAGCAACGCGCTCATGACCTACGCCATGGCTCAGCGTCTGGCCAAACGTCCCGAGACCGCCAGTCTCGCACCGCATGTCGACGACATGCGCCGCGCGCTGGCCAGTCCGCCGCAAGGCCAAAGCGAAGCAGTCCCCGGCAACCCCCGGTACATCGCCCGCTCCGGCGACGCCGCCGAAGCAGTGATGTGATCCGGTTCGTGCAGTAAGCCCCGCGCGGGCGCGTCCGAAGGCGCGCCCGCGCATTTCTATTGGTGCGGGACCGTTCGGTGATTTCCAATCAGCGAGATCTTTCTACCACGCTGATCGAATACGCCGGCACCTCCACCACCTGGCCTGCCCGGTAATTGCGCGGCGGGTTGTTGCGGATCGGATGGCCTTCCTCGGCGTTCGCGCGCCAGATGTACTCGCGCGGGGAGAACTGCGTGACGGCGAGGTCAGTCCAGTCGTCGATACCGATCGTGACCGGGTGATTCGCGTCCTTATTGATGATGAGGATCGCGAAGGTTCCATCGGGGCGGCGGACGGCCCAGGCTCGGAGGAGCGCGGTTGTGCCGGTGACGGCGTAAAGCTCGTGGATGCCCTCGCGCGCGAGCCACGTCCGAGTCAGGAGATTCGCGGCGTGGTAGGTGGCGAGTTTCGCGCGGATGTTGTGGTCTTCGTCGCCGAGGAAGAGGAGGAGGTTGCCGTATTGGTGGCAGGGGCGGGGCTCGGCGAAGATCGTGTCGGGCTCGAGGCCGTAAAAGTAGGCGGCGGTGCCGCCTTCGGCAAGAAAGTCGGCGACGAACTCCGTGTTGAAGATCGCGCCGGGCAAATCGACCTCGGCTTGCGCGGCGTAGGACGACCAGCCGTACTCGGTAGCCAGCCAGGGGATCGAGGTGGGAACGCCGTCGGCGCGGTATTGGGCGAGGACGCGAAGCAGCACGTCGTGCGTTTCGGCGAGTTGCTTCTGCACGTCGCCGCAGACGTCGTCGAAGGGATACCACTCGAAGGAGAAGAAGGCGAAGTCGGCGAGGTGGTTGCGCGCGCGAAGGGCGTCGAGGAAGCGTCCCATCCACGATGTGTGTCCGTCCGTGTCCGGCCAGAAGGCGGTGTAGTCGCGCGTCGATTGCAGCGCCGGTCCGCCGAGTTGCAGATTCGGATCGATCTTGTGAATGGCCTCGGCGAATTGGATGTACAGCTCCGCGTAAATCTCCGGCGAGCACAACTGGCCGTCCGGCTCTTCGCCCATTTCGATCTGCGTCACGCTGTACTTGCGCGTGCGGAGGAAGCGGATTTCGGCGGCGGCATCGTCGGGAGTTCCGTAGAGCAGCGCGACGGGAGTGAGCATCGGCAGGCCGCGCGTGAGGCCGCTGGCCACGACGCGGTCGAGGCCGGGCTGCTCCATCTTGCGATCGATGTCCGAGGCGCGATGCCATGGATCGGTCGATGAGACCCAGATCACCGTTTGCGATCGATTCGACTTGCCGTGACGAACGAGGTCGATGCCCGCATTGCTGATTGCGATTTCATTGACCGCGAAGCCGGCGTGATCGCGCCAATCGCTGCTTCCGGCGCAGCAGGAACGCGTCATCAGCACGCGGACGTAGCGCGCCGAGGTGGATGGGAACGGCGTCGTGATGCGCCCGCCGTGCGCGTCGCGAATCGCAGCCAGCGTTTTCCAGGTGCCGCCGCGCGGGCTGTTGACGGCGTCGTCGCCGGTCCAGAACTCAATGTCGTAGTCGGCGGCGTACGGCGTGGCCCAATCGATGGTCATCGAATCGACGGAGGTGGGCGTGCCGAGGTCGGCGAAGAGCCATTGAGGTGACGTCGCGTACGGATTCGATTTCCAGAACGTCGACGCGTCGCCGTCATCGATGCGCGAGTAGCCATCGTTGCGCGATTGATCGAGCGTGTTGCCGCGGCGGGGGAGGCGATAGCCGTACGACACCTCGATCGGCGCTGGCGAATCGTCATCGGAAGTCCAGTAGCCGGCGTGGTGCGCAGCGTCGCTCCAGCTGCCGCGGGGATTCCAGTGCCACGCCTCGCCGCCGAGCTCCGTGGCCAGGCGGTACGACAGCGGATGGAAACCGGCGGAGAGCATGGCCGCGACATTGCGCCGCGTCAGCACTTCATCGGTGGCGCCGCGCTCCTGCACGTCGATCGTCGCGCCGATCGATTTGCTCGGATCGAAGCGGGCCAGCGGATGCGACTTGTCGATGGTCAGCGTCAGCGCGGCAGCGAAGAGGGGCGCGAGCAAGGCGCGTTATTATCCGCGCCGATGATTCATTTCCACAACGGCGACGTGGCGGCGTCCGCGGCGCGGCGCGCGGGCGTTCCGGGGCGGCATGTGCCGTTCCGCGAGTCGCTCGTTGGCGGTCCCGTGCGGCCGAATCTGCCGTTGCACGAGTGGGTCGAGGAGCGTGCGCTTTTCCTTTCCGAGCATCACGGTGAGAGCCTGCTGCGCGTACGCAATGAGCTGCTCGAGCAGGAGCTGAATCTCGACAAGGCTCGCGAGGAGGAGGAAGTCGTCCTCTGGTTCGAGCACGACCTTTTCTGCCTCGTGCACCTTTTGTATCTGCTGACGCGGCTATCGAAGTGCCGGCGCATCACGCTGATCTGGTGTCCGCAAGCGTTGGGGCTGCAGTCCGAGGAAGAGCTGTTCAATCTGTTCCAGTCGCGGGCGGCAGTGTTGCCGGCGATGATGACGGCGGCGTCGCTGGCGTGGCGGGCGTACACGTCCGACGATCCGACGACGCTCAATCGCTTTCTCGACAACGATGTCGCCGATTTTCCGTTCCTCCGCGATGGCTTTCGTCTGCACGCGTCGCGATTTCCATCGACGCGCAACGGACTCGGCGAAGTGGAGCGCCGCGCGGTCGATGGCATCGCGGCGGGCGCGAGCGACTTCGTGTCGCTCTTTACGCAGTTTGATCGGAACCCGCCGCGCTTCGGCTTCGGTGACGGCGAGTTCCTCCGTCATCTGAAGCATCTCGCCAGCGTGGCCGTTCCTGTGATCACGATCGTCGGCGACGAGAAGGCAAACCCGCCCAAGGCGCTTTTCACCGTCACGCCGGCGGGCGTCAACGTGATGGAGGGGAAGGTCGACTTCATCGAGATCAACAACGCCAACTTCTGGCTCGGCGGCGCGCACCTGACGCGCGAAAGGATGTGGCGATGGGACGCCGGCCTGCGGCAGATCGTACCGAGCCAGCCTGCCGCCTCGTAAAGTTCGAGGCGTCCGACGGCGTGGCGCTGGCGGGCTTGTTGTACGAGCCGCGCCGCGTTTCGAAGCGCGCCATCATCTGGCTTCACGGCGGCGGTGGAGCGTCTGTCTTCGAATCGCGGCGAACGAATCTCCTCGCGTCCGTTTTCATTGCGCAGGGTATCGCCTTCTTTCCCTTCAACAACCGTGGCTCCGGCATCGTCCGCCGCGCCGGCGACGACCTCGGCGGCTCTGCATTCGAACGGATCCGCGACTGCGTCGCCGACATCGACGGCGCCATCCGCGAGCTCTGGCGTCGCGGCTATCGCGACATCACGCTGGCCGGCCACTCCACCGGCGCGAACAAGATCGCCGTCTACGATCACTACAAACCGCGCAACCGCGCCAGGCGCTACGTCCTTCTCGCCGGCGGCGATGACACCGGCATCCTCTACGCGCAACTCGGTGCGCGGAAATTCAAGGCGCTGCTGACGAAGGCGAAGACGATGATCAAGTCGCGCCGCGGTGACGACTGGACGCCGCCAATTCCTGGCCAGACGATGCTGAGCTGGCGCGCGCTGCACGACGTCGCCAATCCCGATGGCGACTACAACGTCTTCCCATTTTTCGAAGCGATGACGGGGACCAGACTCTCGCGCCGTCCGTTCCGTTACCTCCGTGCCATCCGCAAGCCGTCGCTCTACATTTACGGTGATCGCGACGAGTACTGTTTCGACGATGTGCCGCGATGCGTATCGATCCTCGCGCAGCACGTCAGCGACCGCGCGGAGATCGCGGTTATGCGCGACGCAGATCACGGATTCGGCGGCAGGGAAGAGGAACTTGGAGCGCTGATCGCGGAGTGGATTTCGTAGGCTTACCGCGATTCGGCGCCGACGAGCATGTACTCCGCAAAGGCGTTCGACTCCGGAATAGGGAGGCCGTCTTCTCGCAGACCTTCGATGTGCATCTGGATCGGGCCGTACATGTTCCTTTCCGCGTCGGCGCGCGTGCCGCCGGTCGCCGCGCAACCGGGCAGATCGGGTGAGTACGCCGAGAAGTTTGCGCCGGCGTCTTCGATGATGATCAGGAATCGATGCAGCGTCATCGGCGATGAGTTTACGTACAATCCGCGCCCGCATGTGGCGAATCGAACAGACTGAAGTCGGGCGCATCGTCGTGCCGCCTTCACTGCCGGATGGGTTCGGGCTCTTCTACACGACCGTTGATTTCGAAGGTCGCCTGAACGGTGACGCCGCGGCGCGGCTGATGCGCATCGTTCGTGACCGGTTCGGAATCGAGGCAGCTCTCGCGACGTGTACGCAGGTTCACGGAAAGAACGTCGTCCGCGCGCAGACCGGCCGCGAATGCGATTCATGCGACGGGCTCTGGTCATCCGATCCCGACACTGCCCTCGGCATCAAAGTCGCGGACTGTCTTCCGGTCACGATTGCGGATATGGCGAACGGCGTCATCGCCAATGTTCACTCCGGCTGGCGCGGTGCGGTGCAGAAGATTGCGGCGGAAGCGATCGACGCCATCGGTGGCGTGACGCCAACGACACAGGCGTGGCTCGGGCCATCGATCCGCGTTTGTTGTTTCGAAGTAGGCGAAGAAGTCGTCGATCAGTTTCGCGAGTCGTATGCCGAGGCTGAATCGTTCGTCGATCGCGGCGGTGTGAAGCCGCATATCGATCTGCCGCGACTCACCGCCGCACTGCTGGTCGAGTGCGGAATGGCGCCGCAGAACATTCACGACTCCGGCCTCTGCACGCGCTGCGAAGGCTCGATCTTCCACTCGTATCGGCGCGAGGCCGGCCGAGGTGGACGAAACCTTGCAATTGCGGCGCATTAGCTTGGCCACGTTCAAAGCACGTTTCCCGCGCCGCCGCGTCTTTCAGGTCATCTCGATCTCTGTAGTGGTCGTGCTCGTCCTGATCGCGATTCTCGCGCTCTACGTCTACAAACAATCGGTCGGGAAGTTCGAGATTCGCCGTCTCTCGCTGCCGACGCGGATCTTCACCGACTTCACGCCGCTCCGCGGCGGCGTCGTCCTCGGCCCCGACGACCTCGGGGAAAAACTCAATCGACTGGGATACCGGCAAGTCTCCGCGCTGGCGCAGGCCGGCGACTACGTTCCCGGATCGGCGCAGATCGACCTCTACACGCGGCCGTTCACGCATCCGACCGGCCAGTATCCCTCGCAGCCGGTGCGCATTGCCTTTCGCAATGGCATCATCGCCTCGGTGGTCTCGCTGAAGCAGGCGGCGCCGATCGACAACGCCGCGCTGGAGCCGGAGCTGCTGACGTCCATCCTCAGCGACCAGCTCGAAAACCGTCGTCCGGTCACGCTCGATCAGGTGCCGAAGGAATTGCAGGACGCGGTCGTCGCCACTGAGGATGTTCGCTTCTGGCATCACCCCGGCGTCGATCCGATCGGACTCTTTCGCGCCCTGTTCAGGAACGTGCGCGCTGGCGGCGTGACTCAGGGTGGATCGACGCTGACGCAGCAGCTCGTGAAGAACTACTACCTGACCGGCGAGCGCACGTACAAACGCAAAGTGACCGAGGCGTTCATGGCGGTGATCCTCGACGCGAAGTATTCGAAGCGCGAGATTCTCGAGGCATACCTCAACGACATCTACCTCGGCCGCAATCGTTCGATCTCGATCCTCGGCGTCGGCGAAGCGGCGCGTTTCTATTTCGGCAAGCCGGTGTCGGAGATCAGTCTCCCCGAGGCCGCGCTGCTCGCGGGGATGATCCGCGGTCCCAACAACTACTCACCCTTCACGCATCCGGAACAAGCCATGCAGCGGCGGAGCACCGTCCTCGGGCTGATGCTGAATCAGAAAAAGATCACGAAGGAGCAGTACGACGCGGCGATGGCCACGAAGCTGCCGCCGAAGCCGTTCCGGCAGCGCAGCGGGCTATCGTCGATTCCGTACTACGTCGATCGCGTGCTGCAGGAGATGGCGCGCGACTACGGCATCAAGGATGTGAAGGGCCGCGGCTTGCAGATCTACACGGCGATCGATCTGAACGCGCAGGACACCGCGGCGCGGACGGTCGAAGCGGGACTGGCCGCGCTGGAGAAGGGGAGTAAGCGTCTCCGGCGTCCCGATCAGCCGCTGCAGGGCGCAATCATCAACCTCGATGTTCCTACCGGCGAGATTCGCGCGCTCATCGGCGGGCGCAACTACGACATGAACCAGTTCAATCGTGCGCTCAACAGCAAACGACAGATCGGCTCGCTGATCAAACCGATCGTGTATGCGACGGCGTTCGAGCCGAGTCTTTCGAATCAGAACATCACGCCGGCCACGCTGGTCAGCGACACGCGCTTCGTCCTCAAACGACGCTTCTCCGCCGACTGGTCGCCGCGCAACTACGAGGATGTCTATCACCAGACCGTCACGGTTGCCGAGGCGTTGGAGCAGTCGCTCAACTCCGCCTCGGTGCGTATCGGGTTGGCGTGCGGACTCGATCCGATCGTTCGTACTGCGCACACGCTCGGCATCGTCTCTGACATCGACTCAAAGAATCCGTCGATGCTCCTCGGCGCCGTCGACGTCGCACCGATCGAGATGGCCGATGCTTACTCCACGATCGCCCGCCTCGGCTCACGCGTGCCGCTGCATGCAGTCAAGTTCGTGACCGACGACAAAGGCCGCCAAGTCTCCGCGGGCGATGAAGTCAATCCGGTGCAGGTCTTTCCGGCCCGCGACTCGTACATGCTCGTCACGGTCATGAAGGGCGTCGTCGATCGCGGCACGGCGGCCGGCGCGCGTTCGATGGGCTTCAAACTCGTCGCCGCCGGCAAGACCGGGACGACGAACGACAAGCGCGACGCCTGGTTCATCGGCTTCACGCCGAAGTCGCTGACGCTGACGTGGCTCGGCTTCGACGACAACGCGCCGACCGGTCTCTCTGGCGGCACCGGCGCCGTCCCGATCTGGACGCGCTTCATGCAGGCGGTGATGGTGGGTCAGCCGAATGTCGATTTCGCGCCGCCTGAGGGCGTGGTCACCGCGCAGATCGACGAAACGAGCGGCGGGCTTGCGGTCCCGAACTGTCCGCCGCGCGTCGTTGTGACCGAGGCGTTCAAAACGGGAACGCAGCCTGGCAATCCGTGTTCGTTGCACAGTCCGCAGGCCGCTCCCGCGCCCGCGGTCGACCAGTTCGGCAATCCGATCGCGCTCGATACGACCGGCATGCCGGTCGCGCCCGAAACGACGACGACCTCGGAGCCGCTGCCGCCCATCACGCCCGAACCGGGCGACACGACTCTGACCGGCGGCTACTTCCGCACCGACATCGCGCCGCCGCCGACAACGACGACTACGGAACCGCGCCGCGAGCGCGATCTGAATCGTGATCCCAATCGCGACCGATCCGATCAGCCGCCGCCGAGCACGAACACGAGCGAGCCGACGCAATCGACCAACACGAGCACGACCAGCACTTCGCCGCCACCGCCGGAGCGTTGAAATCGATCGCTTCCAGACGACCCCTATCCGTTCCTTCTTCAAACTATTTTTGCCTGGGTGGGTAGGGACTGCCGCCTTTCCGTCACTCCTAAGTCAGGAGACGTTGATTGGTGATGGCCATCTCTGCCGCAAATGGTGCTGAAGAGCGCTTCCGGAAATCGAAAGGGAAACTCTCTTGCAGGTGGGCGCCATGCGGCAGCCGCCGTCGCGCGGCCACGAGGCCGCAGGTAGGTTATTTTTCTGGAACATCCGCGAAGTGGGCGCACTTGTGGTGGGCGACGGTGACGAACGATCAGTCCGAATTCTCGACTGCGCATCCTCTCGATGCCGTTTATCGCGAGCACGAGAGCTTGCTGCGCGGTATCGCCCAACACCGCTTCCGCGTCCCGCCCTGCGATGCCGAAGCGCTCGTCCACGACATCTTCGCCTCGTTCCTCGAACGGCAGCCGGACGCCTACGACATCAAGGCCTTCCTCATCGGCTCGATCAACAACGCCTGCCGGCACTACTGGCGGAAGCGGCAACACGAAGAACCGCTGCTCCCGCATCACGAACTGACGCCGAGCGACGACGAGGCCGCGAAGCTGGAGCGCTGGGCGCTCCGCCTCAGCCTCGGCGCGACGCTGGCCCGCCTCGGCGGCAAATGCAGCGAGACGCTGCGCCGCTATTACCTCCGCGACGAGAGCGCGGAATCGATCGCACTGGAGCTTGACACATCTCCTGCATACGTATGGCAGTTGCTGTCGTCATGCCGCAAACGCGCGCGGCAGATCTATAGCTCCATCACCCGTTCACGATCATGAGTCACTACACCGAAGACGAGCTGTCTGCCTACGCACTAAGCCCCGAAGCCATCGACGACAGGGAAGCGGTCGAGCAGCACGTGGCCGCCTGCTGCGACTGCCGCAACGCCCTCGACGTCATCGAAGCCTTCGACATCGCCCTGCAGGATCCGGTTCCATGGGAAATGTCGGAGTCGATGCCGGTCCGCCGCGAAGCGCCGCCGGCGCTGCTCGAACACGCTCGTGCCATCGCGGCTGCCGACGCGCGTGCTCGCGAGCTGGTGATGCCGCTGGTCGATTCCGCAATCCGCTTCCGCGCCGCGCGCATCGACGACGATCCGCGCTTCTACACGCTGGCCGTCATGCGCCTGCTCTCAAAAGTCGCCAACGGCATGCACGAGCGCCAGCCGCAGTTCGGCCTCGTCCTCGCCGACAGCGCGCTGACGATTGCCGAGAAACTCCCCGCGAGTTTGCAGGCGCAATCGGCCTGGTACGTCGGCACGGCATGGAAGGAGCGCGCGAACGCGCTCC
Source organism: Thermoanaerobaculia bacterium (assembly GCA_035996815.1). Classification (GTDB taxonomy): domain Bacteria; phylum Acidobacteriota; class Thermoanaerobaculia; order Gp7-AA8; family Gp7-AA8; genus JADGNZ01. The sequence goes on along the minus strand of DASYJF010000037.1, from coordinate 57,128 downwards.
GCTACCTCGGCCGCTTCAAGGAAGCCGACGAGGCACTCGACCGCGCCGAGGAGGCGTTCGAGTCGGACGATCATGTGGAACCGTTCGATTTGGCCATCGTGCAGTTCGTCCGGGCGACGCTGTATTGCAAGATGGAACGGTTCGAGGAGGCGGTTTTGTTGGGACGGTCTGCCGCGGAAACGTTTCAGCTTTACGGCGACACGGCCCGGTATCTGTCCGCATTGCTAGCAGAAGCCGGTGGCCACTACAGCGCTGATCGCGACCGCGAAGCGGTGGTCCTTCTACAACGCATCGTCACTCTGGCTCGATCGTCCGGGGAGATCGGCATTCTCGCCCGCGCGCTCGCCAACGCCGCTAATAGTTACACGCGTCTTCGTGAATACGACAAAGCCACTCAGTACTACGGCGACGCGATTGCGGCGATGAATGACATGGATCTTCCGACCGAAAGCGCCCGTTTGCTTTGGGCCATGGGCGCGCTGAACATCGAGCAGGGCAATTTCGACAACGGCATCGAAGGGCTGGAACGATCCCGTATCCAACTCCAGCAACTTGGGATGTCTAACGACGCTGCGCTCGCAACGCTCGACCTCGTCGCTGGTCTCCTCGCCACCGAACAGCCCGAACGCGTTCCCGAACTCTGCCGTGGCATCACGCTGACCTTCTCTTCGGAAGGGATGATGCGAAACGCGAAAAAAGCCCTTGCCTACCTGACTGAGGCCGTGACATCCGGCGACGCAACGCCCGAAGCCGTCCGTCATGTTCGTGCCTTCCTTGAGCACCTTCCCGAGCACCCGCACGAAGAATTTCAGCAGATTCAATAAAAAGACTCAGGATTCCGCCTGCGGCGTCACTCTATTAGCAGGGCGCCCTTCTTGATCCGGTTTTAGAACCGACACGAGGAGGGTTTATGCAGAGTCAGGTCAAAAAGTTCATTTTCGCAGCTTCAGTGGCTGGAATGCTGTCCATGACGGTGCCGGCGATGGCAAAACCACGCGACGGCGCTGATTCGGGCTTCTTCGGACATCTCCGAAATGTGATCGTGCACATTCTCGACGTCGTCGAGAATAAGCTCACCATTCCGCCGGGCTGACGAAACACATAGTTCGATGTTGCCCACGGTGGGATTGCCATCCTGGTAACGGTTGCGTCGCCGTCGGTGCGCCCGCGTTACCATCCGCATCGATGCGCACCATCCTCGTTACCGTCTGTCTTCTCATCGCCTCGAACGTCTTCATGACGTTCGCCTGGTATGCGCATCTGCGCAACTTGTCGTCACGTCCGTGGTACGTGGCGGCATTCGCCAGTTGGGGGATTGCGCTCTTTGAGTATCTGCTGCAGGTCCCGGCCAATCGCATCGGGTATCACCAACTCTCGCTCGCACAGCTGAAGATCGTGCAGGAGGTCGTGACGCTGTCGGTCTTCGTGCCGTTCGCTGTTTTCTACATGCGCCAGCCGATGAATCTCAACTTCCTCTGGGCGGGACTCTGCCTGCTCGGTGCGGTGTTCTTCATCTTTCGATGAGCGCGCGTGCGATCGCTTCGTTGAGCACGCGGATCCACGTCGCGTAGCCTCGAGCGTTCGGATGAAAGCGGTCATCCGCGAACAGACTGCGATCCTTCCTGAAGAGCGGTCCGGTAGCATCGGCGATCGGCGCGAACGTCAACTGCTCCTCGGCCGCTACCTTTCGAAACATCCGATTGATCGCTTCCGTGCGGCGGCTGGCCAGTCCGCGTAACAGCCGCGGGATGCGCGGCGGCGAACCCATATCGGGAGAGCCGGTCACGATGATTGCCATGTTCGGATTCGCGGTTTTCAGCGCGTGAACGATGCTGCGCAGACTCGATTCCATCGCGCCGACGGATGTCAGGTGTGTCACATCGTTTGCTGCGACGGACAGCAAAACGAGATCCGGATGCAGGCGGATGGAGGCGGCCAGTTGGTCGTTGACGACGTCTTTGATGCGCGCTCCGGAAACGCCGAGGTTGGTCATTGTCACTCGATGATCCGCTGCCAACGCGGTCGCGGTTCCAACCGCGATTCCCTGCGAATACGGCGCGCCTTCCCCGGCGGCAGTGCTGTCGCCCATGACCACGTAGGTCAGCGCGCGGCCCGTGTCGCCGAACCGAACAGCCTCGCGCGATGGATTTTGAAACGTATTTGGTGCTGTGCTGCAGCGGTTCAAAAGCGACAGCCAGAGCACTGCGCAGACGACGATTGTTCGGCGGGTCATGGTGGATTCCGTACTGCGTTGCAGGAGCAGCGCCACGCCCGCGGTATTCTTCATCGTTCGATGAGCGATGCCACCGCAAAGAGTTGGGCCGTTCTCTTCGCCCGGCTCGTGCTCGGTCTGATCTTCTTCATGGCCGGCGTCTGGAAAGTCTTCGGCCTCGGGCCCGCCGGTCACGTGCAGCGCTTCTTTTTGCCGTTCCAACATACGTTTCTGCCGGTGTGGTCGCTGTGGGCCGTTGGCTTTGCGATTCCGTTCATCGAGCTCATCGCCGGCGCTCTCGTCATCCTCGGCTTGAAAACTCGCTACGCGCTGGTCGCGCTCGGATTCGTGCTGGCCGTCGTCACGTTCGGGCATCTTCTCGATCAGCCGTTGTACGCGCTGCACGAGCACGTCATCCCGCGGCTCGCGCTCGTGCTCTTCGTCTTCCTGATGCCGAGGGACAGCGATCGATACTCGCTCGATCATCTGCTGCGCCGCGCCTGACCGCATGCGTCTCTGGTCGATCCATCCGCAGTACCTCGACGCCAAAGGACTGGTCGCGCTCTGGCGCGAAGGATTGCTGGCGCAGGCGGTGCTGGCGGGCCAAACGCGCGGCTACAGAAATCACCCGCAGCTCGAACGGTTTCGCGATCGCGCCGGCGCGATCAGCGTCTATCTGCACCACGTCGCCGACGAAGCGGAATCGCGCGGATACAGCTTCGATCGCTCGAAATTGCCTCGGAGGAAATCAGCGCCGCCGATCGAAGTCTCCGCTGGACAGCTGCGATTCGAATGGCAGCACCTCACCGCCAAGCTGCGCGAACGCGATCCAGCACGCCTCATGCGCTTCGCGAAAATCACCGATCCGCTGCCGCATCCGTTTTTCGTCGTTGTTCCCGGTTCTGTTGCCGCGTGGGAAAAGGTCCGCGGCTGACTCCGGCTACAATCGCCGCTTCATGCGCATCCTTGCAGACGTTGCCCTCGTCATCGTGGCCGTGCTGCACCTCGGCTTCCTGATTCTGGAGATGTTCCTCTGGACCAAGCCATTCGGCCTGCGCACCTTCCGACTGACGCCGGAGATCGCGCAAGCCTCGGCGGGTCTCGCCGCGAATCAGGGCCTCTACAACGGCTTCCTCGCCGCTGGCCTGTTGTGGAGCGTCTCCGGCGGCGACGGCGCGTACCCGATCAAGCTCTTCTTTCTCGGCTGCGTGATCGTGGCCGGCATCTTCGGCGGCTTCACCGCCAAGCGCTCGATTCTCTGGATACAAGCGTTCCCCGGTCTGCTTGCGCTCCTTGCGGTCATCGCCGCGCATCGAGGCTGACTCATGGAACTTCTCCTCTGGCGCTGGAGCACGACGGCACAGATCACCTCGGAGTTGATGATCGCGGTCTTCTTCGTCGTGCTGGCGCGATCCGTTCGCCGCGTCGAAATGCGGCCGTGGATTCAGGCGTGGCTCTGGAACCTCGCCGCGCTGTTCGTCACGATCACCTTCTGGTTCGTGCAGCCGAAATCGCGAATCGCATTCATGGCCACCGTCTTCGGCTACACCTTATCGAAGACGATCTTCTCCGTTCTACTGGTCGCCGGAACGTGGAACTTCGTCCGCCGCCGGCCCGGCCCTGGCGTGCGACGCGCGGTGATCGTCTCCGTGGTCGCCTATTCAACCTTCGCCGCATTCACGTTCGACAAAATCGACAAACTCGGCACCGCGCAATCCGCCGTCATCGGACTGATCCTCGGCGTCGGCGCTCTGCTTCTCCTCATCACGCGAACTCCCGGCGCGGGATGGTTGACCGCCGGCTTGTCGATCAGGACCATCCTCGCAATCGTCGAAACGCTCGCACACGGGGCGCGCCTTTTCCCGCAGCATTTCGTGTCGGAGTCCGCGATCGGCATCTTCGTCGCGTCGTACTCCTCATTCGACACCGGCGCCGAGTGGGTGATCGCACTCGGATGCGTCCTCATTCTTTATCGCACCATTCAACAGGAGCTGACGCAATCGAACGTCGATCTGCTTGCCGCACAGGAAGTGCTGCAGGAACTTGTCGATCGCGATCCACTCACAGGTCTCGCCAATCGCCGCGCGCTTCCGGAGGTTTTGCGGAGCGTCTTTCGCACCGGAGCTACGATCCTCTTCTTCGATCTCAACGACTTCAAAAAGATCAACGACTCGTACGGACATCAGACCGGCGACGACTGCCTGAAGCGTTTCGCACGCGTGCTCCAAGCCAGCTTCCGTCCTGACGATCACGTGATCCGCTACGCCGGCGACGAGTTCGTCGTCATCGCGCCCTCGGCCGACTCCGAGCAAATCCTCGCGCGCGTCGAGAGCGTTCGCGAGCGCCTGAAGTTCGAGCGCAGCGATGGACCTCCCATCAAATTCTCCGTAGGCCACGCCACCGTTCCCGTCGATGGCGATGCCGAGGCGGCGCTGAGGGAAGCGGATGAAGCGATGTATCGCCAGAAGGACGCCGGCGGCGGACGGCTGCGGACCGTCTGATTTCTACGAAACCTTCCGGTGCGTTTTGACAGGGGGCCGTGGTTTCCGCGTCACCAGACGGTCGGCAAGTGCCGACTCGACCTCGCGCAGGTGACGGGCGTAGCCCTGTGAGCCGCCGTACCGCTGCAGAAGTTTCATCCGCGTTTCGTGAATCTCCTCAACGAGCGGATCTCTGAAGTCATTCATTAGCTGTCTCTGAGTAACTCGTGCGCTCTGATGGTAATCTGCGTCATCGCGAATTGGAGGTAGTCATGACCGGTGTGATCGAACTTCTCGACGGCGAAATCAGTCAGCGTCACATGCTCAATCATCCGTTTTATCAGCGCTGGAATGCGGGCGAACTGATGCGCGGCGAGCTCGAAGAGTATTCGCGGCAGTACTACCCGTACACGCTCGCGTTTCCGACGTTTCTCAGCGCGATGCATGCGCACACCGACGACATCGCCATCCGCCAGTACCTGCTCGAGAATCTGATCGAGGAGGAACGCGGCGCCGAGAACCATCCCGAGCTCTGGCTGCGCTTCTGCGACGCTCTTGGCGTCGATCGCTCCGACGCGAAATCGACGACGCCGAATGCCGCGACGGCCGACCTCATCGCAACGATGCGCAATCTCGCCCGCAGCGAGAAGCTGCACGAAGGTCTGGCCGCGCTCTACGCGTACGAGTCGCAGATCCCGGCGGTTTCGAAAACCAAGATCGATGGCCTCGCCGCCTGGTACGGAATCACCGAACCGCGAGACATTTCCTTCTTCTCGGTGCACATGGAAGCCGACGTTCTCCACTCGCAGACCGCCCGCGAACTTCTCGAAACGCTCTGCGACACGCCGGAGAAATGCGATGAAGCGCGCTCCGCGGCCGTGACTACGGTCAACGCGCTGTATCGCTTTCTCGACGCGGTCAATTAGTGCGAACAGTCGGGATGCTGTTGTTCTTCGCGGCGCTGGCGGCGGAGCCGTCGTCCGCGCAGGCTCCGCCGGAAGCGGAGTCGCAGATCCAGGACAACAGCTTCCTCATTGAAGAGGCGTACAACCAGGATCCCGGCGTAGTGCAGCACATCCAGACGTTTTCGCGCGCGACGCGCGGCGGCGACTGGCTGTACACATTCACGCAGGAATGGCCGGCGCCGGGCATTACTCATCAGCTCAGCTACACGTTGGCGATGGCAAGCATCGATGGCGCGCGGGGCATTGGCGACGTCGCACTGAACTACCGCTATCAATTGCTAGGCGATGCTGATGCGAAAATCGCTGTCGCACCGCGATTCACCGTTCTCCTTCCCACCGGCAACGAGCGCCGCGGTCTCGGCAGCGGTGGCGCCGGCGTGCAGTTGATGCTGCCTGTGAGCACGGTGCTCACTCCGACGCTCATTGCGCACTGGAACCTCAGCGCGACGCTGACGCCGTCGACGCACACGCACAACCTCACTGCCGGACAGAGTTTCGTCTGGCTCGCCAATCATCGGTTCAATGCCTTCGTGGAGACGCTCTGGTCACGAACCTCGGATCGCTCGGGACACGACTCGCAACTGACCGTCAGTCCCGGCATTCGCTGGTCGTACGACTTTCCAAGCAAGCTGCAGATCGTGCCCGGAATCGCATTTCCCATCACGAGCGGCGCGAAGTCGGTCTTCCTCTACCTCAGCTTCGAGCACCCATTTCGTTGAGCGCTACTCGTCTCCCTCGAGCGGCTGACCGATCCGAAACACGTGTCCATCCGGATGGCGAACGTGCATCTCGCGTACGCCCCATGGCTCGTCGGTCGGCGGCAAGGTGATCTCGATCCCCTGTTCGACGCAATGCCGGTGGATGGTGTCGACGTCGTCGACCCAGATCGACATCCACACCCCTTTGTTCTCGTCATCGTCGACGCCGAATGTCGTGGGAATGTCGCTCTTGCCGCGTCCGCCCTGTCCGTCCTGGCAAAGGAAGATTTCGCAGTGGCCGGAGCAGACTCCACCAAACGTCGGCGGATCGCCCCAATCCCACCCCTTCTTCCATCCGAGCCGCTCGAACCAGGCAAAGCTCTCGACGATGTTGGAGACGTTCAGGATCGGTGTGATTCGGTGTGCGAGCATGCGAGTCATCCTTTCAGCAACTTCTCGATTCGAGTCGCCAGCCGCGGGTCGCCGATCGTTTCAGCGACTGAGGCGAATGACGGCGACGGTTTCCCCCAGCGCAGTTCGTCGACATTCTTAAACAGCGGCGCGTTCGTTCGCAACGTCGCCAGATCTTTGAAGAGCAGCGCCAGTTCACGTTTTTCGCCGAGGACGTTGTCGGGGAAGTCTTCGATCGCGCCGTGGCGAGCGATCAGCGTCGCCGCCGTCTTTGCTCCGATGCGCGGAATGCCGGGAAAGCCGTCGGCGGCATCGCCGACCAGCGCGAGGTAATCGGGAATCCGCTCCGGCGCGACGCCGAACTTCGCGCGGACTCCGGCGTCGTCGCGGATCTGTCCGGACTTGCGGTCGACCTGCACGACGCGATCACGGACCACACATTGCGATAGATCTTTGTCCGGAGTCCAGATGCAGACCTTTTCGACTTTCGGATCCGCGGCAGCGAGGAAGGCCGCCGAGGCCAGCGCATCGTCCGCTTCCAATTCGACCATCGGCCACGTCGCGACGCCCATCGCCACAAGCGCCTCCTCGAGTGGATGAAACTGCCGCCACAACGCGTAATCGATTCCCGCCCCGGTCTTGTATCCCGGCCACAACTCATTCCGAAACGACTCGATCACGTGATCCGTTGCCACACCGATGTGCGTCGCCCCGCCCTCGATCATCTGCACGACCGTCCCGAGCACACCGGCCACCGCCCCAAATGGCGGATCATCCTTGCGAAACCGCCGGATGCCGTAGAAGTGCCGGAACAGCTCGTACGTCCCGTCGATGAGGTGAACGATCATGCGGCGCGAACTGTACACACTCGCGCGCGATTCAGGTCATTTGGCCGCAGCGTTGGTTACAACGAGGTTAGATTGACCCATGACCTGGTTGTCCTTTGGCGGCGACGACAGCTACCATGACGGCATGAGCCCTTCGCAGCTCCTGAAACATGTCAAAGCGCTTCCCGCCCGGGAACGCCAGCGTCTTCTTCGGGAGATCCTTCTGCTGGAAGAGCAATCCTGTGAAGCTCGGCCTTCACAAGAGGGCACGGTGACCTGGCCCGATGTCGAGGTGCGCGGCAGGCGCATCGTGGGCGATCGTGTGCTACCGAACCTCGTTCTGCTCGAACGCGGTGAAGAGACATCCTGACGAATGGGCGTCTACGCCGACAGCAGTTTCCTCGTGTCCTGCTACATCGTCGATGGGAACGCGCCGTTGGCCAGAGCCTATTGAGCGAACACGACGTACCGCTGGTATTTACGGCCTTGCACGATCTGGAGGTTCGGAACGCCCTACGGCTTGGCGTCTTTCGCGAAGTTCTCAGGCAGGAAGAGACGACAGCCGCCACCGCGAATCTCGATGCCGACTTGCGTGCCGGGCGGCTTGTGAGAACCACTGTACGGTGGCCGATTGTGTTTCGGCTGGCCTCACGTCTGAGTGGACAGCACGCTGTCGTCACCGGGACGCGCAGTCTCGACATTCTTCACGTGGCTACGGCGAAAGCGCTTCGCCTGAAAGAGCTTGCCTCGTTCGATGCCCGCCAAAGAGCCCTTGCTGCTGTAGCCGGGATGACAAACGCAGTTTGACCGGCTAAAGCGCCCCGCCGCCCGTCCTCACCACCTCCGCATAGAACTTCGCGCTCTCCTTCAGCGTCCGTTTCAGCGTGGCGAAATCCACATGCACGATGCCGAAGCGTTTGGTGTAGCCGAGGGACCATTCGAGGTTGTCGAGGAGGGACCAGACAAAGTAGCCGCGGACGTCGGCGCCTTGTGAGATCGCGTTCGCGACGGCGCGGATGTGCTCGCGGAGGTAGTGGATGCGCAGCGGGTCGTTGATCGTGTCGTTGATCGCCGTCGGCGGGTCGTAGAACGCGGCGCCGTTTTCGGTGATGTAGATTGGCGTCGCCCCGTAGCGATCGCGGAACCAGAGCAGGACGTCGGTCAGCGCCGGCGCGTGAACTTCCCATCCCGTTTCCGTGTAGATCGACTGCGGCTGACGCACGCGCGCGGCGCGCTCGACGACTTGCGCGGGATCGTTCTTCGTCACCGCGCGCAGGTAATAGTTGATGCCGACGAAATCGAGCGGCTGTTTGATGAGATCGAAATCGGCGGCGGGAAACTCCGGCCACGCTTCTCCAAAAATATCCTTCATCTCCTCGGGGTACGCGCCGCGGAAGACGGGATCGAGATACTGCCGGTTCATGTAGGCGTCGGCGCGTCGGGTCGCGGCGAGGTCGTCGTCGCTTTGCGAGTCGGGATACTTCGGCTCAATGTTGACGACGATGCCGATGGCATGCTTGCCGATGGCGCGGTACGCCTCGACCGCGCTTCCGTGAGCACGCAGAAGGTTGTGCGTGGCCAGCGGCGCCTCGAATAGATTGCGATGTCCCGGCGCGAGCGCGCCATGGAGGTAGCCGCCGTCGGTGACGACCCACGGCTCGTTGAGCGTGGCCCACCATTCGACGGCGTCGTCGAGCGCGCGGAAGGCGACGTTCGCGTATTCGCTGAACCAATTCGCGACGTCGCGATTCAGCCAGCCACCGCGATCGTCGAGAGCGGCGGGAAGGTCCCAGTGGTAGAGCGTGGCCATCGGAAGGATGCCGGCCTCGCGCAGCGCGTCGACGAGACGGCGATAGAAATCGAGACCTTTCTGGTTCACGCGGCCGGTGCCGTCGGGGAGGATGCGGCTCCAGGAAATGCTGAAGCGATACGCCTGAAGGCCGAGGGCTTTCATGATGGCGATGTCTTCGGGATAGCGGTGATAGTGATCGCAGGCCACGTCACCGGTGTCGCCGTTGGTCATGCGGCCGGGCGTGTGGCTGAAGCGGTGCCAGATGCTCGGCCCAGCGCCGTCCGCGAGCGGCGATCCTTCGATCTGATAGGCGGCGGTTGCGGAACCCCAGACGAAACCGTCGGGGAAGAGGATGTCGGTCATCGGTTCGATCTCACAATTGATCTCCTCATTGACAGCAACAAAGAATGTGAGTAGCGTACCGCAAAATGTAACCGTTTACATTCGAGGGCCGCGAAACGCACATGACGAGCCGTCCGGATGTTCGAAGCAACCCACGCCGCCGCAACCGCGCGGCAGCAGCGACGATTCACGACGTCGCCGCGCGTGCCGGCGTTTCGGTGGCCACTGTCTCCCGCGTCCTCAACGGCAAAGAGCTGGTGCGCGAGGAAACGTCGCGTCACGTTCGGGCCGCGGCCAAGTCGCTGCGCTACGTGCCAAACGTCGCGGCGCGGTCGCTCAGCATCCGGCGCAGCCAGACCATCGGCATCGTCCTGCCGGACGTGCATGGCGAATTTTTCTCCGAGGTCATTCGCGGGATCGACCTGGCGGCTCGTGCGCAGGGGTACCACATCCTGGTCTCCGGCTCGCACAGCGATCCCGCGCAGATGCTGGGCGTCGTCGACACGATGCGCGGACGCGTGGACGGCCTCGTGGTCATGGCGCCCGACGTCACGCTCGCACCGCTCGATGAGTTGCGGACGCGCGCGATGCCGGTCGTTCTGCTCAACTCGGCCACGCCGAACGGCGACGCCATCACCATCGACAACTACGGCGGCGCGCGGGCGATGATGCGCCACCTGCACGATCTCGGGCACACGCGCATCGCGTTCGTGCGCGGGCCGCAGCACAACGCCGACGCGCGCGAACGGCTGCGCGGCTACCGGCACGCGATGCGCGGAATGGCGGCGGCGTCGGTCAAGGCGCTGGAGTGCGGCGGCGATTTCACCGAAGAGTCGGGATTCGCGGCCGGAGGCAGGCTCGCGGCGTTGACGCCGCGGCCGACGGCGATCTTTGCCTCGAACGATTCGATGGCCGTCGGAGTGCTCGCATCGCTGATGGCGGCAGGCGTCAACGTGCCCGCGGAGATGAGCGTTGTCGGATTCGACGACATCCCGATCGCGCGCTACGTCAGTCCGTCGCTGACGACGATGCGCGTCGATATGGCGGAGCTGGGGCGGTGCGCGTTCGCGCTCCTGCTCGACGCCATCGGCAATCCCGCCGTGCACGCGCCGCGGCATGATCGCGTCGCCACAACGCTGGTCGTCCGCAAATCGTGCGCGGCTCCGAAAACGCAACCGAAAGAAAACACGCAACCGCATCGTGCGGCGCGTGGCCGAAAAAGGGTTCCTGAAAAAGGAGAGGTGTCATGAGACGAACGTATTTATTTTTGGGAGTGGTATTGCTGCTTGCCGCCACGGCTGTCTTCGCGCAGACGTCGACGACAGCCACGCTTCGCGGAAAGATCACGAATGACGCCGGCAGCGCCGTCGCGAACGCGGAGATCAACGCCGTGAATGCCGGCAGCGGCTTCGTGAAGACGGTGAGGTCGGGGAGCGACGGCGCGTACACGCTGGCCGGCCTCTCGCCCGGCACGTACAACATCGTCGTCGCTGCGGCGGGCTTCGAGCCGAAGAGCCAGAACATCACGGTGCTGGTCGGCCAATCGCTGGAGATGGATCTCAAGGTCTCGACGACGGCCGTCCTGAAGGAAACGATCACGGTGGTCGGCAACCAGGCCGTGGAGACGCGCACGAGCGAGATCGCCACAAACGTGACCACCCAGCAGATCGAGAATCTGCCGCAGGACGACCGCAACTTCCTCAACTTCGCCGCGCTGGCGCCGGGAATCCGGCTGTCGACCGACCCGCAGCGTAAGACGTTCGCGGGCGACGCGCAGGATCCGGAGCAGACGAACATTTTCATCGACGGCGTCAGCACCAAGAACGACATCCTGCAGGGGGGCACAGTCGGCCAGGACTCCAGCCGCGGCAATCCGTTCCCGCAGAGCGCGGTGCAGGAGTTCCGCGTCATTACGCAGAACTACAGCGCGCAATACGACCACGCCTCGAGCGCGATCATCAGCGCCGTGACGAAGTCGGGCACCAATGACTTCAAAGGCGAGGCGTTCGCCTTTTACCAGCCGAAACAGTGGGTGGCGGCGACGGAGAAGAACTTCAAGTTCTCCACACTGACCGGGAACACGTCGTATCACCGCACCCAGCCCGGAATCAGTTTCGGCGGTCCGATCATCAAGGATCACCTTCAGTTCTTCGCCACGTATGAGGGCGACATTGAACAGGCTTCGAATTCCGTAGTGGTCACGATTCCGAAATATGCGGCGCAGTTCAGCAACTTTACGGGGAGCTTCAGCAGCCCGTTCAAGTCGACGCTGGCATTCGGAAAAATGAGCTGGCAGGCGGCAGCAAATCAGACGCTTGATTTCAGCGGCAATTACCGCCGCGAGCACGAGACGCGCGACTTCGGCGGTCAGACGAGCTTCGAGTCGGCCACGAATTACAAGAACTGGGTCTATGGCGCGACGCTGCGCGATCAGATGATTTTCGGCAATGCACTGAACGAGGCCAGCGCCAGCATACAGACGTTCGGCTGGAATCCGGAGCCGCAGAATCCCGGCCTGGTCGGCAAACTCTTTTTCGCACCGGGCTTCGCCACGATCATCCGCACCGGCGGCAACAGCACGATCCAGGATTTCAATCAGCGGCGCCTGGAACTGCGCGACAACTTCAACTTCGCGCCGATGGAAATGGCCGGCACGCACAGTTTCCAGATCGGCGGCAATGTCGATTTCATGCATTACAACGTCAACAAGAGCCTCAACGGCATTCCGCTCTACAAGTACATCGACGATCCCGCGAACGGCAATACGTTTGCGCAGCCGTTCGAAGTCGATTACGGCATCGGCAATCCGATTCTCAAGATCAGCAACAATGAGTACGGCATTTACGGACAGGATTCCTGGGCGGTCAATCCGAAGTTGACCCTGAACCTGGGGCTCCGCTGGGACTATGAGTCGCACATGCTGGACGAGAGCTACGTCACGCCGGCCAACATCGTGGCCGCGCTCAAGGGGAAAACGTTCCCGTTTGACGGACGCACGATCAGCATCCCGGACGAATATTTCTCGACCGGCAGCGAACGTAAACCGTACAAGAGCGAATACCAGCCGCGGCTGGGATTTGCTTATGATCTCAAGGCGGACGGTAAGTCGGTCATCTTCGGCGGATGGGGCAAGTATTACGACCGTCTCTTCCTGAACGCCACGCTGGATGAGCGCTTCCGGCAGCAGTTCCCGGTTTACCGCTTCGAATTCTCATCCGACGGACATCCCGGCACGATCAAGTGGCAGGACTCCTATGGAACTGCAGCCGGGCTTCAGACGCTGATCGCGCAGGGCGCGACGGCTCCGGAAATCTATCTGCTCAGCAACAACACCAAGCCGCCATATTCGACGCAATACAACGTCGGCTTCCGTCAGGCCATCGGCAGCTGGCTCGCTTCCGCGAGCTATAACGCCGTGCGCGGCAAGCGCGGCATCACGTATGTCGCCGCGTCGGGCACCTGTTGCGGTGCGTTCGCGCCGGGATACAACGCCGTCATCATCAACGATCCGGTCGGCAAGAGTTTCTGGTATGACGCCGAGAGCCTTGTGCTCGACCGTCCCTTTACGACCCAGTCGCGTTGGGGCGCGCGTTTTACCTATACGCACGCCAAGTCCCTGCAGAACGGAAACGATCTGTTCAGCCTCGATCTGCCGTCGGCGGCTTCCTATGCGCGGCATCCGGTTCCGGGCTCGGAGCCGAACCATTTCAATGCCACCGGCATCTTCGGATTGCCGTGGGAGATGCGCTTCAGCACCAGCGTCACGCTCGGCACCGGCGGCGCCACGCCGATTACCGATTTCTCCAAAGGCTTCACTCTGGCGGGCCGGCTCGCAACAGGCGTCAAGGCGGGAGCCGTTTATCCTGACAAGGGTTACCGTAATGTCGACTTCCGCCTCTCGAAGGATTTCGGTGCGGTCCGCGGCACGACAGTCGGAGTCATCGCGGAAGTCTTCAATGCATTCAACTTCACGAACCTTGGCTGTCTGAATGATTTCGTCGGCGATAACAACGACCGCACGACGCTCGGCGATGCGAACTGCGTCGTTTCGCTCGGCCGGCGCGAGCAGGTCGGTCTGCGCCTTACCTTCTAATTCATGCATCGGGGCGGGCACGTGCTCGCCCCGAATTTTTCATGCGAACGGCTACGGCGATCCTTTGTCTCGTGCTGGCTGCCTGTGCGAATGCGCCGGCAACGCGGCAGCGCGCCGTCGTTCCCGCTCCCTCGGACGCTGCGCTGCTCGATGACGTCGAGCGCCGCAGCTTTCATTTTTTCTGGGACCTCGCCGATCCGCACACGCAGCTCGTTCCCGACCGCTGGCCGACGCCGTCGTTCTCCAGCATCGCCGCAGTCGGTTTCGGATTGACCGCGTACGGCATCGGCGCGGAGCGCGGCTACGTCACGCGCGACGAGGCGGCGGAGCGGACGCGCGCAACGTTGCAGTCGCTGTTGGCAATGAAGCAGGGTCCCGAAGCTCGCGGCGTTTCAGGGCATCACGGTTTCTACTATCACTTCCTCGATATGAAGACGGGCGAGCGTTTCGAGACCGTCGAACTGTCGACGATCGACACCGCGCTGCTCGTCGCGGGCGCGCTCTTCGCGCAGTCGTACTTCGATCGCAATACGCCGGCCGAGGAACAGATTCGGCGCGATGCGGAAACGTTGTATGAGCGCGTGGAGTGGAAGTGGGAGGAAGTCCGGCCGCATGCGGTGAGCATGGGGTGGACGCCGGAAAACGGATTTCACACGTATGACTGGCGCGGCTACAACGAGGCCATGATTCTGGTCGTGCTCGCGCTCGGATCGCCGACGCATCCGGTCGAGCCGGAGGCGTGGCTGACGTATCACTCGACCGACACCTGGGGCACCGTCTACGGCCAGCAGTTCGTGCAGTTCGCGCCGCTGTTCGGGCATCAGTACTCCGAGGTCTGGATCGATTTTCGCGGGATCAAGGATCCGGTGATTGCGACGTACGGCATCGACTGGTTCGAGAATTCGCGGCGTGCGGTGCTCGCGCAGCACGCGTACGCGGTCGCGAATCCGGGCGGATGGCGTGACTACGGCGATCGCATCTGGGGATTGTCGGCGTGTGATGGTCCGATGGATGCGGCGGTGACGATCGACGGAAAACGCCGCGAGTTTCATTCGTACACCGCGCGCGGCGTCGGCGAGAACGACATCCGCGACGATGGAACGATCGCGACCACCGCGGCGGCATCGTCGATCGCGTTCGCACCCGAGCTTGCGATTCCGGCGATGCGCGAGATGACGACGCGCTACGGCACGAATCTCTATTCGCAGTACGGCTTCCTCGACGCGTTCAATCCGACGCTGCGCACGACCGAGCAGCTGAAACACGGCCGCGTCGATCCCGCCCAAGGCTGGTTCGACATCGACTACCTCGGCATCGATGAAGGTCCGATCGTGGCGATGATCGAGAACTATCGCAGCGAGTTGGTGTGGAAGACGATGCGCAAGAATCCGCACATCGTGCGCGGGCTTCAGCGCGCCGGTTTCAGCGGCGGTTGGCTGGATAAAAGAGTGAAGGGTGACGAGTGAAGAGTGAATGGCCATGAAGCACCGCCGCCTCTTTTCACACTTCACACTTCACACTTCACTCTTCGTTATCTTCGTTCTCGGATGTTCGTCCCAGAGTAATGATCAACGGGAACATCTTGAATTCTGGGCTCTCGGTTCCGAGGGAGAGTTCGTCCAGAAAATGATGCCGGAGTTCGAGCGGCGCAATCCGAACATTCATGTCGTCATCCAGCAGATTCCGTGGAACGCGGCGCACGAGAAGTTGCTGACCGCGTATGTCGGGGAGTCGACTCCCGACGTCTCGCTGATGGGCAACACGTGGATGCCGGAGTTCGTGGCCATCGACGCGCTCGACGACCTCGGCGGACTAATCGGACCGAGCGACTATTTTCCCGGCATCTGGGCCACGAACGTGGTCGGTGGAACGCTGTACGGAATCCCGTGGTACGTCGATACGCGCGTGCTTTTTTATCGCAGCGACATCCTGGCCGCGGTTGGATTCCCGCACGGTCCGCGCACGTGGGCGGAGTGGCGCGAGGCCATGACGCGCATTCGCGATCAAAAAAAGAGCAAGTGGGGGATTTTGATCCCGACGAATGAATACGAGCCGATGACGGTGCTCGCCTTCTCGGCGCATTCGCCACTGCTGAATGCGGAGGGCACGCGGGGAGCGTTTTCGCAGCCGCAGTTTTCGGACGCGTTCAACTTCTACGTCAGCCTTTTTCGCGACGGTTTCGCTCCCAAAGTGAGCAACGCCGAAATCGCGAATCTCTATCAACAGTTCGCGCAAGGCGAGTTCACGATGTACATCACCGGCCCCTGGAACGTCGGCGAGTTTCGCCGCCGTCTGCCGCCGGAGATGCAGGACAAATGGGCCACCGCGCCTCTGCCGGCGCGCGACGCGAGCGAGCCGACCGGGATTTCGATGGCGGGCGGGGGGAGTCTGGTCGTCTTCCGCGCCTCGAAACACAAAGCAGCGGCGCGCAAGCTGATCGAGTTCTTGTCGGAGCCTGCGCAGCAGGTGCGCTTCTACGAATTGACGGGCGATCTACCTGCGCGGCGCAGTGCGTGGCAATCGCCGGTGCTGGCGAACGACACGCGATTCGCGGCCTTTCGCGTTCAGTTCGAGCGCGTTGCGCCGCTGCCGAAAGTGCCGGAGTGGGAGCAGATCGCGACCGCGATTTACGACCGAGGAGAGGCGGCGGCGCGGGGGACGGTCGCGCCGAAGGCGGCGCTGGCGCAGCTCGATCGGCGCGCGGATGAACTGCTTGAGAAACGACGGTGGATGTTGACGCGCAGCACGCAGAGCGCGAACGCAATCCCATGAGAAACCGCGAATCCCGGGCCGCCCTGCTTTTCCTCTCACCGGCCATCGTGATTCTGTCGGTGTTTTTCTTCGCGCCGGTCATCGCCGGATTTCTTCTCAGCGTCACCGACTTTGATCTCTACACACTCGGCGACGTTCACAACGTCCGCTTCGTCGCGCTGCGGAACTATCGCGAGCTGCTCGGCAATGCGGTGTTCTGGACGGCGTTCATCAATACGCTGTACTTCGCGCTGATCGGCGGGCCGCTCACAGTCGCCGTATCGCTGTTCGCGGCGCTGCTCGTCAACTCGAAACTGACGCGCTTCAAAGCCGCGTTCCGGACCATCTACTTCGCGCCGGTCGTCACCACGCTCGTGGCCGTCGCGCTCGTCTTCAAGTACCTCTACCACCCGCGCTTCGGCATCATCAACATCGCCCTCGGCGCGCTGCATCTGCCGCAGCCGGACTGGCTCGGCGATCCGCACTACGCCATGCCGGCCATCATCCTGCTCGCGGTCTGGAAGGGCTTCGGCTACACGATGATCATCTTCATCGCCGGGCTGCAGAACATCCCCGAAGAGTTGTATGAGGCTGCCAGGCTCGATGGGGCAGGGCCGTGGGGACAGTTCAGGCACGTCACGCTGCCGATGCTCGGACCGACCTTTCTCTTCGTCGGCATCGTCGTCGCCATCGGGCAGTTGCAGATCTTCGCCGAGCCATACGTGATGACGCAGGGCGGGCCGCTGAACAAGACGCTGACGATCGTCATGATGATGTACCAGCAAGGCTTCAAATTCTGGCGGATGGGATACGCGGCCTCGGTGGCCTTCATCCTCTTTCTCATCATCGGTGCGGCCACGCTCCTGCAGATGCGAATGGGGGAGAAGCGATGACGCGCCGCGGCAACTCGCTGGTGCTGCATACGGTGCTGATCGCCGGCGGACTGCTCACGCTTTTTCCGTTGCTGTGGATGCTCTCCGCATCGTTTATGGCCAGCGGCGAAGCGACGACGTTCCCGCCGCATCTGATCCCGCACGCGCCGACGTTCGCGCAGTACCGGGCGTTATTTCTGCGGCTCAACATCGGACGCGCGTTCCTCAGCAGCACCATCGTCGCGTCGATCGTGACGGTCTCCTCGGTGCTCTTCGGATCGATGGCCGGATACGCGTTCGCAAAGCTGCGGTTCGGAGGACGCGAGCGGATGTTCGGATTCCTGCTCACGGCAATCATCGTCCCGCCACAAGTCGGGATGCTGCCTCTCTTCCTGCTGATGAAGAAGCTGCACCTCGTCAACACGTATTGGGGCGTGATCATCCCGTCGATGGTGACCGTTTTCGGCATCTTCCTGATCCGGCAGTTCATGCTCTCCGTGCCGCAGGAGTTGCTGGAAGCGGCCCGTATCGACGGCGCGGGAGAGTTCCGCATCTACTGGTCGGTGGTGATGCCGCTGGCGCGGCCGATCCTGGCCACGCTGGCCACGTTCATGTTCATGTCGACGTGGAACGATTTCATGTGGCCGCTGATCATTCTCTCGAATCAATCGCACCACACGCTCCCCGTCGCTCTCGCCAACCTCCTCGGCGAGCACGTGCTGGACGTCGAGCTGATGATGGCCGGCGCCGTCATCACCGTGCTGCCGGTGCTGCTGGTGTTTCTGATCCTGCAGCGCTACTACATCGCCGGGCTGATGGTCGGCAGCGTGAAGGGATGAGCTAAATCCAGAAGGGACGCCGGATCCGTACTTAACTTGTCCGTGTTACTCTTCGCGCCCTCAAATAATCCTTCGTCTTCTGCCCAAGGAGTGTCTCTATGACCACTGTGGATCGCCTCAAACTTCGTACGATCCTCATCTCTTCCCTCGTGACGCTTGGCGCCATCGCCCTGCTCGGAACGGCCACGGCATACGCGATCTGCGTCCCGACCGTGTACAACGTCACCTCGAGCGCGCCACCGCCCATCGGGAACTGGACCGACACGTCCGGAGCGGTCTGGACTCCTGCCGGCGGATTCCCCGGATGCGCCCCTGGCGACGTCGCGCAGGATTTGAACGCCACGCCGACCACGCTGATCATCAACAGCGCCATTCCCAACGCGCTCATCGGACTCAATCTGAACTGCCCCGGCTGCACGATCGACATCCAGTCCGGAGGGTCACTCACTCTCGCGGGGCCGGGATCAGTCAGCAACTCCTCCACGATCATCGTCGAGGCGGGAGGGACGCTGACGATCGCCAACGGAGGCACGCTGACCTTCAACTCCGGCACTTCGCTCTCGGTCAACGGAGGCCAGGTCGAGGTTCAAAGCGGCGGTACTCTCAACCTGAACGGCGCGAGCACGTCCACCAATGGCGGCGTACTGGATGTCAACGGCGGCACGCTGCACATCGGCGCGTTGTTCACTGTTCAGAGCAACGGGACGTTGCAATTCACAGCGGGAAGCGTAACCGGCAGCAACACCATCAACAACAACGGCACGGTTCAGATGGTCGGCAGCGGGGTCGTCAACGTGAGCCCGATCCTCAACAACAACGGCAGCGGGACAGTGACCGTCTCTTCAGGCACGCTCGCGCTGGCCGGCGGCGGCACCGGCAACGCGCCGTTCGTGATCAATTCCGGGGGCACGCTTGATTTCCCCGCGGGCGTCTACACCATGACACCCAATGGCGTCGTCTCCGGCGACGGTACGCTCTCGGTCAGCGGCGGCACGCTTTCGATCGGCGGCGTCACCTCGCCGGGAATCTTCTCGATGAGCGCGGGCACGCTCGACGGAGCCGGCTTCCTCTCGATCCGCAACACGTTCTACTGGGACGGCGGCACGATTCAGGGCAGCGGTGGCGCCGAGCTTGCCGGGACCGGAGTCGGCACGCTCTCCGGTGTCAGCGGCACGATGCTGCTCAACAGCCGGACCTTCAACAACTACGGGACGATCTTTTACCCCGCCACGACCAACATGCTGCACCTCAACAACGGTGCCGCATTCAACACCTACGGCACATTCGATTTCCAGGATGACGGCGACATCATCGCCGACGGTCCGTCGTCGGTCGGTGTCTTCCCCAACGGCGTGATGCAAAAGCACGCCGGCACCGGCGTGTCCGTGATCCAGCCTGGGATGACGAACAACGCCACGCTCTTCGTCACGCATGGAGCGATTGAACTTGCCGGCGCCTGTCCATCAACCTGCACGCATACCGGCAGCTTCGTCACCGACGCGGACTCGTTCAACGGAACGAGCGGGACGATCATCTTCAGCGCGCCGTCGACCACCATCGACGGAGCCGTGTACGGCAACGGCAACGTTTCCTTCCCCTCGGGAACGACCGACTACGAAGGCTCCTTTTTTTCGGTGGGAGGGCAGACCTCCATCGCGGGCGCCACGGTCATCGCCGATTCCACAATGTCGACAAAGGACTTCAAGTTCGACTCCGGCGAGCTCGATCTGAACGACAACGTCGACATGTACGGAACGGGTACCTGGTCCGGCGGCACGATGAGCGGAGCGTCCGGCGACGGAACGTTCTTTGTCGATGCGGGAGGGGTGCTGACGATCGACTCCAACAACAGCGTGACCAGCATCGATCAGACCGTGCTGGAGAACGATGGCACGGTCAACTACACCGCGGGCGGCTCGATCATCGTTCTCGGAAAGCATCGCCCCATTCGCGCTCTGTCCGCGCAATATCTGGAGGTCGCCAACGGCGGGTCGATCGTCAACGGCGGACTTTTCGACATCCAGACCGACACGCAGATCGCCGCCGGCCCCGGCGTGATCGTGGGCACCGTGAAGACGGCAAGAACCCGGTCGCGGGCGGTGTCGACGTCCGGACGCACGCGCCGCGCTCGCACGCTGAGCAGACATCCGGTCGTGTTGTGCGGATGTCCGAGTGACTTCGAGAACTTCGGGACGTTCCAGAAAACCGCTAGTTCCGGGACTACCGACTTCGGTCCCCAGTTCAGCAACGACGGCGGCACCGTGAAGGCGCTGGCCGGCACGATCAACTTCCAGGACGGATACACACAGAACAGCGGCACCACGACCCTCGGGCCGGGCGCCATCACCGTCCAGTCGCCCAACACCTTCGACATGGAAGGCGGCATCCTCAACGGCACCGGCACCATCACCGGCGACGTCGACAACTCCGGCGAGATCCGGCCGGGAACGCTGATCAGCGTCGGCACGATCAACATCAACGGCAACTTCGCGATGGGGCCGCCGGGCAGCAGCGCGGTGACCATTAAG
Source organism: Thermoanaerobaculia bacterium (assembly GCA_035996815.1). GTDB lineage: Bacteria > Acidobacteriota > Thermoanaerobaculia > Gp7-AA8 > Gp7-AA8 > JADGNZ01. The sequence continues at coordinate 36,318 of DASYJF010000037.1, read as the reverse complement.
ATCGCTGGTCCCTCGGCCGGACAATTCGATCAGCTCAAGATCACCGGCACCGCCACGCTCGACGCCACCTTCAACGGCAGCTTCATCGACGGCTACACGCCCGCCGTCGGAACGACCACCTGGCCGGTCATCACGTACGCGAGCGAGAGCGGGGCATTCGCGACCGTGAATCCGCCCATGTACTACGGCGGCACCGTCACGCACGCCTACAACCCCACCTCGTTCGATCTCACGGCCTTCACTCCCACGGCAGACGTCGCGATTACCAATAGCGGTCCGGCCACTGCCAACACCGGCGACACGCTGACCTACACCGTCAACGTCTCCAACCTCGGACCCCAACCGAGCAGCGGCACCATTACCGTGACCGATTCGTCGACCGGCGGCGCGATGCCCGTCGGAGGATCCGCCGCAAGCGATTGGACCTGCAGCATCGTCAGCGGCTCCATCCAATGCACGACGACGTCGACCTCGCTCGCGAGCGGCGGATCACTGCCGCCGATTACATTCACCTGGATGGCCTCTCCATCGCCGGAGACGATTGTAAACACGGCCTCGGTGCCCAACTCGCTATCCGATCCGGTGTCGTCGAACAACAGTGCCAGCGTGACGACCGCTATCGGTCCGCAGGCCAACCTCTCGATCACGAAAAGCGTGGTTTCGCCGGCGCCGCCGAATCCGGTCAACCCGGGCCAGAACATCACCTACTCGATCGTCGTTCAGAACAACGGTCCGGCCCCGGCAACAGGCGTGACCGTCAACGATCCGACGCCGACCGGACTGGCCTTCCTCTCCCTCACCAGCGCCACTGTCAGTTGCACCTCGTTCCCGTGCTCGATCGGAACGCTCAACCCCGGCCAGTCGGTCACGCTGACCTCGATGTACAACGTGCCGCCGTCGTACTCCGGCGGCGCGATCGTCAACACCGCCTCGGTCTCGGAAGTCGAGAGCGATCCGAACATCGCGGACAACCAGTCGACCACGACTATCAATGTCGGCGCCGCAGCCGATGTGGCCATCACCAAGAATGGTCCGCCGTCCGTTTCGCTCGGCCAGAACATCACCTACACGATCAGCGTCTCGAACTTCGGCCCCGCCGGCGCTACCGGCGTAACCGTTTCCGATACCACGCCCGCCGGTTTGACGCCCATCTCCGTCAGCGGCGGCGGATGCTCCGCGTTCCCGTGCACCATCGGCGCGCTCGCGGTCGGACCTCCGGTCACGATCACAGCCACGTACAATGTGCCGGTCACTTACAGCGGACCGTCGCCGATCCTGAACACCGCCACGGTCGCCTCGGCCAGCGATCCGAATTCGAGCAACGACTCCGCCACCGCGTCGACGACCGTCGCCGCGCAGTCCGACCTCGGTATCACCAAGAGCGGTCCGCCCTCGATCGCGCTCGGGCAGAACATCACCTACACCATCAACATCACCAACACCGGCGCGCTGGCGGCTGCTAACACCTTCCTCTCCGATCCGACTCCGGCCGGCCTGACGCCGGTTTCCGTCAGCGGCGGCGGATGCAGCGCCTTCCCCTGCGCGCTCGGCACCATCAACCCCGGCGGCTCCGTCGCCATCACGGCGATCTACAACGTGCCGGCCGGCTACCCGTCGGCCTCGGTCACGAACACGGCCAGCGTCAGCACGTCGTCACCCGAATCGAATCTCGCCAACAACAGCGCCACGGCCGTTACGCCGGTCTCGAGTACGGCCATCGCCGATCTGAGCATCCTCAAAGCCGGTCCCGCGACGGCCACGTTCAACGCCTTCCTCGATTTCTCGGTGATCGTCACCAACAACGGCCCGAACACCGCCACCAACGTCGTCATCTCCGATACGACTCCGTCGAACCTCGTCTTCATCAGCAACAGCGGCGGCTGCACGACGCCGTATCCATGCACGATCCCGTCGCTCGCTTCGAACTCGCAGGTGGCGATCGTCAGCCACTACCGCGTGACCGCGGACACCGGCACGATCGTCAACACGTCGACCGTCACCAGCTCGGCCACCGATCCGGCGCCTGGCAACAACAGCTCGTCATCGACCGTCACAATCGTCAAGCCGGCCACGTGTCCGCAGGCACCCGTCCTCAACGCGCCGGTCGCGAACACGACGGTCGCTTCGCCGGTCACGTTCTCCTGGAGCAGCGTGCCGGGCGCGACGTACATCGTCTCCATCACCACCGGCAGTACGACGCAGACCGTTTCGACCAACACCAACTCGACGACGCAGAACCTGGGCAACGGCGCATACACGTGGAGTGTTCAAGCGAACGGACCAAACGGCTGCGCGGCTACGAGCAGTACCGCATCCTTCTCAGTTTGCAACCCGACCGGCACTCCCGTCCCGAGCGTTGTCGGCGTCACCACCACCGGACAAACCTACAACGTCGAATGGACGCCAACCGAGGGGACCACGCTGTATGAATTGCAGGAATCGGCGGATGCGGGGTTCACGAATCCGTTCACGATGGCAGTCCCCGGCACATCGCAGGCGTTCACGAAGAACATCTCCGTGCCGACCACGTTCTTCTACCGCGTCCGCGCGCTGGGCGGTTGCAACGCGACGATTGGTTCGTACTCCGCTGCCGCGCCGATCGTGATCATTCCCGTCCCGCCGCTCGGCACCCTCAACATCAACATTCCCGTTCCCGTCGGCAGCAAGACCCCGGTCTCGTTCCCGATTCACGTCCCCGGTCTGCCGAGCGTCACCACGTCGTTCTTCGCCACCGCCGACAAGCCTTGGTTGAGCGTCGCGCCGTCGAACGGAATCATGCCGCCGGAAGGACTCAACTTCACCGTCTCGGCCGATCCGAGCACCTTGTCGGACGGCACCTGGACCGGCACCGTCATCGTCGTCTACGGATCGAGCGGCGTGAGCGGCAAGCGCTCGCTCGACGTCGCGCCGAAGACATCCATCCCGGTTTCGATCAGTCTCACCTCGCCGGTCAGCCCCGGCACGCTCACCGGCCCCTCGGCCACCGCGCTCGTCATCCCGTCCGTCGGCCACCTGCCCGGATTCAGTTCGCAGTGGCAGAGCGACGTCCGCATCGCCAACATTCTGGCGGTGTCAAAGAAAGTCCAGCTCACCTTCAGCGCGGGCAGCGCGACGTCGCAGGCCATCAAGCAGACGACGGTCAGCATCGATCCCGGCTCGACGATCGCGTTCGACGACATCGTCCGCAACTGGTTCGGAATCGGCGCGAACAACGACGCGTCGAACGGCGTGCTCACCGTGCAGCCGCTCGATGCCACCGGCAAGCCTGACCTCAGCGTCACCAAAGCCGCGGCGGTTTCCAGCCGCACGTTCAACACCTCCGCCGCCGGTACGCTCGGCCAGTTCATCCCCGGCGTTCCGATCGCGAACTTCATCAGCAAGGCGCCGGGCGCGCCTTCGATCCTCGCGCTCCAGCAGATCGCGCAGACCGACACCTTCCACACGAACCTTGGCCTTGTCGAAGCGACCGGCAAGTCCGCCTCCGTCCTCGTCAGCGTCTTCAACGGCGCCGGCAACAAAGTGCTCGACCTCCCAGTCTCACTCGCCGCCGGCGAACAACGCCAGCTCAACGGATTCCTCGCCACGAACGGCATCACCCTGACGAACGGCCATATCGAAGTCGCAGCCACCGGCGGCGACGGCAAGGTCACCGCCTACGCCTCGGTCATCGACAACCGCACGAACGATCCGCTTCTCGTCTCCGGCGTCCCGCTCAACGGCCTCGGAGCTACACGCTATGTCATCCCCGGCGTGGCCAGCCTCGACTCCGGCGCAACCTGGCGCAGCGACGTCCGCGTCTTCAACAGCAGTCCGTCGCCGCAGACCGCAACGCTGACGCTCTACCCGACCGGCAACCCCTCGGCCAGCGTCGTCCAAAGCGTGACCATCCAACCCGGCGAAGTGAAAGCGCTCGACGACATCGTCCACTCGACGTTCAACCTCACCGACGCCGGCGGCGCACTCCACGTGACGACCGCCACCGCCGTCCCCCTGGTCGTCACCGCCCGCACCTTCAACGACACCGCCGCCGGAACGCTCGGCCAGTTCCTGCAAGCCGTCACGCCAGCGGATGCCGTCGGCACCAGCGAGCGCTCCCTCCAACTCCTGCAGATGGAAGACTCCCCCCGCTACCGCACCAACCTCGGCCTCGCCGAAATCACCGGCAAAGCCGCCACAGCCGAGATCACCGTCATCCTCCCGGATTCCAAAGTCGCCCCGAAGGTCAGCATTCCCCTAGCCGCCTTCGAATACCGCCAGTTCCCCATCATCAACATGCTCGTACCCGGCAACGTCTACAACGCAAGAATCAGCGTTCGCGTGATCGACGGACAAGGAAAAGTCACCGCATACGGATCAGTCATCGACCAGAAAACGCAAGACCCGACATTCGTGCCTGCGCAGTAATTTCAAGTTCAGGCTGAGCGGAGCATATGGAGTGCGCGTGGGAGAGCCACCGCTTTGGAAGGGCGGGGAAGGGTGACTGTGTCGCGGCTAACTTACAGCTCGCACCCAACCTAAAAAAGCGATGGCCTTGCCACGCGCACTGCATAGCCTGATGGGCCCGACGCACCGTTGTTCAGCAGGCTCACAGTCGGCATAATTGGAAACCGTTCCGGCCCCCACAATCTGCATTCCAACGACGGAGAAGGAGAGAGCTCATGTCCAGGAAGAGAAGTTTTGTGTCCATTCTCGCGATCTGTTTTGTCCTCGCTTCGGCCGCGCCCGCGATCGCGGAAGAAAAAGACGATGGGGTTGCGGCCGGGCTGAAGTTTGGGCTGGAGAAGTATGTGGGCCAACTGGCCAGCATGGGTTACAACACCAACTGCAGAGCCAAGGACCTCGACTACAAATCCGACGACTCGTGGTACTGCGGCCTCTTCGCTACGCTGGCCGGCGACGTGAAAGAGAAAGAGTTCAAGGATCGGATGCTCCACAACATGGCCAAGATCCGCGGCAGCCTGGCCAACATCGAGACCGGGATCGCCCAGATCCAGGAACAACAGAGAGAGGTCTATGACCTGAACAAGCTCATCCTGCTCAAGCTCGACGAGGTCGGGCCGGAAACGACGATCGGCAAGAACATCTCGCACATCCGCACGGTGTACGACGAGCAGTTCGCGCGTATGTTCCGGAATCCGGTGGAGGGGAGCACGCAGCCGACATCACTCGATCCCGAGCGGATGCGCAGCTTCGCGCGCCAGATCATTTTCAAAGACCGAATGGAAAACCTCCTCGGCGTCATCAACGACCAGCTGGTCCGCTCGCAGGTCGGCGGAAAGGAACCGTTGCTGCGCGCGTACGCCAGGCGGGCCTTCGAGCAGATCAAGAACGATCCGGCGCACGGCCTCGAACCGGCGTACGTCTATCTCGAGTCGACGGTGGACGGCCTCCTGGCCGACCAGCGCAAGGGTTACGTCCTCTACGTCTGGGCCGCGGAAACGCTGCAGTCGGACTGCGAGGTGGCCACGACGGAGGGGGCGGCGGGCACGATCACCGCGGAGCAGGCCACCGCGCGATGCAAGTCGTTTCATGAGTTGCCGCATACCGCGATGGAGTACCGCGCCACCTTCGCCGATCACGTGCGCGCGCAACTCAATGAGCTGAACGCGGGTCTCGAGTATCAAGTCCTCGCCGGGAGCAACTCGCACGCGCGGCAGGCCAACTTCATCATCCCTGCCGCCGAACCGCTCTTCCGGCGCGTCGATCTCTTTACCGCCGGAAACGCCGGTGAGAGCATCGGCATCCGCGGCCGCGTCATCACCATGGGAGACAGGTTCGATGGACATCTCTCGATCGCAGGCGAGCCGCACACGCCTTCCGGCGCCGCGACTACCGTCACGAATCGGGAGGGACGCACCGACTGGTGGAAAGCGTCGAAGCGGGGCGTGTACGACCAGATCCATTTCAGCGACCAGTGGAAGATCTACCACTACCGCGTGCCGTCAGCGACCGCAGGGACGTACGCCATCGACACCTGGCTGCCGCACCGTCCCCAGATCTCGGTAGCCAACGTCACCCTCGGCACGGGCGACACGCAGACGACCGTTCCTTTCGGCAGTTTCACCGCCATCGACCGCGCCGGCGGCGGCTACGCGCTGCTCAGCGGCGAGTGGGACCACGTCAAGAAGGACGAGATCCATTGGGTCGGCGAACTGAAAGAAGGGCGGAACGACTTCTTCCTCGATGCGGCGAATACGCGCGCCGGAATGCTCTATTCCGGCGACCTCATATGGAAGGCCTCGAGCGCTCCGAAGGACCAGTACATCGACGTCAACAAGTACTCGTATGCACGGAGCAAGAAGCTCATTCGCAATCCGAAGGGCGGAGAGCTGACGCTCCACGCGAACTTCGGCGATACCCTTCAGAAAGTTTGCGGGGAGAGTGCCTGCGCGGATTTCGATCACAACCAGGTGCTCAGCCGCCTCCTCAGCCTCTCCAAGCCGCTGTTCGGCGGCCGTTCCGCGGAAGTGAAGGTCCGCGCGGCGCTGGTGATCGACGACCACGGCGAATCGGGCAGCAACGGTCTCGTGTGGGAGAAAAGCGGCAATACCGACTCGGGATTCTCGGATCGTCAGTCGGCGCGCACGGAATCGAAGCGCATCCGCCTCGACGACAGCGGCACGCACCTCCACTTCGGCGGCGGCGTGAAGATGAACACGCAGACGTCGACGACGAGCGACACGCGCTGGGTGATGTTCGGGCTGATCTTCATCGACAACGCCTATCTGACCGAGTAATGACGCCAGCACAAAGGGCGCCGGCCGAAGGCCGGCGCTCTTTCGCCCGTTAAAACGGGCTCACGAGATTGCGCGGATCGAAAAACCAGCAGTCCGTCGCCGCAGACCGCAACGCTGACGCTCTACCCGACCGGCAACCCCTCGGCCAGCGCCGTCCAAACCGTGACCATCCAACCCGGCGAAGTGAAAGCGCTCGACGACATCGTCCACTCCACGTTCAACCTCACCGACGCCGGCGGCGCACTCCACGTGACGACCGCCGTCGCTACACCGCTGGTCGTGACCGCTCGCACTTTCAACGACACCGCCGCCGACACGCTCGGCCAGTTCCTCCAGGCGGTCACGCCCGCGGATGCCGTCGGCACCGGCGAGCGCTCCCTCCAACTCCTCCAGATGGAAGAATCCCCCCGCTACCGCACCAACCTCGGCCTCGCCGAAGTCACCGGCAACCCCGCCACCGCCAAGATCACCGTCATCCTCCCCGATTCCAAAGTCGCCCCCAAAGTCAGCATCCCGCTAGCTAGCCGCTTTCGAATACCGCCAGTTCCCCATCATCGGCAGCCTGGGTCTCGGCAATGTCTACAACGCGAGAATCAGCGTGAAGGTCATCGACGGACAGTGCAAAGTCACCGCCTACGGATCGGTGATCGACCAGAAAACGCAAGACCCGACATTCGTGCCGGCGCAGTAGGAGGGAGCGTTGTAGGGTTTGCTGAGACGGATCATCGGTCACCGCGCAGCCAACATCACTGGCCCTGAAGGCGAGCGAGGAGGGCGCGGCTCAATGCCACATTCTTCTGGAGCGTTGGGTTCGTGCGATCGACAGCGGACAATCGCTCGCTAACCTGGAGACTTTCCTCGGCAAGCAGCAAGGCTTCCGGTCGGTTGCCTTGCCGACTGTGGATCTGCAGCACTCGGGAAAGACTCGTAGTTAGGTCCACCTGCCAACCCGCGTTCGAGGGGTCTGCCTCTGTCAGTCGTCGCGCGATGACCAGCGCTTCAGTTTGGGCTGCCAGCGCTCCAGCCAGATCGCCTTCGTGAAGCAGGACGAGGCCTATCCTGTCTTGGATCGCGCCTAGGTCCCGCAGCCAACGCGCGTTCGATGGATCAGCTGCGGCCAAGTGCCGACTCAGAGAGAGCGACTCGCGGTAGGCGGCCAAGGCCCCGGCCAAATCACCTTGCTCACGGAGCACGTCGCCCACTTTGTTGAGGCTCAAGCTCAGGTCCCGCTGCCAACCTGCGTTTGAAGGATCGGTCTCCGTCAAGTGTTGCCTCACCTCCAAGGACTGGTTGTAGGCGGTGAGCGCCCCGGCCAAATCGCCTTGCTCACGGAGCACGTCGCCCACTTTGTTGAGGCTCAAGCTCAGGTCCCGCTGCCAACCTGCGTTTGAAGGATCACCTTCGGCTAGGCTTCGGCGAGTCTCTAGTGCGCTCCTGTAGACTGCTAGCGCGCCTGGCAGATCATTTTGCTTAAACAATACGTCGCCGACATGGTTGTGACATACGCTTAGATCTCGCTGCCAAACCGAGTTCCAAGGATCCACGTCGACCAGACGTCTCATAACCGTTAGCGACTCCATGAATGCTGATAGCGCTCCCGCTAGATCTCCTTGGATTCGGAGCACGACGCCCACCTTGTTTTGGCCCACGCTGAGTTGCCACAGGTAAGTCAAACTCGACGGATTGGCCTCGGTTAGACTTTGAGTCTTGGCGAGCGATTCCTGGTAGGCCGCTAGCGCACTCGTTAGATTGCCTTGTTCAACCAGCACATCGCCGATTCTGTCTTGAGTCGCGCTTAGGTCCCACTGCCAAACCGAGTTCGAGGGATCGTTTTCGGCTAATTGTTGAATTATTGAGAGTGCGTCATGGTAGTTCACCAATGCCTCCCGCAGGTCGCCTTGATGGCGCAGCACATCCCCTACGTGACTATGGCTCACGCCGAAGTTCCGTTGACAATCCGTGTCTAGTGGATCTGCTTGTGCAAGACCTCGATCTAGCTCCAGCGATTCCTGACATGCCGCGAGAGCTCCGACAAGATCGCCTTGGCTGCGGAGCAATTCGCCTATTTTCGAAACGAGGGCGGAACGCTCACGAATCCAGTTGGGTTCTTGAGACCGCGCTGGCGGAAGGCGTTTCAGCCAGTCTGCAACTGCGCCAAGGGCGAGCCCTACCAAGTCGAGTCGGCCAAGCGCCGTTAGGCGTTCGGATATTTTGTAAAGGAGAACGCTCGCTAGGGGAGTCCAAAGACACTGAACGTCGTCCGCGCGCAGCAGCGCCGCGGCATGCTCGAGCCCGTGCCTTAGCGATAACTCGCTCTTATAGCTGAAGCTGTCCCCCAGCCATCGCCCCATACGTTCGCGCAGCGCGGCGTCCGAGCCGCTTTCCTTTCTTGCGAAGCGATAACCAAGGACGTGGGTGAACTGCCAGTGATCCAATTCTTCGGACCTGCGAAGGAGAGCGCGTTGGACCAACGACTTGAGGGCAGCGCGGGTAGCAGCAGCGTCTTCCGGGAGATCGTCCAGTGCTGCCACCATGCCGGCGAGCGGAAACGGCGCGCGTGCCAGAAGGCCGGCGGCAGCAAGGACCTGTTGTGCCGAGTCGTCCAAGCCGCGAGCACTTCGAATGAAGAGCCACTCCAGCGTGTGCTCGGCCTGCTTCGGATCGCTGAGACTGGGAAGCCCGCCAGCCTGCCATTCCTTGACTAGGTGTTCGGGACCGTCGTCGTCACGCACGAGTAAATTGCCGGCCCAGGTAAGCGCGAGCGGATGGCCCTCGACTAACGCAAGGACCTGTTCGCGTAGCGCTCCGACTACTCTGCCTCGTGTGAGTGAATCGATCAAACCGGCAGCGTCTTCGGGATACAGGGCCTCCCTCAATTCCACGCTTTCTGATGGAACAGCCTGAATACTTAGACGGGTCATCAGTAGATAGCGGTTCTGCGGTGAGAAAACGCTGCAAAGCTCCGGGATCGTGCTGCGGCCATCCTTGCCGTCTGCTTCCTCGCCGCCTTCGAGGATGATGAGGACTCGGCGGGCGCGGCAGGCTTCGGTGGCTCGCTCGCGCGCGGGCGATGAGTCTCGGAATTCCGGCCCGCGCAGCGCATTGGACAGGTTGTTCCAGACCGGCTCCGCCAAGCCTCGATATGTATAGAGATCGACGAACACGACACCATCCTGGAATGGGCTGTCGCCAATCGCATCGCCAACGACCGCACGAACCGCCTCCGCCGCCAACGCGGTCTTGCCCATCCCGGCGGGCCCTACCACTGCGCTGTTCTTTCCGCGCGGAGTCGCTCGGTGAGCTGCTTCAACTCCATCTGTCGGCCGAAGTGCTTCTCAGCGGCCGGAGGCAATTCGCACGGTATGCGAACAGGACCGCTGGCGCTTGGACTCTGTACTTGAACGATCACTCGCTGCGGCTCGGTAGCGGTGGCAACAACAACAACGGGTGCCGATTGCGGTTGCTTCGGCGTCGCAGAGCGTGGTGCGAGTACGTAGTCGTTGAGCAGGTCGCGCGCGGCGTCGCAGACTTGCTCGTCGCGGTCGCGCGGCTTGGCGATGGACAGATGGTTTTCATCGAGAGGCACCGCGTCAGAACCAACGCCGGCCTGCGAGGACGTTGCGTTGACGATCGGCAGCACGCCCATGACTGGCCGCGTCTCGTAGTAAGTGACGGTTCGGATGCCTAGGCCGAGGCTGTGGTTCCGGTACCAGTTGAAAAGGTCGAGGAGGTGCGCGTCGTGAGCGCGGAGATCATCGATGCTCACCGTGGTGCCGAAGAGAGTGCGGAACGCGTCCAACAGTGACGCCAGCTCTGCGCCATTGTGCGGTGTTGCAAGGAACAGAACCGCGCGCGTTTGCGCGGCTACCTGTTTCTTCTTTGGATCATCATCGGCGTCGTCTGCCTTGTGTAGAATCTGTTTGACGAGCAGGCCGCCGAGGCTGTGGCAGATGAAGAGGAGCGGGCGCTCGCCGAGGTGTTTTTGCACCATGCGGTCGAGCACCTGACCGGCTCGATCGGGGAGAGCCATGCTGTATCCCGCGTCGCGATCGCCGCTGAAGATCCCGAGTAAGCGGGCTAACTTCGTCGGACTCGCAGCGTATTCGAGAGACCAAACCCCGACCTCGGGAAACTCCTCGGCGAGCCAGTGTGGCCACGAAGAGTTTTGGTCATAGCGCCACGTGGCAGCGTGATCCCCGCCGAGGCCATGAACAAAGACCACGTCGGCCTTGCGATTGGCGTCGTCACAGCCTGCGATCTTGTGCAGTCGGCTCAGGGGCGCATCCTCTTATCCGGAAGCGCTGATTATCGACTGAAGTACGGCCTATGTGACGACGTTTTTCTCCGAGTCTGCATCGAAGAGATGCATCGCCTCGATATCCGCGCTCATCGCGATCGTTTCTCCGGCGCGCGGCGTAACCGTCGGTTCGAAGATCGCCACGAGCTTTGAATCCCCGCTGCTCGCATAGACGATCGTTTCGTGTCCGATTGGTTCGACGACGTCGACGTTTGCGGTGATCGGTCCGTTTGTCGAATGGTGAAGATGCTCGGGACGGATTCCGGCGAGTATGCGCTGGCCGTCCTTAACAAAAGCGCGGAACTTTGCGGCCAGCGGCAGAGTGAACGAAGACGTTTGGAGCGTGTCGCCGGACACCATCGCTGCGATCAGGTTCATTGGCGGCGTGCCGATGAACTGGGCGACGAATGCGTTCGCGGGCGACTCGTAAACTTCGCGCGGGGTGCCGACTTGCTGGATTTTTCCTTCGCGCATGACGGTGATGCGGTGGCCCATGGTCATCGCTTCGACCTGGTCGTGCGTGACGTAGACCGAGGTGGTGCCGAGGGTGGATTGGAGTTTCGTGATTTCGGCGCGGGTCTGGACGCGGAGTTTCGCGTCGAGGTTCGAGAGCGGCTCGTCGAAGAGGAAGACGGCGGGCTGGCGGACGATGGCGCGGCCGACGGCAACGCGTTGGCGTTGTCCGCCGGAGAGGTCCTTCGGTTTGCGTTCGAGCAGATGGGACATGCCGAGGATTTCGGCGGCCGAGGCAACGCGCTTGGCGCGCTCGGGCGCGGGCACCTTGCGCATGCGCAGGCCGAACTCGAGGTTTTCGCGGACGGTCATGTGCGGGTACAGAGCGTAACTTTGAAAGACCATGGCGATGTCGCGATCCTTCGGCGCGAGGTCGTTGACCACGCGGCCTCCGATCGAGATCGTTCCTTCGCTTACGTCTTCGAGGCCGGCGATCATCCGCAGCGCGGTCGATTTGCCGCATCCCGAGGGACCGACCAGGACCATGAGCTCGTGGTCTTTGACGTCGAGGTTGAGGTGCTCGATGACGGAGATATCGCCGTACCGCTTTGCCACTTCGTTGAAGGTCACACCGGACATGGCGCTCAGAGTAACGGAAAAGCTCGTAACTGGCAGGCCGCTCGCAGTAACAACTTCATGCTGTCCCGTGCCCGCAAAGCCCTTCTGATCGTCCCGATCCGCGACCGCCGTCAGCGACGCCGCATTTTGACGATCAGAAATTGCGCGATTTCGATGCTGTCGGTGGCTGTGCTCGTCGCCGCGATCTCGACCTACAACGCGGCACGGCGCGCACCGGCGGGCGAATACGGACGCTTGTTCGGCAGTGACGCGCCGGCGACGAACTCGGCGATTTCGCGCAACGTCGACGTCATCCAAGAAGGCTCGGTGGACGACGAGCGCGCCGCCGATCCAATGCTCGTTGCGCCGGCTGCACGCGAGCAGCAGCCGCTCGCGAATACGAATGCGCCGGTTGCTCCGCGGCCGCGACCCGCGCCGGTGGCCTCGCCCTCCGCGATCGGCAACGTCAGCGGACACGGAACGACGATCGTCGGCGACGGCAGCGGTGTTGCGGTTGTGCGCCCGTCGACGACGACGTCCACCGCCACGCGGCCCGTCCTTTCGGGCGGGATTTTCAAACAGCAGTAGGTGGAGCTCGCGCGCGCGAAGGCGCGCCCAACAATGCAGCCCCGCGCTCGGCGCGGGGTAGTTGGAGCGCAAGCGATTCGCGGCCGCGGAGGCGGCCGCCAAACCCGATCACGCCTAAAACCCCCGCGCCGAGCGCGGGGCTGCGTTGTGACGCGCGCCTTCGCGCGCGTACGAACGCGCGTTCGCGGCTGGCGCTCAAGCCGCATGACAGAATGCCGCGCATGTCGCAGGCGATCACATTTGGTACCGACGGATGGCGTGCCGTCATCGCCGACGGATTCACATTCGACAACGTGCGCCGCGTCAGCGACGCCGTCGCCGTCGCCGCGCGGACGCTGCAACCGCCGGACGGCATCGACCGCAACGCGCTCGTCGTCGGATTCGATCGGCGTTTTCTTTCGCGCGAGTTCGCAACAGTAGTCGCGGAGACGTTGAAATCCGCCGGCTTCCGCGTCGTCCTCTCGAACGCGCCGACGCCGTCGCAAACGATCTCGTTCACCGCGTGGCGCCGCAAACTCCTCGGCGGCATCGTGGTCACGGCCAGCCACAATCCCGCCAAGTACAACGGACTCAAATTCAAAGCGTGGTACGGCGGATCGGGTCTGCCCGAAATGTACGCGGCGATCGCCGCATCCCTCGGAGAATCATCTCCGCGCGAAGGGGGATCGATCGAAGAGTCCGATCTGCTCGATGACTACGTGGCCGCATTACGCGCGCAAGTGAACGTGGCGAAGAGCGTGCGCATCCTCCACGATCCAATCCATGGCGTTTCCTCCGGTCTCCCGTCGCGCATCCTCGGCCGCGACGTGGCCACGATCCGCGGCGAGATCAATCCGTCCTTCGGCGGCGTGAACCCTGAACCGATCGCCGAGAACCTCGGCGCGTCGATGGATGTGATGAAGGGGAGTGGGGAGTGGGGAGTGGGGAGTGGGAAGTCGGACGATGGCGATGTTTCGGCCTTTGCTCCCACACCCCACCCCCCACCCCCCACACCCCACGACCTCGCCATCTGCAACGACGGCGACGCCGACCGCCTCGGCATCCTCGACGAAAAGGGCGCCTTCGTCTCGCCGCAGAAAATCATCGCACTGCTCGCGCTCTACCTCGTGCGCGAGAAGAAGCTGAATGGCGAGATCGTGAAGACGTTCTCGACATCGCGCCTCGTGGAGAAGGTCGCGCGCGCGCTCGGAACGGGGTTTACGGAAACCGCGATCGGCTTCAAGTACGTGGCCGACCTGATGCTCACGCGCAACATCCTCATCGGCGGTGAGGAAAGCGGCGGAATTGGCTTCGGCCACTTTCTCCCCGAGCGCGACGGCATCCTCTCCGGCCTGCTCGTCGCCGAATGTGTCGGGCACTACGGCAAGCCGCTGTCGGCGATCGTCGATGCGATGGAATCCGAGTTCGGAGTGCTTCACTACGACCGCCGCGATCTGAATCGTCCGATGGATGTGTGCGCGCGCCTGATCGAGCGCGTCAAAGCCGGCGATCTCGATGCGGCCTTCGGCCCCGGCTTCGCGAATCGCGAAGAAAAAGACGGCGTGAAGATGAACTTCGCGGACAAGTCGTGGATCCTCTTCCGCAAGTCGGGCACCGAGCCGATCATCCGCATCTACTGCGAGAGTCCGGACGCGGCGAGAGTGGTCTCGATGCTCGATACTGCCGTTGGCGAGTTGGATAGGCGTTGAACCACAGAGACACAAAGGACGCAGAGAAACGCGTGTGGCGAGGCGCGACCTACGCCGTCGTGATCCTCTGGATCGCGGCGATGGCGCGGCTGTTCATCGCCGACGTCTGGGATGAGTCGAGCGCGCTGGCCGTTTTCGGCGACGCGCATCAGACCGTGGCGCAACTGGTTGCGTTCGTCCTGAAAACGCCGCTGCCGTTCTGGCGTCCCGTCCCGACGATCATCATCGCGCTCGCGATTCACTTCCTGCCGTCCAATGCCGCATGGCCGCTGCTTCGGATCGTCAACATGTTGATGATCCTGGCCGCCGTGGCGCTGCTGTTGCGTGCTGTCACCATGCAGGCCGGGCGTGACGACCGTCGCGATTTTTTCTTCGTCTTCGCCACCCTCTTCTCCGCCGGCGCCATCATCACCGGCGGTTGGTTCGCCAACATTTTCGATGCCTCGGTGCTGCTCCTCGCCGCCTGGGGTCTGCTGCTGCTCGCTCGCGGTTGGTTCCTGGAAGCCGGATTGGTCTTCGGCATCGCCTTCTTCTTCAAAGAAAACGCCGCGATGATTTTTCCGCTGCTGCTTCTGCTCGTCGCCATCGATCGCCTAAAACTTCGTGACGCAGTGCGCACCGCCCTCCCGGCGACGGTCATCGGGATGGTCTACTTCGCGTTACGCGATCTCGTCGTTCCCTTCGGCTCCGTCGCGGATACACACCAGTTCCGCATGGATATGGTCATTCCGACGGCCGCCGGTCTCCTCGAAAGCTACTGGCGGGAAACGTTGTGGGGCCGGCCGTCCGTAATCGGATATGCCGTCTTCGCCCTATCGCTGATCGCCATGCGCGGCTATCGCGCACGAGCCGCGTTCGCCGTCTACATCGGCTTCGCCATCGTCATCTATCTGTCGATGTTCACCGTCTATCAGGGACACGAACTGGCGCGATACGTGATGGCGGTGCCGCACCTGACGTTTCTTCCGCGGCTCTACTTCGTTCCTGTAACGCTCACGCTCTTTGTCTTCGCGCTCGACCGGCGATGGTGGGCGATCGCGCTCCTGGCCATTCCGCTGTTTGCCGGCGCGGCAGGAACCTATTCACGTTACCAGCGCTTTCAGCGGAACTATCGCGATCTCTATCGTTACGCGAAGCATGAGCCGAAACCGGTGCGGATCGATTACGCCATGAAGCCGCTGCACGATCCGCGGCGCGGCATCGACATCGGCGACTTTCCCGACGCGGCGCTGAGGCTCGACCCGAGGACGGGACGGATCGTTAGAAGGTAAACTTGCGCACCGTGGCTACACCTGAACAGACCGAAACGATTCGCACGCAGTTCACGCGCGAGAGCATCATCGACGACTACCGCGTCGCGTGGCGCTCGCGGCAGGCCAGCCTGATCGGCCGCAGGGAAGTGCTGACCGGCAAGGCCAAGTTCGGCATTTTCGGCGACGGCAAAGAGGTCGCGCAGCTGGCCATGGCCCGGGCCTTCCGCAAAGGCGACTGGCGCAGCGGCTACTACCGCGATCAAACCTTCATCTTCGCCTCGGGCATCGGCACCCTCGACGAATTCTTCGCGCAGTTGTACGCGAATGCCGACGTCGAGCAGGAGCCATGGTCTGGCGGACGCTCGATGAATTGCCACTTCGCGTCGCGGCTACTCAATCCCGACGGCTCATTCCGCAATCAGACCGACACGTACAACACCTCCGCCGACGTTTCGCCGACCGGCTCGCAGATGCCGCGGCTGGTCGGACTGGCGTACGCGTCGAAGGTGTATCGCGAGCTCGAAGAGTTGAAGGCGGCCACGCAGTTTTCGCGCAACGGCGACGAGATCGCGTGGGGCACGATCGGCAACGCCAGTTGTGCCGAGGGGATGTTCTGGGAGTCGATCAACGCCGCGGGCGTGCTGCAGGTGCCGATGCTCGTCTCCATCTGGGACGACAACTACGGCATCTCCGTGCCGAACGAATTCCAGATGACGAAGGGCCACATCTCGGAGCTGCTGAAAGGATTTCAGCGCGATCCGAAAAAGAAGAGCGGCTACGACATCTACATCGTTCACGGCTGGGACTACCCCGCGCTTTGCGAGACGTACATCGCGGCCGCGTCGATCGTGCGGATGGAGCATGTGCCGGCCATCATTCACGTCGACGAGATGACGCAGCCGCAGGGGCATTCGACCTCCGGCTCGCACGAACGCTACAAGTCGAAAGAGCGGCTCGATTGGGAAGTCGAATTCGATTGCATCAAAAAGATGCGCGAATGGATGATCGGCCACGGCATCGCCACGGCCGACGAGTTGGACGGACTCGAAAAAGAAGATCTTCGCCTCGTGCGCGAAGCGCAGCGCCGCGCGTGGGAAACGTATCGCGGTCCGATCGATGCCGAGGTGAAGACGGTTCTTGGATATGTGGACGAGTTGGCGGCGCTCGGGTCGAATCGCAACGAGCTCGATGCAATCAAATCCGAATTGCAGCGGACGCAATCGCCGTATCGCCGCGATGCGATGAAAGCGCTGACCAGCGCGTTGATCGCGGCGCGCGAATCGATCGCCGGCCACGAAGAGATCATGAATCGCATCGCCGACTGGCGGCGTGAGCGCGAGTTCGCCATCGCCGCGCTGTACGACGATGAGCTGTACAGCAGCGGAATCGAATCGGCGCTCAACGTCGATGAAGTCAAGCCGCAGTACGCCGACGACGCGCCCGAGAAGAACGGCTCCGAGATCATCAACGCCTGCTTCGACGCCGCACTCGCGCGCTACCCGAATCTCATCGCCCTCGGCGAGGATGTCGGCAAACTCGGCGACGTGAACCAAGGCTGCATCGGACTGCAGGAAAAGTACGGAATCTATCGCGTCTCCGACACCGGCATCCGCGAATGCACCATCGTCGGCCAGGCCATCGGCATGGCGCTGCGCGGGCTGCGGCCGATCGCGGAAATTCAGTACCTCGACTACATCCTCTACGCAATCCAGATCCTCTCCGACGATCTGGCCACCACGCGCTGGCGCACGCGCGGCGGGCAGAAATGTCCGGTCATCATCCGCACGCGCGGCCATCGCCTCGAAGGCGTGTGGCACTCCGGCTCGCCGATGTCCGCGATCATCAACCTCGTGCGCGGCATGCGCGTCTGCGTCCCGCGCAACATGACCCAGGCCGCCGGCTTCTACAACACGATGCTTCGCTCCGACGACCCGGCCATCGTCATCGAAGTGCTCAACGGCTATCGAATCAAGGAAAAGCTCCCCACGAACATCGCCGACTTCACGCTCCCCCTCGGCGTCCCCGAAATCATGCGAGCGGGGAGTGACGTCACGCTGGTCAGCTATGGAGCCACGCTGCGCATCGTCATGGAAGCCGCGGAACTGCTCGCGCAGGTAGGCATCGATGCAGAGGTGATCGACGTGCAGACGCTGCTGCCGTTTGACGTGCGCGGCGTCATCGTCGAGTCGCTGAAGAAAACGAACCGCGTCGCGTTCATCGACGAAGACGTCCCCGGCGGCGCCACGGCGTACATGATGCAGAACGTCCTAGAGCGCGACCGCGGCTACGACTTCCTCGACTCCGAGCCGCGCACGCTACCCGGCAAAGAGCATCGTCCCGCCTACGGCTCCGACGGCGACTACTGGTCGAAACCGAACCGCGAAACGATCTTCGAGTGCGTCTACGAGCTGATGCACGAAGCGATGCCGCGCAAGTTCCCGCGATTTTTGTAGAGCCGCGCACGTTTCAAACGTCGCGCGGAGTCGCACTTTCCACCGCCCTCCCAAAGCGGTGGCGATCGAGCCACCGCTTTGGGAGGGCGGTGGAATCGTGATGAAACTACCGGCCACGCGTCATCGCCATAACTTCATCAGTCGTCATGCCGCCGGTCGCGGCTCCTCGCATACGGAGAACGATTTTTTCGCCGCGGGATGCGCTGGCTTTGACCAGGTACACGGTCTTGCCGTTGGTTATGAACTCGACCTCCGTGCCCGGAAGGAATCCGAGATCTCTGATTGCCTTCGGTATCGTTACCTGGCCTTTTGCAGTCACTCGCATGGCGCGAATTTTACCGCTTCGCCCGCAAAACCGCGTTCGCCAAGTCGGCCGGCTCGACCGGTTTCTTGAGGTAGTCGTCGAAGCCGGACGCCAGCGCGCTTTCCTGATCTTCGGCGCGGCCGAACGCCGTCAGCGCGATCACCGGCAGTGAGGCGAGATGCGCGTCCGGGTTCGCGCGCAGGTCGTGGACGAAGGCGTAGCCGTCTTCCTGCGGCATGGCGATGTCGCAGACGATGACGTCCGGCGACGACGTCGCCACGCACTCCAGCGCTTCGCGCACCGAGGAGGCCGTCGTCACCTCGGCGCCGGCGCGGCGGAGAATCGCGGCGACGATGTCGCGCGTGTAGGCCTGGTCATCGATCGCCAGAACCTTGATGCCGGCCAGCGACGGCAACGGCATCAATGCCGGCGGCACGTGGCGCGAGGCAGCTTCGGTGCGGGGCAGTGCCATCTGCGATGCCGACTCGAGCACCGGCAGTTCGACCGTGAACATCGATCCCTTTCCGGCTCCGGCGCTCTCCACCGACACGCGGCCGCCGTGCAGCTCGACGATGTAGCGCACGATGGCCAGACCGAGGCCGATGCCGCCGTGCACGCGCGTCGTGGAACTGTCCTGCTGGCGGAACGCCTCGAAGACGTGCGGAAGGAAATCGGGCGAAATGCCCTCGCCGGTGTCCTGCACCATCAGGCGCAGCAGCGAGCCGGCGGCGATGATGCGCAGTGTGACCGTACCGCCGCGCGGGGTGAACTTGATCGCGTTCGACAGCAGATTCCAGATCACCTGCTGCAGGCGGCCTTCGTCGCCCGCGACCGCGGGAAGCGCCGGCGGGAACGACGTCAGGATCTCGATGTTTTTCGCCTGTGCGGCGGGATGGACCGTCGTCAGCGCAGCCTCGGCGATCGTGCGGAGGTCGACCGGTTGCGGATCGACGCGCAGCTTGCCGGAGATGATGCGTGAGACATCGAGGATGTCGTCGATGAGCTGGGCCTGCACCAGCGCGCTCTTCTCGATCGCTTCGACGGCGCCGTTCTCCTCGTCATCGGGGAGGCCCATGCGCAGCAGCCGCGCCCATCCGAGGATGGAGGTCATCGGCGTTCGCAACTCGTGAGAGAGCGTGGCCAGGAACTCGTCCTTCGCGCGATTCGCTTCCTGCGCATCGCGATAGAGCATCGCGTTGTCGATGGCCACCGACGCGCGGCGCGCGAACTCTTCCGCGTGGTGCAAATCGATTTCCGTGAAGCGCCGTTGCGAGTCCGATGAGACGAACGAGACCGCGCCGAGGACGCGGCCGCGTGAGCGAAGCGGCACGATCATCCAGGAGAAGAGCCCCAGTTCATGCACGATGCGCAGCTGCTCTTCGTCTTTGACGAGCGCTTCGAGCATTCCTTCCGGGATTGTCGATACGAGCTGCGGTTTGCCGCTGCGCATCACTGCAGCAACCTGATCGTTTTCCGGGTCGGAGGGATACTTCCGATACAACTCCCACGCGTACTCGGTCTTGGCGGGATCGACGTGAGCGACGGCGAGCCGGCGATGCGGCAGGTGCATTTCGTCGGCGATGTCGACCGTGCACCAGTCGGCGATCTCCGGCACGGCCAGCGAGGTGAGCGTCTTCAGCGTTTCCTCGTAGTTGAGCGATGAGGAGAAAAGCTCCGTCGCTTTGGCGAGGAAGCGGCGGGCGTCGTCGCTGACTTTCGCGTCGTGAATGTCGGTGGTCGTGGAGACCCACTCGCCGACGTTGCCGTTTGCGTCGTACACCGGAACCGCGCGCGACGCGAACCAGCGATACGAGCCGTCGGCGACCCGCAGCCGGTACTGCGCGTCGAACGTCGCCTCTGACGCGATCGCTTCGTCCCAGGCGCGGGTCACACGTTCGCGATCGCTTTGCGAAATGGCGTCGAGGAATCCGCGGCCGCGCATCTGTTCGAACGATTGCCCGGTCAGTTCGCGCCACGACGGCGAATCTTCTTCGCGATTGCCGTCGGCGTTCGCGGCGCTGACAGCCTGCGGCGTCGGCGTCGTCAGAACGAGCGAGCGATAGCGGCGCTCGCTCGCGGCGGAGCGGGCGCGATCCTCGCGAAGCGTGCGATAGAGCCGCGCGTTGTCGATCGCCACCGCCGCCTGCGCTGCCAGCGCCTCGGCGATCCGCTCCTCGGCATCGGAGAAGACGCTCTCCTCCTCGTGACCAAAAAAAAGTCCGCCGAGGACGTTGCCGTCGCGTGTGATGACGGGGACGGCGAGGTAGCTGACGACGGGAAGATGGCCCGTGGGCATTCCGTGGTGCGGTGCGTTGTGGCCGTAGCGAGGATCCTTCTGAATGTTCACGCTGCGTACCGTGCCGGCGCCGGCGAATGTCGGCGCGAAAATCGCCGTGTTGCGCGGCATCGGAAACTTCGAGAACTCCTCGCGCGGCACGCCCGAGATCGTGTAGAGCATGTACGACTCGCCGGCGCCATCGGTGACGTTGTAGAAGAACGCGCCAAACTGCGCGCCGGTCAGCTCCGTGGCGGCGTCGGTGATGGCCTGCACCAGCTTCTCGAGATCGAGCTCGCCGGAAACGATGCGCGCGACCTCGGCGAGGCGATCGAGCTTCGAGATACTGAGCGCATTCGAGGCGATGCTCGCGAACGCCTTCGCGGCCGACAGATCCTCCGCGCTCAACTCGTGCTTCGTACGGAAGTAGCAGCAGATCGTTCCCGCCGCTTCGCCGCGGATCAGCACCGGCAGTACCAGCATCCGCTGGATCCCTTCGCCGTCGTAGAGCGCCGAACGGCCGCTCACTTCCTGCCAGTGCGACGGGTCGTCGACGATGAACGGCTCGCGCAGCAGACGTGAGCTCGAGGCGCCTGTCTGCTCCGGCAGCGTGACGCTGACGAAGTCCGTCGATAGCCCGCGCGACGCCGTGATCGCCCATCGTCCTTCGCGTGCGTCGAGCCGCCAGATGGCGATGGCATCCGCCGGCACGATGCGCGCGCAGATCTCGATCAACTGATCCGCGATGTCGCGGGCCGAGTACCCCTCGCGCATCAGCGACGACGCTCTCGTCAGTGCATCAAACCGATCGCCGGCCGGCGACGAAGTAACAGTAGTGATGGACATTGCTAAAGACTTCGTCTGCAGAATGCAGCCGGCATGCCTTTGCGCGGGCTCGCTATGGGATGCGATACAACCGGATCGATTTTCCAACGCGCTGATAGGTTTCCGGAAGCCATTTCCATCCGCCTTCGGCGCCGGTCAGCCGGTAGGAGTGGTCGCTTACCGCCACCCAGCCGTGCGATTCGGTCCAGGGACTGGCCAGCTCGATCGGGGGAAAACCTAGAGCCACATAGTCGGCAGGCCCCATCAACGACACCGTGAGTTTTTCCATGTGCTCGCGCCGTGCGACGCTGCGAAGGCGAAGGATGTCCTGCCCCCAATCAATGTTGCTGTCGACGAGGTATCGCGACGGATCGCGGCCGGCGAAGGCGTTGAAGTACGGGAAGTAATCGGGATGCGCGAACGCCGATGCGCCGGCGTGGGCAACGAGGAGTGCGATCGCCACGATCTTCGTCGTCTGCGACGCGCGCAGCATCGCCGCCGCCGTACACGCCGCGGCGATCGCGAATGGGATGTAGAACGGGAGGAGGTAGCGGACGCCCAGGTCGAGCGCGGTCGGCATCGCAACGATGACCATGCCGAGGGCTGCGACGCTCCATTCCGCAAACGCCCAGCGCAATTCGCGGTCGCGCAGCGCGAAGCGGATGCCGGTCACGAACAAAATGAGTGCGGCGATCGTCGTCTTCAGCGCGATGGCGAACGGGAAGTACCACCACCGTCCGGAGAGCAGGATCTTTCCGCACAGGTAGGTGAGGTAGCCGCGTTTGTCGTACTTCAGAAGCCCTGCGATGCCGATGAAGAAGTTCGCGGCCGGCAGCGGCGCACCTGGGTTCATCCGCGCGAGAAGACGTTGGATCGATGGACTGAATACGGGACCCCACGGCTGTAATTCGCCGAACGTCCCGACGCTGAAGCCGTAGCCCGCCCAGACAACCAAAAGCGTTGCGCACGCAGCAGGAACGAGGGTGACCGCCGCACGGCGAACTTCCCGCCGCAGCTCGGCATCATGTAGGAGACGCACCATTCCGATGGCGAGGCATGCGACCGCTCCGAATGGAATGCAGGAGAACTTGCAGAGGATGCCGAAGCCAAAGGCCACGCCGAAAAGCAGCGCGGACTTCAATCGCGGCCGCCGTAGCCAGCGAGTGAACGCAAAGAGCATTACCGCGAGGCCCGCCACCGCAGGGGCATCGTGTGTGGCGACTGCCGAGTAGCCGAGGATGATCGGTTCCATCGTGAAGAGAAAGAGCGCGAGCAAAGCGGACCTTTCGCCGATGGCATCGCGCGCAAGGAAAAACAGCGCCACGGCTGCAATCACGAAAAAGACGATGTTCCCCACGCGGGCGCGGACAAGGTTCGCGCGATAGTCGCCGTGCCCGTAAAAGATGCTGTGCATCTGCTCCGGAAAGTTGCCTCGATTGTCGTAACGCATTCCGCCCAGATACGGCGCGATCGCGAACACGAGCCGCGGCAGCGGCGGATTCACGCGTTGAAAGAGATAGCGGTGGTACTGATATATCTCCAGTCCGGCGCCGATGTGCGTTGCCTCGTCGCTGGTTGCGGAGAAGATGCGGAACGTCGACGCCATCCGCATCGCGCCGACGGCGATCAGCAGCGCCGCGATCGCAGCGGGGCGGATTCGTGGAAACCGCGGCATCAGAATCGGCGATTCTACTGCGGGGCAGCAGGCCTACTTCGACGCTCCATCGAAGATCACCGCCCCGCTTCCCTGCTGAAGGCGTTGCGTCACTACCGGAGCGAAGCCGCGCATCACTGATTCGATGAACTGCGGCTGCCGTAGCAGACTGGATGGCCCGCGCAGAATGTCGATCGGGCCACTCTCGGCAAGGGCGGGAATGAGCAAAGGACCGCCTCCACTGACGAGCGGCGCGACACCTCGAAGTGCTAGGTGCTGCGCCAAAACCGGCTGCGGGACTCGCAATCCGCCGATGGCGACGCCGATGATCGTCACCATTCGTTGGGGCGCGTTGTCGATCGTGACCTCGGCATCACGCTGCGGCGCGGCATCGGGGAAACGAACCTGCAACGGCGTTGCTTTCTCGACCGGCGGCGCGCGCAGGATCCAGAGCGGGTGCGAGAGCGAGACGATGGTCATGGTCTCATCGCGGTAATGCGTCTTCTCGAAATGGAACGTTCCGTCAGGAGCGAGATCGGCGCGCTCCGTCTCCACGCCCGCCGATGAGAACCAGAAGATCGTTCCGTTCTCGAAGGGGCGAGTGGAGAGGACCTTCGCCTCCGACCCGCCGAGCGGAACGAGATCGACGTCGATGTGCTTCTTCTCGCTCCTCGTCATCGAGAACGGCTCGATGTCCTTTTTCTTGTAGCCGGGGCAACTCACGGTGAGGCGCAACTCGCGCTCCGGGATTTCCCTGATCCCGAACAGCCCTTCGGCACCACCGAGGTCACTCTGGCCGATGTCGTGGGTGAGCACAGGACGTCGCGGCGTCCGCAACGACATGACCACGTACTTGAGCTTCGCACCGGGCAGCCGCATCTGCGTGAACGTGTCGACGACGGTCATCGTCAGAGAGTTGTCGGGGATGTCGATGTCGAACCGCGTCCGCCTCCAAACATCCATTGCGCGGTCAGCGAGCACAAATGCGGCCCTGTCGCCGCAGGTCATGATGTCGATCTTCGCATCGATTCCAAAGCCTTCTTTGACCACGCCGCGATACTCTCCCGTCTTGCGTAGCGCGAATCCGACGCCGCCACCTGGGAAGGTGATCGTTGCGTCGTCATCCAGCGGCGTACCGCCGCGAGTGAGACTGCCGTACGCTTCGAAATACTGAGCCTGTAACTGGATGGGCCGCTGCTGTAGCGGCGCGACTTCCTCCGTGACACTGACCGGAGGCAGTCTTCCGTACCGCAATTCCGCGACGTACCAGCCTGGCGGAACCTCCTCGACCCTGACCGATCCGAACGTCAATTCGGTGCGGAGCGTTTCCTTGCGAACGGCGGTGCACGTGGCCGAATCGAGTCCCTTGCCCGGCTTTGGCTCCGGGCACGACGAGATCGTGAGATCGAGTCGCGGAGCTTCTTTCGGCGGCTCGCACGATCCGAGAGAGCGATCGAGCGCGGGGAGATCGCCGTATGCGCTCCAGTTCACCATGACTGTCGTCGATGCCCGCGCCGCGATCGGTTCGCGCAGGAGCGTCACCGCTTGCGGAGCGATGCGGATCGAGCGTCGGAACGGAAGCCAGCCGCGTCCATCGAGGCGAAGATCGGCCTCGCCCGCGGATACGCCGCGAAAGAAAAGAACGAATGCGCCGTTCAGCGCGTCCGGGCCGGGTAATGAGGCGGCCACGATTTCCTTGCCGGCAGCGGTGATCGCGATGCGCGGCAACTGGACGCCGCGAGCCGCCTTGATCGCGGCGCGATCGACATCGGAAACGCGCATCCAGCCGAGAACCGCCGGTGCGTCGCTGACGGAGCGCGCATCGACGACGCGCTCGACTCCCGCCTCCAGCGCCGCGATGGGGACGACGGCGATCGGAACGGCCTTCGCGATGACGATGAGCCAGAGCTCTTCTCCGACCGGGACAGTCGCCCGTTCCGCCGCGGGGAAAGCGATGGCATGTTTCGGCGCGTACAGCACGCCGGTCGCTCCCGGCGGAAGTTGGAGCACAAGCGTTGCGGCGGGAACGAGATCGAACGCCAGATTCGCCGGCGCGGCGGCGCCATCGACGAGCACCGGATCGACCGACACCGCTCCCCGCGTCCGCGCGAAGACATTCCAAAGTCCGGGCGGAAACGTCAGCGCCGCATCCGACGCCACGCAGGTAACCGCCTGCGTGCTCAACCAGCGCTCGATCGGTTTCTCCCGGTCACGCGCCTGGAAGCGACAGACCTCAGGGCTCTCGGTGGTGCCGGTCACCGTGACGTGCGTTTCCGCGGCGGCGGCCGCCGCCGACAACGCGAGAACTGCGAACGTGGCCCAACGCATGTGCTGTTGACGAAGAAGTGGTCATTATCGTTCCCCAGCTCGCGCCTTCCAACGCTACGGTAGACTTCCCCGATGTCCGTCGTCCTGCAGGGGAGCCTTCAACATTTTGCGCCGAGGGAATTGCTGGTGTTTCTCGCCGCGGCGCATAGCGGGACGTTTGATGCGGAGTCGGGCGGCCAGCATATTCGGCTCGCGCTGCGCGATGGCAAAGTCGTCGGCGCCGACGGGAATGGCGATGCGGTCGGCGTCATGGTCAACCTCCTCGGCTGGAGCGACGGCACGTTCAGTTTTCTCGATGAGATCGTCCTTCCCGAGGGAGACGCGCAGGAACTGACGTCGCTCATCGCCGCGGCCGAGGAAGCGCGCCGGGTTGCGGATCTTTTTCCGGACGACAGCATCACGTTTCGCGTCGTCAACCGGCCGCCGGAAGCGATCAGTCTGAACGCCGAGGAGTTTCAGGTCCTCTTCCAGATCGGTACCGGAAAATCGCTGGAACGACTGCGCGCCGCCAGTGGCCGCCCCGTGGACGAGCTGTATCCGATCGTAAAGCGGCTGCAGAAGACCGGCCTCATCGAAGTGATCTCCGATTCCGGGGTCACCGCTCGCGGCGCGAAGCCGACGCCTCCGCCTCTTCCCGCACCTGCGCCTCCTCCCGCTCCTGTTTCGGCTCGGTCAAAAACGGTGGAGCAGCAGGATCCCATGCCCATCGGTACTCTCACCGCTGACGACGGCACGATGCATCCGTTGCTCGAGGAAACATCGACGATTGGCCGTACTCCCGCGAATACGATCGTCCTGCGCGACGGCAGCGTCTCCGGGCACCATGCGCGCGTCGATCGGACAGCCGAGGGGTTCGTGATCGAAGACGCCGGCAGCCGCAACGGGACATACATCAACAGCGAGAAGCTGTCTGAGAAGCGGCTCCTCGCCGACGGCGATCTCGTTCGTCTCGGCAAGATCATCCTGACCTTCAACCTCGCCGCCGAACTCAAGCGAAAGCAGTCGACGGAGAGGGAGGTAATTCCCTGATGAGTTGGCAGGAGTCCGGGCGACTGAAAGGTCGCGTCCGCGGAACTGAACGTCGAGTCGGCGCGACTGAAAGGTCAGTACCGGGAACTGAACGTCGAGTCCGTTTCCCTGTGTATTGACACCTTTTGAGGACAACGACGAACCCAGCGATGCATTACCCCCTACCCAGCGATGCATTACCCCGTACCCAGCGATGCATTACCCCGTACCCATCGATGCATTACCACCTACCCATCGATGGATTACCCCGTACCCATCGATGGATTACCCGGTACCCATCGATGGATTACCCGGTACCCATCGATGCATTACCCCGTACCCATCGATGCATTACCCCGTACCCATCCGATGGGGTTAGTCCGTGCCACTGAAAGGTCAGTACCGAGGAACTGACCGTCGAGTCGGCGCGACTGACAAGTCAGTACCGCCGGACTGACAGGGTACGATACGCGATTCGTCGCTATCCCATGTGATCACAATGCTTTACCTGCAGAAGCGAGACGCTCTTCGACCTTTGAGCGTCTACTTCGGAACGATCGGAGTGAAAATAACCCGCCAGGCCATCTCCGCCGCCCTCCTGGTGGACGAATCGGCTAATCTACGAATCCACTAACTCATGACCTCCTTCGACCTGATCATCGTCGGCTCAGGGCCGGCGGGCCTCGCCGCTGCCTCGCACGCGCAGGCAAACGGACTTTCCTACGCGCTGCTCGAGCGCACCGACCACCTCGCCGACACCATCGACGCCTACCAGGCGCGCAAGTACGTGATGGCCGAGCCCATGCTGATACCTGGCCGTGGCGAGGTGCCCTTCCGGGCCGGCTCGCGCGAATCGATCCTGGCCGCGTGGGGCGGGCACGTCAGCGAGAGAAGCCTGAACGTCGTCTTCAACGCCGAGGTCAATTCGATCAGGAAAGACGAGGGGCGTTTCCGCATCACGACTGCGCGAGGGGACGAGTACGACGCGGCGAATGTCATCCTGGCCATGGGGACGCAAGGCAATCCGCGCAAACTCGGCGTGGCCGGCGAAGATCTTCCGCACGTCCTCTATCGGCTGGTCGATCCAGCCGAACATCGCGATCAGGATCTGCTCGTCGTCGGTGCCGGCGATTCGGCGCTGGAAATCGCCATCGCGCTGTCGGATGAGAATCGCGTTGGCCTGATCGTGCGCGGAACGGAGATCACGCGCGCCAACGAAGTCCTGACCAAGGACGTCCTCGGCAGGCAGGCCACCGGCCAATTGACGATCTACTTCAGCGCCAGCGTGAAAGAGGTCTACCCTGGCTACGCCGACCTCACCGTGCGGGGGGATGTCACGCGCGTCGCGGCGGAGCTGATTTTTCTCAAGCTAGGTGCGGACGCGCCTCGCAAGTTCTTCGAATCGATCGGCATCACCTTCAGCGGGACAGGGAAAGACTCGCGCCCGATCCTCAGCGAAGTTCACGAGTCGAGCGTCCCGGGCCTCTACCTCATCGGCGCCGCCAGCGGACGCGATCTCATCAAGCTGGGGATGAATCAGGGCTACGAGGTTATCGAGCACCTGATGGGACGCGAAGTCGAGCCGGCCGACGAAGCGGTGCTGAAAGAGCGGTTGCCGTACTGGGAAGGGACGGTGCGCGAGCGCATCGCCATGTTGCGGAAGCGCGCGCCGCTGCTCGCCGCCGCCGACGAACAGCAGCTCCGCGAGACGTTTCTCTCCGCGCGCGTCCGTGAGTACCGCGACGGCGAGATCATCATTCGCCAGAACGACTACACGAACGACTTCCTCATCATCGCCAGCGGCCGCGTCGAGCTGTGGAAGAAGCCGGAGAAGTCGGACACCGAGGTGAAGCTCGTCGATCTGACCGCGGGCAACTTCTTCGGAGAGATGAGTCTCATCTCCGGCCGCCGCCGCACGGCGACGGCGCGCGCCGTCGGTGAAACGCGCATCATCGAGATCCCGCGCAAAGCGATTCTCAAGCTCCTCGGCGCCGCGCCGCGAGCAAGAGCCCTCGTCGATCAGGCCTTCCTGCTGCGCGCGTTCGGCGGCTATCTCTTCCCCGGCATTCCGGAAGCGCAACTCGGTCAGCTCGTCGAACTGTCGGTGGTGAACAACCTGCCGAAAGACGCCGTGGTGTTCAAGGAAGGGGAGCCGGCCGATGCCTTCTATCTGATCCGCAACGGCATGGTGAAGATCACGAAGACCTCGGGCGAAAAAGAGGTCGTGCTGTCGTACCTCGTGGCCGGCAACTTCTTTGGCGAGGCGGCGCTCTTTTCCGAGGCCGATCGGACGGCGACGGTGACGACGATCTTTCCGTCCGACCTGATCAAACTGTCGAAGCGCGATTTCAACAACTTCCTCGGAGCGCATCCCGATCTGCGCCAGGCGCCGCTGCAAAAGCTCGAGGAGCGCCGCATCGCTTCGCTCATCGCCGACGCCACGCCCGGATCGGGCAACATTCTCAACGACCTGATCCGTGAGGAAGTGGTGATGGGCACACAGACGCTCATCATCGACGAGCACAAGTGCATCCGCTGCGGGAACTGCATCGCCGGCTGCGAAGGTGTACATCACGACGGACAGGCGCGTCTGTCTCTTACAGGAATCAAGTTCTACAACCTGCTGGCGCCGAATTCGTGCTGGCAATGCGAGAACCCGATGTGCATGCTCGATTGCCCGCCGGACGCCATTGTGCGCGATCCGCGCGGCGAGGTGTACATCAAGAGCAATTGCATCGGCTGCGGCAACTGCGAGCGGAACTGCCCCTACGACAACATCTTCATGGTTCACAAGGAGCCAAAGAGGTCGATTTTCTCGTGGGTCGCGTCACTGCTCGGCAAGGGTCACAAGAACGACGTTGAACAGACCGTGGCCGTGAAGTGTGATTTATGCCGAGGGATCGCCGGCGGACCGGCGTGCGTGCGGAGCTGCCCGACCGGGGCGGCGATACGTCTGACTCCCGAAGAGTATCGGTCGACGTTGGAAGAGTTGGTCATTACACATGGCGAGCGGTAGGAAATCGAACACTCGCTTTTCGGGCGGGCGCGCATGCCGATAGCGAGATCGGGCGTCCTCTGGCGCCGCATCTTCTTCGTCCTGCTGATCGCCACCACGGCGAGCTTTATCCAGTATGTCCAACAGGAATTTCCCCACGGCGGCTCGCGGTGGGGATTGATCTACGGCAGCGTCGGATTCGTTCTCTGTTTCCTGCTGGCATTCTTCGGCGTTCGAAAACGCTGGTACCGATCCACATTCGGAACGGTCGAGCAGTGGATGCAGTCGCACATTTACCTCGGCGTTTTTGTTCTGGTCATCCTTCTCTTTCACGCCGGTGGACGATTCAGCGACAAGGTTGCCGTGGCCACATTGATTCTTGTCGCGATCGTGGTGCTCAGCGGTGTGCTCGGCGCGATTCTGTACATAACCGTGCCTCGTCTGTTGACCGAGGTCGAATCGAATCTCACAGTCAATGAGGTGTCGGAGCAGATTAACCAGCTCGGCAAGCAGATGGCGCGCATTTCCTCGGGGCGTTCCGCGCCATTCCAGCGTATTTACGAGCAGCTCATTCGCGAATTGTCGCCGGGATGGCTGGCCGGATGGCGCCTCCTCTTCTCGCGCATGCGCCGCGGCAAGGCGCCGCTGGCCGACTGGACGAATCTTCTAAGCCTTGTGAAGAAGGATGAACAGGAGGAACTGCGCCAACTGCTCGTCGTATCGCGCCAGCGAAAAGAGCTGCTCATCCGCCTGATGTATCAGCAGCGGTACAAGAACGTCCTCGAGTTCTGGCTCTACATCCACGTTCCGTTCACGATCCTGCTGCTGTTGTTCGCCATCGTGCATGTA
This sequence comes from Thermoanaerobaculia bacterium, assembly GCA_035996815.1. Taxonomy (GTDB): domain Bacteria; phylum Acidobacteriota; class Thermoanaerobaculia; order Gp7-AA8; family Gp7-AA8; genus JADGNZ01. The sequence continues at coordinate 5,993 of DASYJF010000037.1, read as the reverse complement.
GCCGCGGTGTTTTATTACGGGAGAATCTCGTGGTGAGAGCGTGTCGGAACGCTGGCGTCTCGCCGGCTGGCCCGGCGGCGTCTCGCCGCCGCGGCTATCAGCGAGAGTTTGGTGCTTGCCCGTTCGGCGGCGGGGACGCCAGCGCTCCGAACGGCTCTGACGCGACGGTGTACGCGTGAGTTTCGTCATCCAGCGCTCCTCGGGGCGCGGGCTGGCGCTGACGCAGGTTCGTACGAATCTGCTCCGCATCGGGCGCGGGACGAACGCGGAACTGCGGTCCGAGAACCCGGCCGTGGCACTCGAACACGCCGTCATCGAAGGCGATGCGAATGGCTTCACCATCACCGACAAGGGAAGCATCACCGGCACCTACGTCAATCGCCGGCCGGTGGAGACGGCGCGGCTCGCGCCCGGGGACGTCATCGAGATTGGCGACCTGCGCATCGCGGTGCAGGTTCTGGAGCCGGGCAAGCCGCTCTTCATCCGCGTCAGTTCCACATCGTCGTCCTCCGGACCGATCCTCGGCGACGAGGACGAGGAAGAAGCGATCGCTCCGATCGCCGCCGGCCAGCGCGGCGGAACGCTCAAGGCGCCGAAGGTCGACTACGCCGGCATCTTTCGCCTCAAACGTCCGGGGATCACGAAGCTGTCGATGATCGCGATCCTGCTGATCCTCGCATTACTGATCGTTAACGAGATCACCAAGCCGGAGAAGCAGAGCGCCTTCATGCCGGGCGGCGTGTCGTCCGCGCACACGCGGGCGAAGGACGCGAACGGCGAATCGATCGCGAAGAACTGCAGCGCGTGCCACAACCCGTGGCGCGGCGTTTCCGACGCAGGCTGCAAGAACTGCCACGGCAAACTACCGCACGCAGAAAATGAAACCGCTGCGCCGGCATGCGCCGATTGCCATTCCGAACATCGCGGTGTGGCCAAGCTGGCCGCCGCCGCGGACCGCACCTGTGTCTCCTGCCACGGCAACATCCTCGATCACGTTACCGATCAGACGAAGGCCCGGCGGCCGGACGTGCTCAGCATTCTTTCGTTCGGCACCCAACATCCCGAATTCACGCCGCGCAGTGATCCCGACACGCTTCTCTTCAATCACAAGCTGCATCTCGCCGCGGGCGGCGTCTTCAATGGCGAAGGACGCCGCGAAGTGCTGCAGTGCATCGGTTGCCACAAGCTCGTCGAGACGAAAGACAAAGTCGATCCGTCGCCCGTCACGTTCCGGAACAACTGCCAGCGATGCCACAAGCTGACCTTCGATCCTCGATTCCCCGACACCGAAGTCCCGCACGGCGGCGATTCCGGCATCGTCTACGGCTTCGTGCTGGCAACGTACGCCGGCAATCGCGACATCGCCGGAAAGAGTCCCGACGAGATCCGGCGCATCCTGACGTCGCGGCTGGCCGTCAATCCCGACCAGCGCGCCGTGCTCAACGTCGAGCAGGTCATCAAGACGAAGTGCAGCAAGTGCCACATCCTCATTCGCTCGAAGGGCCGGATCGATGCAAAACCGCCGGAGATCCCCACGCGATGGTTCTTCACATCGAAGTTCACGCACACGCCCCATCGCAACCTTTCTTGCGAGGCGTGTCACGAAACGGCCCGTCAGAGCACCAACACTGCAGACGTGCTGATGCCATCGCGAAAGAACTGCACCGGTTGTCACGGCGGCCAGTCGGCAAAAACATCCAGTAGCTGCGCGACCTGTCATGGGTATCATGAGCGTTCCAAAGTTCTCATGATGCAGATGGCGCCTTCCTTCCGGAAGGGCACGCCGGGTGCGGTGACGGTGTTCGGAGGCGGATCGCGGATGATCGAGTCGGTTCTGCTGTGGGCCATTGTCCTGCTGCTGCTGGTCGTGCTCGTGCCGGTGGGCCTGGCGTTCTATCAACGCATCCGCGCCGGGACGCGTGAACGTGACGCGGACCGCACCTCGCTATCTCCGCGGGCTTCGACGGCGAAGATTCCCGCGCTCAAGGCCACGGACACTCCTCCCGCTCCTCCGAGCCGGCCGGCTGCGCCTCCTCCCGCGCCTGCTCCGCAGAAACCGATCGACGCTACGCGCCAGGCCGCGGTCCCGACGGAACCGGAAGGTGCCGGGACGGAGATGGTGGAGTGGTACGGCATGCTGCAATGCACGAGCGGCGCGTTGGAAGGGCAGCACTTCATCATCGAAAGGGACGGGATCTACATCGGCCGCGATCCGGCTATGTCGCAGGTAGCCATCGCCGACAACCGCATCTCCAAGCGGCACCTCCGCATCATTCCTCGCGATGGTAAGGTGGTGGCCATCGATCAGAACTCAACGAACGGGACGTTCCTCGGCAAGGCCGGCGGCGAACGGATCACCGAGGTGCAGCTGAGGCGGAATGACGTACTCGTACTTGCTGACAACGCGGCCACGTTCGTCTACCAGATCTAGCAGGGGAGGGAGGCGCGATGCGTCTGCTTATCACGTCGGTCCTCGCAATCGCGGTCGCAACCGCGTGCCTCGCGCAGGAGCCGGGCATCGAAGCGCTTCCAACGTCCTGCACGGACGGCGCGTTCGGTACGGCCACCCCGGAGTCGTTCGCGACGTTGACGGCGAGTGATGTCGACGCCATCGTCAAAGCCGCCGCCTCGGCGCTGAACGTCGACACGGCCACGATCGCCGTCGTCGATCGCGCCGGCCGCGTGCTCGCGCTGTTCCGCCAGCCGCACGCCGATCCGGCGAACGACGACCGTGCCGTCGGTGTCGCGCGCACGGCTGCCTTCTTCAGCCACAACATGGCGCCGCTCTCGTCGCGCACCGTGCGCTTCATCAGCGGCGTTCACTTTCCTCCCGGCGTCATCAACGCGCCGAACGCCGCGCTGTACGGAATCGAGAACACGAACCGCGGCTGCGACCTGCACACCACGTTCAATGCGACGAAAGATGTCCCGCCGGCGCGCTCGACGAACGGCAACCCGTGCAACGCATTCGATACCTCCGGCTGCGGGACCGGAATCGTCACCGGCAAACAGTTGCCGGACGACGGGCCGTATCCGCAATCCGTCGGCAACCGCAGCGTCAACGCCGGCGGCATCCCGCTCTACCGCATCCTCGACGCCACGCGCGCGGATGACGGTGTGATCAAGGATGGGAAGGTCGTCGGCGGCATCGGCGTCGTCGGTATCGATGGCGATCCGCAGCGCGCCGAATATGCGGCGGTGACCGGAGCCTTCGGCGCCCTCGGCTCGGCCGGTGGTCCTATTGCGCCCGTGCCGCAATATCCGCTTCCGTTCCCGGGCAATGTTTTTATCGACGGCATCCGACTCCCATTTCTCGGCGCGGAGCAGCTGCTTCGCTTCAACAACGACGGACTGCCGATCGGTCTCGAGCCACCCGATAGAGCATCGGCCGGCACAACGAATGGTTCGTACGTGATCGCCGCAAGTCCCGGCGGTTGTGCGGACAACGGATACCTGGCCGGTCCAACTGCCGGCTCGTTGGTATCGCAGTCAGCGGTGGACGGAGTAGTACAGCGCGCCATCGCCGCGGCGAAAAAAACGCGCGGCATCATCCGTCTGCCGTTGAACAGCTACGCGCGGATGGTCATCGCCGTCGCCGACCTCGACGGCACCATCCTCGCGCTCTACCGCATGCCCGACGCCTCGGTTTTTTCGATCGACGTCGCCGTGGCCAAGGCACGCAACGTCATCTGGTTTAGCAGCGGACATGACCTCAGCGGCGTCGGAGCCGCGACCGCCGTCACGAATCGCACCATCGGTTTCGGCGCTCAGCCGCTTTATCCGCCCGGCATCGACTCGAAGGTCTTCGGCGTCGCCCCCGGCCCGTTCTACTCGCTCTTTCTTCACGATCTCGCCAACGCTTGCAGCCAGGGGTCGCAGCCGCCCAACGCGAATCAGAACGGCATCGTCTTCTTTGCCGGCGCGACGCCGCTCTTCGCAAACGGCAAACTGATCGGAGGCCTCGGCGTGAGCGGCGATGGAGTCGAGCAGGACGACTATGTGACCTACCTCGGCGCAGGCAATCTTCTTCCGTCGACGAAGACATGGGCCGATCAGCTCAAAGTGAATGGTGTCCGTCTGCCAATGTTCAAGTTTCCCCGAAGCCCGGAAGGCGTCACGGAGTGCGCGGGGAAACCGTGCTCGTAGAGCCGCGTGCGAAGCAATGGAGCGCTGGCGTCCTCGCCGGCTGGCTCGGCGTGCGTCCCGCCGCCGAGCGGCCAGAAACCAACATTTTGTCAAGCACCACGGCGGCGAGGACGCCGCCGAGCCAGCCGGCGAGACGCCAGCGTTCCGATCGGGAAGGCCCGAGAGCGCTTCAACTAATCGCCATCGCGATGCTCATCGCCGCCTCTGCCTTCGCTCAGACCGCCCCCATCACTATTAATGATGATCGCCCGCTCTCCGCCGAGGGCGTTCCGTTCGTGGTCAGCGGGACATCGCTGCCAGGCGCCGTCATCACCATCAACATCGAAAAATCGGGCAACGGCCAGACCACCGCCGACGACACGGGACATTGGACATTGCTGTGGACCGCTCCCGTGAAAACGGGAACGTGGACCATCACCGCCACTTCCGGCGGCGTCACGTCGACGCAGCTTCTGCGCGTGCAGCTTCCCGGCAACGTGCAGCGCCAGCCGATGATCGAGCCGCCGCTGCCGCGCTACGGCACGCCGGAGATTCTGAGTGCCGAGACCTATCAGGAGATGACCGACCGGTGGCGCATCACGCCGCCGCCGTACGAGCTGACCGAGAAACCGAAGGGGCGCCCCATCCCGAAGCGCCTCAAGGAAATCATCGGTCAGGAAGGCGCCACGCTCGATCCGTACAACACGAATCTGCTCAAGGGCGACCTGCCGATCTACGGGAAGGACTGGTTCTTCAACCTCACCGCCATCAGCGACACGCTGGCCGAGTCGCGCACGCTGCCGACGCCGTCGGGCGTGAGCGCCGTCAAGCCCACATCGATCACCGTCTTCGGCAAAGACAACCAGAACCTCTTCAACGAAAACCTCATCGCCTCATTCGATCTCTTTCAAGGCCTGACTGCCTTCAAGCCGATCGAGCAGCGCTACAAGATCACGCTGATCGGCAACCTCAATTACGTCCATCTTCGCGAGAACGGCCTGGTCAAGCCCGACGTCCGGCGAGGGACTTCGCGGACCGATGGGGACATCGCGCTGCAGGAGTTCTTCTACGAACGGAAGATCGCCGACCTCTCGCCGAACTACGACTTTGTCTCGTTCCGCGCCGGCTCACAGCCGTTCAACAGCGACTTCCGCGGCTTCATCTTCAACGACACCAACCTCGGCTTTCGCCTCTTTGGCAACTACGCGTCCAATCGCTATCAATACAACGTCGCCGTCTTTGACCGGCTGGAGAAAGACACCAACTCCGGCTTGAACACGAGGGACTTGCGCGGTCAGAAGGTCGTCATCGCCAACGTCTACTGGCAGGACTTCCTCGTCCACGGCTACACGCAGCAGTTCAGCTTCCACTACGTCCGCGACGAGGCCACGTTCCACTACGACCGCAACGGCGTCCTGGTGCGGCCCGCGCCGGTCGGCGTCTTCACACCGCACGAGATCCGCGCCGCGTACCTCGGCGAAGCCGGTCTCGGACACATCGGACGTTTCAACGTCGATCACGCCGTCTACTACGTCTTCGGTCACGACGATCTCAATCCGATCGCCGGACCCGATCCGAATCTCCGCGACAGCAACGGAGTCCGGATCGGCGCAGGGATGGCGGCGCTCGAAGTTTCGTACGATCGCGACTGGTATCGCCCGCGACTCGCGTTCTTTTACGCCTCGGGCGATCACAATCCGCGCGACCGTCGTGCAACCGGTTTCGACGCCATCTACGACAGTCCCAACTTCGCCGGCGGCGGCTTCTCCTTTTTCAACCGCCTCGGCATCCGTCTCGCGGGCAGCGGCGTCGCGCTCGTCGAGCGCGGGTCGCTTCTCACCAGTTTGCGAAGCTCAAAGGATGAAGGG
>DASYJF010000036.1:0-126460 GCA_035996815.1 Thermoanaerobaculia bacterium | reverse complement strand
CCCCCCCCGGCGCTACGGGCGACGGCAACTTGCAGGATTGAAATCAACGCCAGGACCGGCGCCAGAAGCGCCGAGGGATGGACGTTGATCCAAACGATCGTGAGAAGCGCGTAAGCGATCGTCAGCGGGACGAGCCGGAGTCGCGATCCGAGGAGTCCGATCGCGATCACGATCAGCAGCGCCGCGGCGGCGGCGGGACGAACGCCGAGGCGGTCGGATGCACCGGCGAACGCAACACCGGCGATGAGCAGCGCCACGCCGGAATCCTGCGATGTGATGAGAATGCCGATCGCAAAGATCGCCGCGGCCAGCATCGCGCTGATGATCGAAATCCCGGCATCGCCGCCGACTCCGTGCAGCGCGTAGAGCACGATCTGGTAGAGCCATTCGCCGTTGATCCACGGCACGTGCGCGCTGGCGATCGCGAGCGGATCGAAATGCGGAATCGCGTGATGCTCGACGATCCAGCGGCCGGTGGTCAGGTGCCAGAAATAGTCGTAGCTGCGGATCGGCGCAACGGCGGCGATGCCGGCCAGCACGAAGAACCCGGCGGCCACGATCCGCTTCGTCATGAAAGCGGAGTTTAACCCTCAGAGGGTGGCAAGAGTTGGCGATGCGTTGAACCGCCCCGCGAGCACAAAGCGGCGCTGGTGGCGAACATCGCCGCAAAGGAATGACGCTGCGATGCGAGAATCGACTACATCGATGTAGAAAACGATCGCACCGGTGCGACAAACGATTACACCAATGCCCAGATTGATCGTAGCGGTGTAATCAGCGATTACAGCGCTGCGACCAACGATTACAGCGATGTCCAGATTTGTCGCACCGGTGTAATGGCTGATCGCAGTAACGTTCGGGTTTTGAACACCAGTTTCGAATCAGGACTGGTCAGGGCGCGTCTACTCAGGACGTGCTGGAGGTGGGCGCAGCCGGCGGCGCGGGAGGCGCGGCCGGTGCGGCGGGCGCCGCAGGTGTTATGGGCGTCGTGGCCGTATCGATCTTGATGTCGCCGTTCACCGTCGTGATGCGCAGCTCGTAGCGTCCGCCGTTCACTTCGCCGGAAACGCGGCGGCTGCCGGGATGCGAATGGATGTTCAGCGGGAACGCGGCTTCGATGTCGCCGTTAACCTGTGAGAAATCGCCGGTGAATGACGCGCTCAGAGGCAGCGCTGCGGTCACGCCGCCGTTCACCGTCTTCAGCGTCGCGCCCTGGAACGACTTGCCAAAGCGCGCTTCGATGCGTCCGTTGACGGTGTGCGCTTCCACTTCGCTGGAGCCGGGCGTATCGATGTTCACGCGTCCGTTGACCGTTACCGCGTGCATCTCGCCGTCGACGCCGTGGGTGGCGATGCGTCCGTTGACCGTGCGCAGATCGAGTGCGACCGAGGCGGGCACGCGAAGCTCGTAGTCGATGCGCGTTTCACTGCCGAAGCTGAAGAAGTGGAAGTGGCGATGCTCGTTCTCACGTCCGATGATCAGCGTGTCGCCGCTCACCTGCGTCGTGAAGTAGCCCTGATTTTCCTGATTCTGTTTCGGAGCGACGCGGCTGAGGACCGTGGCGTCCATCGAGATTTCGGTCGCGGAGCCGGCCTCGATGTTGATGGCGCCGTCGATCTCGCGCACTTCGATGCGGCGAATCGCGCCGGCCGCCCAGCGCCGTTCGACATGCGCCGTCCGCCGCTCCATGACGGCGCCGCAACCGGCCACCAGAAGGAGCGATGCGAGCGAATAGATGATGCGATTCCGGCTGTTCATAGGTCCCTTGCAGCAGGAAGGTACGAAAACGGGCATAAAGGGTTTCGAATGAGCACGAATGGTTCCCAGACCACGCTTCTGCGCATCGCGGCGTTCCTCATCGACGCGCTCTCGATTTCGCTCTTGCTCGTGCTGCCCGCGGCGCTGCTGAGCTACACGCTGGCCTGGATCGGCGGCGAGATCCGCGTCATTCAAAACGTCTGGTATGCCGCCCTCGGCATCGTCATCGTGGCCATGCTCTTCCGCGACGGCTGGCGCGGGCGTTCGCTCGGCAAACAGATCCTCGGCCTGCGCATCGTCACGCGCAACGACAAGCCGTGCGGCTATTTGCGCAGCCTCGCGCGGAACGTGAGCCTGATGGTCCCCGGCGTGAATCTCGCCGAGGTCGTTTTTGTCGTGGCGGGAAAGAGCAGAATCGGCGATCGGATCGCGAAGACGAACGTCACCGAGGAGTGAGCTGGATATCGCGAACTAAATCCGCGCCTTGCGCACTTCGTCGATCACGCGCGCCACAACTTCGTCGGCGGCGCCGAGCTGCTTCGCGCGATCTTTGCGGAAGCTCCACTCGATCTGCCCATTCGCAAGGCTCTTCGCGCCGATGCCGATCCGCAGCGGAAATCCGATCAGGTCGGCGTCCTTGAACTTCACGCCCGGACGTTCATCGCGATCGTCGAGAATCGCGTCGATTCCGGCATCGCGCAGTTGACGGTAGATGTCGTCCGCCGCGGTGCGCACGTTGTCTTCCTTCCCGATCTGCGTGACCACGACTTCGAACGGCGCGATCGGCATCGGCCAGATGATTCCGTCATCGTCGTGACTCTGCTCGACCGCCGCCGCGACGGTGCGGCCGATGCCGAGGCCGTAGCAGCCCATGATCATGGGCTCGCGCGCGCCCTTCTCGTCGAGGAACGTGCAGTTCATCGCCGCCGAGTACTTCGTGCCGAGCTTGAAGACGTGGCCGACTTCGATGCCGCGATGGATTTCGAGCGGCGTCGAACAGCGCGGACATGGGTCGCCGGCAAAGACGGTCGTGAAATCGCCGTACTCCGGCTCTGGAAAATCGCGGCCGGGATTCGCGCCCGAGTAATGCGTGTCGGTCTTGTTCGCGCCGACGACCCAGTTCGGCAGACCTTTGAGCGACACATCCGCGAGCACGCGCGGCGCCTTTGTGCCGACCGGGCCGCAGTAACCGATCGGGCCGCCCGTGGACGACTCGAAGCGCGCGTCCGGCATCATCTCCAGGAACTCGGCGCTGAGGTAATTCTTGATCTTGATCTCGTTCCCTTCCCGGTCGCCGCGAACGAGCACCATCACGCAGCCTTTGTCCGTATCGAAGACAAGCGTCTTCACGAGCTGCGAGGTCGGCTTATTGAGGAACTTGCCGACGTCGTCGATCGACTGTGTGCCGGGAGTGTGAATCGGAGCGAGCTCCTCGATCGGCGTGTCGGTCGAATCACCGAAGAACTTCGACGTCGCCTTCTCCACATTCGCGCCGTAGCTGCAACTCGGACACGACACCACCGCGTCCTCGCCCGACTGCGCGAGCACCATGAACTCGTGCGATGCGGAACCGCCGATGTTGCCGGTGTCGGCATCGACGGCGACGTGATCGAGCCCGCAACGGTTGAAAATCGCACCGTATGCGACGCGCATTTTCTCGTAGATCTCGTCGAGCGATTCGCGATTTGCATGAAACGAATACGCGTCCTTCATCACGAACTCGCGTCCGCGCATGAGGCCGAATCGCGGACGCACTTCGTCGCGAAACTTCGTCTGGATCTGGTAGAGATTCACCGGCAGCGAGCGATATGAATTGATGGCATCGCGCACCGTGTCGGTGATGACTTCCTCCGCCGTCGGCGCGTAGCAGAACTCGCGGCCGTGGCGGTCTTTGACGCGCAGCAATTCTTTTCCGTAAACCTGCCAACGTTTCGATTCGATCCACAGTTCGGACGGCTGGATGGTCGGCATCGTTAGCTCGATCGCCCCGGCGCGGCCCATCTCTCCGCGCACGATCGCTTCGAGTTTCTGCATGGAGCGCAGGCCGAGCGGCAGGTAGGTGTAGATGCCGGCGGCGACTTTGCGAATCATGGCGGCGCGCATCATCAGCTTCTGGCTGATGACGTCGGCGTCCGCGGGAACTTCCCGCAATGTGTTGATGAAGTATTGGCTCCAGCGCATGGGGGCGGGATTGTAGCGGAGTTATGTTTTACTTTCCGCCGATGGCCGGGATCCTCAAATTCGATCGCACGCCGGTGGCGCGACTGGTCTCCTGCGCGGCATCGTTCGCATCAGCGGCGCTGGTGTTCGACTACTTGTCGAAGGGCGAAAAAGAGATCGAGGCGTGGCCGATGACCGCACTCATCTGCCTCTTCCTCGGCACGCTCGCCGCCGCGGTCGTTCAATACGGTGATCACATCTACCTCAGCGACGACGGCGTGATGTACGAGAACTGGGTGCTGAAACAGTTCGGAAGGCGCGGCCGGTGGATGCGGTGGGAGGACGTGATCGAGGTGCGCGAGATCAAGCGCAAGGTGTTGATCCTTTTCTCGCGCGACGGCCGGCGCATGCTGGTCGACGCCATCCTTGGCTACCCGATTGCTAGAAACGAAATCCTCAGGCGAGCTCCGCAGGCCATTTTTTCGGGGACGCTCACCTCTGAAGATTCGTGAAGAAACGCGTAGCCATTCCACTCATCGGCGTTGCCGTCGCCGTTCTCCTTGCGGCTGTCGTCGCCATCATCGTCATGCGCCAGCGTGCGCCGCGGCACCGCGTGTTCCGCGCCGCGCCGGCAGAGACGCGTCCGAAGCCTCCATCCGGGGAGTTGCGTCCGCCGAACGAGTGGAGCGAGCAGTTTCGTTCACTCGAGGCGAACGGCCGGTGGTCGGAGCTGGCCGACCTTCTCGATCGCATCGCGAAGACAAATGGCTCTGAATACGAGCAATGGTCGCTCGCGTATCTGCACGCGCGAGCGTTGATCGAGAACAACGAGCCTGCCGATGCCGCCGCGAAACTGGCGCCGTACCTTGCCGCCGGAAATCCGTTTCGCGATCTCGCGCTCTATCACCAGGCGGAGATCAATGATGCGCGCGGCGATCACGCTGCCGCCAGCCGCAATCGACAGGAGTTGATCTTTGCCACACCGTCGTCGCTGTATCGCGACCAGGCCATCGACGATGAGAGCGAGCACCTGTCTCGAGGCGGTCCAAAGCCACTCATCGACTTCGCTGCGAAACTCTTTCCGACCGTCAGCACGTCACGCCGCCGCGATCTGACGGCGCGCATTGTCGAGTCGACGCTCCGCGCCGGCGACGCGAACGGCGCACTCGCGCGTGGCATCCCCCTGCTGCAAGGTGGCACGCTCGACGATGCCTCGGACCGCGCCAGCCGCGCGCTCGATCAGCCCGCGCTGGTCGCGCGCATGAATGGACCGCAACTGCTGCTCATGGGCGAGTCGATGCAGAACCATCGTCACTTCGACCGCGCCGTCGCGCTTCTCTCCGCCGCGTTGCGCGCGATGCCGCAGCGGCGCGAGGATCTGACGTTCGCGATCGGCCGCTCGTATTTCGGCAACGAACAATTCACGCAGGCGCGGCAGACGTACCTGCGCGGCGCCGCTTCAACAGCCGTTCCGAAGTGGAAGGCCACGTTCCTTTGGCACGACGCGCGCGCCGCGCAACTCCAGGGTGACGACCGCACCGCCGAGGGGTTGATGACGCAGGTGCTGGCGCTGCCAGGGCGCTTCGACGCCACCGGCCCCGCCGTCACGCAACGAATTCGAACGCGTCTCAAGCAACGCCGCTTCGCCGAAGCCGCGGCCGACATGGCCTTCGTGCGAAAAAACTGGCCCATCACACTCTCCCAAGACAGGCACACCCTCGTCGAGGCCTCCCTCGCCTACGCCCTCGGCATGCTCGGCGCGGGCAACAACGGCGCGGCGGTCGTGACGCTGAATGCGATTCCGCGCAATCTCCTCGATAAATTCGAACCATACGAAATCGACTACTGGCGCGCACGTGCTCTCGAATCGTCGAATCCGCCCGCCGCCTTCGCCGCGTACCTCAACGTCCTGCGCGCAACGCAGCCGACGCACTTTGCCTATTTCGCGCGGCAGCGTCTCGATGCGCCGTCGATGCAGCCGAAGTTACGCCAGGCACTAGCCACCCGCGATGCCGAGGTCGCGCGGTTGATTGCGGCAGGAAACTGGGTTGTCGCGAAGCAGGTCGCGACTGATCGCATCCTGCTCTCGTCGAGCAATCACGTGGCTCAGTTGAAACGGCTCGCCGGCATTTATCAGCACCTGCCGGAGTACGCGAACATCCTCAACCTGCACGCCGAAGCGTTTCCGCAATTTCCGCGGACGAATCCTGACCGCACCTCACTGCTGATGGCGATGGGCCTCTACGACGAAGCCGCGGACAACATCCCGCATCGCTATCCGCTCCGTCCGCTGAAATCCGCGCTGACGCAATCGCTGGCGCTCAACCGCGGCAACGCATCGAAGGAATCGATCTTCGCCATCGAAGTGCTCATGAGCTCCGTGCCGCGCGACTACGTCCCGGAGCTGCTGCCCCTCGCCGTCCGCCAGCTCCTCTACCCGCGCTATTTCTACGACTACATCAGCGAGGACGCGAAGAGCTTCGGCGCCGATCCGACGCTCGTCCTGGCCATCATGCGCGAGGAGTCGCGCTTCAACCCGCGCGCAAAATCCGAAGCCGCCGCCCGCGGCCTGCTTCAGTTCATCATCACCACCGCGCGCCAGATCGGACGCGACGTCGGCCTCCTCGACGTCGACCCCGAGGATCTCTACGACCCGCGCGTAATCATCCGCCTCGGCGCGAAGTACATCAGCACGCTCTCAAAGGATTTCTCAAACGACCACTACAACGTCGCCGCCTCCTACAACGCCGGCCCCAAACAAACCGCGCTCTGGTCCCGCCTCGCTCCCGCGCCGGGCGACGATTACTTCCTCTCCGCCATCAACTTCAACGAAACGAAACAGTACGTGCGCAAGGTGATGAACAGCTACAAGCGGTACGTGGAGATTTACGGGAACGGCGTGCCGAGTGGAGGCATTCGGCCGGAGCCGTAGGATCAGGTCCCAAGTGAAGGGATGTGCTGCCGAGCAGCTTTGTTCGCCGCGTAAAACAGGTCCGCAAATGGTTTCGTGTCGAAAAGATCCAACGAGTAGTTGCGCTTGATGCCTCGGGCGACGATCTCGACCTCGCGGTAAATATCCATTAGGTTTACAAATGTCGGCTGGTTCGCACGGCGACCGAAGGCGTTCATGAGCGCCCGCATAACGCTTTCGGGCGAGCGATCATGGATTCGCGGCCGGATTCCGCCAAGATCGCTCAACGCTTTGTCCAAGCGATAGGGCACCGTATCGAAAACAAACCATTCATGGTTCGCTCCCGCCGTCCGGCTGATTGCGACCGCGAGCCCCAATTCGAACGCCATGTTCAGTCGCGGAGTTCGTGGCGACTTGTTGTCAAGCGACATCCACGACAGGTCGTGGAACGAGTACTGGGCAGACGAAATAAGCTCGTAGATGCGGTCAAGCTGAAAACGGCTCGATGGATCGCGCACAGCCGCAGTAGGCACCAGACCGTACCAGCGCTGCCCGCGATGAATGCCAGATAGACGCGCTCGTAGCGTTTCGAATAAGGGACGTTGATGAAAGCGAGTGGCGGCTCGGGGTTCGTCGTAGCCACCGCTGTCCGGCCTCACTTCTTCGCGCGCGAACTTCTGCTGCCGTTGGCCGATTTGCGGGTGCCATTCCGCGAGGTCGATTTCTTCCGTGCTGCCGTCTTTGCCATGGACCTACGAACTTCGTTAATCATCTCGTCCAGCTCGGCAACGCGTTTCGCAGGGATCTTGTAATACGCCGCCACCTCTTGGGGAGTGGGGAAGGGAGTGGTGATGATGATTTTGCCGGACATGATCGTGGCTATTCTAACGCGACAGTGTCGCTGAGCGTTCCCGAGCCAGTGGAAGCTCCCCATTCTCGCGCAGGACTCGCGATGTGCATCTGAATCGCCTCGCGAATGAGTTGCATCGCTTCCTCCCGCGACTCACCAACGGCGACGCAACCCGGCAGGTCAGGCACATACGCGCCGAAAGACGTATCTCCCTCTAACGACGATCACGTACTCCATCATCCAATCACCCTCTCGTAAAACTCACGATATCTCGGCACGACTCCGTTCACGTTGAACTTGCCTTCGGCGAGGTCGCGGCCGTTGCGGCCGAGGCGGCGTTGGAGGTCGGGGGTGGAGAGGATTTCGATGGCGCGGGAGGCCATGCCTTCGACGTCGCCGACGGGAAGGAGGTAGCCGGTTTCGCCTTCGACGACGACTTCGGGCAAGCCGCCGGCGCGGCTGCCGATGACGGGGACTTCGGAGGCCATCGCTTCGAGGGCGGCCATTCCGAAGGACTCGGCTTCGGACGGGAGCAGGAAGACGTCTGCGGCGCCAACGACTTCTTCGAGGTTGGGGACGTTGCCGAGGAAGAAGACCTGTTCGCGCAGGTGATGGTCGCGGCAGAAAGCTTCGGCGACGGAACGGTCGGGGCCGTCGCCGATCATCACGAGGCGGCTCGGGATCGTGCGCGAGACGCGTTCAAAGACGGCCAGAACATCCATGATCCGTTTCACGGGACGGAAGTTCGAGACGTGGCAGAGCAGCTTTTCGCCGGACGATGCGAAGAGGCCAGACAGCGCTCCCGCATGTTTGCGGAAGCGGGAGGGATCGACGAAGTTCGGGATCACTTCGATCTCTTTCTTCGTGGCGAAGTTCTTCGCGGTCTCGTCGCGCAGCCATTGCGAAACCGCGGTCACGCCGTTCGACACTTCGATTCCGAAGCGCGTAATCGGGAGGTAACTCGGATCGCGGCCGACGAGCGTGATGTCGGTCCCGTGCAGCGTGGTGATGAACGGCAGTTTGTTCCGCGACGAGACGATCTCGCGCGCGAGGTGCGCGCTGATGGCGTGCGGAATCGCGTAGTGCACGTGCAGGATGTCGAGTTTCTCGTACTCCGCAACCTCGGCCATCTTCGTCGCCAGCGCCAGCGTGTACGGCGGATAGGGATCGAAGAGCGGATACGGCGTGACGGTGACCTCGTGAAATCGAACGCGCTCGTGCAGCACGTTGAGGCGCGACGGCATCGCGTAGCTGATGAAGTGGACGTCGTCGCCGCCGCGCGCGAGCGCCACGCCAAGCTCCGTGGCCACGACGCCCGAGCCGCCGAACGTCGGATAGCAGGTGATGCCGATTCTCACCGCTCTCTCCCGGCGTACGCGGCGATCACGTCATCGATTTTCGGCGGCTGTTTGGTCATGAACGCTTCGCCGTATTCGACGCCGATCAACGCGCCGAAGTGGCGGCCGCGCGCTTCGATCATCTCCATGAACTTCTTATCGGCGATGAACGACGGCGGCTCTTTCGATTTCGGATTGTAGAACTGCGACTTGAACGCGGCGATGGCGCGCTGCTTCGTCTTCCACGTCTTCGTCACGTCGACCACGAAGCTGGGCGTGACGAGATAGTTCTGCGGGTAGTAAATCGTGACCTGCGGACGATGGTGCGGCAGCCCGGTTTCAAGCGAGCGCAGACCGGCGTACCACGAGGCCTCGGTCACGATCTTGCCGGTGCGGACGTGATCGGGATGGCGGTCGTCGGGCCACATCGTGAAGACGACTTTCGGTTTGCAGGTGCGGACGATCTCGATAATCTGCAGCTCTTCGTCGCGGCCGGTGCGGATGTTGCCGTCGCCAAAGTCGAGTTGTTCGCGGAAGCGCGCGCCGAGGATGCGCATGGCGTTGAGAGCCTCGCGCCGGCGGATTTTCGGAGTGCCGCGCGTTCCCAATTCGCCGCGGGTCAGCTCGATGATGCCGACGCGCAGTCCGTCGGCGACCGACTTGGCGATCGTGCCGCCGCACGACAGCTCGATGTCGTCCGGATGCGCTCCGAAGAAGATGATGTCGACCGGTTCCAACGCTTCGATCACAGGCTCACCACCTTACACACGTCGTCGTCCTGCGCCGCGTCGTCGATCATTCGTTCGACGAGGTGCGAACCGTACTGCTGCCAGTAGCCGAACCAGCCGGTGACGCGATCCTGCGGCGCGCCGTCGGGAACGAGCGTCGCGACGAGCTCGCGGACGGCGGCGTAGCGCTCGCGGTCTTTGCGCGCGAGTCCGCGGATGGCGCGTTCGGTCAGTTTTCCAAAGTGATATTCGATGTGACCGATCGATTTGTTGATCGCGCGGGCGAGCGCGTGCTCGGCGGGAAGGGCGATCTCGCCGATGCGTGTGATGTCGGCGGCCAGCGCGCGCTCTGCTTTCTGGACGATGGCCTTGACCTCCGCTACGCCCGCCGGTTCGCGCGTGGCGAGCACTGCGTCGGTGCCGGCGAAGATCTCCTCGGCTTTGATGTCGTAACGCTCAACGGTCCGCGCGAGTTTCTTCGGCGCGAGCAGTTCGTGCGCGCGCAATGCAACACGCGGCATCGGCACGTTCAGCATTTCGTGCAGCGGCGCGATCTGCGCGTAGTACGCGACCTCCGATGGTCCGCCGACGAAAAGGTCGGGACGCAGCACGAAATCCTGCAGCAGCGGGCGCGTGAGGGCGGACGTCGATGTCCGCTCCGGCGACGGTAGCGCATTCGGCGATTCGATCAACTGGCGACGTCCGTGGTCGTCGAGATTGAAGAGCAGCGTGTGTGCCTCACCCGGCCGCGGAACGACTTGCGGCGCGTATCCGGCCTTGGTCAGCTCCTCGGCGCGCGTATCCAGCGCACGTTGAATGCGATCCCAGTTCGTGAGAATGCCGTCGAACAGAGGCGCGCCGGCACGGCGAAGTTCAGGAAGGAGTGCGTCGACGAGGATGAACTTTCCATCGACTGTGGACGTGATCAACTCGGCGAACGAATCGCGGAACGTGATTCCTTCGCGCAGCCATGATGGACGCGGGATGTCGAGAAACTCGATCAGCGCCAGCGTCAGTTCCTCGGGGACAGGCAACACGCCGACCGCCATCTTCGATCGCGGATGGTGTGTACGAAACGTGGTGAGATCGAGCTGCTGCTTCCGGTCGCGCTTCGGCAGCGACAACGTCGCCACCTCCGCGAAGTCGTGGTCCTCCGTTGCCAGCCAGAAAAAGACGGTGGTAGGTATGCCGCGCGCTTCGTTGTCGCGCTTCAGTTTCAGCATCCCGGCGAGCTTGGCCAGCGTGTAGATCGGACCGCCGGCGAAGCCGACCTGCTGGCCGGCGATGACCGTGAACGTTTCTCCGCGCGCCCATCGGGCCACTTCGTCCTCGACGTTGCGGCCCCAATTGCGGTTCGATGCGATCAGCGCGTCGGCCAGCGCGGCGTCACGAATTGTTGCATCGCGCGCGGCATCGGTTCGAGGCAGGAACTGCGTCGCGTGTGGATTGCCGGCGATCCAGTCGAGCGTGAAGCGATTGAAACCCGGATACGCGGCGAGCGGAATGCGGAGACAGGCGGCCTCCGTCATCGGGCGCGGCTCCCGACGAGGATCAGGCGCGGCGAGGCGGCGTTGAACGGCGCGCCGTCGAAGTCGCCGAACGCTTCGCGGATCGAAAGGCCCGAGGAAGTAAACATCGTCGAGATCTCGTCGAGATCGTATCCGCGAACGCGTTCCAGGTAACGCTTTTGACCGATCGTGATCCGTTTGTTGAAAGAACGGTCACGCGGATCGAACCAGCGTTCAATCTCCACGTGTCCACTCGGCGTCTCGATCGTCTCGCGCTCAACGAGCTTGTCCAACTCGCGATCGACATTGAGGTAATCGAAAAGAAAAACGCCGCCCGGCCGCAGCACGCGCGCCATTTCGCGCACGACCTTCATGTTTTCGTCCTCGGTGGCGAAGTATCCGAAACTGGTAAAGAAGTTGACTAGTCCGTTGAAGCTGGCGCTGCAGAAGGGAAGCGCACGCATGTCGGCGCGTGCGACTGGCAACGGTCCGTATTCGTCGATCCCGGTTCGCAGCAGCGTGAACGATAAATCGCAGCCGACGGCGTCGTATCCCTCGGCATTCAGCTCAGTGAGATGACGTCCGGTGCCGCAGGCGAGATCGAGGATGACACCGTCGACGTTGCCTGCATGCTCGCGAAAAAACGCGACCTGGCGCCGCGCTTCCTCATCGTCGCGATGCGCGTAGAGCTCGAGGTACGCCTCGCCGAACCATTCCTGGTACCAGGTCATCGACGCCGGAGTCTATCGCCTGTGCGCTACTTCGAGATGACGCCGCGCAGGCCGCCGGAAATCAGCGCCGCGAGGTTGGTCAGGATGCGCGGCAGCGCCAGGCCGCCGGGGCTGGCCAGGTACATCGGCTCCCACTCCGGATCGAATTTTTCCTTGTACTGGCGCAGCCCCTGGAAGTTGTAGAAGTTCTCGCCGAACCGATACGCCAACGCTCCGACGCGATTCCAGAGCGTGCCGAGTGAGCGATTCTCGAGTCCGGACAGAGGCGCCATGCCGAGGTTGAACCAGGCGTAACCGCGCTGCTGGCCCCAGAGAATGAGGTTGACGAACATGTAGTCCATGACGCCCGCCGGCGCGTCCGGCAGATGCCGCATCAGGTCGACCGACAGCTCTTCGCCGGCGCCTTCCCAAAGATTCGCGAACGCGACGATGCGATCGTCTTTCTTCACGATCGCGACGGAACAGCGGCTCACGTAACCCTCAGCAAAGAATCCGAGCGAGAAGCCTTTCTCGCGCGTGCTCTTCTCGGCCAACCAGGAGTCGGAGATGACGCGCAACTCGTCGACGATCGGCGCGGCGTCGACAATCTCGAATGTGCACGATTCGGCCTCGACACGGCGCAACATCTTGCGCATCCATTTCCGGTCGCCGCCGTCGAGCGAGAAATCGTCGAGCTTCACACGCGCTTCTTCGCCGATCTTGAGCAGCGTCAGTCCGAGGTCGAGGTAGTAGTGAAGGTTCTGGCGCTGCACCTCGTAGAAAACCGGCCAGCCGGCGTGCAGGTCACACAGCTCGCGGAAGCGCCAGATCAGCTCCTGCTTTTCGTCGTCGGAGCCCACCGGATCGCCCATCGAAATCCAGCTCCGCCCTTCGACTCCGTACATGAGAAACGCGCGGCCCGTTGGACTGAAGAGCAGCGGCTTGTCGCCGAGGAGTGCGAGATTGGCCTGGCTGTTTTTTTCGTCCGCGATCACCGCCGCCGCTCTCTCCACCTCTTCGATCGTCGGCGGATCCGGCTCCTCGGCTGCCGGCCGCAGCAGGCGTTGAATCGAGAAGAGCAGCAGCAGTCCGACCACGCCGACCGAGGCGCGCAGGAAGCGCGGCGCGTCGGCGCGGAAGGAGAAGTGCCACCAGAGGTCGCGCGAATATTCGACGTGTTTGTAGCTGAAGAAACCGAGCCATGCCGACGAGATCAGGACCAACAGAATTGCGGCGATCCATCCCGGCCCGAATCCTTCGTTCAGCAGCGACGCCTTTCGGTAGAAGTGGCGCCGCGACGCGACGAGCGCGAACAGCATCACCGCGAGGATGATCGCTTCCTCGAAATCGCCGCCTTTAAAAATCTGAAAGAGGATGCCGGTGCCGAGGACGACGACAGTCAGCTGATACGCGGCATCGAGGCGTCGCTGAAGGCCGCGCGCGAGGACGAGCAAGGCCGCGCCGGCGATCGATCCGAAAAAGTGCGACAGCTCGACGAGTGGCAGCGGCACGACGCGGCGCAGAAATCCAATGCGGCCGGGCAGCGTCGGCGTGGCGCCGGAAAAGAGAAGTACGGCTCCGCCGATGAAGATGGTGAAGGCCAGAAGCTGCGGCGCGATGCCGGGCGCCCATCGTCCGAAAATCCGCCACGCCTTCGCGACGCCTTCACGTTTCTCGATGATCTCGTGTGTCGCGAGCAAGAGAATTGCGACGAGCAGCGGCAGCAGGTAATAGATGACTCGGAACGCGACCAGCGAACCGAGGATGGCCGAGGCGGAAAAAAACGGTGCGAGGAAGACGAGGATGATCGCTTCGAAAATGCCGATGCCGCCGGGCACGTTCGACGCGACGCCGGCGATCTGCGCGAGCAGGAAGATGCCGAGAAAGCGACTGAACGTCAGCGGCAGCGAGTCGGGTAGCAGGATGTAGAGCACCGAGGCGGCGATGATCCAGTCGAGGCACGAGGTCACGACCTGCGCCACAAAGAGTCCGGCTGACGGAAGCTCAAACTCCCACTGCTTGATGCGCACCGGCTCGCGGCGGATGGCGATCCAGAGCATGTAGCCGATGGCCGGCAGCAGCAGGACGATGCCGAGGAGCCGCATCGATGCGAAGGGGATGTGAATGGACGGCGGAATCGCGGGCGGCGTCGTCAGAAAAAAGATGCCGCCGAGCAGGACGAATCCGAGCCAGAAGCTGACCGTGCAGAAGACGATGACCTTCGCGATCTCGACCGCTGTCAATCGCCAGGCGTTGTACAGCCGGTAACGCAACGAGCTGCCGACCAATCCCGACATGCCGGCGTTGTTGTTGAACGCGTAGCCGATGAACGACGCGAGCGCGATTTTGAAGTACGGCAGCGGATGGCGGATGTAGCGGAAGGCCAGCGTGTCGTAGCCGGTCATGACCAGGTAGCCGAGGAGCGTGAGGCCGGCCGCGAGGAGGATCTGATCGATCGGCAGCGCGTCGAGATAGCGGATGACGTCGCGATACCGGTACTGCGCCAGCGTGTCGTGCAGCACCCGCAACGCGACCGCGAACAGCGCCAGAATCAGGAGCGGCTTGAGGAACGGTGCGATCCGTTTGAGGCGGTCCATGGTTTTGGTTGCTTCAAACTCTATCCTGATGGCTCGCGCAGCGAGACGTCAGGATCTCTGGTGGCGGTGCGAGGACTGCGGCTTTTCAACGATCACCAGCGCGGTATCACCGGAGATCCTGCGCGCTACGCCGCAGGATTGAGCCACAGCGCGATCCCACGCGCCGAAGCCTGCTTCGCAGTCAACAGCAACTGAACGTACGTCTGAATGTCCAGATCAGAAGAGAACAGATCATCGTCTTCCAAATACTTCGCCGCAAGCTGCATCAGCTCAACGTCATCCGTCGGCAACGCTGCGTGCGACGCGAAAAGCCGCAGCTCGTCGAGCAGCACATCGAGGCTTCCAACTTCGACCGGATCAGCCACGGAGGCGATGGTGATGTGCTCGACGCGTTCGAATCGCAGCGGGAGATAAACCGACTGATACGCGTCCAACCCGCCGAGGTGCGGTGCAGAGATCAAACGCATCGCGCGGGCCTGCAGCCGCGACCATCCCACCGCTTCGACCGGATCGGACTGATATGCCTCGGCATCGACAATCGCCAGCGACGGAAAGCGCGTCCGCAACTCGGCATCGATTGCCGCCGCCAGATCGGGAGCAAAGACGTCAGCAGCGCTGCCGGCGACGAAGACGAGCACGCGCGGAGCCTACCGTACGTGGCGGCGCTTATGCACTGGAGTCCGCTTCGAATGCCGAGCGAATCAACGTACGACTGCATCATCATCGGCGGTGGTCCGGCCGGGCTCACCTGCGCGATTTTTCTGGCGCGCTACCGCCGGCCGGTTCTGGTCATCGACAGCGGCAAGCCGCGCAACTACGCGTCGCGCGCCATCCACGGATTTCTCGGGCAGCACAACATCGCGCCCGGCGAGCTGCTCGCGCGCGGACGCAGCGAAGCCGAGGCTGCTGGCGCGGAGATTTGCCACTGTGTAGCGAATCACGTCGAGCGCGTCGGCGACATCTTCGAGGTGACGTCCAGCGCCGGCGTCCAGCGCGCGCGTCGCGTCGTCCTTGCTTATGGCGTCCGCGACAAGCTCCCCGACATCCCGGACGTTGAGTCCTTCTACGGCGGCAGCGTCTTTCACTGCGCTGACTGCGACGGCTACGAGGTTCGCGAAAAACGCGTCGGCGTGATCGGATGGGGAAAAGCTGCGGTTGGCCTCGCACTGAAACTTCTGCAATGGACCGATCAGCTGACGATTTTCACCGACGGCCACCCTCGCGAATGGACCGATGAGCACTTCAGCAAGCTACTGGCCCTAGGCATCGGAGTCAAGGACGAGAAAGTAATCTCTCTCATCGGCGATAACGCCATGGTTCGCGCCGCCGTCCTCTCGACCGGTGAGCAAGTTGCGGTGGAAGCCCTCTTCTTTACGATCGGCGTCGAACGCTCCTGCGTCCTCGCCGAGGACCTCGGCTGCGAAGTCGACGATCAGCACCCGAACATCATCGTGGACGACCACAAGCAAACGACGGTCGAAGGCATATACGCGGTCGGAGACCTCGTCCCCGGCTCGCAACTAGCCATCACCTCCGCCGCGGACGGAGCAATCGCCGCAATCGCGATCAACAAATCGCTGTTGCCGCCATCGCGATTGGTGTGATCCGCGGGAAACGTTCCCCGTCACGTGTTCGCGAGATCCGACAGCTTCGTATCCTCGGCCACATCCGTTGGGCTATTGAAGAAGAGTTTGTAGCCGTCGGGATCGACGACCTCCGTTACCCAGAGGCCGTTGCCCACTTCGGGTTCGGAGGGATTGAGGCTGCGGGAGAGGTAGTCGTTGTAGAGCGCGATGGCGTCCGAGCACGTGAAGTTCAGGCTGACACCGGCGCCTGCGGTCGCAGGGAGTGGCCTGTTTACGAACTCCTGCAGCATCAGCGATGCGCCGCGGAGCGTGAGCCAGCACCAGCGAAGTTTCCCCTCGGGTTCCCACTTGTTTCGCAACTCGAAGCAGAGGCCGTCGATGTAGAAGCGGATGGAGCGTTCCATCGACGAGACGTGCAGGAACGGGACGACTTCTTTTACGTTCATTTTAGAAAATATATGACGACGCGGCGCGCGCGCCGAAGAGCAAGCGGTCGATCGCCCACTCGCCGCCGTTGGTGGCGAAGACGAGCAGGCAGATGAGGAAAAAGATCAGGTCGTAGTGCCAGCCTTGCGAGCCTTTGCCCCAGAAGCCGGAGTGCCAGACCAGCGCTTTGCGGTGAATGGCGCCGAGCATGACGATCATCAGGCCGATGCAGGAGAGACGGGTCAAGAGGCCGCCGGCGACGCCGAGTCCGGCCAGCAGCTCGACGATGCCGACGAGTAACACGATCGGTTTCGGCAGGCCGAGGTCTTTGGAACTTCCTTCGGGATCGCGTGCGTGCGCGAAGCCGCTCCAGACGAAGACGAGGCCTGTGAGCGCGCGTAAGCCGAGGAGGGCGATTTGTTCGAGCATCGTTGGCAATTTAGGTCACCGTCTTTTGAAAAGCTCGCGCGCTTGCGGCGATGAGCAGTGCCGAGATCACCAGCAGCGCGGCAACTGGTTCCCAGAGATCGAAAAATGTCGCGCCGCGAATCACGATGCCGCGCGCGATTTTGATGAAGTGCGTCGCAGGCAGCAGGTACGAAACCACGCGCAGCGGAAGCGGCAGCGATGCGATCGGAAAGACGTAGCCGGAGAGGAGCACGGACGGCAGCAGGATTCCCATCGCGCGCTGCATCGCTTCCATCTGCGTGTTCGCGCGCGAAGAGACCAGCAGCCCGACTGACAGCAACGCGAGCAGATAGATCGGCGACAGCAGAAGGAGCAGCGTGAGGCTGCCGTGGATCGGGACGGCGAAGAGGAAGCGCATCAGGAAAAGGATCAGCAGCAGTTGCAGGTAGGCCAGGCCGAGGTATGGGAGGAGCTTGCCGGTGACGACGGCGAGCGGCGAGACCGGCGTGACCATGAGCTGTTCGAGCGTGCCGCGCTCGCGTTCTTTGACGATGGCGAAGGCGGAGAGGATCGTGCCGGAGAACGTGAGCAGGATCGAGATCAGGCCGGGGATGAGCAGGTTGGCGCTGCGCATGTCGGGGTTGAACATCATGACCGGATGCGCTTCGACGAGCGGTTGCGCGGTCTTCTCCATCAGCGCGTTGATTGAGTTTGAGAGCACCACTCCGTTCGCGGCGGACAGCGCCTGCGTGGCCACGCTGGAGTCGGAGCCGTCGATCATGATCAACACGTCCGCCGTGCGCTTCGCGGCGATGTTGCGCGCATAGTCGGGCGGGATTTCGACGGCCACCTGCGCGTGGCCCGCCACGATCTGGTGCTGCAACTCGGCGCGCGATGCGACCAGTGTCTTCACGCTCAGGTACGACGTGTTGCCGAACTGCTCGATGAGCCGGCGGCTTTCCTGCGTACGGCTCTGATCGAAGACGGCGGTGGGGATGTTCTTCGCGTTCATGTCGATGACGCCGAAGAGGATCAACTCGAAGACGGGAACGGCGATGGCGAACATGAGCGTGGCGCGGTCGCGCAGCATCTGCGTCAGCTCTTTGCGGAACATCGCGGCGAAGCCATTCACCGCGCCGCCTCCAACTCTTTGCCGCGCGTTTCCGTGAGGCGGACGAAGACGTCTTCGAGCGACGCATCGATCGGATTGACGTGTACGTCGCCGAGGTGGAAGCCTTCGAGATCGCTCTTGACCTTCTCGTCGGAAGTGTTCGCGTCGATCAGGAGATGGAGCGCGATTCCGAAGATCGTCGCGGCGCGGACGTACGGCAAGGTCCGTGCGCTGGTCATCAGTTTCGCGACGCCTTCGCTCGACACGGCCTCGATGCGCTTCGTCCCTTCCGGCGTGACCTCGGGCAACTTTTTCAGCGCATCGGGACGGCCGACGACGATGAGGCGCGCCATGTAGAGATACGCGACCGAGGCGCAGCGCTCCGCTTCGTCCATGTAGTGCGTGGTCACGAACATCGTTACGCCGCTGCCGGCCAGTTCGAAGAGTAGATCCCACAGTTCGCGGCGCGCGACTGGATCGATGCCGGCAGTCGGCTCGTCGAGAAAGATGACGCGCGGCTGGTGCATGAGCGCGGCGGCGAGCGCGAGGCGTTGTTTCCATCCGCCGGAAAGCGCGCCGGCCAGTCGATCGCGGTACGGGCCGATGTGCGTGAGATTGATGGCCCAGTCGATCCGTTCCTTCCGTTCCGCGCCTTTCAATCGATAGATGGAGCTGAAGAAGTCGAGATTCTCCTGCACCGTGAGATCGCGGTAAAGCGAGAAGGCCTGCGAGACGTAGCCGATGTGCTGGCGGACTTGCTCTCCTTCTTTTTCAACGTCATAGCCATCGACCGTTGCGCTTCCTTCGGTTGGGACGAGCAGGCCGCAGAGGATTCGGATCAGCGTCGACTTGCCGGAACCATTCGGCCCGAGGAGGCCGAAGATTTCGCCGCGCGGAACCTGCAGCGTGATCTTGTCGAGAGCGCGAAACGTTCCGAAGTCTTTCGATACACCCTGAACATCGATGCCGAGGTCGTCGCTCAATCGGCGCGGCCCTTCACGCCGAGGTCGACGGAGGCGGCCATGCCGGCTTTGAGTTTCGCATTCGGATCGACGAGGACTTTCACGCCGAAGACCTGCTCGGCGCGTTGCGCGCGCGTCTGCACGTTGCGCGGCGTGTACTCGCCCTGGCTGCTGACGGAGGCGATGTGTCCGGCGAAGGTTTCGTCCGGGTAGGTGTCGATGTGAACGCGCACCTGCTGGCCGACGGCGATCAATCCAAGCTCCGTTTCAGGGACGTAGACGCGAACCCAGAGCTGGCTCGCTTCGAGGATCTCGGCGACGGTCTGATTCGGAGCAACGATGTCGCCGGCGCGCAATCCGAACGATTGCACGACGCCGTCGACGGTTGAGACGACGTTGGTCTCGGCGCGCTGCTTCATCAGCGTCTCGAGTTTTCGCTGCTGCGCTTCGACCTCGGCACGCGCGGCGTCGATGTCTTCTTTGCGCGTTCCTTTCTGCAGGATGCGGAGATCGTCGGCCGCGGTTTTGGCTTTCGTGGCGGCGTCTTCGGCGATTCCTTTGGCAACGATACCGTCGCGATAAAGGCGATCCTGCCGGTGGCGTTCCATTTCAGCATTGCTGGCGATGGAGGCGGCTTTCGATATCTCCTCGGGACGCGGCCCGGCGAGCGCCTTCGCGAGCGCGGCCTGGGCGGCGGTAATCGCGGCGCGCTGTTCGCTGAGCTGGCGGTCGATCGTTTCGGTCTCGAGCGTGACGAGTAGTTGGCCGGAGTCGACGTGCATCCCTTCGTCGATGAGCGTCTTCGTGACGCGGCCGCCGACGAGCGAGCCGACGTTGACCGTGCGCGCTTCGAGCGTTCCGCTGAGCATGACCTCGGCCGGCTTTCGCGATTCGCGGTAGTAGAGGACGGCGGCAGCGGCGGCGACGATGATTACGATCGCGATGACGATCGGCGCCTTTTTTCCTGCGGTCACGCGAGGATCATAAGGGAACGGTTCACGCGGAGACGCGGGGACGCGGAGAAAAGAAAGGCCGCCGGTTTTATCCGGCGGCCTCACATCAAGAACCAGAAATGTTTAGAAGGTGATTTTCGCGGCGAACTGCAGGATGCGCGGGCCGGATGAGAGGGTGGCCGATCCGAACGGGTTGGTCGCGTCCTGCACGGTCAGCTTCGTCGGGACGCCGGCGGTGTTGGTTACGGCGTCGTACGTGGTGCGGACGCCGCTCACGTTGCTGCGGTTGAAGAGGTTGAACGCTTCGGCGATGAGTTGCACGCGGGCACCGGAGAAGAGGCCGATGTCCTTCGTCACGCGTGGATCGACCGAGAACTGGCTCGGCAGGCGGAACGAGTTACGGGCGAAGCCCGGAGCGCGGTCGTTGCGCGCGTTGCCGTCGTTGTTGAGGTCCGTGCTGGCCAGCGCGGAGTACGGCTGGCCGGTCTGCCAGGCGGCGATGCCGCTGATGGTCCAGCCGCCGAAGATGGCGCGGCTTGCTCCGCTCATGTGCTCCGAATACGAGTCGAGGCTCCAGACGCCGCTGAGAACGATGCGGTTCGGGACGTCGTTGTCGCCCGGCGCCCAATCGCCGTGAAGATTGAGCGGGTCCTGCGCGAATTTCGGGTCGTCGGTGCCCGGTACGACGGCGGTGGCGTCGGGCTTGTCGTCGCGCACCTTCGAATGTGTGTAGGCGAGACGCATCTGCCAGTTGTTGGAGAAGCGCTTCTGGATGTCGACCGTGATGCCGTTGTACTCAGAGCTCGCGCTCGACTGGAACTCCAGGATGCGCGCGAAGTTCGCGAACGGATGGCCGGTGTAGCGCACGAACGTGGGGTTGCCGAGCACTGCACCGCTGGCGGCGCTGACGGCCGGCACGGACACCAGGACCGGATCGGAAACGTTGATGTCGATCGTGCGCGGCAGGTCGATGCCCTTCACGTACTGGTAGGTCAGCGAGACGGCGATGTCATTGGTCAGGCCGCGCTCGATGCCGAGGCTGCCCTGCTCCACTTTCGGATTCTGGAACTTCGGATCGAAGGCGAAGATGGTCGGCTTCGGCAGCGTGACGCCGGTCGGGATCGACGAGTAGATGTTCGGGTACGTCGGAATCAGCGCGCCGGTGAAGCTGAGCGTCTGCACGTTGATGCCGTTGTTCGAGTGGGCGGTGCCGATCATGATGGCCGGCGTGCGGCCGTAGAAGATTCCGTAGCCGCCGCGAACGACGGTGCGGCTGACGGTGTTCGGCGTCCACGCGAAGCCGAGTCGCGGCGCGAAGTTGTTTTTATCTTCCGGAACTTTGCTGGTGTCGATACCGGCCGCGGCAAGCTGCGTATCGGCATTGCGCACCGTCGGCTGCGCGATTCTCTGGAAGTCGTAGCGCAGGCCGGCGTTGATGGTCAGTTGCGGACTGAACGACCATTCGTCGTGAACGAAGGCCGCGTACTCGGTGATGTCCGGATGCGTGGTCGGACCGGTCGTGCCCGGACCGGCGAACGCCTGCAGGTAGCTGGCCGGCTTGCCGTTCTGGAAATCGGCCAGGCTGTTGAAACTGTACGAGCCAAAGAAGTTGCCCGGGAAGAAGTTGAGGATCTTGTCCTGGCTGACGTCGAATCCGGCTTTCACCGCGTGCCTGCCGATGACGTCGTTCAGCGTGTCGGCGATCTGGTTGCGCTTGATGGTGGTCTCGCGCGGGCTGAAGGTGTTGCGGCCGATGTTGATGACGCGGATCGAGCCCTGGTTGATCTGCGCTTCCGGATCGGCGCTGTTCGCCTTGCCCGGCTCGCTGTCTTTCGCGTACTGGCCGCGGATTTCGTTGAAGAGCGAGTTGCTGATGACCGTCGAGTTCGAAACGGCGAATGTGTCGGTCTGCACGAGCGAGTCGCCGGTGTGCTGCAGCGCATTCGAGGAGTTGCCGTTCTCGAAGTTGCCGCCGGTGAACTTCTGCCGGTTGTAGCGCAGCGAAAGGTGATCGTTGGCGAACAGCTCATGGTCGGTCTTGAGAAGGAAGACGTCCTGGTTCTGCGTCTTCTGGTAGGTGTCCGAAAGCGCGAGCACTTTCTGATACCCAGCCTGCGACGCCGCATCCGTCGGCACCTGCGACGCCGCGACGCCGAGCAGGATGGGGTTATCGATGGAGTTGCGTTGCGCGTCGTAGTTGGTGAAGAAGAAATGCTTGTCGGTGACGATCGGCCCGCCGAGGCTGAAGCCGTACTGGTCGAAGTGATACGGCCCCTTCACGCGCGGCGGCGTCTGGATGGTGTTGATGAAATCGTTGGCGTTGTAGCGGCGGTCGCGCAGGAAGTCGAAGGCGGTGCCGTGGAACTCGTTGGTGCCCGACTTGGTGACGACGTTGATGACGGCGCCGCCGGCGCGACCGTACTCCGCCGAGTAGGAGTTGGTGTTGACCTGGAACTCCTTCACCGCGTCCTGCGAAAACTGGTACGGCGCGCGGCCCGAGCCGGTGCGGCCGAGCGACTGGCCGAAGAAGGTGTTGTCGTTGTTGGCGCCGTCGATGACGAGCGAGTTCAGCGTACCGCGCTGGCCGGCGAAGCTGATGTCGCCCGCGCGGACGTCGCGCACGACTCCGGGCGTGGTCAGGGCGAAGTCGATGAAGCTCCGGCCGTTGGTCGGCAGGTTCTGAATCGCTCTCTCCCCGACGACGGACGTGACGGCGGAACGGCTGGTATCGACCAGCGGCGCCGCGGCGGTGACCGTGACGCTTTCGGCGACGCCCTGTTTCAACTTGAAGTTCACAGTCGATTCCGTGCCGACGTTGACGACGATGCGCGGGTACTTGAGCGGTTGGAATCCCGACAACTCACTCGACAACGAGTAATTGCCGGGCGGCAGCAGTGGGACGTCGTAGTGGCCGGCCGGGTTCGACACGCTCGTTCGCGTCAAGCCGGTCGCGGTGTTGACGGCGGTGATGGTGACGCCGGGCAGAAGGCCGCCGGCGTCGTCGGTCACCACGCCGACGATGGAACCGTTACTGCTCTGCGCAAAGGCGGAAAACGGGACGATAGCGACGAGCAGGGCTATCGCAAACAGGAAGCGAATATGCTTCGACTGGCTCATGGGCACTCCTTGCATGAGGGTTGATTGGAACTGCAGTTAAGGACGAATTGGGCCGAGGATAACAGAGGTTTCCGACGATGGCGATTGCATCCGTGAATCCGGCAACTGGGGAGACGATCAGGACGTTTGAAGCGCTGAATGATGCCGCAATCGATGCGGTTCTGGCCCGCTCCGTGAGTGCTCTACGTGTAAATCGTGCTCGCGGTTTTCACGAACGCGCATCGCGGATGAATCGGGCCGCGGAGATCCTCGAAGAACGGCAGAAGGAGCTGGGGCGGCTCATTACGATCGAGATGGGAAAGCCGGTCAACGCCGCTGTCGCCGAGGTCGTGAAGTGCGCGAACAACTGCCGCTACTACGCGGAACACGCGCAGTCGTATCTCGCCGACGAACACGTGAAGACCGACGCGAAGGAGACGTTCCTCCGCTACGAGCCGATGGGAACGATCCTGGCGGTGATGCCGTGGAACTTCCCGTTCTGGCAGGTCTTCCGCTTCGCCGCGCCGGCGTTGATGGCGGGCAACGTGGCGGTGCTCAAACACGCCTCGAACGTGCCGCAGTGCGCGCTGGCGATCGAGGAAGTCTTTCGCGATGCGGGCTTCACCGATCACGAGTTTCAGACGCTGCTGATTGGTTCTGATCAGGTCGAGCGCGTGATCGCCGACGAGCGCGTGAAAGCAGTGACACTGACCGGCAGCGAGCCGGCTGGCGCGAGCGTCGCCTCGATCGCGGCGAAGCACATCAAGAAAGCGGTGCTGGAGCTCGGCGGCAGCGATCCGTTCATCGTGATGCCGTCCGCGAATCTCTCCGAAGCCGTTTCCACCGCGGTGAAAGCGCGCATCGTCAACAACGGCCAGTCGTGCATCGCCGCGAAACGCTTCATCGTGCATGAGTCGATCGCCGATGAATTCGAGAAACGCTTCGTCGCAGCGATGGAAGCGTTGAAAGTCGGCGATCCGCTTGATGAGTCGAACGACGTCGGTCCGCTGGCGACGCCGCAGATCGCCGACGACATCGAAAAGCAGGTGCGCGATTCCGTCGCCGCCGGCGCGCAGTTGTTGACCGGCGGAAAACGCAACGGAAATTACTACGCGCCGACGGTCCTCGCGCGCATCCCGCCGAATGCTCCCGCCGCGCGCGAAGAAACATTCGGCCCGGTCGCGTCGATCTTCCGCGTCGCTAACATTAGTGATGCGTTCGCGGTCGCCAACGATTCCCCCTTCGGCCTCGGCGCCTCTGTCTGGACGAACGACCGCGCCGAAATGGACCGCTTCATTGACGGCATCGAAACCGGCCAGCTCTTCATCAACGCCATGGTCGCCTCGGATCCGCGCGTCCCCTTCGGCGGCACCAAACACTCCGGCTTCGGCCGCGAGCTCGGCGTCTACGGCATCCGCGAGTTCGTCAATGTGAAGACGGTGTGGATCGCGGCGGCGCCGCAGGCGGCGGCAACGGAGTAGCTAGTCAGCCAACAGGCGCTGGACCTTGCCACAGCACAGACAAGTGTCTGTGCCCACAGTTGTCCAAATTAGCAGCTTTCGGTGCAAGTCCGTTGAAACACGAGGCGCGCCCGGGAGCCGCGAACCGATGCCCATCTCCCCGATCGGTGGTGTCAAATGAAACCGGAGCTGGAACTCGGCCGTCTCGATCGGTATATGAAAGCTGGACGATCGATGGTTAAAATCTGGACACCGATGGCTAAATCTGGACATCGATGAGGACGGGACTGCTCCGATGATGACATCGGACCATTCGATAATGACATCGGACCATTCGATGATGACATCGGACCATTCGATGATGACATCGGACCATTCGATGATGACATCGGACCATTCGATGAGGGCATCGGACCATTCAATGAGGACATCGGACCATTCAATGAGGACATCGGACCATTCGATGAGGACATCGGACCATTCGATGATGACATCGGACCATTCGATGAGGACATCGGACTACTCGATGAGGACGGTGGACTGCTCAGTGAAGACGTCGGATCTCTCGATGACGATAACTCAGCACGTCGACGACGTGGACTCTGGATGAGAACGAAACGAAGGTGCTGCAAGAGCCATCCGGCAGCTGTCAACTAGCCTCCGAAACCTAATTTGGACAACTGTGGTCTGTGCCACACAATCCTGCCGTTCTTGGGAAAGTCCGCTTACCGGCGCGGCCGGTTTGGCACAGAACAGACACTCTTTTCTGTGCTGGTGAGGCTCGGGACGGCTGAAAAAATCACCCGCCGGTCGCGCGGTGCTCCACCAATCCTTCGAACACCTGCAACGCGAGATCGACGCGGCCCAGCGGCGCCGACACCTGCACGCCGGCCACGCGGTCGCGGACGCGTTCCAGGGTTTCGCGGGCGATGGCGATGCCTTCACGGAGGCCGTGCTCTTTGCTCTTTTCGCTGGCGATGCGCATGCGCTCCATCACTTCGTCGGTCACCGAAACGCCGGGCACTTCGTTGTTCATGAACTGGGCGTTGCGGTACGAAAGCAGCGGCCAGATTCCGGCGACGACCGGCAGTTGCATGTGGCCGATCTGCGCGAGGAATCGCTCCAGCACGGCCACGTCGAAGACCGGCTGCGTGATGCAGTACTCGCCGCCAGCTTTCACTTTCCAGTCGAGGCGGCGGAGCTCGTAATCGAGGTCCATGTGACCGGGATTCACGCCGACGCCGATGGTGAATTGCGTCGGCTCGCCGAATGGATTGCCGCCGAGGTCGAGGCCATGGTTCATCAGGTTGGCCATGTTCGTCAGGCCGATCGAGTCGATGTCGAACACCGCGGTGGCGTCGGGATACGGCCCCATCTTCGGAGGATCACCCGTGATGAGCAGCAGATTGCGGAGGCCGAGGGCGGCGCAGCCCAGCAGGTCGGAGTGCATGCCGAGGAGGTTGCGGTCGCGGCAGCAGTAGTGGAGGACGGTTTCGATTCCGACGCGCTGCTGCAGCAGGACGGCCACCGCGATCGCGCCCATGCGGTTCTGCGCACGCGGACCGTCGGGAACGTTGACGGCGTCGACGCCAGCCGCCTTGATCGAGCGCACCGACTCGATCATCTTGTCGGGGTTCGGCCCCTTCGGCGGAGTGATCTCGATCGTGGTCACGAACTCGCCGGCGGCGATGCGTTTGCCCCAGTTCGAGCGCGCAGCCATCGGCACTGACTCTTTCGAGTCGCTGTGCTTTGCATCGGCTTCGCGCTCGACCACGACGAACGAACGGCGCGGCGAGAGCGGCCGCACGGCGTCGGCCATGATCTTGATGTGCTCGGGCGTCGTGCCGCAGCATCCGCCGAGGAACTTTACGCCTTTGTGAATGAGTCGCTTGGCGTACTTCGCCATGTAGTCGGGGGAGGCCATGTACATCTGGCGGCCGTTCACCTCGCGCGGCAGGCCGGCGTTCGGCTGCGCGGAGATTTTCTTCGCGGTGACTGCGGTGATCTCCTCGATGGCGTCGAGCATGACGTCGGGACCGACGGAGCAATTGAGTCCGATGACGTCCGCGCCGGCCAGATCGAGTTTCTGCGCGATCGTGCGCGGCACGTCGCCGTAGATCGTGCGGCCGTCGTTGCCAATCGTCATCTGCGCGACGATCGGAAGCGAGCAGACGTCGCGGATGGCGGCGATACCCTGCTCCATCTCGGCGATGTTCGACATTGTCTCGAGCACGAAAAGATCGACGCCGGCATCGCGCAGCGCCGCGGCCTGCTCGCGAAAGTATTCGCGCGCCTCGGCCAGCGACGTCGGTCCATACGGCTCGATGCGGATGCCGAGCGGTCCGATGGCGCCTGCGACGAAGACCGCGTCGCCCGCCGCCTCGCGCGCCAGCGCCGCGCCGCGCTCGTTGATCGCGCGCAGCTCGTCTTCGATGCCGAAGCTGCGCAGCTTGATTCGGTTCGCGCCGTAGGTGTTGGTCTCGATGATCTCCGCGCCGGCGCGCACGTACTGCTTGTGTACTTCGCGAACAATCTCCGGATTGCGGAGATTCAGCTCGTCGTAGCACTTGTTGATGAAGACGCCCTTGGCATAGAGCATCGTGCCCATCGCGCCATCGAAGAGGTAGACGTGTTCGTCAGCGATTGCCTGAATGAAGTCGCGCATAAAAAAAAGCCCCACGCCGCAATCGACATGGGGCCAATCGAAAACGAATTCGAACTTGCCGGCTATTTAGCTTTTTTTACCCTGGTTGCAAGCGACCCCAAATCAATCCAGCGAGTGGCGAATGTAGGCGGTGAGAGAGGCTTTGTCAAACGGTGGCGTCATTCCTGGATCGAATCTCGGGGCTGAGCAGCCACACCCACGAAATGACAAATACCTTGCATGCGCGTCCGTGCGGGCCGTTCGCCGCTAATAAGATCTGTCGATGAAAGCTCCGGCCCTTTTCATTCTCGCTTCGCTCGCGGCGTCCACTGTCGTCCCCGCAACGCGCGGCGCGATCGATTCCGGCCGTCGTTCCGTCCGCGCTTTGCGCGCCGCCGTCGAGTCACCTCACGCCACTATGCACGAACTCGGTTTGGTCCATCGTGCCGCGGCTCCGCGCCCTGAGAAACACGAGCAGCGCGAGTCCTTCGTCTCCAGAATCGCCAGCAGCGGGATCGCCGGAACGCGGGCTGATTCTGTAATCACGAAGCCGTCGATCCTTGCTCCGCCGACAACGGCCGGTTTCCGAGGCAGCATCGACAACGGCGTGTTCCCCTCGGATGCCGCTGGTGCAGCGTCCGCCAGTCATCTTCTATCGGTGACCAACGCCTCGGTGGTCGTGCAGGATCGCGCCGGCACGCGCCTCGCCGACGTCTCGCTCGGCAGCTTCTGGCATGACCCAGCGTATCCGGATGGCTCACTTTACGACCCTCGCGCGTGGCATGACGCCGTCGCGGACCGTTGGATCATCTGCACGCTCTACGACGTGAACGTCAAGAAATCGACGCTTCTGATTGCGGTGTCTGACGGAAGCGACCCGTCGCTCGGCTGGCACAGGTACCGGTTCCTCATCGATCCCAACGATGCGCTCGATGCCGACTTCACCCGCATGGCCATGACGCGTGACAGCATCGTCGTCACGGCCAACATGTTCAACGGGGATCTCTTCGCCGGCTCCCAGGTGTTCATGATCCGCCGAAGTGATGCATACGCTGCCGCCGCGACACTTCCCGTTGCACAGATCCAGCCGCCGCCGGCGATCTTCGATCTGGTTCCGGCGGAGGGCCGCGACGATGCGCTTCCATATTTCGTCGTAGGGCGCGGAGCCGTCGATCTTGCCATCTATTCATTGAACGAGGGAGTGTTCACCAACGTCGGCAATCCGCAGGCCCCCGCATTGAACCTGTCCAACAGCAGCGCGGTCCAGGAGCTGGCTCCTCAATTCGGCACACCGCTCAGGATCAGTTGCGAACCGATCTACGTCACCAACGCCGTGCTCAGGAGCGGAACTCTCTGGGTTGCCACACATCCCTATGTGATTTCGCCGCTGCGCAGCAGCGTGATGTGGTGGCGGATCGCGACGGGGACTCCGCTCCGCGTCGATACCGGCCTGGTCGATGATCCGACCGGCGACACGATGTATTCGTTCCCTTCCATCGCGGTGAACAAACTGGGCGCGGCGCTCCTCAGTTACTCTGTTTTCAGCTCGTCGATCTATCCATCAGCCGGATATTCGTACATTGACCCGCTCCTCAATTTGAGCGCGCCGGCGATCCTCAAAAGCGGCGAAAAACCTTCTCCCGATTCGCGCTGGGCCGATTTCTCCACGACCGTCGTCGACGCCAACGACATCGACTTCTGGACCACGCAGACATACGAGTCAACGGTCTCAACCCACTGGGCCACATGGTGGGGAAAAATCGAGGTCCCGGCCACCGCGCCAAGACGGCGAGCGGTTCATCCCTAGCGTCGGAAGATCCTGCGCAACTTGCCCAATGCGCCCTCGACCTCCTGCCGGCTGCGATCGACGTCGTTCGTCCATTTGCGGAACTGTTCGAACGTGATTGCAGCCGGCTCGTCGAAGTTGTCGCGGTCGAAGAAGACGTGGCGGACGATGTCGCCGAAGAAGCCGGCCGGACATTTGTGCGTCGGCGCGGTGCCGTCGAGGAAGACTTCGCGGATCGGACCGGGGCAGCCGTCCTGCCAGAGCATGCCGGTTTCGGGATCGATGTTGCGGAAGGTGACGCCTTTCGGCGGACGCGGCTCGCCGCGCAGATGCGGGATCGCGCTCATGTACGTGCCCCAGATCGGGATGGCCGCTTCGCCGGATGAAAGCCGCAGCGGTGCGCCGTGATCGAAGCCGACCCAGACGCTGGTAACCATGTCGGTGGTGTAGCCGACGAACCACGCGTCGCGGTAATCGCTGGTCGTGCCGGTCTTGCCGGCGACGTACGCGAGTCCGTAGCGTTTCAGCCGCGACGCGGTGCCTCGCTGCACAACGCCGCGTAATAGCGTGTGCATCACGTACGTCGTGTCTGCATCGGCCACGCGTTTCTGTTCGAGCTTGTGCGCGTAGAGTGTCTTGCCGCGGCCGTCGCGCACTTCACGCAGAAGGAATGGCTCGACGCGGATGCCGAGGTTTGGGAAGGGGGTGTACGCCGCCGTGAGCTCGCGCATCGAGACCTCGGTGACGCCGAGTGGCAGCGCGGGAATGCGCGCGAAGTGTTCGTCGAATCCGAACTTCTCGGCGACGTTCACCACTTTCGCGACGCCGATGTCCTCGGACAACCTCACCGTCGGGACGTTGAGCGAGTGTTCGAACGATTCGCGCAGCGTGACGCGGCCTCGATACCGATCATCGTAGTTGTGCGGCTGCCACGTTTCGTTGCCGTTGACGGCGATGCTGACCGGCGCGTCGAGCAGCAGGGTTGCGGTCGTCGCTTTCTTCGATCCGATCGCCGCGAGATACGCGAACGTCTTGAACGCAGATCCCGGCTGGCGATGCATGGCCGAGGTGCGGTCGTAAGGGGAGACGTTGTAGTCGCTGCCGCCAACGAGTGCGCGGATGCCGCCGTTGCGCGGATCGACTGAGAGCAGCGCCACCTGCAGCGGCTCGCTTCGCGCCTGCGCGCGGAGCCATGCATGCGTCATTTCGAGTTGTGCCGGCGCACGCGCGGCCACGCGCTCGGCGTTGCGCTGCGCGTCCGGATCCATTTCGCAAACGATCGTGAGCGCGCCTTCGATGACGGGACGGACGCCGATCTCTTTCACGATCTCCGCGCGAAGAGCGCGCAGGTAAAACGGATACGGAGCCTGCGGGATCGCGCCGCCGGTGAAGGCGACATCGCGATTCTTCGCCGCGGCGAACTCCGCGGCGGTGATCCAGTCGTGATCGTGCATGACGCGGAGGATCGCGTCGCGCCGCGCGCGGGCGATGTCGGGACGTTTCTCCGGCGTGTCGCGATTCGGCGCGCGGATCATGCCCGCGAGCACGGCCGCTTCGTCGACGCGCAACTCTGAGGGACGCTTGTTGAAGTAGAGCCGCGCCGCTTCGTCGATGCCGAGGACCGGCTTGCCGCTGCTGTGTCCGAGGTAGACGTCGTTGAGGTAGACCTCGAGGATTTCGTTCTTCGGCATGCGCGCATCGAGCAGCATCGCCAGGAAGATCTCGGTGATCTTGCGGCGGTAGGTTCGTTCCTGCGAGAGGAAGCACGTCTTGATGATCTGTTGATCGATCGTCGAGCCGCCGGCGGCGATGCCGTGCGCGCGCAAGTTCGTGAAGAGCGCGCGGCCCATTCCGATCGGATCGATCCCGAAGTGATGATGAAAACGAACATCCTCGGCAGCGAGAAACGCGTTCGACACGTGCGCCGGAATCGACTGCAGCGTGACCGGTGGCGTGATGCGCCAGTCGACGCCGTAGAGCGTCGCGACGCGCATCGGATTGCTGTGCGCATCCGAAACGATGATCGTCGGCGCGCGCCAGGAATGGTTCACGAGCTCGCGCGTGAGTCGGCGATTGAGGATGAAGATGTAGATGGAGAACGCTTCGCCGATGACGAAGACGATGATGGCGATGGCAGCAAGCCATCGCGGAAGCCGTTGCATGCGTGACAATCGCGACATCTTCGTCTACATTGAAATTCGTGCAACGCGGTTGCCACGCAGCACAAATTTTTTTCTTTCGAACTACGGCTCCCCACCGACTCAGTTTTGAATAGGAGAAGAATCCATGGCTGCCAAGAAGAAGTCCGCGAAGAAGTCCGCAAAGAAAGCTCCGGCAAAGAAGTCCGCGAAGAAAGCCCCCGCCAAGAAGTCGTCGTCGAAGAAGGCGGCTTCGAAGAAGTCAGCTTCGAAGAAGTCGTCGTCGAAGAAGGGCGCCAGCAAGAAGGCGTCGTCGAAGAAGGCTTCGGCCTCTTCGAAGAAAGCGCCGGCGAAGAAAGCATCGAAGAAAGCTGCTTCGAAAAAGGCTCCCGCGAAAAAAGCCGCCTCGAAGAAAGCTCCTGCCAAGGCTCCGGCGAAGAAAGCATCGTCGAAGAAGCGCGGCGGCGGCTCGAAGAAAGGCGGTGCGCTTTCCGGCGCACGCAGCGTGATCAGCAAAGTAGTCAGCACCGTGAAGGACACGGCCACCGACATCGCCAGCGCCGCATCGAATGCGATCGGCAACGGCGGCAACGGCGGCTAGAGCTCGTCCGGTCAGAGCAATTCGTAGCAACGCGCTCGTGGGTAGGCCCGGCATCGCCGGGCCGTATCCATTGCCGTAGTTGTCAATTGACGGCGAATTGGCAGACCTTCACGCCCCAATTCACGCAATAACCTCAGAATTGTGGCCACAAAACCGTCGGAGCCGTTTACACTTCGTGCGGTCGTTCCCCCAAATCGATTAACCACGCAACGGAGCTGAGCCCCGCATGGGCTGCAGGCATATTCGGGCATTTCGGGAGGGTTTGTGAAAAGACCGGTTTCGCGCATTCTGTTTGTTCTTGCCGCTGCGCTTTCGCTTTCGGTTCCGCTTCACGCAGCCACATCGCTTACGAAGTCGCTCCTCCAGGTCGATCCCGGAAATACAAAGCAGACCGGCCAGACCTTCCGATACCGGCTCACATACAACTGCAGTAATACCTCCGGTCCATGCATCGGCGCGCAGGTCGTCGATCTCCTTCCGGCCGCCGTGCAGGAAGTGACGACCGTCCCGTCCGGGCCGGCGGGCGACGTCGCCGCGGTCAACGTGACCCCAAACTTCGGCGGCTCCGGACGGACGCGCGTGCAGTTCGTCATGAACTCGCCGTTGCCGGCAGGGAACAGCGGCGACCTGCTGATCGACGTCAAGTTCCCGAACGGCTCCACGCCGGACGGAACGGTGGCCACGAATACCGCCGATGCCATCAACCTCGACACCGCGCCCGGCACATTTACGACGCC
Source organism: Thermoanaerobaculia bacterium (assembly GCA_035996815.1). Lineage (GTDB taxonomy): Bacteria > Acidobacteriota > Thermoanaerobaculia > Gp7-AA8 > Gp7-AA8 > JADGNZ01. The sequence goes on along the minus strand of DASYJF010000036.1, from coordinate 93,993 downwards.
TCCGGTCAGCGTCACGGCAGTGGCTGCGTTGCAGGTCAGCCTGACGAAGACTTTGACCACTGCGCCCGCCAATCTCGACCTGCCGGAGTCGTATCGCCTTCGCATTTCGAATTTGAATAACACCAACGGCTCTCTCAACCTGACTGCCATCGGCCCGGTGACCGACACCCTCCCACCCGGCGTGGTCTTCAACGGCTCGACTCCCGCCGCCGATTGCCAGCCGGGATGCGTCGCGACAACCCCCGCAACCGTGACCTGGACGGCTCCCTGCTCCGTGCCGCTGGCACCGGGGTCCAACTGCGACATCAACGTCAACGTCACCTTCCCCAGCGCGACGTTCACGACCGGTACGAACGTGACGAACAGCTTCACGGCTACCGGCACGCCTCTCGGCCAGCCGTCCACGAACCTCGGCATCGGAACGGTGACGCACCCGGTCACGACGTTCGTTCCCGCGCCGAACGCGTCGCTCTCGAAAAACATCAACGGCAATAGTCCAAACCCGCCGACGCTCAACCAGACGTTCAGCTATGAGTTCGTTCCGCAGAACAACGGCAACGTCGCGCTCGACAACATGGTCGTCATCGACACGCTGCCGGTGCAGTTTCAAACGGCTTCGGTCACGACCGGCGCCTACAACGGAGCCGCCGATTTTGCCGCCGGCGTTGGTGTGCGCGTGTCGTACGAGAAGAACAGCGCTCCCGGCGTCTTCACACTCTGGGGATCGTCACCGAACGCCACCACCAGCACGACGCTGACCGCGCCGCCGCCGGGCCTGGGCGCTGGCGAGTACATCACGAAGATCAAGTGGGAGTTCGGCCAGACGCAACCGGGAATGGCGCCATCGACGCGGCCGCAGATCACCGGAAAGATCATCAATCCGAGTAATGCCGGCGCGCCGGTGGCCTTCGGCGACTCGATTCAAAACTGCGTCGCGCTTTCCGCCGTCTATACCCCGGGTCCGACGAACGTGAGCAAGAGCGCATGCGACACCTTCACAGTCAGCGGCCCATTCGTGCAGCTCAATCCCGCCAAGGTCAACATCTCCGGCGGTGGCCCATTCAATCCCGGGCAAAGTGTGAGCTTCCGGCTGCAGGTGCGTAGCGCAGCGCAGTCGAGCGATCCCGCTCCGCTCCAGTACCTCGTCGCCGCCGACCTGCTGCCCGTCGATCTCATCTTCACCGGCTGGACGTTCGACGATCAGGGCACCGGTCTTCCGGCTCCGCAGAACTTCCAACAAATCCCGAATTACGCGAATACCGGCCGGACACTTCTTCGCTGGTTCTGGAACGCCGGGAGCGGAAACCTCGGTGTGAACCAGCAGGTGTGGATCAACATCAACACCACGGTTCGTACCGGCGCCCAGGCCGGGACTCTCTCCAACACGATGGACCTGGCTATCAACGCGCCGGGCCTCGCGCAGCGTTGCAGCGGCAGCTCGACGACGGACACGCTCGACCTCGACAACGACGCCAGCACCGCCGACACGCTCTGCACTGCCTCCGGCTCCGTCACCGTCACTTCGATTGCACAGTTGGTTTCGTCGAAGAAGATCAAAGGAACCTGCGACGGCGGCGCGGTCACGACCTCGGCCGGCACTCTCGTCGGCGGCGCCATCGAATACCACCTCAACGTCAGCAACCCCGGAACGGTGCCGATGCAGAACTTCGTGCTCATCGACATCCTCCCGTTCGTCGGCGACACCGGCGTCCGCGACACCACGCCGCGCGGCTCGCAATGGACGCCCTTGCTAGCGGCGCCGATCACGCCGCCCGCCGGCACCGTCATCTACTACTCCACGGCCGGCAATCCGTGCCGAGGAGAGGTGGGTGGGCCAACCAGCGGTTGCACCCCGCCGAATTGGACCACCGTTGCCCCGGATCCCATCACCAGCGTCCGCTCGTTCAAGGTCGAATTCGGCAGCCGTGTGGTCCTTCCCTCGGACGGCATCGACTTCACCTACTTCATGGTCACGCCCGGAACGGTCACCGGCACCGCCTACAACTCATTCGCCTACCAGGCTGACCGCTCCGACGGCATCGGCTCGTTGGCCGCGGAGCCGCTGAAAGTCGGTCTCTCGCTAGGCGCGTGCCCGGCCGCAAGCCTCGGCGACTACGTCTGGGTCGACACGAATCACGACGGCATCCAGAACGACGGACCAACGGGACTGAACAACGTCCGCGTCGAGCTGTGGTCGCCCGGCCCCGACGGCATTCAGAACACGAACGACGACGTACACCTCGCGTCGACGATCACGTCCAACAGCCCGACCAACGCGCCCGGCTGGTATCGCTTTCCAGGTCTCACTCCCGGCAGCTACTACACGAAAGTCATCCCGCCGCCGACGTTCATCCTCACGCTGCAAGGCACGACGACCGACGCTAACGACTCCGACGGCAACCCGGCCACCGGCATGACGCGCGTCGTCACACTCGCGCCGAATGAAGACAATCCCAATCTCGACTTCGGCCTCTTCGCCACGCAGAGAGCCGCACTCGGCGACTACGTCTGGTTCGACCGCAACAGCAACGGCTTGCAGGATGAGTCGCCCTTCGATGGCGTCAACGGCGTCACCGTGAAGCTGTTCGTCGACGACGGCAATGGCGTCCCGAGCGCCGGCGATCTGCAGGTGGCCACGACCGTCACCGCCGACGACGCGTACGCACGTCCCGGCTACTACCTCTTCGATGGACTGATCCCCGGCCTGCCGTACTACGTCCAGTTCGTCCGGCCGGCCGCCGCCACCGCCTTCACGTCGCGCGATACCGGAGCTGACGACACCATCGACTCCGACGCCTCGCTCGTCGACGGCACCTCGCAGATCGTGACGCTAGCGCCGAACGAAGTGAACCGCACCGTCGACGCTGGCCTGATCGTCCCCGCCGGAACGCTGGCCCTCGGCAACCAGGTCTGGCGCGATACGAACAACAACGGCATCTTCGAGCCGCAAAGCGGCGAACTTGGTATCGACGGCGTTCGCGTCGATCTCTATCGCGACGTCAACAACGACGGCAATCCGACGCTCGACGAGTACATCGGCACGACGCTCACGCAGACCATCAACGGCTTCCCAGGCCGCTACGGCTTCGGCAACCTCGCGGCGGGCAACTACATCGTCGTCATCAACTCCAGCAACTTCTCCGGCAGCGGCGCGCTGTTCGGACTGAACACCAGCACCGGCAACGATCCGGCATCCGATCCTGACGATGACGTCGACGGCGACGACAACGGCACGAACTCCGGCGCGCTGATCGCCAGCCATCCGGTCACGCTCAGCAGCGGCGGCGAGCCGACGGCTGAAGACGGCGACGCGAACACGAACCTCACCGTCGATTTCGGCTTCACGTCCGCGCCGCCGGTCGTCCTCTACTACGACTACGGCGATGCGCCCGACGTCGGCTTCGGCACCGGCCACGGCAACTACAACACCACGGCACTCGACAACGGACCGAATCACCTTCTGGGAGTCGCGGGTGCCCCGTACCTCGGCGCCTGCGTTGATGCCGACAGCGGTCTTCTCCAGAATGCCGCCGCCGATGCCGACGACAACGGCGAGCACACGCTCGTCGTCGGAACCTGCGCCGGAGGCGATGACGAAAACGGCGTCACATTCACCGGTCCGTTCACTCCCGGCGCGACTGCAACCTTCAACGTCACCGCGGGCGGCGGCCCGACGCAATGCCATCTCGACGCGTGGGTCGATTGGAATCAGGACGGCATCTTCGGCAACAGCGCCGGCGAACAGATCGCCACGAATCTCATCGTCCCGCTCGGTCCTCCGACGATCCTCACGCCGACGGTTCCCGCGGGCGCGCTTCCCGGCACAACCTACGCGCGCTTCCGCTGCTCCTCCGCCGGCAACCTCGGCCCGACCGGCGCTGCCTCGGACGGCGAAGTCGAAGACTACGCGGTCGGCGTCATCGGCTACGACTACGGCGACGCGCCCGCGAGCTACGGCACGCAAGGCGCCGGCGCCGCGCGCCACGTCGTTTCGCCCGGCTCGCCGCTCGTCCTAGGCCAATGCGTCGACACCGATCTCGATGGCCAGCCGAACGCCAGCGCCACCGGTGATGACGCCGCTGCCGGCACGAGCCAGATCGGCAATTGCCTCGACGATGAAGATGGCGTGACGTTCACTTCCACGATCTTCGCCTGCGGCACGGCCAGCGTCTCCGTTACTGCCAGCGGCGCCGGCAAACTCGACGCCTGGCTCGACTTCGACCGCAACGGAACGTTCGACTCCAGCGATCACATCTTCATCAACCAGTCCGTCGTCGCGGGCGTCAACAACCTCACCTTCGCTGTCCCCTGCACCGCCTCGCCCGGCGTTTCGTACGCCCGCTTCCGCATCTCCACCGCCGGCAACCTCGGGCCCACAGGCGACGCGGCCGATGGCGAAGTCGAAGACTACGCGGTCAACATCTTCGGCCTCGACTTTGGCGACGCACCCGACAGCTACAAGACGACGCTCGCTGTTGACGGCGCGCGCCACATCGTCGTCCCCGGCTTCTCGCTCGGCGCCTCGGTCGACAACGAGCCGAACGGCCAGCCGTCCGTCGGTGCATCCGGCGATGGCGCCGACGAAAACGGCGTGACGCTTCCCCCCGGCGCGATCATCAAGACGTGCTCGTCCAACACGCTCACCATCACTCTCACGAATACCGCTGGACTGGCGACGCCGAAACTCGATGCATGGATCGACTTCGACGGCGACGGCCAGTTCAACGATCCGCGCGACCGCGTCGCCGCCGGCGTCGCACTCGTCTCCGGCAGCAATACGCTCATCGTCAACGCGCCGTGCAACGCTCCATCGGTGAACACCTACGCGCGCTTCCGCCTGTCGTCAACCGGCATCGCAACGCCAACGGGCGTCGCGTCGAACGGGGAAGTCGAAGACTACGCCGTCATTGTCGCCGCGCTCGATTACGGCGACGCGCCGGAACCGAAGTACCCAACGCTGCTGGCCTCGAACGGAGCACGCCATCGCGTCCTGCCGCTCGGCAATCCCACCCTCGGCACGTTCACCGACGTCGAAGCAGACGGTCAACCGAATGCCACCGCGACCGGCGACGACAACAATGGCGTTCCGGACGACGAAGACGGCGTGACGTTCCCGTTCCCGCTCGTACTCGGCGCGCCGAGCAGCATGACCGTTCACACGGGAGCCACCGGCGGCCTCGTCAGTTGTTGGGTCGATTTCAATTCCAATGGCAGCTGGCTCGACTCCGGAGAAAAAGTGGTCAACGGCGTGGCCATGGGCGCCAACGCCACGCAATCGTTCACGTTCACGGTGCCGCTTGCCGCCACCGTTGGAACGACATTCACCCGCTGCCGCATCTCCACGCTGGCAGGTCTCACGCCCACCGGCGAGGCACCCGACGGTGAGGTCGAAGATCACCTGACCACGATCGTGAACGAGCATCCGTCGATCGGCATCGGCACCTGTGCCACCACAACCTCCAGCGCGCCACCGGCCAATCGGTACGACGCAGCGATCGACATCCGCCTGCAGAACTACGGCGACGTGACCGTCTTCGGGCTCAACGCCAGCACGCCGCTGGCAACGACGTTCGGAGCGAACGCTACCTACACGATCGTGTCACTCACAAGTACGGACTTCACAGTGAATCCGGCGTACAACGGCAACAGCGATACGAACCTGCTCACCGCTGGCGCCACGCTGGCTGCCGGCGCGAACGGCATCATTCACCTGGTGATCCGCATTCAGCCCGTAGGAACAAAACTGCCGCCGTTCCAACTCTCCAGTACAGCCACCGCGACCAGCCTCGGCGGCAAGCCGTTGTCCGACACATCACAGGATCTCTGCGATCCCGACCCCGACCACGACAACGACCCGACCAATAACAGCGTCCCAACCCCGATCATCAACCCGGAAGACATTCCGGCGATGAACACCATGCTATTAATGTTGCTAGCCGCAATGCTGGCGGTAATCGCAATACGCCGTTTCGCCTGATCTCGATTGAGCGAATGGAGCGCGCAATGCGCTCCATTCGCACCGCCCCCTGGCGCTGTGGCGGCCGCGCACAGCCAGCGAAGCTGCGCAAGAGGTCTCCGGTCAGTACCACATCCCGGCGATGAGCTTCCTGATGTTGATGTTGCAGGCCGCAATGCTGGTAATAGCCATACACCGTTTCGCCTGACCCTCGGTCAGCAACGGTAGCGCCCGCTCAACTCCACGCCACTGGATCGACGATCCGCTGCGCGGCGCCGTCAGCGTTTCGCACATCTAATCGACACGGAAGGGTGTAGAAAACCTCATCCGCGTCACTCCTATAGCAAAGGCTGGAGGTCCGAGACTAATGTGGAGAGCACTACTCACGGGTTGCATGGCAGTACCACTAGCAATAATTGTTGGAGTGATCGCCTGGGTTGCTCACGACTGGCGGCTTGCCGTGGCTCTCTTCTGTGCGACGTACGGTATTGGCATTACGGTAGCGATGGTGATCCTTTTGAGAACGCGCAAATTATCCCTTGTTGATCTCTGGCTGCCCGTACCTGTCGCCATTCTCTGGAGTGCGCTGCTGAGCATAGTTAGTGTTGGCGCCGAAGTTTTCACAGCGCCGGCATGTATCGGTTCTGCTTTCGTATTTAGCCTTTCTCTATCGACAGCCCGCAAGTTCAACCAATCCAGCGCCTGGACCATCGCCCCGGCTCTCGTTTTTATATACGAAATGTTACCCATCAACCTTCCCGGCCCAGTCGACGACTATTTATCGTTTGGCGGCGCCGCCACGCTCTTCGCAATACAGATTCTACTGAAATCGAGCGTCCGGTACGACACGGTTCAGCCACGCTTGGAGGACACACATGAGCGCGATCAGGCCATTATCGGCGACTAGCATCACTTGGGCGATATCGATCCTGGCGTTGCTAATGAGCGTGTTGAATTTTTCGCTAGCGAGACGGGCCGAGAAGAAACGCGACAAACTGCGTCACCGCGACGACCGTCGGGAAGTGGAGCGACTGTTGTGGGCGGCTTGGCCTAAACTGTGGGGACCGGGAAGTTTCAGCATGACGCGCGACCAGGCCACGCTCGACGAAGCGGACGGCTACATTACCGAAGCTGCCCGTCTGGAGCCGGATTATCCGCGCGTCCTCGAATATCAGGGTCATCTTCTGGAAGTCCAAGGCAATAAGCCAGCGGCGCGCAAGTTGTACGAAAAGTCGATAGCTCTAGATTCGACAAGAGGTCGAGCTTATATCTGTCTCGCCCAAGTTCTCGAAAATGAGGACAAGCTTCGCTTATTGGGCCGCGCAATTCAGTGTGACCCTGACGACGTAAAAGTAGCGGCAACGGCTTATTATCTCATCGGTCTTCATTACAGACTCCTAGGTCAATATCAGGTTGCATATAATTACATTAACCAGGCGCTTGTGCTTCGGCCGGCATATAGCGAAGCGCTAGTGTTAATGGGCCGCGTACTAGCCAATCTGGGTCGGCGCGATGAAGCGATCGATAGCTACGAGAAGGCAGTGTCGTCAAGCCCTACATGCATAGACGCGATGGTTAACTTGGGCGCTTTGATATCGGACACCGACTGGGCCAGCGGTTTAGCATGGATTGAGCATGCAATGCGTATCGATCCCAAGAACGACTATCCCTACGCCATGCTCGCAGCCGTATACGCCGATCGCAAGCAACCCAAGGAAGCCCTTCAGTTTTATGAGCGCGCGGTTGAACTGAATCCACAGAGGCGTACGCGTGCCGATTCAACACAGGAAATAGTTCGAGAAATGACAAAATTGCTTGAAACCGGCGGCGAAAAGCCGCAATGAGCGCTAACGTAGACTCGTTGGACTTGCCCCGCTTGACGATTAGTGGGGAGGCGGGTAACGGCACTTTAGATTCGCGTCCGGGCCCTAACTCGCGCTGTCGAAGACCTTGCGGATGCGGCGCGAGAAGTACTTGGGGGGTAGGCCGCCGTTCCATTTGCGGAGCGTTTTGGCCTTTCGGAAGGAACGCATTGCCTCGTCTTTGTAGTTGTCGTCGGCTTCGAAGGCGTATTGGGAGTATTGGGAGGCGCCGAGGAAGGCCCAGAGGTAGCCGTTCTTCGGCATCTCGTCGGTGAGGGTGCGGAACTTTTTCGTGGCGTCGTCGAATTCGCCGCGGAAGTAGCTTTCCAGAGCGTCGCGAACGCGGCGAGTTGGGTCGGCGAAAACGAGCGATGTGGCTTGCGTGGGACGCGTCGGAATTGCCGTTGGCGGCGGCGCGGGAGCGCCTGGGGCGGGCGCGAGGTCGGCGATCGTGGCGGCGTTCTGAGCCGAGGCGATGGCGGCATTCAGGTCTTCGTTGGAACGCGCGTTGCCGCTTTTCGTGAGTGCGTCGGTGAGCGCCTGCATGGCCTGGCCGTATTGCGGAGTGTTGCCGGCTTTGCGTTGCATCGCGGCGGCGAGACGCGTCTTGGCTTGATTGATTTCGGCGTTCACGCGCTGATGGAGCGCTGGGTCGATCGTGGGTGCGGCTGGCTGCACCGGCATCGGAACAGGGACCGGCACGATGCGCGGTTGCGGCGAGGGAGGCTGTGGCTCGGGCGGCGGTGGGGCGCTGGCCTGCGCGAGCTTTCCCTTCGCGCGCGACATCAGCGTTTCGATCGAGCCGAGGTCCTCCTGGCCGGCGCCGGTGGTGCGTTCGAAATCGCTGATGGCCTGTTCGTATTTGCCGGTGTTGAGGTATGCGACGCCGCGGTAGTAGTACGGGTGATAGTTGATGAAGATCGCGCCGTAGGTGCGGGCTTTGTCGTTCTCTTTCCCGTTGCCATTGATCGCGGCGGTCATCTTCTGAATGACCACGGACCACTGGCCGTTCTTGGCGGCAGCGAGGCCGGCGTCGTAGTCGTCGTACCACGACGCGAACGCCGCGGTGGCGGCGAGGAGGAGTGCTAATCCGATCGTGACGCTGCGCGCGGATTTCATGGTTTCACGACTTCCTTTTGAAGCTCGTCGAAATTGACCGGATCGAAATCGAACCGTCTTTTTACAGGCTTTCCCGCTTCGACGGTAACGCTCATCGTCTGCGACTTCCCCTTCGTGTCGGACATGGTCACCGTGTAGTTGCCCGGATCGAGTTTGATGCTCGTGGGCGTCGATTTATCGTCATCGGTGATGTCGATCGACTTCCCTTTGTCATCGACGATCTTGTCGAGCTCGCCCCACGGCGATGCGGACAGCAGCAGGACGCCTTTGTTCCCGGGGATCGGCGCAGTCGATGCCGGCGCGGTGGTGGTCACCACGGTCGCGCTGGCGGGCGCAATCGTCGTCACTGGCTGCTTGCTCTTCCAGAAGAAGTAGCCGCCGCCGAGGACGATGATCAACACGGCGGCGATGCCGATAATCATTCCGGTGTTGCTCTTTTTCGGAGCGAACGCTGACGGCGAGATCTGCCGCTCGATCATCGTCGCTTCGGCGGCGCCGGGGCCGCTCCACTTCTGTTCCGCCGCTGTCGGCGCGGCGGTGGATGCGAGGCGTTCCATGACAGTCGCTTCGTCGCTGCCGGCGCGCGTCGATTGCGGGCCCGGCATGGTGCCAGTCGGCCCGAGGTTGCGCTCCATCACGGTGGCCTCGTCGCTGCCGATCCTCGTTCCGGTCGGGCCGGTGCGCGGCGGAGGCATCGACGTTTCGGCCTGCGTTGGCTGGCCCGTCATCGTTTGCTGCGTGGCCTGTTGTCCGCCGCTGTACGTTGCGTTGGGACCGGAGGCGGTGAACTTCGGCAATTCGGCCAGCGTCTGCGCGCCGGAGAGCGTGATCATCCGCTCGCCGAGTCCGTACTTCTGGTCCGGCGGAACGGTGTTGCGGATCGCTTCGAGCGCGTGCTCGAAATCGGCGGCGGTCGCGTAGCGGTTGTCGCGGTTCTTCTCGAGCGACTTCATGATCACCGACTCGACCTGCGGCGGGACCTTCACGGCCGGATTGAGATCGTGAATCGGCAGCGGCTTCTCGGTGACGTGTTTGAGGATGTAGCCGTGCGGGTTGGTGGCTTGGAACGGCGCGCGGCCGGCCAGCATCTCGTACATGACGATGCCGAACGAGTAGAGGTCGGAACGCGGGTCGAGATGCTCGCCATCTTTGAGAAAACCGGCCTGCTCGGGCGAGGCATACTTCAGCTTCCCCAAAAACATGCCGGTCTGCGTAAGGCCCTGGCTGCCTTCCCCTTCCGCGAGCTGCTTGGCGATGCCGAAGTCGATGACCTTGACCAGCAATTTTCCGTGATGGTCCTGCGACAGCATGATGTTCTCGGGCGAGATGTCGCGGTGGATCAAGCCCATGGAGTGGAGATGATCGAGTCCGCTCAGTGCCTGAATCGAAATCTCGATGGCCAGGCGCGACGGCATCGCGCCGTTCTGACCGATCCACTTCTGAATGTTCGTCCCGTCGATGAACTCCCAGACCATGTAGTAGGAGCCGTCGTCGAGCTGGGCGAAGTCGTAGAGCATCGCCAGGTTCTTGTGCTTGATCATCGTCGACGTGCGCGCCTCCTGGAGGAAGCGCTGCATGCCCTGATCGTCCGCGGCCACGTTCGGCCGCATGATCTTGATGACGCGAAGCTCGTTGAGATGGATGTGGCGGACTTTGAAGATCTCGCCCATACCGCCGATGCCGAGGCGGTCGAGGATCTGGTACTTGCCGTCGAGGAGCTTCGACGAATAGGTGCGCTGGAACACCGTGACCCGCTCGCCGCACGCGGGGCATTGTTCGAGGCTCGGATCGATCGGCTGTTTGCAGCGGAGGCAGTTGATCTGGGTCATGTGTGCTCCGGTTCGGGAGTGGGGAGTGGGGAGTGGGGAGTGGGAGAAGAGCTGTGCCGGAGGCACTTGCCTTTCTCCCACTCCCCACCCCCTACTCCCCACCCCCAGTACTCAATGGTCTTTCAATACATAACTGCACGCCGGGTCGGCGCCGAAGCGCACCACGTCTCCCGGCTTCAACACCGCTTTATCGATGCGCGTGTTGTTGACATACGTTCCGTTGGCGGACTTTAGATCTTCGAGCGTGAGCGAGCTGCCGGCCATGGTGATGCGTGCGTGGCGGCGGGAGACGGCCGGATGCGCGAGGACGACCGAGCAGGTGCGGTCGCGGCCCACCATGATGCTGTCGCCGCTCAGCGAGTGCTTTTCGTTCGCTTCGGCCTTCACGTGCACGAGCTGCCACTGCGGCGGTGCGTTGGGCGGAGGCGTCGCCGCGGGAATCGGACGCATGGTCGGCGTGTAGCCGGGTCGGAGGTTGTACTCCTCGAGCGCCTCGAAGAATTGGCGCGCCGATTCGTAGCGCTGCTCCATGCGCGGATGCATCGCGCGCAGAACGATCGCTTCGAGATCGGCGTCGATCTCGGGACGGAAGGCGCGCGGCGGCTGTTTTTCGCCGCGATAGATCGCGTCGATCAGCTTCGGCAGCGAGCGGCTGTTGAAGGGCAACGCGCCGGTGAGCATCTCGTACAGCACGACGCCGGAGGAGTAGACGTCGCTCTTGGCGCCGGCATCTTTCGGCTCGCGGATCTGCTCGGGTGACATGTAATGCGGCGTGCCGAGAAGAAAGCCGGACTTCGTGAGGACGGTCTGGCCGCTGCCGGTGCCGCCTTCCTTGATCTTGGCGATGCCGAAGTCGGTCACTTTGACGATACCGGCGCCGGCACCCTCGCGGATCAGGTTGGCCGGCTTGATGTCGCGATGGACGATGCCTTTGCCGTGCGCGTAGACGAGCGCTTCGAGCAAACATTGCGCGGTGGTAATGGCGTCGGCGATCGGCAGTGCGCCGCGTTCGGTGAGCAGGACGTCGATTGGCGTCCCTTCGACGAGCTCCATCACCAGTACAGCGTGATCCGCGTTGTTGATGAATTCGTAAAAGCGGGTGATGTAGCGGTGGCGCAGCTTTTCGAGGATGTGCGCTTCCTTGACGAAGCGCTTGCGGGCCGTGACTTCGCCCGCCAACTCCTCGCTCATGACTTTGAGGACGACCTCGTAATCGGCAGGCAGGATGTCGGTGCGCGACATCGTGCGGCCGACATAGACATGGCTCATGCCGCCTTCGCCGAGCTCGCGCTCGATGCGGTAGTTGCCGACGACGTTGCCGATCATTTCAGCGCGCCCTCTTCATCCCAAAAGAAGCCTTCGTCGCAGAGCGGCATGAACAGGTATTTGTGCGAGCCGACGCGGACGATGTCTTTCGGCGCAAGGTCGCGCCGCGGCTCGATCTCGCCGTCGTTGACGTACGTCCCATTCGTCGAGTTGTGGTCCATCAAAATGAACCGTCTCTCCTCGGGGCGGAACACGAGATCCGCGTGATGCGACGACGCCTGGTCATCGTTGACGACGATGTCCGACCGGCGATCGCGCCCGAGAACGTTGCGACCGATGCGGACCGGGAACGATTCGCCGCGCGCGACGCCATTGAGTCCGATCAGCCAGCCGACGACGTAGCGTTTCGGCGCGGCGAGCGGATCGAGTTTCTGGACGGCGACGGTGCGCTCCACCGGCTCGTCGGCGAGGGCGACGGCGGAGTCGCGATTCATCGTCGGGGGCGGAACGGCGGTCGGGCGGCGGATCGGCTCCGGCGGAACGGCGACTGGTCGCGAAGGTTCGCCGAATCGCGTCGGACGCACGACCGGGACGTCGGATTCGGCGTTCTCCGCGGGGCAATACGGACAGAGGTCCCAGCTCTCATCGATGAAATGCCCGTTCTCACACCGCTTGTCAGCCACGTTTCAACGCCTCACGCATGGAAGGCCACCGCAACCGCGTTGCGCCCGCCGAAGTAGATGATGTCGCCGTCTTTGAGGAATCGCTTGTCGATCTTCTGGTCGTTGACGTACGTCCCGTTCGACGAATTCCGGTCGATCAGCAGCACTTTGCCGTCGATCGAGACCACTTCTGCATGCAGCCGGGAGACCTTGGGATTCTCCAATACGATCTCACACATTGCCGTTTCCCGTCCCACGCGGATGCCCGATCCACCGAGGCCGAGGCGCTCGCCGGCGCGGGTTCCGTTGAGGATGGTGAACTTGCCGAGCATCAGCGGCGCACCGGCCGGAGCGCTCGCCGGCGAGACCATGCGCTCGGTGGTCACTTTGAGCATGTCGAGCGGGATGCGTGGACGACGCACGCGCGGAATGGCCAGTCCGATCACCAGCGCCGCGAGCGCCCCGCCGGCGCCGATGCTGGCAACGGGATGCTTGCGCCAGAGCGGCATCGATTGCAGCGCGCGGTCGGTGTCGTGACGAAGGCGGACAAGGTCGGGCGAGTTCGGAAAAATATTGCTCGCACTGGCCAACTCGGTCGAGGCCTCGGCCCATTTACCTTCCTGCGCGGCATCGAGCGAAGCACGGTAGTGGTGCTCGAATTCGCCTTCGACGTTGACCGGCACGTTCGCGTCACGCAGAAAGCTGCGCGCGACGTTGATCGGCACGAGGAACTTGATCGCTTCCGCATCGCTGCGGCCCCACGTGGAGATGCCGATCACTTCGCCGCCGCGGTTGACTGCCGGGCCGCCGGAGTTGCCGCGGTAAATGGCGACGTTCGATTGAAACACGGGCGTGTTGGTGACGTCCCGCTTGATGGCGGTGATGATGCCGGGGTTGAAGGTCGGTTCGAGATCGCTGTCGCGCGAAAGCCAGCCGCCGATGACCTCGTCGGTGCTGCTGGCCACGGCCGGATAGCCAATCGACCAGATCGACTCGCCGACGCGCGTGGAGTCGGAGTCGCCGAGCGTCATGGCCGGCAGATTTTTGTGGCTGACCCGCAGCAGCGCGAGATCGGTGCCGCGTTGCGCCAGCGCGGGTGAGAATCGGTCGATCGTGAACGGCAGGTTCTCGCCGTTCGAAAGTGCGATCTCGTTCGTGACGACGCGGTTGTCCAGCCGGCTCTTGTCGACCAGCGCGGCGATGTAACGCTCCAGCGCTTCGCTGCGATGCAGTTTGCGAAGATCGTCGACCGGAAAATGTTTGAGCAACGCCGAGATGGCGCCGTTGCGCAGCAGTTCGCGATCGAGCGCGGCCATGTTGTGCGTCGGCTGGACGACGTGGCCGCTGGTGAGCACGAGGCCGTCCGGATGGATGATGAATCCGCTCCCCGACCCGCCCGCGCCGGTCGGCACCGAGAGCTCGCTGCCGTCGCCGAGCCGCTGCGGGATCGATTCGAATCCATCGCGTTTCAGCGCGGCGCCGATGGCTTTGATCGCCGCGGGCGTGTAGTGGAACTGCGCGGTGGCGAAGGCGCTGATCCGCACGACGGCCGGCTTGACGCTGTAGGCCATCTTCGCGTCCTGATCGAGATGCGCAACGTCCCCTCGGCATCCGAGCGCGGCGAGCAGCAGGAATCCGAAGAGGAGACGGGGCGAGGAGGCCATGAGCTTAGCGGGCGGGCGCGGTGGTGGTGGCTGCGATTCCTTGTTGATGGTGCCAGTACAGCCACGCCGCGCCGGCGCCGCCGAGGACGAGCACCGCGATGAGAATCCACTTGACGATCGAACCGCGCGGCGACTGCGCCGTCTGCGCCACGAGCGGCGTCTCGACGGTTTTCTCCAGCCGGTTGGGGTGCGGCGGCAGGTCGAGCGTTGTTTCACCGACATCGTCCGTGATCGGAGTGATCGGAGCGGTATCGCGCTGCGTCTCGTCAAACGGTTGATCGGCCAGCGTTTCATCGCCATCGACGAGCGTCTCGTTGCCGGCGTCGTCGAGCGGAACGATCTTCGCGACGATGACTGTGACGTTGTCCGGAGCGCCGCGCGAGAGGGCACGCTTCAGGTATTCAGTCGCGGCCTGATCGATCGGTAACGCGGCGATCTCTTTCAGCTCCGGTTCTCTGACGAGACCATGCAGTCCGTCGCTGCAAAGGATAAAGACATCGTTCTCTTTGATGTCGAACGGTCCGCTGACGTCGATCTCGACATCCTCGGCGACGCCCATCGAGCGCTGCAGAACGTTGCGTCGCGGATGCGTCTCCGCCTCTTTCGGCGTCAGCAACCCTTCCCTCACCATCGACGCGACCAGCGAATGGTCCTCGGTGATCTGCCGGATGTCATCGTCCCGTACGAGGTAGATGCGAGAGTCGCCAACGTGCGCAAACCAGGCTTGGTTGTTCTTGATGACGAGCGCCGAGGTCGTCGTTCCCATCCCGCGCAAATCGGGATTCGCCTGCGCCTCGGTGAAAATCCTCGCGTTCGCGCGCGTGAGCGCTTCGCGAAGAGCCTGGGCGATGTCGTACGTCTCGCTGCCGAGGTATTGCGCCTTGACGGTTTCGCCGGCGAGGCGCGAGGCGGTAGCGCCGCCACGATGACCGCCCATGCCGTCCGCAACGATGAGGAGACGTCCGCCCGGATGGCTGGAGCTCTCCTCGCGCGGCGTGGTGTAAGTACCGAAGTCCTGATTCTCGGAGCGCACCAGTCCCACGTCCGTGCGCAGAACCGCCCGAACCCCAAGACGCGGCATCGGGCCGGCCGAGTTTTCCGCCGTGAGTGACTCGCTCATATACGTGGAAACAGGGGACGGATTATACAGAGTTGCGGATCGTGGCATCGCGAGAGAAGTGCGCACCCGAGTCCGACGCCGGATGGCGTCTCGTACGGTAGCCGGTGGTCGCGCGCGAAGCGGGAGACCACCGGAATCGCGACCGCGCCCGATTTTCCGACCGCGGCAGCGGTCGCGGAGGGAATTCAGGCCGCCTGGTATTTGGTCCGCGACCCCGCCCGGGTTCGATTCTCGAACGTGTTCCTTTAACCGGTGGTCTCGCGCTTCGCACGCGACCACCGGCTACCGTACGGGCGGCCTCCAGCGGCCTTCGCGCCGCTGCCGCGGCATCGTTCACCTGAAGCCGTCGACGTAGACGTTCGTGCGCATAAAAGGCGGAAGCCGCCTTTCGGCGGCTTCACGGCCCGCCACCTGAGGCGGCGGGGGCGGTAACGATGGAAGACTAGTCGGCCGTTTTCACGGCGTCAATGATGCCCGCCCGGTCCGCTGGGCGGTTGCGGGGGACGGGATGACGGAGGCGGCTGGGATGGCGGCGGGGCGCCGTGGGTGGCGGGATCGCCGGGGTGTCCGCCGGGGGCGTCGTGGCCGCCGTGCGGATCTTGCGGGGCGCCGTCGCGGCGGCCGGGGGCATTCTGGCCTCGATCATCGGGCGTCTTCATCGGATGATCGGGCGGCGGATCGCGCCGGGTAAAGCTGGATGTTTCGCCGGCGTGGACGAGGAACGGCTCGGGACGCAATGGGGATCGAATCTCGACGGTGCCTTCGAATACGTCGACGATTGTTTTGCCGGCGGCGTCGACTTCGACGTTGTACTGCGTCCCTCGCACGGCCAGCAGCGCTCCCGGAGTTTGCACGATGCGCGGCTCGGAGCCGGTGATCTTGTCGAACATTGCATGAATCCGTCCGCGCTCGACGGAGAGGATCACGCCGGGCGTTCCTCCGGCGAGCTGGATGTCAGTCGATGAAAAAATCTCGAATTTCGCGCGCTGCGGCTCGGCGGCGATAAGCGCGTACGAGAACCAGCCGGTGTGGACGTGATCGCCGCTTTGTGCGTGCGAGCCTTTCGCGGCGGGAGATTCGTTCTTCGCGGTCTTGAGCGTGACGGTGCGCCTGACGTCGTCGAAACGGTAGCCAACCGGCGCGGGCGTGGTGGTCGTGGCCGCGGCGGCGGTGAGCATGGCGAGCGATGCGAGCAATGTTTTCATCACGGCCTCATTGAGTTTCGAGCGAAATATCGAGTCGTTTGATTTTGCGCGCAAGGGTCTTGCGTTCGATGCCGAGAATGTAGGCAGCCTGCGTCTGATTCCCGCCGGTTGCGCGCAGCACGGCGATGATGTGACGTTTCTCCGCCTCATCGAGCGATACGAGGTCATCCTCCGCCTCGTCTGTCGCGACCGCGGCCGGTCTCGGCTCGGACGACGGTGCGATGTCGCGCAACGCGCGCGACGCGGCGGCAGGATCGATGAGCGCGCCGGAGTCGATGACGGTGCGGCGGATGACCTGTTCCAGCTCGCGGACGTTGCCCGGCCATGCGTGCGCGGCGAAGACATCGAGGACGGACTGCGACGGACCGGCGACCGAATCCTTTTTCATCTCCTCGCCGACGCGCCGTTTGAAGTGATCGACGAGGAGTGGGATATCGGAGACGCGGTCGCGCAGCGGCGGGACGGCGATCTCGTATCCGGCCAGGCGGTAGTACAAATCCTCGCGGAACTTCCCTTCCGCGACCAATCGCTTGATGTCGCGATGCGTGGCGGCGATCAGCCGGACGTCGACGCGATGGCTCTTCTCCGCGCCGAGCGGAGTGACGACGCCGTCCTGCAGAAAGCGGAGGAGCTTGACCTGGAAGGCCGGCGAGATGTCGCCGATTTCGTCGAGGAACAACGTCCCGCCGTCGGCACGCGAGAGTGCGCCGCGGCGATCCTGGCGGGCGTCGGTGAAGGCGCCGCGCGTCGATCCGAATAGCTCGTTCTCGAGCAGTGTGTCGGGAATCGCGCCGCAGTTGATGGCGATGAACGGGCCGGCAACGCGGTCGCCGAGGTCGTGGATCGATTGCGCGACGAGCTCTTTGCCGCTGCCGCTCTCACCGAGAACCACCACCGGCACGTTGAGCGACGCCACGCGCGCGATCGCTTTGTACATGGCGATCATCGATGGATGCGATCCGACGATGCGCGATGCCGGACCGGGCTCGATTGCGACTTCGTCGGCAACGCGGTCGCCGAGCGCCGCGCGAACGCGGGCGATCAATTCGCTGAGATCGAACGGCTTGGCGATGTAGTCAAAGGCTCCGATGCGTTGCGCGAGCGCGGTCGTTTCGATCGTGCCGCGCGCGGTCATCAGGATTACGCGCGGCGGATTGCGGCGTTCGGAAATCGCCTGCAGCAGCGTCAGGCCGGTTTCGCCGGGCATGTAGATGTCGCTGAGCACGAGGTCGATGCGATGCGCGCGCAGGGCTTGGAGCGCTGAGGTGACGTCGCCGGCCTGCACGGTTTTCAGCCCGACTTTTTCCAGCGCCAGGGCCGCGCTTTCGCGGATTCCGATGTCGTCGTCGACCACGAGCACGGTCGCCATTACATCGCTCCTGCTTTCGCTGACTCCGCGGCGAACGGCAACGTGAGGCGGAATCGCGAGCCGCCTTGCACGCTGTCGAGGCTTGCGGCGCCGCCGTGCCATTTGGCGATTTCGGAGACGAGGGAGAGTCCGAGCCCGAGCCCGTTCGTGCCGGCGGCCGTGGTGCCGCGCACGAAGCGGGCGAAAATCTTCTCGCGCTCCGTTTCGCTGATGCCCGGTCCGCGGTCCTCCACTTCGAGGATCGCATGGTTGCCGCGCCGCACGACTCGGACCGTGACCGCGCCGGCCGTGTACTTGAGCGCGTTGCCGATGAGATTGTCGACGACGCGTTCGAGAAGAGCCGAATCGGCGCGGGCGAAGATGTCGCGATCGGCGGAGACGAACAGCGTGCGGTCGGTGCTGGCGCGGAGGAAATCGACGCGCGCGGAAACGAGCTCGCCGAGGTCGATGGTTGTTGACGATGATGCGAAGTCGCGAAGCGGGAGGCGTTCCAGGTCGAGGAGAGTTCCGACCATCGTCTCCAGTTTCCCGGCTTCGTGCTGCAGAAGAGACGCGACGCGCTTCCTCTCGGCGTCGCTGAGATCGAAACCGTTCATGAGCTGGGTGAGGCTGCGCATCGACGCGAGCGGCGTCTTCAGTTCATGCGCGAGCACGCGCTTCGATTCGGCATCGCGCTCGCGGTGATCGACGTAGCGCTCTTCGCTGCTGCGCAACGCGGCAACGATGATGCGTGATTCGAGAACGCCAACGGCAATCGCGGCGGACGTGATGAGGGTGATGAACGGAATGGCGGTTCCGTTCGCGAGCAGCGCGATGCCGCCGCCGATGATGGCGACGATGACGATGCTTGCGGCGATGCGGCGCCGCCGAGCGATCAGAATCGCGGCGATGCCGATCGCGGCGAAAACGCCTGCGGCGATCGGCGGCAGTTCGGTGATGACGTCGCCGCGGATGATTGACTCCGTTGCAGCCGCATGAACGGTGACTCCGGGATCTGGCTGATGCGCGCGCGTAGTCGGTGTGAGCACGCGATCGCCGAGGGCGAAGGCGGTGGGACCGACGAAGACGAGTTTGCCGCGGAGCCTTTTCGCGAGCGTCGGGTCACGCAGAAGATCGGCGGCGCTAATGATCGGGATCGCGCGCGGCCACGTGCGGAAGCCCGGCGTGATGGAGCGTCCCACCGGAATTGGCGCGCCGGTGATGAGGGACGCTGCTTCGACGGAAAGCGCAGTGAGCGAGCGCTCGCCGCTCTGTTTCGTCGCGGAGAGGCGCCGCAGGATGCCATCGTGATCGAGCTCGAAGTTGCCGTGCGCCGCGGTGACGGAGCCGGACAGCGGCGATCGCGGCATCAACCAACGGCCATGTTCATCGACGACTGCGACGGCCAGCACCGGCAGGCGCTTCGCGGCGTTCGCGAGCTGTTCATCGCCGCTGCGCGGCTCGGCGAGGAGGATGTCGAGGATCACGCCGCGCGCGCCGGCGCTGGCTGCGCGATCGACGATGATCGCGAGCTTGGCGCGATCCCACGGCCAAGCGCCGACGTCGCGCAGCGACTGTTCGTCGATCGCGACCACGACGGTCTGTTGCGCGGCGTGTTGCGGAAGGCGCCTCAGCATCAGGTCGCGCGCCGGCAACTCCAGCGGATCGACGACGTCGAACGCCAGCAGCAGCGTCACGGCGACACTTGCTGTGATCGCGAACATGAGCACCGTACGCATGCGGAGCATGGCGGGTATGGTAGCGCGGCGTTCGAGCGAAGCGAGTACTCCTCCCAGGACGGGCAAAACCGCAGTAGTGTTTGAAATTTGGACGCTCGCGTTGCAAATCCAGACATCGATGCAGTCGCTGTCCCCATCGATGCAGTCGCTGTCCCCATCGATGTAGTCGCTGTCCTCATCGATGCAGTCGTTGTCCCATCGATGCAGTCGCTGTCCCCATCGATGCAGTCGTTGTCCCCATCGATGCAGTCGTTGTCCCCATCGATGTAGTCGTTGTCCCCATCGATGCAGTCGTTGTCCCCATCGATGCAGTCGCTGTCCTCATCGATGCAGTCGATGTCCTCATCGATGTAGTCATTGTCCCCATCGATGTAGTCGATGTCCTCATCGAGAGGAGCAATCTCCTTGTTCAGCGGTTAGCGCTCGTGCAGCAGTCTCGCGAGTTGCGCCCGCAAGAGTTTCCCTAAGGGCGATCGGGGAATCGACTCGACGCGATGCACCTCGCGGATTCGCTCGAATGGATGAACGCGGTCATTGAACGCGTCGACGAACGACGGCTCGAGTACGGTCGCGGCATGGATGACATGGCCGAGGCGTTCATCGGCAACAGCGATGATGGCCGCGTCGCTGCCGGCCAGCTCGTAGAGGATGCGATCGAGGCGCTTCAGATCGACCGACTCTCCACCGATCTTGACGAAGTCGCCCGCACGCCCAACGATCTGCAGCGTTCGTCCATCCACCTCGCCCAAATCTTCGGAAACGAACCAGCCATCGATCTTCGGATCGACGAGACCTTCCTCCATCGCATAGCCGGTGAACAGCGACGGCCCGCGAAATGCGAGCCTGCCATCCGACTCGCGGCGCGCTTCGATGTGTCCGACGAGCGTGTCTTCGATGGCGATGGTGGAACAGCATTCCGTCATGCCGTAGCTCGGCAGCGCCGGCCACTCGCCGCGTTCGACGTTGAAGATGCCGCCGCCGACGAGAATGGCGCGCAGAGTCGACGACGGTGTGAGCCGCGCAGCAATCAGATCCTGCACCTGCGCCGGCACCAGCGACGCGATCGTGGCCTCGGATTCCGCAAAGGCGCGCGGCTCCCACGGCATCGGCAGCACGCGCGCGCCGGCGAGGTGGCATCGGGCATACACGCCGAGGCCGCCGACATGGAATGTCGGAAGGACGGCTGCCCAGACGTCGCGCGACGTTACCGCCAGCCGCGCGTTCACCGCTGCCGCCGAGGCGAGGATGGCCCGCTTCGACAAGGCGACGAGCTTGATGTCGCCCGTCGATCCTGACGTGGCGACGAAGACGTGTGCATCAATGTCCGGAACCATCATTTCCAATCGCGCGCGTTCCGCGGACGGCATCCGCGGATTGAGGAGAAGGTGCGATTCGGAGGATTGGAAATCGATCATGAATAGTTTTTGCGGCGCTCGCGTCCGGAACGCTGGCGTCTCGCCGGCTGGCTCGGCTGCGTCCTCGCTGCCGAACGGGAGGTTTGCGCCGGCATTTTGTTATCAGCGAAATTTGAGAGGTGGGCGGTTCGGCGGCGAGACGCCGCCGCGCCAGCCGGCGAGGACGCCAGCGTTCCATCCTTCGCGCGCTGAAGCGCGCTCAGAAAATCCGGGCGTTTCGTCATCAGAGTTTTTGCCATGGGAGTTTTTCTAATAGATCGTCGAAGCCCCATCCCGTTCCGCCTGGCGGCATGAGGCGTGTGCCGTCGATGCGCATCCGTTCGATGAATGGATCGTTTTTGAAGAGAACGTGCGTGATGAGGCCGCAGGTGGTTGTGATGTTCGCAGTGGCGGCGGCGTATGCGGCGCAGAGCTGGCCGATGGGGTGATCCATATTCGAGGTGACGACAATTTCTTTATCGGTGCAGGGGATTTCGCCGAGCGCGGGTTTCAGGATCAGGACATCGTACGAATTCACGTGCTGGGGAGAACTCGGTGCACGGTCGAGCGCGAGACGCAATCCTGTTTTTGAGCGGAGTTCACGCCAAACGTCGGCATTGTACGGACACGGATCTTCGATGAAATCGATTTGTTCGCGAGGCAGAGTCGCGGCGATGCGGATGAACTCCTCCGCGGTCAACGTCGCGTTGAAATCGATACGCAACCGCACGCGATCGGGGATGACGTCAATGCTCTTCAGTTTGACGGTATCGAAGTCCGGCGGCGGATCGGGACCGGGCCAATGGCTTGGCGGGATGGTCAGTCCATTGAAAAGATTGCGTCTGTCACGCCGAGCCGCGGCATCGATCGATGCGAATGAGAGCGACGCTTTCGTCAGCGGCGTCGTTTCTCCGCGGGCGAGGAGCGAGAGTTGTTCATCGAGCGGGAGGTCGCCCAACTCCGGCCAGGGGTGAACGTCCGCTACTCCGCCGTTCACGCGGATCAATGCTCCGCGGCGTGGACCGGCGTTCGCGACGGCGCTCAGCCGCCGCTTCGGCGTCAGCTCGTACGGCCAGTAATCGATCAAATCGCGGCTCCGAGGACGTAGAGGATTCCGAAAATCCATTCGAGCGCGCCGGCGAGCGCGAGGCAACGGTTCAGTGATGCGCCCTTACTCCTCGCCACGCGTATGAGCAACGCAATGGCTGGGATGAGCGCGAGCATCGGGATCAGGAGCGTCGCTGAGCGACGGAGATATGCGATCGCCGCGACGCAAACGAACGGCGCCAACGCGAAGATGACGATCTCCGTCCGCGCGAACGTTGCGCCGAAGCGGGCCGCCAGCGTGCGCTTGTTGCTGGCGCGGTCGTTGTCGATGTCGCGGAGGTTGTTGATGGCGAGGATCACGACCGCCAGCGAACCGACGGCGAAACCGGCGATCCAGGCGGTGGCGTCGAGCGTGAGCCGTTGCAGGTAGAACGATCCGCAGACGGCGATGAAACCGAAGAAGATCATCACGAAGATCTCGCCGAGGCCGTGGTACGCGAGCGGATACGGTCCGCCGGTGTAGGCGTAGGCGGCGGCGATCGACGCGACGCCGACGATCGCGATCGGCAATCCGCCGCGGAGGATCAACGGGATACCGCAGAGCGCCGCGATTCCGAAACAAACGTACGCGCCGCGCAGGACGGCATCCGCGTCGAGCAAACCGGCTTGCGTCACGCGAAGCGGGCCGAGGCGCGTGTGCGTGTCGGCTCCTTTCTTAAAATCGAGCGCATCATTGACGTAGTTCGTCCCGATCTGTATGAAGACCGCGCCGAGCAGCGCGAATGCGAACGGCAGCCAGTCAACCTTTGCATGAGTGCACGCGAGCGCCGTTCCGACGAGCACCGGAGTCACCGCGGCAGCGAGCGTTTTCGGGCGTGCGGCGAGGAGCCAGGGCGTCATCGGGCTGGGTAACCGGAGCGCTGGCGTCTCGCCGGCTGGCCCGGCGGCGTCCCCGCCGCCGAATGGGAGGCTTGCGCTGGCTTTGTCATCAGCGAAATTTGAGGGGTTGCCGGTTCGGCGGCGAGACGCCGCCGGGCCAGCCGGCGAGGACGCCAGCGTTCCGTCGCGCTACGTCTGCCAGTCGCCATCACGGGAATCTCGGGAACTTCTTGAAATCCGGTTTCCGCTTTTCCACATACGCGTCCCGCCCTTCCTGCGCTTCCTCGGACAGGTAATAGAGCAGCGTGGCGTCGCCGCCGAAGTCGAGGAGGCCGAGCTGGCCGTCGCAGTCGGCGTTCATTGCGGCTTTCAGGAAGCGGAGCGCCATCGGTGACAGAGCCAGCATCTCGCGGCACCATTTCATCGTCTCTTCTTCGAGTTGCGCGAGGGGGACGACGGTGTTGACGAGGCCCATGTCCAGCGCTTGTTTTGCGTCGTACTGGCGGCAGAGGAACCATATTTCTCGCGCTTTTTTCTGGCCGACGATGCGCGCGAGATAGGAGGAGCCGAGGCCGGCGTCGAAGGAGCCGACGCGCGGGCCGGTTTGGCCGAAGCGGGCGTTGTCGGCGGCGATGGTGAGATCGCAGACGACGTGCAGCACGTGGCCGCCGCCGATCGCGTAGCCGGCCACCATGGCCACGACCGGTTTGGGCATGCTGCGAATCTGCTTCTGCACGTCGAGGATGTTCAGGCGCGGGATCTTTTCCTTCGGATCGACATAACCGCCTTTGCCGCGCACGCGTTGATCGCCGCCGGAGCAGAAGGCGTCCGTTCCTTCGCCGGTGAATACGATCACGCCGATTTCGCCGTCGTCGCGGGCCATATCCAGCGCCTGCTTCATCTCGCTCACCGTCAGCGGTCGAAACGCGTTGCGCACCTCGGGGCGGTTAATCGTGATCTTCGCGATCCCGTCTTCGGTGCGCTCGTACCTGATGTCCTGAAAGTCGTGAAGCTTGATCCAGCTCTCTGCCATGGGGCGAGGCTATCAAGCGCGGCGCGCTACATCAACGGGACGCTGATGTGTTGGCCGGCGGCAATGCCTTTCTTGAAGACGGTGACGTCGAGCGCGGTGGCGCCGTCGGCCGCGTCGAGCTGCAGGATCGCTTTCGTCGCGCCGTTGCCTTCGGTGACGCCGAGGACGCTGGTGCGCGGCCGCGTTTCGAAGGTGAGATCGGCGGGACGCGCGCCGAAGACGAAGAGCGCGACCTTGCGCGGACCGGCGCTCAGGTCGGCCGTTGCCGTCGGCGAAAACGTTCTGCCGCCGTATTCGAACGGATAGTCCGCGTTGTCGCCGCGGTTCGAGCGGACGATCAGCCATTTTCCATCCTCATCGATCGGAATCGGCGGCAGGATCGCGATCTGCCCCTCGTACGGAACATTGATATTGACCCGCGCGTAGCCGCGCTTTTCGAGCGCTTCGGCGGCGCCCAGGTCGGGATCGCCAGTGCGGACGAGCGCCTTTACGGCGTAGCTGCCGGGCGGCAGCATCAGCGTTCCGTAGTAGCGGACGCCGGTTGCGCGCACTTTCTCGCCGACCTTCGCCACCTCGATCGTGACGCGGTCGTAGAGGCGGTCGCGCACGACGCCGGCGGTGTCGAAGGCGTAGATGAAGACGTCCGCGCCGCCGATGATCGTGCCGGTTTCGCGCATCAGATCGGCGCCGTTGATGTCGATGATGACGGGAACCTGCGCCGGCTTGCCGCCGCCCGGCGGAAATGGGGCGGCGAGAACGTTGACGCGCAGATCGGTCTGCGGAAGATCGTTGACGATGATCTGGGCGTTGGTGAGCGCGCGCTCGACGGACGTGACGCGGCCGCGTTCGTAGTAGCCGGCAGCGTAGACAGCGCGCGATCCTGGCGGCACGTTGACCAGCTTGACGCTGACGTTGCGGAACGCGCCCGGCAAATTGTCGGAAGTGTGAAAGCCGAGGACGTAGACGACTTCCTGCTGGCGAAGAAGGCGCTGAAAGTCGGCGTGGAGATCGTTCGAGTTCTCGAAGACCTCGCCGCCGGTCGGACGCGACACCAGAAAGAGGCCGGCGTTGGAGTTGATGATCGAACCTTCGTCGAGATTGTTTTGCACGCGCACGCCTTGCACGTCGATGGCGTGAAGCACGACGTCCGCGGCGCGGAAGCTGTCGGCCATCCGCTGGACACGCGTCATCGAGGTGGAGTTGCCGAACATCTTGTCGGTATCGATCTTCTCCAGATTGCCGGAGACGATCTGCGCGTTGAGCTTCGTTTGTTCCTTGGAGCCGCGGGCATCGAACCCCTGCAACAGGCGCGCGTCGAATCCATCGGAGAGCAGCACGACCTGTTTGCGGCCGGGCACCATGCGCAGCGAGCGGGCCAGATTGCCGAGGGAGTCGATCTCGCGCTCGATGCGTTGGCGGACCGCGGCCTCGTTCTGGCCGGTGGCCGACGCCGCGAGATCGCGCAGGTGCTGATCGGCCTCCGCCGCGTGGCCGGCGCTGTCGATGACCGGGGCTGATCCGGGCGATTCATAGCCCTGCGGGCCGCTCCAGATCACTGTTTGATTGGCGAGTTGCAGCGGATCGGCACCGCGGAACGTGGCGGGATTCGCGATCGCGGAGGCGACGAGCTGCCGGTCGGTGGTGAACGCGGTGATGAAACGGTAGCCGCGGTCGGGACTGACCGTGGCCACGGCGACGAGATCGCGCGGACCGGTGCTCTCGGTGACGAAGCGGCGCGCGGCGTCCTGCGCGCGCGACATCGAACGCGGCGCGGTGAAGCCGAGGTCGAAGAGGAGGACGAAGGATCGGCGCGCGGCCGGATTCATCGGCGAGATCGCGCTGACCGGAGCGTCCGCGGCGAAATCGATCGCATCGAATGAGGTGATGGCCTGCTTTTTCTTTTCGTCGAACAGCGCGAAGTTCGCCGCGATCAGACCGCGCACAGGATTGCCCGAGGAGTCGACCACCGACACCGGCAGCTCGACGACGTGGACGTTGATCGTCGAGTTGCTTTGCGCCGACACGCAAAGCGCGATCAGCGCCGCCGCGGCAACTGCGAGAAGTCGTCGCATTTGCGCTACGGCCTCAGCACCGCAACGCTCGATGTCTGCGCTTCCGGCACGCCCTTTTTGTGTACCGTGACCTGAAGCGTTGAGACCTGCGCGGGATCGTCAAGTTGGAGGACGAGCTTCGTACCGCCGGGTATCGGAATCGTGCCGAGCAGCTTCGTTTTCGGCGTCGTCTCCCACGTCAGTTCGTTGGCCGAGGCACCGTAGACGATGAGCGCGACTTTATTCGACGCCGTCGCGCTGGGGATGAAGTTCTGGCCGTTCAGCTCGAATGGGTACGCGCCCATGCCGCCGCGGTCTGCTGCTTTGACGAGTAGCCACTTCGGCTGTTCGTCGATCGGGATGGGCGGCAGCACGGCTACGGCTCCCGCCTTCGGAACGATGACATTCGTCCGCGCGTAGCCGCGTTTTTCGTTGTCAATTTTCTTGTCCGACTCGCCCGCGCGCACGAGCGATTTGACGGCGTAGCTGCCCGGCGGGAGGAGCAGCGTGCCGTAATAGCGGACGCCGCTCTTGAGCCGGTCGCCGACTTTTTTCATGTCGAACGTCAGGCGCTGGTAGAGCCGGTCGCGGACGACGCCTTCCTCGTCGAAGGCGTAGACGAAGACTTCCGCGGCGGCCATGTTGCCGCGCGCTTGTTTGGTCAGGTCGGCGCCGTTGATGTCGAGGATGATCGGAACCTGGTAGCGGCCGTCGCCCGCGGGGAACGGCGCCGCGAAGGCAGCAATGTGTACATCGTCCTGCGGGATGTCGTTGACGATGACCTCGGCGGTTGTGAGCGTGCGCTCTGCGGTCGAAGTCTCGCCGCCGTTTTCGTAATAGCCGGTTCGGTAGTTCAGGCGGCCACCCGCGTTGACGAGCTTCACTTTCAGATCGTGGTACTTGCCGCTGCTGGCCCAGGGTGCCTGGAACGCGAGTACGTAGACGACTTCCTGCGCGCGCAGCATGCGACCGAAGTTGTTCTTGAGATCATTCGAGTTCTGGAAAACTTCGCCGCCGGTCGGACGCGAAATCGTGAAGAGTCCGGCGTTGGAGTTGAGATTCGAGCCGGACGTAACGTCGTTCTGGACGCGCACGCCCTGGATGTCGATGGCGTGCAGCACGACGTCCGAGGCGCGGAAGGATTGCGCCATGCGATCGAGCAGCGACAGGCTCGACGCGCTTCCGTAGCGCGCATCGCTATCGACATTCCAGTACTGGCCTGACATCACGGCGTTGTTGTCGCGCGTTGCGCCCTCGGTGTCGCGAGCATCGCGCCCTTGCAGGTACTTCGCGTCGAACCCTTCGGACAACAGGATGACCTGCTTGCGGCCGGGAACGGCGCGAAGCGTCTTTGCCAGTTGGCCGAGGTAATCGACCTGCTTTTCGACGCGCGCACGGGCAAACTGCTCATTGCTGCGCGTCATCTGTTGCTGGCGCTCGGCCATTTCCGCACTGACGGTGCTCGGTGGCTGGGGAGTTTTGGCGCTGTCGCCGTTGGTGAGATCGGCCACAAAGGTTTTGTTCGCGATCTGCAGCGGATCGTTGCCGCGGAATCCGCTCGGATCGGCGATGACCGATTCGACGAGCTCGCGGTCGGTGGTGAAGGCCGTTTGCAGACGGAAGCCGTGATCGTTGTCGATCGTACCGACGCCGACGAGGTCGCGCGGCTGGACTGCCGATTTGACGAAACTACGCGCCGCTTCCTGCGCGCGCACGAGCGACTTCGGCGACGAGAAGCCGAGGTCGAAGAGCAGCAGGAACGAGCGGCGGCCGGCGGGATTCAGCGGCGAGATCGCGTTCGCGGTTTCGGTCGAGCCGAAGTCGATTTTGTCGAACGAGGTGATGGCCTGCTTTTTCCCGCTGTCGTAAACCTCGAAGTTCGCCGCGGTCAGTCCGCGCACCGGGTTGCCGCTCGAATCGACGACCGACACCGGCACTTCGATGACGTTGACGTTGACGGTTTCCTTCAGTTGGGCGAAGGCGGATGTTGCGCAGAGTGCGACGGCGGCGATTAGACGAAGCTTCATGGTTTCTCCTTAGTGGCCAGTGGTCAGTGGCTAGTGGTCAGTGGTCAGAAAAGTCTCTTGATGATGACCTGAAGGCCTGTGATGACTTTCATTGCATTCTGCTCAAGTAGTGACCGGATCCTGCCCGTGGCAGAGCGAATTTCCTGACCACTGACCACTAGCCACTGACCACTCATTGAACCACCAGCGGTACGCTTGCCGTTCTCGCGTCGCTGGAGCCTTTCTTGTGGACGGTGACGTCGAATGACGCCGGGCCCGCCCGAAGGTTGGCGGGAGAGTAGTCGAGAAGTAGTTTCATTACGTCCTGCCCCTGAAGGCGTTGAAGCACGACCGGCGTGCCACCGTGCGGACCGACCGCATCGATGGTGGACGCGTCCCACGCCAGCTCGTCCGGCTCGACGTTGAAAACGAACAACGCAACGCGGCGCGAGTGGCCGTTGGTCACGCCGGCGCTGGCGCTGGGCATGAACGGCTCGCCGTTGATGTGAAATGGATACGGCGCGGCATCGTGCGAGGCGCCGCGGACGACGACCCAGGCCGCGGGATCGTCGACGAACATCGGCGGCAGCAACGCGACGTCGTTCGTCGACGGCACTTCGATGTCGGTGCGCACGAAGCCTTTGCGCTCCGTGCCCGCCACGCGCACGAGCGTCTTCAGCGCGTACTTGCCGGGCGGAAGGGTGAGCGTCGGGAAGTATTTGATGCCGCTGTGTCCGGCCATCCGCGCGCTGTTGATAGTCATCCGCTGGTACGTGCGATCGCGAACGACTCCCTGGTCATCGAACGCATACACATAGACCTCGGCGACGACGTCGTTCGCCTTCGCGTCGTGCAGCAGCCCGGGCGCGCCGATGTCGATCACCATCGGCACCTGCGCGCTGCCGTCCTTCGCCGGAAACGCCGCGGCGAGCGCGGCGACGTGGACATCGTTCTGCACGATGTCGTTGAGCACGATCTCCGCATTCGACAGCGAACGTTCGAGCGCGCTCTCCGCACCCGAGTCGTAGTAGCCGGCGCGGTGAAAGACGCGCGCTCCCGGCACGCCGGTCACACGCACGTTCAGCTCGTGAAACTTGCCGCTGTTCGAGGCCGGCGCGCGGAAGCCCAGGACGTAGACGACGCTCTGCGCGCGCAGCATCTTCTCGAGATCAGCATTGACGTCGTTCGAGTTCTTGAACACTTCGCCGCCGGTTGGCCGCGAAAGAAGATGCAGCGCGTCATTGGAGTTGATGCGCGATCCGTTCTCGTCGTTCTGCAGGCGCACGCCCTGGATGTCGACGGCGTGCAGCACAACGTCGGAGCCGCGCAGCGAGCGCGCCATCTCGTCGAGCATCGTCATCGTCATCGAGCTGCCGTAGCGCGCGTCGGTGTCGACGCGCCAGATGTTCCCCGAGGTCGTTTGCGATACGTCGTCCTGCTCGTCGACCATTGAGCGCGCATCGCGCCCGCGCACGAGCCTCGGATCGAATCCCTCGGAGAAAAGAATGATCTGTTTGCGGCCGGGAAGCACGCGCAACGTGCGGCCGAGGTCGGAGAGAAGGCGCAACTGCCGCTCGATGCGGCTGCGGTTGTACTGATCGTTGAGCTTCTTCTCGCCGCGCGCGATGTCGGCGGCGAAATCGTCGTTGGCGTTGACGTCCGCACGCGACACGTTGTCCGCCGGCGCAAGCTGCAGGACGTCCGTGCCGGCGATGCGCAATGGATCGGAAGAGACGAACGTGCGCGGATTGGCGATGGCGCTGCCGAGGAGATTGCGGTCCGTCGTCAGCGAGGTGACCATGCGAAATCCGCGATCGACGTCGATCGTGGCGACAGCGGCGAGGTCGCGGAGGCCCATCCCCCTGGCGATGAAGTTGCGCGCCGCCTCCTGCGCTTTGTTGCGCCCAACCGGCGACGAGAAGGAGAGATCGAAGAGCAGGATGAAGTTGCGCCGCGCGCTCGGATTCAGCGGCGACGCCGAGCGCACCGCCTCGGATTCGAAATCGATCGCGTCGAAGTTGCCGATGGCGCGCTTCGTCCCCTGATCGATCAGCTCGAAATTCGCCGCCGTCAGTCCCCGCACCGGATTGCCCGCGCGGTCGACGACCGTGACCGGTACCTCGACGAGGTGAACGTCGATCGTTTCTTTGACTTGTGCGGATGCAGCGCCCGTCGCGAGCAGAAGGAGGAAGGCAATGCGCCCGAGGCATCGCATCGAAATGTTTTTCTCCCGGATAACGAACGGACAGAATGCTCCAACTGACCGCGGCATGCCGTTACGAGTCTGACACGAACGGTGACTGTGCTCTGTCGGATCGGCGATAGAATTCCGCGCCATGTCTCTGCTCCTGCAACGCAAAGGTCCCGCGGCGCCGTTGCCGCGTCTCGAAGGCAAAGAAGTGCTTGTGGGACCGAATCCCGATGCGGCCAAAGTCAAAGGCGTGATGTTCGGTGGACGCAAGCAGTTCCTCAACGAGGTGGCCGATGAAGAGGGCTTCGCGGCGATCGTCGCCAAGCTCACGCCGCGCACGGCGAGTTACACGAAGACGCCGCTGGCGTCGAGCTGGTGCGAGTTCGCGTCGCTCATCGAGCTCGATCGGACGACGTACGAAACGCTGAAGCAGAAGTATCCCAATGTCCTCGCGCTCATCGGCGCCGCCTCGGCGGAGCTCGGCATCGGACGCGTCTACAAATCGCTCGATAGCACGGAGCTAGTGAAGTTCATGGAGAGCCAGGCGCTCTTCCACAATCAGTTTCAGAAATTCGGCAACGTGCGTTTCGACAAGACGCCGAACGGCGGCCGGATGCTCTGCAACGATTACCCCGTCTACAGTCCGATCTACTGCGCCAGCGCCGTCGGCTTCTACCTGGAGTCGATCCTCCGCCACGGCGGCACCGACCCGACGGTTGTCGAGACGAAGTGCCAGACGCTCGGCGATTCGCACTGCGCGTTCGAAATGACGTGGCGGTAGTTATGCGATTCGCTCTCGGCGCAGGAATTACTTCGACGCGACTTCTTCGTCGATTTTCTGCTGGACCCATCGATTGAGAAGCACCTGGGATGAGACTCCTTGCCTGGCGGCGGTGGTCTTTAACCGATCGGCAAGTTTCTTGTCGATCGGAAAATAGGTCGTCGAACGTTGCAGATCGACGGTCACTTCGACCGGCTCCGAGTTCTCGTCTGACAATTCATGACTATCCCAGTAGTCGGCGATTGCTTCGTAGGATGTTCGTTTATTTTCGGCCATAGATTCGTCTCTCGGAAGTCGTTATGTACGGGGCTACTCGCTGCGCCGGATGATCGCGCGCTCCATCACTGCGACTCTTGCCAGCAGCTCCGACTGTCCTCGCAGCAGTGCGGCGATCTCCATCTCCGCTTTGAGATTGACCTGGTAGTCGTTCTCGGCGAGGAGCTTGTCCTTCGTCGACTGGCGGTTCTGACTCATCATGATGATCGGAGCCTGTAGCGCTGCGACGGATGAAAGCGCGAGGTTCAGCAGGATGAACGGATACGGATCGAAGTTCATCACGCGCAGGACGTTGATGGACATCCAGACCGTCATGATGATCGAGAAGAGAATGATGAACGGCCAGGAGCCGCCGAAGGAGGCGACGCGGTCGGCGACGCGCTGGCCGAATGTCAGCGTCTCTTCCTGCTCCTGCAGCACGTTGCGCGAAACCTGACGCGACATCAGCTCGTTGGTCTGGCGAAGACGGTCGCCCATCTCCTCGATGATGCGCAGCGCGGCGGCGGGATTCTTGTGCACGAAGTCGACGAGGTCTTCCCGGTCGAGGCGGATCACACGCGTCGGTTTGGACGCGGTGGCCGTGGCGGATCGCGGCGCGCCGTCGAAGAGCGAGAGCTCGCCGAAATACTGACCGTTGAAAAGCGTGGCCAGCGTTATGTTGCCGGGGCCTTCGCCGTAGCAGATGTCGACCGCACCATCTTCGATGATGAAGAGCGATGTTCCTTCGTCTCCCTGGTTGAAGATCACATCGCCCGGAGCGAATTCGCTCTCCTCGAGGCGGATGGTCAGCGCGTTCAAATCGTCTTCGGTAAGCGACTCGAACAGCGGGATTTTCGCCAGCAGCTCCTGTCTCGTCATGAGACGGAAGAGTACGTCAGCGCCGCGCTTCGTCCAAGCGTTGTGCGCCTTCGCTAAGTCACAGAGGGGTCCGTTGCTCCTCTTCGAAGCGAAGGAGCCGAGGCTTCAGCAGATCGCTGCGCGTGATGATGCCGATGAGTTTCCCGCCCGACAGAACCGGCAGCCGTCCGATGCCTGATTCCGCCATGCGCTCGGCCGCTTCCCGGCATGTCTCTTCAGGATGGGCCACGATCGGATCGAGGCGAATGAGGTCGCGGGCAGTGAGGGCTGCGTCAGGCTCCGAGAGTGAAAGCTCCATGACATCGGAGATCGTCAGGATCCCGAGGAGCTTTTCATTCGCGTCGACGACCGGAAATCCACGGTGCTTCTGGCTCGAGGAAAAGTATCGCTCGTAGATTTCGCTGGCCGGCGTTGATTCCGGAATCGTCAGGACCGATTCCGTCATCGCTTCGGAAACCCTGTACGTTTCCAGGGGATCGACCGTGTACTCCCGGAAGATGTCGTATCCCCTGCGAGCCACCTTCTCCGTGAGAATGGAGCGCTTCATTACGAGGACTGTGAATCCGTACGCGGTCACCGCTGCGATCAGCAACGGCGGCAACGACTCCATGTCATGTGTGAGCTCCAGCGCAAAAAGCACCGCGGTAAATGGGGCGCGCATCATTCCGCCCAGGACGGCGGCCATACTGACCAACGGCCAGAGTGACGCGCTCCCGGAGGAAGGCAGCAGCATCGCCTCGACTGCCCCCAGTCCGCATCCCATGATCAAGAGTGGTGCGAGGACTCCGCCCGAGGTGCCGGAAGCCAGAGAGACGAGCCAGATCCCGCACTTCACGAGGAGTAGAGCCAGAACGATCGAAACGGCTAAGCGCCCCAGGAGCAGATCTCCAATGACGTCGTAGCCCACTCCCAGGGTCCTTGGCTGGAAGTAACCGCCGATTCCAACGACTAGTCCGCCGATTGCCGGACGCCACATCCAGTGCAGCGGTAAGTGTTCGAACCCATCTTCGAGCGCGTAGAGCAACGTGCTGAGGCCCGAGGAGAACGCGCCCGCGGCCAGGCCGACGAGAACGGCGGCAAGCAATCCAGGCCAGGCGACGATGCCATGAGCCGGTACGGGAAACAGAGGGCCCGCTCCGAGCAGATGCACGCGCATCGCCGCGGCCACCGCGCTGGCCAGCGCCACCGGAATCAGGCTTCGTGGTTTCCACTCGAAGAGCAGGAGCTCCACGGCAAGCAATACAGCGGCAATTGGCGCCGCAAACGTCGCGGACATTCCAGCCGCCGCTCCTGCCACAAGCAACGTCTTTCGTTCAGCGGACGACAGATGAAACCTCTGCGCGACGAGGGATCCGATTGCGCCGCCGGTCATGATGATGGGGCCTTCAGCGCCGAAGGGTCCGCCCGATCCGATTGAGATCGCCGATGAGAGAGGTTTGAGAATCGCCACCTTCAGCGACATGAGACTCTTCCCGAAAAGAATGGCCTCGAGAGCTTCCGGGATGCCATGGCCGCGAATCTTCTCGGAGCCATAACGGGCCATCAAACCGATGATCAGACCGCCGATCACCGGGACGACGATCATCCAAAGCCCGAGCGGGCTTCCTGCCGGGCTTCGCGGCGTCAGCGAGAACTGCAAATAGAAGAAGAGATTGGTGAACCAGGCGATGAGCTTCAGCAGCACCACGGCCACCACCGCACCGACGGCACCGATGGCGATGGAAATCGCGGAGAGCTGAAGCAATCGCTGATCGGCCGAGAAGTCGCCTCTTGCGGTTTTCTTCATGTCTGTTTGCTCCTGTTCTTCAATGATCCGCGCGCTGCGCGGCCGTCGCCGAGCCTTCTACGCTCAGATCACTTCGCTGCGAAGTCCTTCTTTGGGACCGCCTTGAGTTGATGTTGCCGGCGCGTCGCGTCCTCCTCGAAGAGCATCGGCGCAGGGCCGTCGTCGCCGCCCGCGTTGTCGACGATTTCCTCGAGCGTGTCCGCGAATCGTTTTCGCTCTGCATCCGACAGACCATCGAAGACGGCCAGCAGCCGCTCCTGCGCGACGGGCGGCGCTTTCTGCAGGAGCGCGTGGCCGGAACGGGTGAGGTTGATGACGAGTCTCCGGGCATCGCGCGCATCGCGGTCGCGCGTGATGAGGCCCGCGTCGACGAGCCGTGTGACGACGACGGAGACGGAGCTTTGATCGGTGAGCGTGCGCGCCGCGAGGTCGTTCAGCGAAAGCGAAGGCGTCTTTCCGAGCTCGGTCAGCACGAAAAGTTGCGCGCCGGAAACGCCGAGCTCCGACTGCGCCTGCCGGTCGCTGACGCGCAGCATCCGCACGAGGCGGCGGATGGAATCGAGGATGCGCTGGCTGTCGCTCATGACGCGAACGTAAACATACTTGGGATCGCATCGAATGGGCAACAATCACGATGTCCCATAATCGCGATGATGCCCGACAAGCGATACGACCGCGCCTACTTCGATCACTGGTATCGCGGCCGGAACCGCGTCAGCACGAAGGACG
Source organism: Thermoanaerobaculia bacterium (assembly GCA_035996815.1). Classification (GTDB taxonomy): domain Bacteria; phylum Acidobacteriota; class Thermoanaerobaculia; order Gp7-AA8; family Gp7-AA8; genus JADGNZ01. The sequence goes on along the minus strand of DASYJF010000036.1, from coordinate 59,192 downwards.
ACGTTCGGCGCAAGGTTTCGTTGGCGGTGGCGGTGTGCGAATACTTTCTCCGTCGCCGCCTGCGTTCCGTGCTCGACGTCGCGTGCGGCGAGGCGGCGTGGCAGCCGCACATCAAAGCTCTGCGTCCTGGCGCGAAGTACCTCGGGCTCGATCCGAGCGACTACGCGGTGTCGCGCTTTGGTGAGTCGCGCAATCTTCGCAAGGCGTCGTTCGACGGGCTGCCGAAGATGCGGCTGCGCGGACCGTACGACCTCGTGGTCTGCGCTGACGCGCTTCATTACATTAATGATGACGACATCCGCGCCGGCTTTCCCGAGCTGGTGCGCCTCGCCAGCGGAGTCCTCTTCCTCGAAGTGCTGACGGCGGACGACGACATCGTCGGCGATTTGAACGGCATGCTCCGACGCCCTGCGGCGTGGTACCGCAAGCTGTTTGAAAAGTCCGGATTGACTGCTGCTGGACCGTACACGTGGCTAGCCCCGTCGTTGCGTGACGACGCGGCGGCGCTCGAAGCGATCAAATAACAAGTATCCTCATCCGAAGGAGTCTGACCGTGCGCACTACATTCGCGATCCTCGCAATCCTCTTCGCCGTCTCCCTCGCCGCGCAACCTCTCACCGTCGGCACGCAGATCGTGGATAGCGGCGGCACGGCCACCATCACGAACGGCGGGCCGGTTACGTACGTGAACCTGAGCGACGGTGCGACGGCGAATGGAACGGTCAATAAGGCGACCGTGGCGTGGAGCGCGACCTGCTCGAACGCCTTCAAGATCGTCTTCCTTCGCGAAACGTTCGAGTCGGTCTCGGCATTTACCGTCTTAGCCACGCGTGGACCTTTCAATGCCGTCAGCGGCCGCAACGAAGTGACGTTGACGCCGCCCGTCACCGTGGCCCAGGGCGATATGATCGGCGTCGTGCAATTGCTGCCGCTGGCAACCTGCGGCTCGGTTCGAACGCAGTCATTCACAAACAACACCGGCTACAACCTGGTGACGACCGCCGACATGAGCACGACCGGCGGCACGGTTGGTTCCACATCGAACTACTCGAGCAACCTCGCCATCGGCGCCATCGCATTCAGCACGAATCCTCTGCTGGTGCGCATCCTTCCGGCCGCCGGCGCGGTGCAAGGCGCGACTGCCTTCTTTCGCACCTCACTGCAGATGCTGAATCCAACATCGAACACGATCACGGGTAACCTGGTTTTTCACAAACAGTTGGTGCCGGCTGCCCCGGGCGATCCCTCCCTTGCCTTCACGGTGGCACCCGGACAGACCATCTCGTATGCGGATGTCCTGACGTCGATGGGCATCAGCGGCCTTGGCTCTCTCGACATCATCACGAACGGCGGCAATGCGCCGATTGCCACCGCCCGCGTCTTCAGCGACGGCGGCGCCCTCGGCACGTCGGGCTTCTCCGAAGAGGGCGTCTCGCCGAACTCCGCGCTCGATTTCTTCAGCCGCGGAATCCTGTTGATTCCGGCGGACCTGACGAATTTCCGGATGAACATCGGCGTGCGCACTCTCGACACCGGCGCGACTCTCGATGTCGCCACGTTCGACTCAGCCGGAACGCTCAAGGGCACCCGCACCTTGCCGGCCTATGGTCCGAACGTTTTCGATCAGGTTACGGTGAACGCGTTCACCGGCCTGTCGACGGTGCCGCCGGGCGGATACATCCTGGTCACGTTCAATGCCTTCGGCGGCCGCGCGTTCGTCTACAGCTCGGTGATCGACAACAAGACCTCGGACAGCACCTTCCGAATGGCCGACATCAAGTAAACATCACCCGGAACTCCGCTCCGCCGCCCTCCCGATTCTGCAACGTGAACGGGAGGCGGTGGTTGTTCAGGATCTCGGAGACGATGGTCAGACCGAGGCCGCGCCCTTCGCGCTTGGTGGTGAAGAAGGGAGTGAAGAGCTCGTCGCGTGCGGCAGGATCGATTCCGCGGCCGGTGTCGGAGATGGTGAGTGCGCGATCGCTGAACGTGACGGCGATCTCGCCATCCTCGCCGATCGACTCCATCGCGTTGCGAATGACATTGATGATGACCTGCTCGAACTGGCTCTGGTCGACACGGATGGTTTCATCGCGTTTGATGCCGGCGCGCAAAACGATTCGGCGTTGATCCAACTCCGGACGTAGCAGCGTGGCGATGTCGTCGAAGACGTCCGCGAGCGATACGTCGCGCGGATGCGGCGGCGGCAGCCGGACTACGTCGGCGAAGCCGTTCATGAATCGGTTCAGCGACTCGATGCGGGCCGCGGCAATCGTGAGCGCGTTCGTAAAATCGGCGCGATCGTCCGGACCAATCTGTTCGGCGTATCGCAGCACGGACTCCAGCAGCGAGCGCACCGCGCCGACGGAGTTGTTGACCTCGTGCGACATCATCCGGATCAGCTTCTCGTACGCCGTCTTTTCCGTCAGCCGCAACTCCTCGGTCATCTCTTCGAGCAGGTAGAAGGTCTTGGCGAATCCACGATCGCGAAACTCAGCGTTCCAGATTTTCAACTTCCGCGCACCGGCCAGCGTGACGAGTTTCGACTCGCCTGCCGCCAACAACGGCAACGCCTCTGACACCGCAGGCTCGCTCAACAATCGCTGCGCCGCCGGATTGGATTGCTGAATCGCACCATTGAAATCGCAGATAACGATTCCGGACGGCGACGCCTCGACGATCTTCTGAAGCAACTGCTGCTGCTCTTCCGCCGCCAGCCGCTCATCGCGAAGCCGGTCGATCATGGCGTTGTAAATCTCGATGAGCCGGTCCATCTCAGGCTGGCCGACCGGCACGAATCGCGACGTGAAATCGCGCTCGCTGATCAGCTCCGCGCCAGTGCGAATCAACTCCAGCGGAACGAACAGCGCGTTGACCATCCGATAGCTGATGACAATCGAGACGACGAACGACACCTCGACCACGAACAACCAGTTCTGATGTTCCATCAACACCACGACCGCCAGTCCCGCAAACACGAGATGCAGGACGATGAACCAAAGCAGCAGTTTGGTGCGCAGGGTCATGTGGAGCGACGAAATGATGCTCGCGCGAATGCGGCGGCGCTCCGTCACTCGTTGATCCCATACTTTTCCAGTCTCCGGTACAACGCCGCTCTGCTCAACCCCAGCGCCTCGGCTACGCGCGAGAGATTGCCGTCGTAATGCTGCAGGCATTTCACGATCATGCCGCGCTCGATTTCGTCGAGGGTCATCGTGCCGGCGTCGGGGAGAGAGGCGTCGCGGCGCTCGCGCGATTCGAGATCGCGGACGGCGATGAAATCGTCGAGCGTCAGTTCGTTCGCGTCCGACATCACCACGGCGCGCTCGATGGTTTGGCGCAGCTGGCGGATGTTGCCCGGCCAGTTCTGTGTCTTCAGCCACTCCATTGCACGCGGCGCGATCACCTCGACGTCGCGCGCATAAATCTCCGCGGCCATGTTTAGAAACTGCGCCGCAAGCTTCGGGACGTCCGCGCGCCGTTCGCGCAGCGGAGGAAGCTGGATCGTGATCAGGTTCAATCGATAGAGGAGGTCTTCGCGAAATTCGCCGCGTCCAACCAGCTCGTGCAGCGCGCGATTCGTCGCCGACACCACGCGCACGTCGACGGTGCGCGAACGGCTGGAGCCGAGGACTTCGTAGGTCCGGTCCTGCAATACGCGCAGGAGTTTCACCTGCGACGATGGATCGACTTCGCCAATCTCGTCGAGAAAAATAGTTCCGCCGTCGGCAACTTCGAAACGTCCTTTGCGATCCTGACGCGCATCCGTGAATGCGCCGCGGACATGGCCGAACATCTCGCTTTCGAACAGCGTCGACGAAATCCCGCCGAGGTTCACTTTGATGAACGGACGGCCGCGGCGGCGGCTGTTGGCGTGTATCGCTTCCGCGACCAACTCCTTCCCCGTTCCGCTCTCCCCCATGATGAGCACCGAGGCCTCGGTCGGCGCAACGCGGCCGATCAGTTCGAGTACGCGCAGCATTTTCGGGTCGCTGCCGACGATCTTGCCGAAGTCGAATTTCGCATCGAGCTCTGCGCGGCTTGGCGCCTCGGCGGCGACATCGCGCGTCTCCGCGAGTTCCAGCGCCGTCTCGACGCTCTGCACAAGGAGCGTGTTCGACCACGGCTTGGTGATGAAATCGGCTGCACCGCGTTTCATCCCTTCAACCGCGAGGCCGATCGAGCCCCACGCCGTCATCAGGATCACCGGCACGTCCGGCTGCTCGGCGCGGATCGCAGTCAGCAGCGCCAGCCCTTCCTCGCCCGTCGTGCGCCGCGAGAAATTCATGTCCTGAATGACGAGCGATGGGCGCTCGGAGCGGATCACTCCGAGCGCCTCGTCAACAGAATGCGCGGACGACGATCGATGACCGTGCTGCTTCAGCAGGAGCGCCAGCGAAGCAGTGATCGAAGGGTCGTCGTCGACGATGAGGATCATGGTGTGTCGGGAGTTGGGCGTCGGGCGTCGGGAGTCGGAGACCGCGGGGGACGAGTAGTTGCCTCTGCGACCCCCGACTCCCGACCCCCAATCCCCGCGTTACTCATAGTGCAGCGCCTGGGCAGGTTGGACGCGTCCGGCGAGCCAGCTCGGATACAGGCCGCACAGTAGCGTGAGGCCGTAGATGGTCGCAAGCGCGCCGGCCAGACCGATCGTGAACGCAGGCGGGCTGACGATCTTGAAGATACCGAGCAGTGGCAGTTGCGCGACCAGGACCACGCCAACGATGAGCGCGAGCGTGGAGAGCAGCGCCACCTCGAGCAGGATCTGGCGATTCACCTCGTTGCCGGTCGCGCCGAGGGCGCGGCGGAGGCCGATTTCGCGCGTGCGGCGCGTCACCGTTTGCCAGAGCACGCCGGAGAGTCCAAGCGCCACCATCGTGATCAAAAACGACGCCACGATCCCGCCGATGACAGCGGGCGCGATGAAGGCCTTATTCATCAGCTCGCGCATCTGGTCCATATGCTGGATACGCACCGGGTAGTCGGGCGCGATCCCGTGCAATCGCTTGATGAGCGTCTCCTCGAAATCCGCCGGCGTATCGGGCCGGACGCGAAAAACGATCGTTCGCACGATGTTTCCCTTTGTCTGGGCCGCCGAGAAACGGTGGAAGACCATGTTTTCGTGATCCTGCGACAACTCCCCATGTTTGCGGAACGGCGCGATTACGCCGACGATCCGATAAGACTTGTCGCTTTCGGACTGAAATGTTTTTCCTGCGACGTCGAGCGTGCCCCAAAGCGTCTTCGCGACGTCCGCATCGATGACCATGCCCTCCACGGTCATGGTCTCGTCATCCGCATTGAACCAGCGGCCGCGCAACACAGGAATCCGCATCACCTTGGCGAAATCGTCAGATGCGGTATCGGAGGTGACGTTGGAGGAGTGACCGTTCACGGTCAGTCTCGAGATCCACGTGCCGCTGCCGTACGGGGGCATGTCACTCGCGGACGCCGACTCGACTTGCGGCTGCGTCTTGACCTCGCGCAGAATCGCGCCGATCGCGGCCCGCCCCGGCGCATCGCCGGCAGCGTCCAGCTCTTCCTGCATGCGCGGGAAAGTCACCTGAGCACACCAGACATCGTGGTAGTCGAATCCGAGCGGTTTGTTCCAGTGAATGAGCATCGACGTTGCCAGCGTGACCACCGCGAAGACGACGACGAACGAGAAGAAGATCTCGACGATGAGCAGGGCGTTTGCACGCTTCCGCGCCCACACCAGTTTCAATAGATGACGAATCACATCGCACCTCCGCGAAGAGCATTTACAGGATCGAGACGGGCCATCTTCCAGGCCGGATAGATGCCGGAGAAGGCGCCGAAGAAGGCCGCGATCAGCATCCCCCACGCGAAGACTCGCAGGTTAAGATCGAAGCGCGCGCCGGGCAGAAACTCAAGCGCATCGAAGACGCGCAGCAGAATGAACGCGAGCACAAACGCGGCCACGCCGCCGAGGACGGTGAGGACCACGTTCTCGACCACGAACTGACCGATCAGAGCCCGCCGCGGTGCCCCGAACGCCTTTCGCACGCCGACTTCGGATGCGCGTTCGAGGATGCGGCTTAAATTGAGCGTGACGAGGTTCAGAGCCGGCAGAGTCATGAAGAGCAGCGCGAGGACCAGGAATCCGATGCGAAGAATCATCGGGCCGCGCGCGCCGAACCGGCCATCCGTCAGATTGCGCGCGATCCCCTCGAACGTCGTGTCGATCGCCGAGTGGATCTCCTTGTAGGTCTTCGGGTCCTCGATGGGAATGTGCGAAACGCGCGTGTTGAACTCGCGCTGGATCATCGGGATATCAGCCGTGCTCTTCGCCAGAACGATGGCGATGAGGTTGCCGAAGTTGGCCTTCTGCTCTTCGTCGGTGGACGGACCAAGCGGCACCCACAGCGTGCTGTAAGCGATCGTCTGCGTGAATGGCACCGTCGGTATGACGCCGACGACGCGATGCGGCTCGCCGCCGATATCGACCATCTTTCCGAGCGCCGCATTGCCGCCGAAGAGTTTCTGGCGAACGTCCTCTGTGATGATGACCACCGACCGATTCGCCGCCTCATCGGCAGCGCTGAACGGACCACCTTCGAGAAAACGGAAGTCGAGAATCTTCCAATACTCAGCGTCGGCGCGCCGGTAAGGCAGTTCCAATCGCGTCCCGCCGTCGTACACAACGGCGCTTTGAATCTCACTGTAGGTGGACGTGCGCTCGACGCCCGGCAGGTTGCGGATGGTCTTATCGAGGAAGCCGCGTCCCGGATTGCTTTGCCGCATGTTCTCCGGTCCCTGCATACTTACGAAGTCGACGGTCAGGATGCGGTCGAGCCGCGACTCCGGCTGGCGTGGCGCGAGCACGTTGTCGAGGATCGCTGTTGCCGCCATCAGCACGGACAGCGTCATAGTGATGCCGACGAGCGAGATGGCGGTGAAGACCTTGCGCCGCGCCAGTACTTTGAGCGCGAGCTTGAGTGAATTTTTCAACATCACGCCACCTGCCTGCCGTCGAAGAGACGAATGATGCGGCCGGTCTGCTGCGCGAAACGATCGTCATGCGTGACCATGACCACGGTCGTGCCGTCTTTCTCGTTCAGCTCCTGGAGGATGCCCATGATCTCGTCGCCCATGGCCGAGTCGAGGTTTCCGGTCGGCTCGTCGGCGAGAACGATGCGCGGCTTTCCGACGATGGCGCGGGCAATTGCAACGCGCTGCTGCTGTCCGCCGGAGAGCTGCGTCGGAAAGTGATGCACGCGCGACGAGAGGCCGACGCGGTCGAGCGCCGCAAGCGCGAGCTTCTTCCGCTCGCCCGCCGCGATCTTGCGATACAGCAGCGGGATCTCGACGTTGTCGAGCACCGTGAGATCGGGCACGAGATGGAAGCTCTGAAAAACGAAGCCGAGCTTTTCGTTGCGCATCTTCGCCAGCGAGCGATCGCCCGCGCCGTTGATGTGCACGCCGTCGAGCAGCAGCTTGCCGTGCGTCGGCTTGTCGAGCAGCCCGATCAGGTTCAGCAGCGTCGATTTCCCGCAGCCCGACGGCCCCATGATCGAAACGAACTCGCCGTCCGCGATGTCGAGGTTGATGTTCTGCAACGCGAGCGTCTCCACGCGCTCCGTCCGGTAAACCTTGTCGATGTTGTTCAGTGTGATCATGGTTTCTCCTTCAGTTACTTCAGCCGCAATTCCTTCAGACCCTGGTACTCACTCATGTTCGAGATGACGACCTCGTCGCCTTCGCGCAGGCCGTCGATCGGTTGAATCAGTTCATCGCCGGCCAGACCCCAGCGCACGAGTGTGCGTACGAGCACGTTGCCGCGCACGACGAAGACCTCTTCGCGCTCGCCCTGCCCCAGCGCGCCGCGGCGCACGCGCAACACGTTGCCGTGACTGCCGAGGACGGGGAGGACATCGACGCGAAGGTTGTTGCGCAGCCGCGGATGCGCGCGCTGATCGAGCGTGACGTAAAACTTGGCGACGCCGTTCTCGATGCGCGGATCGATGCTGGAGATCGTGCCGTCGATCGTGGTCGTGTCGTCGAGCTTCACGTGCGCGCGCATCCCCGCGGCGAGCTTCGACGCGTGTACGTCGGAGATCGTGGCCACGACGCGGTACGCGGAAAGGTCCGCGACGCGCGCCAGCACATCGCCCTTGCGAACCGTTGCTCCGACTTCCGGCAGCACCCACGTCAATACGCCGTCCTGATCGCTGCGCGCCATGGCCAGATTGAGCTGCCGCGCCGATTGGTCGCGCTCCTTCTGCGCCGTCCGCAGATCAAGTTGCGCCGCCGCGATCTGCGCGTCAGCTGTCCGCTTGGTGCGTCCCATCGCATCGCGAAGCTGCGCGATCTCGATGTCGCTCTTCTTCTTCGCCGTCACCGCTACGAGCTCGTCCTGCGCCGAAACCAGCCCCTCGGCATGCATGCGCGTGTTCTGCGACGCCTTCAGTTTGAGGATGTCGGAGTCGAGCTGCTTCTGCTCCAACGCCGCGCCGGACGCCGCGATCTCCTCCTCCGCTTTCAACCGCGCCTGCGCCAGCGCGCTCTCCTTCTGCGCGACGGCATCGTTCAACTTGTCGAGGTCAAGTTTCGTGGCCGAGGTGTCGAGGGTGAGGATGGCGTCACCGGCGTGAAGCTGGTCGCCCGCACGATGCTGAATCCGCAACGCGCGTGCCTCAACCGGACTCGATATGACCGTTTCGACCTCGGGTACGACAGTCCCCGCGGCCTGGATGGTGGCATCGACGGTGCCGCGTTCGACCCGCGCGATCTGCAATTCGGACCGGCGCAACGAGGGACGCAGCCAACTCACAGTGGCGGCGACGCAGAAGATAAGCGCCGCGACAGCGACTGCAACAACGATTACGCGCCGGGCGACGCGCTTAGTCCGAACCGATTGTGTGATTTCGCGATCCATTCTGGACCGCTACCTAACCAAGCGCGATGCCACGCAAGGTTCATTGAAAACAAACGAGTTAGCTCAGTTAAGAGTTACTTTTGGCGTTCGCTTTCGGGGGATGGTGTTCGGAATCGGACATGTCAGCGCAGCACGTACCTACAAACTACAGCAGCAGGTAAACTCCTCCAGTGATCAGTTACCGCCAACTCATCGAACTCTCGCAAGTGCTCCTGACGCCTTTGCGGTTCACGCGCAGGGCCGTCAGCGGGCCGCCCGTCATTTCCATGCCCGAGGAACTCGTTGAGGAGTAATCATGTGGGAAGATCGCGAAGCTGGCCGAGGGCTGCTGATGATCGGTCCGCATGCGACGCTGAGCAAGCTCGTTGTCCGCTACCTGTGCGATCAGGACTACGCGGCGATCATCGTCGTCGCCGACTTGATGCGCGGAGATTCATCTGCTGGCCACCAGGAATCGCCCTACCTGCGTCCTCTTTGGATACCTCGCATCGATCCAGGCTGCGAGCGCCGGGACGCGGTCGCGATTCGAGAGGCCGTCGAAACTCACGACTGCGGGATAGCCCGTCAGGATCACGCAGACCGGAGGATTCGCGTCGAGCTGCGACATCGCCTCCGCCAGCATTCGAGGTACGGAGAGCATCGACATCTCCATGCAACGGGTCGCCGGCCGGCGCTGAAGAAGGTAGTAAAGCGCGCGCTCATTCGAAAAATCGAGGATCGGGCCGTCGCGGGGGCCGAGCGATTCGATGAAACCGTTCAATGCGGCGAGATCTGCGGCGTTCTGCGGCGTCGTGTAGATCCCTCGGCCCGTTGCGAATGGATACGGAACCAGCCCGATATGTCGCTGCCGCTCGCGCCATGCAGCGAGAGACTTCAATCCGGCCACAGAGTTCGGCCAGACTTCGAAATAAAAGAATAGCGGCGCCACGAGGACGATGGCGGCGATGAACCGTCTTCGCACGAACAGAGGCTCGAGGACGAATGCAACGACGGCGATCCCGAGAAGTGGGACCGCATACCGGGTGTGACTCCATGAACAACGCCCGGCGGCAGTGCGGAAGAGCAGTGCTCCCAACAGGGCAACGATGCCGATCTGCGCTGCGCGCAAGGCGTGACCGCGCCAGTAAGCCAGCAACGCGAGTGCGAACAGAAACCCGAGGAAGACTGGCGGAAGGTAATACCGCATGGCCTCGGCGGTTCGCGGCGCGGGCGCGGGAAGAGCCCAGGTAGGGTCGATCGCCTCGGGCATGACCACGAACGAATCGATAGCGAACTGCCGGATGTCGGAGCGTGTCGCCACCAGCACGACGAAGGGGAGCGCCAGCGCGGCGGCGGCGAGCAAGAGCGATCGGACGAGCGGTAGCGGGGACGACTCCAGTCTCAATACGCGAATGGTGACGTATCCAATCGCGGCCCCCGCAAGCGCCACGATGCCGGTATCCAGACTCCAGAGCACGCCGATGGTTCCGCTGGCAAATGCCAGAAAGAGTGGCGCGGCGCGTCCGTTACGCGCGTACCGAAGGAGCCCGATGACGACAAGGATTACGGGAAGTAGTCTGAAGTAAGGAAATACGGTCAGCCAGAATCCTGCGATTCCGCAAAGCGATAGAAACACGCTCGATAACAGTGCGGCCGTTGTGGTCGTCAATTCGGCGGCGATCGGAACCAAGAGCGCGAGCGTAGCCGCATCGAGGACGGTCTGCAGTCGCCGGACGCGCCGCGGCGAGGGACGATCGCCGAGGACCAGAGCATCGAGGCCGGCATCGACTGCCAGCCCATGAAAAATGTAGAAATCTCCGTAGGGACGTTCCCCGTGCTGCAGAAGCGAACCGGCCGCCAGATGCTCGCCCTCATGGAAAGGGTCCATGAGCGCGTAGGGGTGATCGTGAATGAACAGCATCAGGATGAAGACCGATACCGCGACAACGAGTTGCGCCCTGCCACCCGGACGGCGCGGAGCCTCTGCGGGCTGCTGCGTCGAAGATCCGAGCCGCCACGCCACGATCGCGCCGCCGGCAAACGCTCCGAGAATGAGCAGAGCGATCACGGCGTAGTCCCAACCCTTCGGATAGCCGTTCACGGTCACGAATCCGACGCCGCCGGTGGGAACGGAGAAGAACGGCCGGAGAAACGGAGCCGCCGCTGCGGCGAGCGCGGCGCCGGCGAGCGAGCCGAGCGCGACGCGACCCGAGCCATTCATGGAGCGCCATTCTACGAGAGTCGAGGCCGCACTTCTGTTGTTCAGGGGTTGACGGATAGACTCCGAGGATTGATGGCCGCTGCAGAGAGTCCGATACTTTCGGTGATCGTCCCGTGCTTCAACGAACGGCCGACCGTCGTCGAGTTGCTGAAACGGGTCGTCGCTGTACCGATCGCGAAGGAGATCCTCGTCATCGATGACGGATCGACGGACGGATCGGCCAGCGTCATCGAGGCGTTTGCTCAACACGAGCCGTCGATCCGCCTCCTCCGCCAGGAACACAATCAGGGGAAGGGGGCAGCACTGAGGCGGGGATTCGCGGAGGCTCGCGGCGAGGTCGTCATCACTCAGGACGCTGATCTCGAATACGACCCTCGCGAATTTCTTCGAATGATCCAGCCGATCCTCGAGGGAGATGCCGACGTCGTCTACGGCTCGCGCTTCGAGGGCCATCCCCGCCGCGTGATGCTCTACTGGCACACGGCCGCGAACCGCTTCCTCACCTGGCTGTCGAACCTGGCCACCAATCTGAACCTTACGGATATGGGAACGGGCTACAAAGCCTTCCGCAGGGAAGTGATTCAGTCACTCGGATTCGACTCGAACCGATTCGGTTTCGAAGCGGAGGTGACGGCGAAGATCGCGCGGCGAGGCTGCCACATTTACGAGGTCCCGATCTCCTACCATGGCCGTGACTACTGGGAAGGAAAGAAGATTGGCTGGAAAGATGGTGTGGCTGCAGTCTGGACGATTTTCAAATACGGCTTCCTCGTCACCGGCGACGACTCAGAGGGAGGGCACGTGACGCTGGAGCGGATGGGACGTCTCTCCCGCTACAACGATTGGATCTGGCAGAGCATCGCGCCGTATGTCGGAGATCGCGTCCTTGAAGTCGGCGCGGGCATCGGAAACATGACCCGTGTGATGTATGGCCGCGAGCTGATCGTGGCTACGGACATCGGCGTCTCCTATCTGCAGATTCTCCGCAATCGCTTCGCGCGCAACCCGAGCATCGCCGTGGCGCGGCTCGATCTGAACACGGACGACCATCTCGCCCTCGAGCAATACGATTTCGACACGGTGGTCTGCCTGAACGTTCTCGAGCACATCGAAGACGACCGCGGCGCGCTGGCACGACTGCGCGACGTTCTGGTTCCCGGCGGCAAGCTGCTGCTCTTCGTGCCGGCCGATCAGTCACTCTACGGAACGATCGACAAACAGGTCGGTCATTTCCGGCGCTATTCGCGTGAAGAACTGCGCCAGCTGATCGAGGTCGCCGGCTTCACGGTCGACAAAATCGTCTACCAGAACTGGTTCGGACGTTTCGGCTGGTGGCTGAACGGTCGCGTGCTGAAGCGTTCCCATCTACCGTCCGCGCAATCGAAGGTGTTCGATACATTCGTTCCGCTGCTGCGCGCGCTCGAGTTCCGTGAACCGCGCAAAGGACTCAGCATCGTCGCGATTGCGACCAGGCAAGCGGCCATTCCGAAGAGCGACTGAGCACGTTCCCGAAGACTTATCTCTCGCGCCGGTTCACGTCGCGCTCCGGCAACTGCTGTTCGGGGTTGAAGTCGTGAGTAAACAGGCCGCCCTGCGGTCCGCCGCCGCTGCCGCGATTCTTTAGCCGGCTGTGGCGGTAGCCGTACGAGAGGTAGACCACCATCCCGACGAGCAGCCAGATTCCGAAGCGGTACCACGACTCCTTCGGCAGGTACTTCGCGAGGAAGATGCACGAGAGTCCGCCGAGGACCGGAAGGAACCAGGTGCCGCCAGGAACCTTGAACGAGCGCTCGCGATGCGGATCTTTGACGCGCAGGATGATGATGCCGATGCAGACCAGCAGGAACGCGAAAAGCGTCCCGATGTTGGTCAGATCGACCATGGCGTCGAGCGACGAGAAGAGCGCCGCGACGCCGACGAAGATGCCGGTGATGATCGTGGCCACGTGCGGCGTGCCGAACTTCGGATGGACGCGGGAAAAGAACGGGGGCAGCAGCCCGTCGCGCGACATCGCAAAGAAGATGCGCGGCTGGCCTAGCTGGAAAACGAGGAGCACGGCCGTGTGCGCGACCACGGATCCGAACGCGACCACGCCGACCATCCAGTTCGGCATGGTCGCGTACTTCATCGCCAGCGTGAGCGGCTCGGCCTGCTCGCTGGAGAGTTTCTTCACGAGATCGCCGTACGGGATCATCCCCGTGAAGACCGCGGCGATGACGGCGTAGATGATCGTGCAGATGATCAGCGAGCCGATGATGCCGATGGGCATGTCCCGCTTCGGATTTTTCGCCTCCTCCGCCGTCGTCGATACAGCATCGAAGCCGATGTACGCGAAAAAGACGATCGCCGCGCCGGTGGCGATGCCCGAGAAACCGTTCGGCGCGAACGGGTGCCAGTGCGCCGGCTTCACATACTTGAAGCTGACGATCACGAAAAACGCGAGCACCACCAGCTTGATGGCCACCATCCAGAAGTTGAGGCTGGCCGACTCGCGAATGCCCCACACGAGGAAGATCGTGATCACCGTGACGATTCCGACCGCGAGGATGTTGAAGATGATCGGGATCCCGAACAGGTGCGGCGCCGCGGCCACGACCTGCGGCATCTTGGACATGGCCGTGCCGTAGTCGACGGTCAGCCATCCCGGCAGATTGATGCCGACCCCTTCCAGCAGCGTGTTCATGTAGTTTGCCCACGAGATGGCCACCGCGACGTTGCCGATGGCGTACTCGATCATCAGATCCCAGCCGATGATCCAAGCCACGAGCTCTCCCAGCGTCGCGTACGAGTAGGTGTACGCGGAGCCGGAAACCGGCACCATCGACGCAAACTCGGCGTAGCAGAGCGCCGTGAATCCGCAGACGACGGCGGTCAGGATGAACGAGATCATCAGCGCCGGTCCGGCGCCCGGGCGGTGCGCGTCACCGGCCGCCGCGGTTCCGATCGTGGCGAAGATGCCCGCGCCGATGATGGCGCCGACGCCCAACGCGATCAGGTTCCACGGCCCGAGGACCTTTTTGAGCTGATGCCCTTCTTCCTGCGTTCCGGCAACGAGCTCGTCGAGCGACTTGGTAGCGAAGAGACGACGCATCACGGACATGTGCCGCGAATGATGGGGTCGGTCAAGCGAAGGGTCAAGTGCGGCGGCGTATGATGCCGCCAATGCGGATCGTCACGGCGCTATTCGCTGCGGCCGCTCTTACGTGCGCGTCGCGGCAGTCGATGCCGACCTGCATCGATCTTTCCGGCACCTACAAACTCACCGGCCAACCGACCCGCCAGGGCACCGGATCGACCGCGTTCGTGTTCGGCGAAAGCGCGGTGCTCAACAAAGTCGAAGCGCTCACGATCACGCAGCCGGGCTGCCGCATCGAGCTGCACGCGACTGGCGACGGCGGGAAGGTCCACGACGCAATCCTCGAAAATGATCTGAGCTGGACCGAGGACAGCGTGTCCACATCGTGGTCGCCGCAGAAGATGGGCGCGGCAATCCTGGCCGGCGCCTCCAGCCGCACGCGAACGCTCACGCTCCGCCTCTCTCCTGAGCACGACAGGCTCACGATCTCCTCGGAATTCGACGAGCGCGGCCTGGCCCTCCTCTTCATGCCCTTCCACGACCACGGCGAAGCGACGTGCGTGATGAAGCGCATTAAAAGCTGAGCCGCTCTCCCCGGGCTGTCGCCGTTTTGCGTTAGTGTGTCGTTCGACAGAAGGAGATTCAAATGACTCGGAAACTCACCATCGCATCGATGATTACCCTCTTCATGCTCGCCTCGACCGTTGCATTTGCCGCCGCGCCCGGCGCGCCGGAGACGTTCAAAGCTAAATGCGCGAGCTGCCACGGCCCCGACGGCGCCGGCGCGACCTCGGTCGGCAAGGCGATGAAGGTCCACGACCTCCGCTCGGCCGAAGTGCAGAAACAGTCCGACACTGAGCTGCAGAAGATCATCAGCGACGGCAAGGCCAAGATGCCCGCGTACAAGGACAAGCTGAGCGTCGCCGACATCTCCTCGCTCGTCGCCTACCTTCGCGGACTCGCGAAGAAGTAACGCGCACGACGTGAACTGCCGGCGAATACCTCCCGGCGGTTCCTCGTCCTTGATGCCTGCGTAGCACGCGGCACATTTCGCGAAGCTTTGGAGTGCGGTGGCGATCGAGCCACCGCTTTGGGAGGCGGGGAAAACGCGATGCATCACAGCGCGTGATACGTGCGCGAGAGCAAGCATCACACGCTGCGAGTCGTCGCTGATTCCACCGCCCTCCCAGAGCGGCGGCTCGACGCCACCGCACTCCAAGGTGCTGCGCACGAAAACGCATCGTGTCGCACATCACACGCGCGCGTGGTACGCGACATTCGCCTGTAACTGTTCGCGTCTCAAAATCGTGAGATGGCGAACGACGCGAACCATCTGCACACGAAGGCAATCCACGGCGGTCTCGATCCGGCCGCCCATCGCGGCGCGGTGCCGGTTCCGATTTACCAGAGTTCCACATTTGCGTTTCCGTCCGCGGAAGAAGGCGCCGCGCGTTTTGCCGGAACGTCGCCCGGTCCGATCTACACCCGGATGGGCAATCCGACGGTCCAAGCGCTCGAATCGTGTGTGGCCGAATTGGAAGAGGGATGCGGCGCGGTCGCCACGGCCACCGGCATGGCGGCGATCAGCACCGTCTTCCTGGCGCTTCTGCGCAACGGCGATCACGTCGTCTGCACCGATCCGCTCTACGGCGCCACGCGCACGCTGCTGACGCGCTATTTTTCACGCCTCGGCGTGACGTCGACATTCGTTTCCGCAACCGACAGCGCTGCGCTGGCGGCGGCGATCCGTCCCGAGACGCGTCTCATCTACGCCGAGACGCCCGCCAATCCGACGCTCGATCTGGTCGATCTCGCCGCGGCATCCGCGGCGGCGCGCAACGCCGGCATTCCGCTTGTCGTCGACAACACGTTCGCCGGTCCTCACCTGCAGCGCCCGATCGCCTTCGGCGCGGATGTCGTGCTGCACTCGATGACGAAATCGCTGAACGGCCACAGTGACGTGATCGCCGGAATCGTCATCGCCCGTGATCCAGCAATGCTGGCGGTGCTGCGCGACGCAGCGGTGATGTTCGGCCTGACCATCGACCCGCATCAATCCTGGCTCGTTCTGCGCGGCATCCGCACCCTCGGCATGCGCGTCGAACGCGCGCAGCAGAACGCGATCGCCCTCGCCCAGTGGCTCGAACAGCACGGCGAAGTGGCGTGGGTCCGTTTCCCCGGACTGCCGTCCCATCCGCAATTCGATCTCGCGCAACGGCAAATGTCCGGCCCCGGATCGGTGATCGCATTCGAGCTGCGCGGCGGCACGGAGGCGGGCCGCATCCTGATGAACAGCGTCCGCATGATCACCCTCGCCGTCTCCCTCGGCGGCGTCGAATCGCTGATCGAACATCCCGCCTCGATGACGCACAAAGGCGTTCCGGAAGTTGAGCAGCGCCGCCAAGGCATCACCGCCGGCCTGGTCCGCTTCTCCGTCGGCTGCGAAGACCTCGACGACCTCGTCGCCGACCTGACGCAAGCGATGGCATGCGTGTCGTTCGCAACCCGCAAGGCGTAGTGCGACAAAGCCCGTTCGTCGGCGAAGCCGGCGTAAGAACCGTAGCCCACGCGTTAACGCGTGGTTCGCCGAGCGTCGTTTGGAGCGTGAGCCCGCCTTGGCGGGCGAGAGAAAGCTTTCTTTCGCCCGTTAAAACGGGCTCACCAGACTGCACGACCGCGAAAACCCCCAGCTCAAAGCTGGGGGCTACGGTTCTTATGGCGACTACGCCGCCGACTACCGCACTTACCCTTGCCGGATCTTCAGCGCGATCGCGATCAACGCGGCGATGATCACGCCTAGCGCGATGAGCAGGCCGCGGCGGCGGTAGGCCAGTTCGTCGAGCGAATGCTGGCCGGCTTCGAGTGCGGCGTGGGAGTGCTGCAGGGCTTCCTTTTTCTTGTCGGCGAATGCGCCGGCGGGATTGAATGTGTGGACGAGCGCCTCGAGCTCGATCTGATTGTCGACGGCGGCGTCCAGTTCCGGACGAACTGCGCGCACTTCCACGCCGCCGCGTTGTGCGGCAAGGAGGATGCGCTCGGAGCGGGCGATCATGCTGGTCACTTCGCGCGTGCCGGCGAGCAGCGCGCGCGACGTGTCGCGGCCCTGGCCGGCGACGACATGGCAATCGGTGCAGCGGCGCACGGACACCTTCACGTCAAGGCCTGTGGCGGGATCGCGATATGTGTAGTGCGTCTTGCCGATGCGGAACTTCTCGAACAGACGGGCGAACTCGGGACGCAGCTGCACTTTTCCGTCCGAGGATGATTGGAGGCGATGCGTGGGAAGGTTCAGGGCTTGATCGACGAGCCAGTCGAAACGTTCATCGCCTTTGAGGTGAAGTTTGTCCGCCGCCGCGACGAGCGTCCCGCGCAGCTGTTGAAAGTGCTCGGCCTTCGCTTTCGGTTCCGCGACGAATCCAGCCAGCGGTCCGACGCCTTCGTGGCAAAAGGCGCATGGAGTATCGGGAAGCTCGCCGAGCATGGCTACCGTCGGACGGACGACGGAGTGATTGCCGTGACACACGAGGCAGGAGCTGAGCTGCGTGAACTGCAGCGACGAGCGTTTGTCGTCGTGGCACGTGGCGCACTTGCCGTCGGGAACCGTTGCCAGATATTGATTGTGCTGTTCGAGTCCCGCGGCTTTCGGACTGGCGCGGAAGAGGTCCTCTTCGCGCGCATGACAACTTCCGCAAACGAAACGGATGCTGCCGATTCCAGGCGGTGTCGCGCCGTGGTTGCCGTGGCAGTCGTTGCAGGTCGGCGCAGTCAGGTCGCCCTTTTCAAGCAACGCCTTCGCGTGAACGCTCTGGCTCCAGCGCGCGTACTGATCGACCGGGAGGTTGCGTCCGTTGGCCTGCATCCGCTTCGGATCGGAGTGGCACTTGCTGCAGGTTTTGGCGACGTTCGTCGGATAGACCGGCGCGTCGGGATTGCCTTTGCGGCGAATATCGTGAACCGAATGGCAATCGATGCAGGTCGCCACATCGGTCACGCCGCTGCGCAGTTTCTGCCCGTGGTGACTGGACCAGTACTCGCTGACCATGTCCACACGCGCCGCGGGGTTGAAGCGATTCATGTACGCGGCGGACGAATGACAGCGTCCGCAAAATTCAGGGATGTCCTGCCGCTTCGGCACGCCGACGTACGGATTCGGCTTGAACTTCGGATCCATCGCGCCGCCGATGTCGTCGCCAAGGTTCGGATCGGGATTGCCGCCGTGGCAGTCGTGGCAGGAGAGTCCGACTGTCGAATGAACGTCGACGCCGAAATGCCGCACCTTTGCTTTTCCGGCGTCATCGAACAGCTCGCCGCCATGGCAGTGAATGCATGACGTTTCGCGAACCGCTTTCGCAGGAGGCGGAGCGGCAATCGCGCTGACCGCGAACATCGCGATCGTCGTTAGAACCAATCCAATTCTCATCGCCCCTCCGGGTTTCTGCTGCCGCGGGTGATGAAGGCCAGGAGGGAGAGGAGCAGTCCGCTGATCAGGACGACGTAGAGCGGCAGGAGCGAGGCATAGCCCCAGCACGTCATGCCGAGTGCGAACAGGAGCGCCGCCACGCCGCCGAGCGTCCATCCCTTCTTGCTGCGTCGTCCTGTGCGCTGGGCGCCGCGGTCGAGGAACGGGATCAGCACCAGCAGCAGTCCCGCCGCGCCGAAGAGCATGATCGGAATTGCTTCGTATTCGAGTCCGAAAATCTCGCCGCCCGGCACGAGCTTCAGCGTCTGGAACATGAAGACGAAGTACCACTCCGGCCGGATGTTTTCGTAGGCCGGCGCAAAGAGATCCGCCTTCTCGCCGAGTTCCCACGGGAAGAGCGCCGCGAGCGCAGCCAGCACGCCGAGGGCGAAGATCCAGCCGGAGAGATCGCGCAGCGCGAAGTGCGGAAAGAACTTCATCGGCGGCCGCCGCTTCGCCTCCTCGTCGCACACCTTCGGAGTGCTCATCCCCTTCACCTGCACCAGCGCGAGGTGAACGACCAGGATGACCGTCGTGATGGCCGGCAGCAGCGCGACGTGCCATCCGTAGAAGCGCGACAGCGTTCCGCCGGAGACGCGGTCGCCGCCGCGGAGAAAGCGCACCATCCACTCGCCGACGAATGGAACCGCGCCGGCGATGTCGGTGCCGACTTTCGTAGCGAAGAATGCGAGCTGATTCCACGGCAGCAGATAGCCGGAGAATCCGAAGCCCATGATCAAGAACAGGAGGAGCGCGCCGCTGGCCCACGTCAGCTCGCGCGGCGCGCGGTACGCCTTCATGAAGAAGACGCTGACCATGTGCGCGACGGCGAAGAACACCATGAGATTCGCCGACCACGAATGGATCGAGCGGATCAGCCATCCGAACGGAACGACGGTCATGATGAACTCAACCGATTCGAATGCTTCGTTCGCCGACGGCCGGTAATAGAGCATGAGCAGCACGCCGGTGCAGACCTGCACGAGGAAGAAGAACAGCGTCATTCCGCCGAGGTAGTAGAAGACGCTGTAGCGATGGACGGGGACGGTTTTGTGCGACGCGAACTCGGCGATCGTCGAGAGGCCGAGGCGGTCATCGAGCCAGCTGCGGGCGCGGGCCAGCATCCGCGGCTACGCCTTCGAGACGACGATTTTCGCCGGCTCGGATCCTTTCGCGACCAGGTTCACTTTGTATGGAACGAGCGGCCGCGGCGGCGGGCCGGAAACGTTGCGGCCGTTGAGGTCATACGCCCCGCCGTGACAGTTGCAGAAAATCCGGCTGCGGTCTTTCTGGAATCCGACGATGCAGTCGAGGTGCGTACACGTCGCGGAAAACGCGCGGTATTCGCCTTCGGCCGCTTTCAGAAGGATGACCGGCTCCGCGCCAAAACGGATGATCTTGAATCCCTTCTGCGCGAACGCGGCATCGGAAACGTCGCCCGCCTCGACCTGGTTCGTCGTCGCCTCAGGGATGCGGGGCGGACTGGCGAAACGCGCGATCGGATAGATGATCGCCGCCATCAATGCGCCGACCGATGTGCCGAGGAACCAATTCAGAAAACGCCGTCGGGGGAGAGGGGCCGAACCATCCATCGATCGCTCCTGTGTGACGCGGACGGTGCATGAAAGCGTGCGTCACAACGGAGTATGTGTGCGCGACATCACTCTCGACTGTGCACAAAGACACAGGCATGGCAGTCCCTTCGGTGCTTGCCTGTTGTATGGACGTAGCGGAACGCCTGAACGCGCTCGACGAACGAGTGCGCGCGATCGAAAAACATCTCGACCTCACGCCCGCTCTCGCTCCGCCTCTTCCCAATCTCCACAAAGAGATTTCTTTGTGGTCTATGTGTCTTTGTGATGGAAAGAGTTTTTTCTACTTCAGCGTACGAATGAAGCCGATCACGGCTTTGATGTCGGCCGCCGCCAGCTTGCTCGCCGGCATCTTGCCTTTGCCGTCCATGAGTACCTTCGTGATTTCGGCATCGCTCAACTTCTGCACTTCCGCCGAACGAAGGTCGCGCACCTTCAGGCTCTTGCCGACCGGCGTCTGGCCGCTGCCGTCGGCGCCGTGGCACGGTGTGCATTTGGTTTTGTAGATCGCCGCGCCATCGGCGAATGACGCCATCGGCAGCGCAACAGCGAGCAGCAGGGAACAGGTAAGAGTTTTCGTCATGATTCGCCCTTTTCGCTCCATCTAACGTTCACGTCCTTTCCGAATTGCAGAGTCTGACGCCAGCCATGCGTCGAATCCGCCGGCGAGCGCCGAGGCGGGGATGCCGCCGTTGTTCATGATGAGCGCCGCACGGGCGCTCGATTCTTCGTTTGGTCACGTGCAGTAGGCCACGATCGGTTTTCCGCGTGGCAGATACGGCAATTCGGATTCGACATACGAAACCGGGATGTGCATCGCGCCGGCGATGTGCGAGGCCGTATACGAATCGATGTCGCGCACATCCATCAGCACCACTTCGCCGCGATCGATCTTTTCCTTCAGCGCGGCCACAGAAATACGCGGCACGGACTCCAGCGACGTCATCGTCGATACCGTCGTCGTCACGGCCGCTTTCATTGCTTTGCCGCCGCGCATCGCCGCAACTCCGGCAAACGTCAGCGCTGAAAGACCGGCGACAGCGACTCCGATCGCAATCATATTTTTGTTCATGACACGCTCCTCACGAGTTCCGGCTGCACGATGACGTGGTCCTCGACGCGTGCGATTCCACGCCGCCGCGACGCGAGCTCGATGAGCGCATCGCGCTCCGCGCACGACGCGACCTCGCCGTAGACCGCCATGGTCATGCCGGACACTTCCACCTTCAGTTCACGAACGGTGAGCACCGCGCGGCGGCGCACCGCTGCCTCGAACGATTCCGCGGCCCCGCCGCCGTTCGCGGGCGGCGCGACGACGATGTGGTTTGTAACGCCGCGGATTCCGGCCACGTCGCGCAGCGCCTCCTCGGCGCATCGCTTCTGGACATCCGACGTCACGTCGCCGTCGAGAGTCAGCCAGCCGTCACGAACGGTGATGCGCGGCAGCGGATCGCAGAGCGACGTGTGGTTCTGCAGGATTTCCGACGTAAGACGCGCCAGACCCGCATCGGTGCGATAACTTCCGATCGTCAGGCGCACTTCGAGTTCGTTCTTCACGTCGATGACGCCGCGGATCTCTCTCGCGATTTTTTCTGCGTAGCATTTCGCCGAATAGGTCTGCACCGTGCCGGCCAGCGTGACCGTCGAATCGTCCACGGAGACGACGATGCGCTCCACGTCAATACGCGGGTCCCAGCGCAGCTCGTCGCTGACGGATCGCACCAGATCGTCATGCATTGCGAACCACCGTACGCGTCCGACGGCCTCGGAAGGAACTGCCGGAATCACGAACTCGTGTGACGTACGTCGCATCGTCGCAGCGCGCGCTATCACTCTGACGCCCACATGCTCACCGGCTCTTCGTTCGCCGGCCCACGCTGCAGATCGACGTCAGCATCCGGAATCACGGACCGAATGATCCGCAGCACGGCATCGGCGCGATCCGCGTCGTAGATGACGATGAAAACGCGCTGCACAGCCGTAACTCGATCGCGAAGCGTCTCAGCCATCACGCGAACGGCATCATCGAATTTGAATCTGGCGTGTCCCGTTCCGAACACCGGCATGGCGATGCTCTCGCAGCTGGCCGCATCCGTTAGCGCAAGCGCGTGCGTCACGCAATCGCGAATGATCTCCGGGGAGGACCGATGTCCGGCAGCGCTGCCGACGCAATGAATGAGCATCTGCGCAGCCATCTCGCCCGCGCTGGTCACGTGCGCCGAGCCTGCCGGCAATTCGCGCGTCCCCGACGCGGCGACGATCGCTTCGCACTCGCGCAGGATCCCGTATCCGCCACGTTCGCGAATGGAACCGCCCGTCCCCATCGCCAGCGATAGCCGCGGATTCGTAGACGTACACAACGCCTCGGCGGGCACATCGCAAAGATCGCCGGCGAATAGTGAGTTCTTCATTCGCGCTAGTGAACCCCTGCACCTACATCGCCGGCGCGAACACGCGGAGGATTTCCTCCCGTCCCGGCGGCGGAGCCTGACCGATGGCTTTATCCCGAATCTCCATCATTTCGTCGATGAGCGTCGGACGCTGCGTTTCGTAGAGCACGCCCGTCGTCATCAGATGTTCCGGCTCACTCGTGAAGCGGAGCGCGGCGGTGCGGTCGGCGCGATCGTGATCGGCAGGAATCGCCGCAAGCTTCGCGCGGAGTTCCTTCGTCTGATGATCGCCGCGCCAGGTCACGCACGGCGAAATGATGTTGAGAAATGCGAAGCCGTGATGACTGATGGCCAACTTCATCAGCTCCGTAGTTCCCTTCACGTCGCCGGAGAAGCCGCGGCCGACCCAGCTCGCGCCGAGGGAAATGGCGAGCGCGCAGGGATCGACGGAGACTTCCGGATTCCCGTAAATCGTCGACTTCGTCTTGTCGCCGGACGGCGTGGTCGGCGCGGCCTGGCCCTTCGTCAACCCGTAGATTTCGTTGTCCATCATGAAGTAGGCGATGTCGACATTGCGACGCGCGGCGTGCATGAAGTGATTGCCGCCGATGGCCAGACCGTCTCCGTCGCCGCCGACGGCGAGCACGGTCAGGTTCGGCGCGGCGAGTTTCATCCCGGTGGCCAGCGGCAGAGCGCGGCCGTGCAGCGAATTGAATCCGTACGTCTCCACGTAGCCAGGCAGACGCGACGAGCAGCCGATGCCGGAGATGATCGCAGTCTGGTGCGGCTCGATGTGCAGATCGGACAGCGCGCGGTAGACGGAGTTGAGTACGGCGAAATCGCCGCAGCCCGGACACCACACCGGCTTCAGATCGGTCTTGTAATCGGTCGGCGAGTAGGGCGAAGCAGTCATGCGAGCACCTCCAGCGATACGTTCGTCAGCAGCGTTCTAAGTTCGGCTTCCACTTCCGAGGCCGCGAGTGTTTTTCCGCCGGAGCGGGAGTGGACGGTCGTCTTCGCGCGCGGCAGATCGACCTGCGTGCGAAGGTGCTGCGTGAACTGCGCGGCGTAACTGACTTCGACGACGAGCAACGAGCCGCAGGAGTCGATGAACGACTGCAGATCGTGCGTCGGGAGCGGCGAGATCATGATCGGCGCGAAAACGCCGACGCGGTCCTCGACGCCCATGTGCGCGATCGCTTCGCGCACGACGCCGATGGACGAGCCCCAGCAGAGAATGCCGACCTCCGGCCGTTTCGCGCCGAAGCGATCGAACAGCGGGTAACGCTCGGCGATCGCATCGAGCTTGCGGTAGCGCTTCGCATTCATCGCTTCGTGCACGTTGAACGACGCGTTGGGTCTTCCCTGCTCGTCGTGCTCGAGACCATTGGTCTGATACATCCCGCCGGACATGCCGGGAACGCTCATCGGCGAAACGCCATCCGGCGTGTCGCGGTAGCGCCGGTACTCGTGCAGATCGTCCGGCGTAGCCATGCGGCGCTCGCGCACTTCATGCTGCAGCACGGACGCGTTGATGGTTTCGCGTCGCTGTGCAATCGATTGGTCCGACAGCACGATCACCGGCACCTGATACTCCTCGGCCATGTTGAACGCATCGACCGTCGCGTGAAACGAGCTCTCGACGTCGGAGCAGGCGATGACGACGCGCGGCGTGTCGCCGTGGCTGGCGTAGACCGCGTGGAAGAGATCCGACTGCTCGCTCTTCGTCGGAATGCCGGTCGACGGCCCGCCGCGCTGCACATTAACGATTACGGCCGGAACCTCGGCGATCGATGAGAGCCCGAGCAGCTCGGCCATCAGTGCGAGGCCGGGACCGGACGTTGCCGTCATCGATTTCACGCCGGCGAACGATGCGCCGATGATCGCGCCGATCGCGGCCAGCTCATCTTCGGTCTGCAGCGAGGATCCGCCGATCTTCGGCAGCCATTCGCTGAGGAAGTGCAGGATCTCGGACGACGGCGTGATCGGATAGCCGGCGAAGAACCGGCAGCCGGCGTGGATCGCCGCGAATGCCGAGGCCTCGTTGCCGGACATCAGCAGCCGCGGCTCGGACGATGTGTACTCAAGTTGCTCTTTGCCGGTTTGCGGCAGCGTCTCTTCCTGAATCACGCCGCGATCGAACGCGCGCAGGTTGGCTTCGATCACTGCCGCTTCCTTCTTTGCGAATCGGCGCGAAATGGCGTGGCGGGTGAGCTCGAGCGGCAGTCCGTAACGCGCCGTCAGAAGCCCGACTGCGATCACGTTTTTCGACGCCGGAGCTCCGGCCTCGCGCGCAAGAGCCGCAAATGGAACGGCGTGACACGTGCGCGACGACATCTCGTCCGGCGGCGCGTCGGCGGATTCATGAAAGATCACCGCATCCGTAGCGAGCAGCACCTCATTCTGAAAGCGCGCGAAATCGGCCCAGCTGAAGACGACCAGCACATCGACGGCATCGGCCTGCGCGTAAACCGGCTTGCTGCTCACGCGAACGGTCGCCGACGATTCGCCGCCGCGAATCTGCGGCCCATACGCCTCGGTCTTGATGACGTGCAGCCCTTCGCTGGCACAAACGCCGGCCATGATGTCGCCCGCGGTCACCGCTCCATCGCCACCGGCACCGACGAACGCAAAGGTCAAATCGTGCATGTCGTTCCTCCTCGAATTGCGAGGAGCAGCATCGCCCGAGGGCAGCACGCGCACCGATGCCGATAGTCACAAAGCCGAGTGACAGTCGTCACATGGGCGGCTTAATAGCGCTTTGCGACCGATCACGGGATGGAGCCGACCATCCAAACGTGCCGGCGGCGATGCCGCCGGCACGATTTAGGGTGCGCTCATGGGCCTCCAGGAATCCGGCGCCGCGAGCGCAAGACCGCCTTGGGGTTCGCGGGTCAGCAAGGATCGAGCGCGCGAAGGCGCGCTCCGCAAACTTAGCCCCGGGCTCTGCCCGGGGAACGCGATGTCGCCGCGGATTCGCGGCCGCGGAGGAGGCCGCTACAAGAGGCCGAGATCCGCAACCGAGGTACCGCTCTCGCGCAGCAGAAGCTCCAATTCCTCCGCGAATGTCTTCCTTCTGTGATGCTCCTCCTGCCGCGCGATGTAACGAAGAACGGCGGGAACGCGAGCCAGGCTGACGGAGAACGCTCCGAAGCCGCGCTGCCATCGGAATTCGGGTTCATGAGATTGACGGAGCCAGACCGTTGACGATTGCTTCAACTGGCCGACGATGGATGAAACGGCAAGCGCGGGGTCGAATCGGGCGAGGAAATGCAGGTGGTCTTCGACACCACCCACGTGAACGTATTGAAGTCCGAGATTGCGAGCCGCCCGCGAAATAGGCGTGCAGCGACGATCGAAAAGACGCGGTCAGGAACGGACGTCGGTTCCACGTCGCGAACACGACGTGAATGTAAATCGATGTGTATGTGTGCATGGCGTCTACGGCCATGCGGAAGTCCCGAGTCCGATAATACCTCGGCGTGCGCTTTGTAGCAGCCGCCTTCGCGGCTGCGGAGATTGGGCGCGCATTCGTTCCCCGGGCAGAGCCCGGGGCTAGGATTGCGAAGCGCGCCTTCGCGCGCTCGTGGCAGTCGCGCCGGAGTTGTTGGGCGTGTTTCTACGTCACCGTCTCGGGTGACGATCATCACGACCCCATGTCCACTCGCTGCGTACCGTCGCTGAGACCATGTCTCAACTTGCGATCAAGGAACAATCGATCGACGAATCCGGCGCGCGGCCGCTGCTACTGGTCGGCAATCCGAATGTCGGCAAGTCGCTGCTTTTTACGCGGCTGACCAATCGCTACGTCACTGTTTCGAACTATCCCGGTACGACCGTCGAGATGACCACCGCCACCGCGATCATCGGCGACGTGCGGCGATCCATCATCGACACGCCTGGGATCAACAGCCTGCTGCCGCAATCCGAAGACGAGATCGTCGCGCGCGATTTGCTCCTTCGGGAAACCAACATTGACGTCATGCAGGTCGGCGACATCGCCAACCTCCGCCGCACGCTGTTGCTGACGCTGCAACTCTGCGAATACGCGGTGCCGTTTGTCGTCGCGCTGAACATGGCGGACGAACTGCGCTCCGTCGACGACGGTCCCAATGTCGCTGCGCTTTCGCGAGCGATCGGCGTTCCGGTCGTTTCCGTCTCGGCGCTTCGCCGCTGGAACATCAGCAAACTGAAACAGGAGCTCGGCCACGCCGCGCGCGGAACGACGACGGTCACCTACCCCGCGGCGATCGAAGCCGGCATCACGGCGATCCGGGCTTTGCTGAAACCGGCGCTGGCAACTCGCGGTGTGGCGCTCTCCATCCTCGCCGGCGACGCAACGTTGAAACCGCTCCTGGCTGAAACGTGTCCTGCAATTGTGCTCGAACAACTCGACGACCTCCGCGCCTTCGCACAGCGAGGCCTTGCACGTCCGATCAGCGTTCTCATCTCGCACTGCCGCGTGGCCGCCGTCGACGAACTTCTGGCCTCGCTCCGGCAGTCCTCCGAGTTTCGCGAGGACGGCCTCCGCGACCGCCTCGGGCGGATCTGCATGCATCCGATCTACGGCATCCCGATCCTCCTCGGCGTCCTGGCTTTGGCCTGGCTACTGGTCGGAAAGATCGGCGCGGGAACGCTCGTCGATCTGCTGCAGCGGCAGGTATTCGAACGCTTCCTTAACCCATGGACCATTCGCGGCATCGATTTCATCGCGCCGTTTCCGCACCATCACGTGATCGCCGATGGCGCGATCACCTCGGCGTACTCCGGCCACGCCGTCACGATGGCCGGCCGCATCGCGCAGACGATCCACGATCTCGTCGTCGGACCGTACGGCGTCGTGACGATGGCCATCACGTACGCCATCGCCATCGTGTTGCCGGTGGTGATCACGTTTTTCACTTTCTTTGGATTGCTCGAAGACTCCGGCTATCTCCCTCGCCTGGCGGTCATCCTCCATCGCGGCTTTCGCAAGATCGGATTGAACGGCAAGGCCGTGCTGCCGATGGTGCTCGGCCTCGGCTGCGACACGATGGCCACGCTCACCACGCGCATCCTCGACTCGAAAAAAGAAGCGACCATCGTCACGCTGCTCCTCGCCCTCGGCGTTCCCTGTTCCGCGCAGCTCGGCGTGATCCTGGCCATGCTCGCGCCGCTCGGCGCGCCGGCGACGCTGATCTGGGGCGGCGTCACGCTCCTCACGATCCTGCTCGCGGGATGGGCTGCATCGCGCGTCGTCCCCGGCGAGCCGGGCGACTTCGTGCTCGAAATCCCGCCGATGCGCGTCCCGCGGCTGTCGAACATCCTCATCAAAGTCGCCGCGCGGACGGAGTGGTACCTGAAAGAAGCGGTGCCGCTCTTCATCGTTGGGACGCTGCTGCTGTACGGCTTGGATGCCACGGGGGCGCTGAAATTCGTGCAGCGCGCGCTCGGCCCGCTCATCATCGGCGGACTGGGATTGCCCGCCGAGGCCACGAACGCGTTCGTGATCGGCTTCCTGCGGCGCGATTACGGCGCCGCAGGCTTGTACGCGATGCAGCGCGCCGGACATCTCAACCCGAATCAGGTCGTGATCGCGCTGACCGTCATCACGCTTTTCATCCCGTGCATCGCCAATCTGCTGGTGATGCTGAAGGAGCGCGGCGCGCGGATGGGATGGGCGATCGCCGGTTTCATCATCGTTTACTCGTTCGGCATCGGCGCGCTGATGAATGTCGCCTTCCGCTTTTTCGGAGTGTCGTTATGAAGGACGGCGATTGTCTCGAGTGTCCGATGTGCAGTACCGATTTCGCCGCTGCCGGATGCCACTCTTCGTGTCCGCTCTCGCGCGGATGCGAGATGACGCGATGCCCGCGCTGCGGCTACGAATTCGTCGGCAGCGGCCGCATCGCCGGATTGCTGACGATGCTGTTTCGAAGGAGGACTCATGATTCACGCGACAACGGATGAAGTGCTGGAACGCCTCTGGTACGCAACGGAGGAAGCGCGGACGCCGGTCGCGTTTGCCGACTTCCGCATCGGCGTCAGCGAAGACGAACTACGCGCGGCGCTCGACACGCTCGTGGCCGGCGGCTGCGTCGATGACCGCGCCGGCTACGCGCTTTCCACGTCGGGCGCGGCGCGCGCACGCGGAATCGTGCGGCGGCATCGCCTTGCGGAAGTCCTTTTCGTCCAGGCCCTCGGCACGAACCTCCACGACGCCGAGATCTCCGCATGCGAGATGGAACACATGCTCTCCGAGGCCGTCGTCGATCGCGTCTGCGCATTTCTTGGGCATCCGCCGGCGTGTCCGCACGGCAAGCCGGTTCCTGCAGGGGAGTGCTGCCGCGTCTATTCGACGCGCGTCGAGCCGCTGATCCGCCGCGTGACAGAACTGCCTGTCGGAGCGACCGCATCGATCGCCTACATCGCGCCGAAGACGCTCGCGCGCATCGATCGCCTTGCGGCATTCGGAATCGTTCCGGGAAGCGAGATCCGTCTGATCGCGCGCAATCCGAGTTGCGTCGTCGCCTGCGGCGCGAGCTCCATCGCGCTCGACGATGAGATTGGCCGCGAGATTTACGTGCGTACGGCGTAGTCGATTAGTCGATTAGTACGAGTAGTAGGCCGCCGCTACTTCCGAATCTACTAACCACTAGTCACTAATCCACTGCCTCGTGACAGCCGTCACACCCCCGCATGATCCCAGTCATCGCGGCGTCCTCCCGACGAACGTAACGTACTTTCGGAGGCTCGTCATGACCGCGAAAATCAATCGCATTCTCGTTCCCACCGACTTCAGCGAAACAGCCGATCAGGCGCTGCGGTATGCGAGCGGTCTGGCTCGCGGGCTCGGCGCGAAGCTGACCATCGTCTACGCCGATCCATTCGTGCCGCCGGTCGACTTCAGCGCAACGGTCGGTGCGTGGGACGAGTTCTCGTTCATCAGCCTTCAGGCGCGCGCGCAGGATCATCTTCGCATCGCCGCCGAAGCGAACGTCGACCCGTCCGTGGCGTACGACATCGGCATCCGCGTCGATCCGCCGCTGGACGGCATCCTCGCCGAGGCGCGCGCGTCGGAAGCGGATTTGATCGTGATGGGGACGCATGGCCGCACCGGTTTTCGGCGTCTCATCATCGGCTCCGTCACCGAGGCGGTGATGCGGTACGCCAAGGTGCCGGTGATCGCCGTGCCGGCGCATATCGTCACCTCATCGCCGATCCGGACGATCGTCTGTCCGGTCATCGATGAAACGAACCTTGACGCGCTGACCTTCGCCGCGAGCATCGCTTCGCCCGACGCGCACTTCATCGTCATTCGCGCGATGGTTGGCGGCGAGGCCTCGGAGTCCGCCGACGAAGTAATCGCGCTGCGAGGAGCGATTCCGGCGGCGCTGGTTTCCCGTTGCGAGCTGAAGCTCCTCGGCGACGAGCACGCCGGCAATCAGATTGAAGGTCTGGCGAAAACGGCGCACGCCGATCTCATCGTCGCCGCCGAACCGGCCGGCCGCAGTACCTCCGATCTGCTTCGCGGCACCTTCGCTGCCCGGTTGGTGCAAAACAGCGAATGTCCCGTGCTGACGATCAATGAGCTCGCCGCGAAAGCTGCTGCGCGCACGGTCGAACAGGAAGCGCGCGTGCTGGTCTGCGCGACGCGATGAGGTGATCATGACGACCTTCGAAGCGCATCCAACGGTGATGTGGGAGCTGACGCGCGCGTGCGATCTGCATTGCGACAACTGCACGATCGGCGCGACCGAATTCCGCAGCGCGAACGAGCTGTCGACGTACGAAGCCTACAAAACGATCGATCAGATCGCCGCGCTTGCTCCTCGCGAATTCATCCTCACCGGCGGCGATCCGCTGGAGCGCGATGACGTCGCGCAAGTCGTCAACTACGCACGACGCCGCGGGCTCGATCCCGCGTTCATGGCCAGCCCGTCGTTGCAGCTGACCGGCGTGGCCATCGAACGGCTGGTGCGCAACGGGCTGACCCGGATCATCTTCAGCCTCGACGGTTCGACCGCCGAACTGCACGAAGGCTCGCGCGGAGCGGCCCGGATATTCGCGAAAACGCTTCGCGCCATTCGGATCGCGGAAGTGGTCGGACTCAAGATCGAAATCAACACGCTGGTCACGAGGAGCAACGTCGATGACCTGACCGCGGTCGCGGATCTGATCCGCCCGATGCGCATCGCGCGCTGGAATCTCTACTTCCTGGTGCCGGTGACCGCCTCGTCGCGCGCGGAAATGCTGAGCGCGGACCAGGCCGAGAAGGCGTTCGCCACGATCGACGGTATTCGAGGAAAGGAAACGTTCGCCGTGCGCGTGGTCGAGGCGCCGCACTATCGCCGGTTCCGCATGCAGCGCGATCTCGATGCGCGGCTCGAGAACTCTGACGCGTGGGCCGATTTCGCCGGATACGAAAATCGTGACGGCGGCGATCTGATGGCCTCCGCGCTCGACGGCGCGCACGGCTTCGTTTTCATCTCGCACGCCGGCGACGTCCGCGCCAGCGAGTTTCTTCCGCTGAGCGCCGGCAACCTTCGCTATCGCCCACTCGAAGCCATCTATCGCAGCAGCGATCTTTTCGTCGCGCTGCGCGATCCCAACAACCTGCAGGGCAAATGCGGCCGCTGCGAGTTCCGCCACGTCTGTGGCGGCTCGCGCGCCCGCGCCTGGACCGTCGACGGCAACGTCTTCGGCGACGATCCGCTCTGCGCTTATGAACCGGGTTTGGCCATGCCGCTACCGGCCCGGCTCGGAACCGCTGAAGCATAGAAAAAGGGGAGAACCATCATGTCGACAACGTTCGCAGTCCAGGAAAAGCTGATGCCCGAAACCCATACCGCGACGATGCGCGCGGCCGTGTTTCATGGCGTCGATGACATTCGCATCGAAGACGTTCCGCGGCCGCACGCCGGACCGGGCGAGGCCGTCATCCGCGTGACGATGACTACCATCTGCGGCACGGACGTACACATCGTCCGCGGCGAGTATCCGGTCAAGCCGGGCCTCGTCATCGGCCACGAGCCGGTCGGCGTGATCGAAGAGCTCGGCCTCGGCGTGACCGGCTACAACATCGGCGACCGCGTGCTCGTCGGCGCCATCACGCCGTGCGGCCAGTGCAACGCCTGCCTCTCCGGCAAGCTCTCGCAATGCGGCCACGGATCCGGCTACGAAGCCATCGGCGGCTGGCGTTTCGGCAACACCATCAACGGCGCGCAGGCCGAATACCTGCTCGTGCCGAGCGCGCAGGCGAACTTGGCGAAGATCCCCGACAGCGTGCGCGACGAAGAAGTGCTCTTGCTCGCTGACATCGCCTCCACCGGCATCGGCGGCGCGGAATCGGGCGGCGTGAGAATCGGCGACACCGTGGCCGTCTTCGCGCAAGGTCCGATCGGGCTCTGCGCATCGATCGGCGCGAAGCTGATGGGCGCCTCGATGGTCATCGGCATCGATGGCGACGACGACCGCATCGTCATGGCCCGCAGGATGGGAGTAGACGTCGTCCTCGATCACCGCATCGTCGACGTCGTCGCAGAGATCAAGCGTCTCACCGGCGGCACCGGCGTCGACGTGGCCATCGAAGCGCTCGGCACGCAGCCGACGTTCGAGACCGCGCTGCGCTGCCTCCGCCCCGGCGGAACGCTGTCGTCCCTCGGCGTCTACTCCGGCAAGCTTCAGGTTCCGTACGACGCCTTCGCCGCCGGCCTCGGCGACCACCGCATCGTCACGACGCTCTGCCCCGGCGGCAAGGAACGGATGCGACGCCTCATCGAGATGGTGCGCCGCGGCAAACTCGATCTCCGCCCGCTTCTCACGCACCGCTTCAAACTGGCCGACATCAACGACGCCTACAAACTCTTCGCCGAACGCCGCGACGGCGTGATGAAGGTCGTGATCACGCCTTGACGCCGGCGCGAACCTTTTTCACGCGGAGAAGCGGAGATCGCGGAGACGTATCTCCGCGTCCTTCGCGACTCCGCGTGACGAGTCCTTCTGGGATTCAGGCGATGTCGAAAGAAACCTGGATCGCGATCGCGTCGCTGATCGGAATCGCCGTCTACCTCGTCGCGCGATTCGGATTTCATGGGCGATTCAGCGATTGGGCTTTGATCGCGGTGCTCCTCGCGAGCATTCCTCTTCTCTCCGATCTGTTGAAGAAGCTCGCGGCCTTCGAGGTCGGAGCCGATGCGCTGGCCGGCATCTCGATCATCACCTCGGCGATCCTCGGCGAATATCTTGCCGGCGCGATCATCGTGTTGATGTTGTCCGGCGGGACGGCGCTCGAGTTGTATGCGACGCGTCGGGCGTCGTCGGTTTTGTCGGCGCTGGCGAAGCGGGTGCCGAGCGGTGCGCATCGGTTGACGGATTCGGGAATCGTCGATGTGGTCCTCGGCCACGTGCAGATCGACGACCGGCTCATCGTCCTGCCGCACGAGATTTGTCCCGTCGATGGAGCGGTCGTCGACGGACGCGGAACGATGGATGAGTCGTATCTCACCGGCGAGCCGTTTCAGATTGCGAAGGCGCCGGGATCGGAAGTGCTGTCGGGCGCGATCAATGGCGACGCGGCGATGACAATTGTCGTCACGAAACTGCCGGTCGACTCGCGCTACGCGAAGATCGTGCAGGTCATGGAGCAGGCCGAAGCGCAACGGCCGCGGTTGCGGAGAATCGCGGACCGGCTGGGCGGCTGGTACACGTTGCTGGCGCTGGTCATCGCCGTCGCGGCATGGATCATCGGCGGCGATCCGCGCCGATTTCTCGCGGTGCTCGTCATCACCACGCCGTGTCCGCTGCTGCTGGCCATTCCAGTGGCGATCATCGGCGCGATCTCGCTCGCGGCGACGCGCGGCATCATCATCAAAGATCCGGCCATGCTGGAACGCATCGACCGCTGCCGGACGATCATCTTCGACAAGACCGGGACGCTGACGTACGGCAAACCGTCGCTGACGGACGTTCTTTGCGCGCCGGCCGTGATGCGCGAGCTGGCGCTGCGGCTGGCGTTGAGTCTCGAGCAGTACTCGCGGCATCCGCTGGCGACGAGCATTCTCGATGCAGCTCGTGCGGAAGGCGTCGTTGCCGCGGAAGTCGCCGACATCAGCGAACGTCCGGGCGAAGGACTACGCGGCCACATCGGCGCCGACATCGTCGAGATCACGGGCCGGAAGAACATTGCGTCGCGGATCGCTTCGCAACTTCCGCCACCGGCTGCCGGCATGGAGTGCATCGTTCTGCGCAACGGCGAGTACGCGGCCACGTTGCGTTTTCAGGACGTGCCGCGCACCGAGAGCCGCTCGTTCATCGACCACTTGGTGCCGCGGCACCAGGTCGGCCGCGTCATGCTGCTGTCCGGCGATCGCGACGCCGAGGTCCAGCATCTCGCGGCATTAGTCGGGATCAAGGATGTGCGCGCTGGTGCCAGTCCCGAAGAGAAACTCGCCATTGTCCGCGCCGAGGCCGCGAAAGGGCCGACGCTCTTCCTCGGCGATGGCATCAACGACGCGCCGGCGATGGAGGCGGCCACCGTCGGCGTCGCTTTCGGTCACAACAGCGACATCACCGCGGAAGCGGCGGATGCGGTGGTGCTTGAGCCGTCGCTGGCCGCGGTCGACGAGTTGATCCACATCGGCCGCCGCATGCGCCGCATCGCGCTGCAAAGCGCGGTCGGAGGCATGACCCTGAGCATGATCGGCATGCTCGCCGCCGCCGCCGGCTGGCTCGCGCCCGTCCCCGGCGCCATCGCGCAGGAAGTGATCGACGTCCTCGCAGTCCTCAACGCGCTACGCGTCGCCGCCGCGCGCACGGAGTTGAACGATTTGAACGTGTGATCTCTCTCTTCACCTCGGTCTACGATACCGAGTCCTCGTTTTTCGCTGCTCGATGAGTATCCGGTCGTACGTGTCTTCGCGGATCTCGTCTCGCTGCTCGATGTCGGTCCGCTCCCATCATGGCAACACCACGCTCTTAGAGTAGCCGAGTCGCGCGCGCACCGAAAACGCTTCGCCTACGCCCGCGCTTGCGCGGCGTGACGCAGCGAGTCGTACGACGCGTTCACGCCCTGGCTGAGCAGTCGCAGGACGCTGAACCAGATGGCCGGACTCTCATCGAGCACGCGGAGGAACGACTCAAGTTCGATGAAGCCGAGGTCGCACGGTGTGATTGCTCGCGCGGTGGCGTCGTGCGTGCGGCGGGAGACGACCGATTCGAGTCCGAGGATTTCGCCGGGCGATGTGGAGCGCAGCCGCTTCCAGTCGCCGTTGCGTGCGCGCATCAGCAGTTCGATGGTTCCGGAGTGGATGAGGTAGATGCCGCGCGGCGGGTCGCCTTCGTTGAAGAGGACGGTTCCTGCCGGCCGGTGTTGAAGCGTCTCATGCTCGGTAAGGCTGGTCACAGAGGTCATCTCGGCGTGCACAGTAACCGTTGCACCCGAGGCACGCTGTGATGATCACTACGCGAAACGGTGACTCAGATCGTCACCAGCGCTTCGAGTGCCGCCATCTGCACGAACATGCTCGAGCCTTTGACTTCGATCATCTTGCGGCGTTTGAAATCGCTGAGCAGCCGGGTGATCGTTTCGCGCGTCGTACCGATCATCTGCGCGATCTCTTCGTGCGTCAGGAGAACCTTCAGCCGCATCCCATTCGGTGTTTCCTCGCCGCTGCGTGCGCACCAGTCGAGGAAGAGCCGGGCCAGTTTTTCGGACGTGCTTTGGGAAAGGCCGAGGCTGCGGATCTCGCGTTGCGCGGAGTGGTACTTCTCACTCAGTTGCTGCGCCGTGTGCATGCAGGCCTCGGGAAATGCGTTGAGGAATCCAACGAAATCCTCGCGGCGGACGAAATTGATCTGCGACGGTTCCAGCGTTTCCGCCGAGACCTCGAACGCTGTGGACAGGATCGAGCCGCTCAGGCCGAGGACCTCGCCCGCTTCCGCGATCTTGACGATGAGTGTCTTCCCCTCGGACGACGACGTGGTCAGCTTCACGCGCCCGCTGCAAACGATGAATACGCCGCGCGGCTGCTCCCCTTCGACGAAGAGCACGGAGCCCTTCGGATAAACGGCCGTGAACTTGATGGTGTCCAGTGCCTTCACCGCCGGCGCGGCCATGTTGCAGAACTGACGTTCCGCGCGGAACGAGCAGTCGGAGCAGTCGTTCTGAGTGTCGACGTTGTAAGGCGTTTTCATCGTGTTCCTCCGTGCGGCGGGATGATCACCGGCGCGTTGTGAGCACTATCACTCCGAAGCGTGACGCGCGCCCCACCCCGCGGGGTGGGACGACGAACATCGTGAGGTGGGAGGCGGCCTCACGGGCCTTGGGGTGACAGTCGTCACGAACCCTCGTGATCACTTGTACGGTTGCGTTCGCGACCGAGCCCTATGATGAGGCGCATGAGGACGGGAACGGCATCGGCGCGACGATTCCAGCGGCTACGCTGGATTGCTCTCAGCGCGCCGATCGTGTTGCTGGCCGCCTTTCACGGCGCGTTGTTGTTCCGTCGTGTCGGCGACGCGTCGATCGCTCGGCCAATGGTCCTCGGACGATGGGCGTTTGCGATCGCCTTGTTGGCCGCGGCGTTCTTCGCCCGGCGATTCCTATCCGGCCGCCGCGCCATCATCACCTTCTGGCTGCTCGTCGCGGTTCTGCATCTCGCCATTCCGGCGGGCGACCGCATTTTCGACGCACGCGAAGACATCGCGCTGCTCGTTGCCGTGCTGCCGGCGCTCATCGTTGTTGGCGCATCCGCTGGCAAGCCTCAAAGCGCGCCGTGGCCGGCGTCGATGCTTCGCTACGACGTTTCCATCGGATTCGTGCCTCTGAGGCTCGACCCGTTCCACACCGGTCGCGCTCCTCCTTCGTTCTGAGTGCCGCTCTTCCCGACACGTCAGACGACGAAACGAGGATTCGATGACTACCAAACTGCTTCAGAGCATGTTGCTCGTGCTGCTTCTTCTCCTTCCATTGAGGGCCATTGCCGGCGACACGCCCGCGAAACCGGCGGATACCACTGCGGCAGATACACCCAAAACAGATACACCCAAAACAGACACACCCCAGACGGAGACCCCGATTCCGTCGTTCTTCGCGGAGACCACCGTCACCGCCACCGGCTCGAAACGCGATGTCTTCGAGATCGCCACGCCGGTGACCGTCATCCGCGAGGAAACGATCGAGCAGAAGTCGCCGCAGAACGCGGCGGAGCTGCTGCGCGAGCAGCCGGGCGTCGACATCAATGGAGTCGGCCCGAATCAGGGACGGCCGGTCATCCGTGGCCAGCGCGGACTGCGCGTGCTCTTCCTGGAAAACGGCATTCGTATGAACAACCCGCGGCGCCAGACCGACTTCGGTGAAGTCACCGGGCTGGTCGATCTCAACAGCGTCGCGACGATTGAAGTCGTGCGCGGACCGGCCTCCGTTCTTTATGGCACCGACGCAATCGGCGGCGTACTGAACCTGGTCAGCAAAGAGCCGTCGTTCGAGGCGAAGACGAATTTCAATGGCTTCATCGAAGGCCGCTATTCGAGCAGCGGCAGCCTCGCCAGCGGCAGCGCCGGCGTCAACGGCCGTATCGGCGCCCTGACGATGCAACTCGGCGCAACGAAGCGGCAGGTCGATGAGTACAGCGCCCCGTCCGGCACCTTCGGCGCGATCCGGCTGCAAAACAGCGCCACGGTCCTCGATTCCGGCGTGCACGATTCCAGCGTGTGGGGCAATCTTTCTTATGCCGCGAGCGACCGCGACAAGATCGGCTTCCGCTTCAATCGTTATCGCGCAGGTCAGGCAGGTTTCGGGTATGTGCCGGGGAACCTGTATGGCGTCACAGAAGACGCCAAGATTCGCATCCTCTATCCGAGCCAGGATTTCGACCGTTACATGCTGTCGTACCTGGGTTCGCCGCTGAACAGCGTGTGGGCAGATTCCGCCAATGTGCAGGTCTATTACCAGCGCAATGCGCGCCAGCTCGCCAATGACATCGATATCGATATCGGTCCCGTCGGCCCTGGATTTGCGCATTCGACAGTACACGCCGATACGCTCAATCACTCCGACGTGCGCACGATCGGCTTCCGGTCCGATGCCGTGAAGATTTTCGGCAACGGCCGTCATATCGTTACCTACGGCGCGGAAGGAACGCGCGATCACAGCGAGAACACCGATTCCTCGCTCACGACGACCACCATCCGCACGCCGAACGGCAACTTCGTAGACATTTCTCCTGACACGCTCGCCAACGCTCCCAACGCCACGAATCTGAGTTACGGCGTCTTCGGACAGGATGAAGTCTCTCTGACCACGAAACTGCGGATGACCGCTGGCCTGCGCTATCACAACGTAAAGACTGACGCCATTGCTACTCCCGGCTGGAATGTCGCTGGACTCGGATTCTCGGATCGCAATGTCGTCGGCGCATTGACCACCACATACCAGATCACCGATTACATGAACCTTCTGGCGTCCTACGGTCGCGGATTTCGCGGGCCGAATATCATTGAACGTCTCTTCAATGGACCGACGCCGGAAGGCAGCGGCTATCAGCTTCTCAATCCGGCTCTCAAGTCCGAAACGAGCAACAATTTCGACCTCGGCTTGAAATACCGCCGCTGGGACGCGTTCATGGAAGCCGTCGCATTCCGCAATGACATCAGCGGCGGCATCATCCAGGCGTATTTGTCACCGACGGAGATCGCGCAACTCGATCCGGCCACGCAGGCTGCGATCAAAGCGAGCGGCGCACAATTCACGGTGCAGGACCGCAATACAGAGCGCCTTCGTTATCAAGGCGTGGAGCTCGCACTCGGCTGGCACTCGCATCGCGGTGTCACCATCGGCGGCAATTACACCTGGATCGACGGCAACCGCATCGATTCGATCAATCCGCCCACCGGCGACAGCTACTCCAACAAGATTTACGCCTATGCGCGCTACGAGCCGCAAACGGCGCGCTACTGGATGGAGTATCACATCCGCCACAATGGCGCGGCCGACGCGAATTTCGCTCCGAACGAGCCGATCCCGCCGGTCGGCCGCACGCTGCCGGCATTTACGGTTCATGGCGTCGGTGCCGGCGTTCGGCTCTTCGAGAGCGCAGGCTTCTCCAATGAAGTCAACGTCTGGGTCGAAAACCTCACCAACCAGCTCTACGCCGAATTCTCGAACGCCTCGTTCTTCCGCCCCGAGCCGGGACGGACGATGAAGGTCAGCTACCGCGTCAAGTTCTGAGGAGATGGAGGAGGGAGAATCCGATCGGGTTCTCCCTCCGCGGGCTTCCGGGCTTCAATCACAGGTTGGGAGTAATCACCGGCACCCGCGAGACGCCTGCACTACGCGCCGACGATGGCTTCGAGTTTGGCTTTTGCGAGGATGAACACGCTCGAGCCTTTCACTTCGATGATCTGCCGTTTCTTGAAATCGCTGAAGATGCGGGTGACGGTTTCGCGCGTCGTGCCGATCATCTGCGCGACCTCCTCGTGAGTGAGCAGGATGGTGAGACGCATG
Source organism: Thermoanaerobaculia bacterium (assembly GCA_035996815.1). GTDB lineage: Bacteria > Acidobacteriota > Thermoanaerobaculia > Gp7-AA8 > Gp7-AA8 > JADGNZ01. Next base: position 20,093 of record DASYJF010000036.1, on the reverse strand, counting down.
CCTTTCGGCGTCTCTTCGCCGTTCTTGGCGCACCAATCGAGCAGCAGCCTGGCCAGCTTTTCCGACGTCGTTTGCGACAATCCGAGTGAGCGGATCTCGCGCTGCGCCGATTGATATTTCTCGCTCAGCTGCTGTGCGGTGTGCATGCAGACTTCGACATGCGACTGCAGGAAGCGAATGAAATCCTCCCGCCTGATGAAGTTCACCTGCGACGGCTCGATGGTCTCGGCCGAGACCTCGTAGGGCTTACCAAGGATCGTCGCGCTCGCGCCGAGGACTTCGCCCACTTCAGCGATTTTGACGATGAGCGTTTTGCCTCCGGACGAAGACGTCGTCAATTTCGCGCGGCCGCTGCAGAGGATGAAAACGCCGCGCGGAAGTTCACCTTCGACAAAGAGCAGCGATCCTTTGGGATAGATGCCGGTGAACTTGATCGAGTCGAGCTCTTTCATCGTTTCTGGACCCATGTTGCAGAAGGTCCGGTCCGCGTGAACGTTGCAGTCCGCACAGTCATTGTGAACGTCGAGGTTGTAGGGCGTCGGCATAGAGACTCCTCGTCACCGAATATAGGGATGTTTATCGCGGCGGCGCGCGTTCGCAATCACCCGTGAAGGTGACGGATATCACTCACTTGTTTTCGCGCGACTTGACGAATCCAACCGACATTACGAGCAGCAGCGTGACTCCGTTGGCGACGATGACCACGATGTCATGGCGAAGAACGCCGTACATCGTCCATAAGAAGACGCCCAGCATGAAGAGGGCGAGGTAGCCCCATGAGAAGTCGCGGGCGCTGCGCGTGGTCCAGGTGCGGCCGACCTGCGGCAACCAGGCAGCGGTCGTGCCGAATGCGGCGCCGAACCCTACGGCGAGAATCAGAAGGCTGTTCATGCAGGCAGCGTTGAACAGGCCGCCCTACCGTAAGGATGATGGTCGTCACATGTCAGTGTGACGAGAGCGGGGAGTGGGAGGGAGTTCTGGTTGTCACTCCAACACCCCACGCCCTACTCCCCACACCCGCGCTTTCACGCGGTGGCGACGCGCTTCTTGAAGTCACCGACTTTGTCGATCACCCGCTCGGTGATGTCGCTGACTTTCTTCTGCATCTTGCGGCCGGTCATCGGCGCATAGAGCAGCGCAGCGGCGGCACCGGCGACGGCTCCGACGGCAAAGACCCACGCGATATTCGAGAACGATTTCTTACGGTCGAACATGGTTGCTCCTTTCGCTTGACAACATACGAGCGCTCTTCAAAACACGCGATGACAGCTGTCACCCGTCGCTGTTTGAGCCCCTGTGTTGCGTGTCACAAGGACCCGTAGATGCCGTCACTTCGCGCTGTTCGGAGCGGTCGGATGATGATCCGGACGAACGGAGACTCCTATGATCAGCGTGACGAAGCTTCTCGGCGGTTCTTCTTACTTCGGCAATCGGCTGCGCGACCACAATCAGTCAGGCGATCAGACTTCGGATACGTGCCTCGGCAACGGCCCGGTCGTGGTCTGGAACGCGACCAGGACCTGCAACCTCGCGTGCATCTACTGCTACGCCGACGCGGAAACGGCGCGCTTCGCAAACGAGCTGACGACGGACGAAGCACGGGCGATGATCGAGGACCTCGCGCTGATGAACGTGCCGTCGCTGCTGATCTCCGGCGGCGAACCGCTCGTCCGCCCCGACATCTTCGAGCTCGCCGCCTACGCCACATCGCTCGGCGTGCGCGTCACGTTCTCCACGAACGGAACATTGATCACGCCGGAGAAGGCGCGCCGCATCGCGGACAGCGGCGTCACCTACGTCGGCATCAGCGTCGACGGCGACGAGACCCGGCACGACCGCATGCGCGGACGCATCGGCGCGTTCGGCGACACCATCCGCGGCATCCGCAACTGCCGCGACGCCGGCATCCGCGTCGGCGTCCGCTTCACCGTCACGCAGGACAACCTCGACGAAATCGACAGCGTCTTCCGCATGGTCGAGGACGAGGGCATCGGCCGCTTGTGTCTCAATCACCTCGTCTACTCCGGCCGCGGCTCGTATCTCTCCGGTATCGATCTCGAGCCGCCGCAGAAACGCGCGCTGATGAACAAGCTGCTCGATCAGGTCGAGAGCTGGAACGCCGCCGGCCGCGAGATCGAAGTGATGACCGTCGACAATCACGCCGACGCGCCCTTCATCTATTACTGGCTGCTCGACCGCGATGCGAAACGGGCCGGCGAAGCGCTGTCGCTGATGCGCGACAACGGCGGCAACGGTTCCGGCATCGCCATCGCCTGCGTCGACAGTTTCGGGATCGTGCATCCCGACCAGTTCACGTCGACGCATTCGCTTGGATCGATCCGCGAACGGCCGTTCTCGTCGATCTGGACCGACTCGCGCGTGCAGCTCCTCAGCCGGCTGCGCGACCGCAAGCCGCTCTTGAAGGGCCGCTGCGCCACCTGCCAATGGCTGTCGGTGTGCAACGGAAATTTCCGCGCGCGCGCCGAGGCGGCCACGGGCGACTACTGGCAGGCGGATCCCGGCTGCTACCTGCTCGACTCGGAGGTCATCTCGGGATCGCCGGAATGAGCGCCGGAGCGTCACGTAGCGACAGCCGAGAAGGCTGACACGACCGGCGCGGCGCGCAAACCGTAGTAATCCGGAACCGAAAGCGCCGGCGAAGCCGCGCATAATATCGCCCATGCTCGATCACGATCGCCGCCGCGCCGAACGGCTGTTGCTGCCGTCGCCGATTGCCGGCCGCGTCGCCGATCGCGACGTCCGCATCGTCGACATCGGCATCCTCGGTACGCGCGTCGAACACGATGAGCCGCTGATGGCCGGTCCGCAGACGCTAAGGTTCGCGTGGGACGGCGAGGACATCGAGGTCGGCTGCACCGTCGTCCGCAGCGACCGCACCGATGCTGCGTTTCACACCGGCCTGCAGTTCAGCGAGCGCGATCGCATCGTGGTCGGACGTATCGTCTCAACGCTGGCCGATCGCGACGAGATGGAGCGGCTGCGCACGCTCGTCGAAGCATCGAAGCTCATCAACTCATCGATCGAACCCGATACGCTCTTCGCTTCCATCCTCACCGTCGCGCGCAACGAACTGCACGTAGAACGCGGCACGCTCTACTTCGTCGACGATGCGAAGCAGGAAATCTGGACCAAGATCGCCGGCGAGCTGTCGACGGAGATCCGCCTGCCGATCGGCAAAGGGTTGGCCGGCAGCGTGGCAGCGACCGGCGAGCCGCTCATTCTCCACGACGCGTACGACGATCCGCGCTTCGACCGTTCGCTCGATCAGAAGACCGGCTATCGGACGCGATCGATGCTCTGCGTCCCGATCAAGAATCGCGGCCAGCGCGTGGTCGGCGTGCTGCAGCTTCTGAACAAAACGAACGGCGCGTTCGGGCCGCGCGACCTGGAGTTTCTCAGCGACATCTCCGACCACATGGCCATCGCCATGGAAAACGCGACGCTGCACATGGAGCTGCTGGAAAAGCAACGCATGGAGCAGGAGCTGGCCCTCGGCCGCGAAATTCAACGCCGCCTCCTGCCGTCCGCGCCGGTCGACGTACGCGGCGTGGAGCTCGGCGCGCTGAGCCTTCCCTGCTACGAGGTCGGCGGCGACTACTTCGATTTCATCGAGCTCCCCGACGGCGACCTCGGCCTGGCCATCGGCGACGTCTCCGGCAAAGGCGTTTCCGCGGCGCTGATCATGTCCAGCGTGCAGGCGGCGTTGCGCGTAGCCGCACCGATCGAGGACGATCTGGCCCGTCTGGTCGCGCGCCTAAATGCGCTGATTTTTCGAAGCGCGAGCGGCCGCAAGTACGCAACGTTTTTCTTCGCGCGCTACTCGCCGTCGACCGGCGTACTGCGATACGTGAACGCCGGCCACAACCCGCCGTACATCATCGCCGGCAACGTGCTCACCGAAATCGGATCGACCGGCAGGCCAATCGGACTGCTCCCCGAATCGTCGTACAGCGAAGGCACGATCGAACTGCCGCCGGGTTCGACGCTCTTCCTCTACACCGACGGCCTCAACGAAGCCGCCGATCCTGACGAAATCGAATTCGGCAACGAGCGTCTGCGCGAACTTTTCTTATCGCAGAGCGCCGCGATAACGAGCGAGATCCCGTCTCGCGTACTCGACGCCGTCACCGCATTCGAGCGCGGCACGAAACCGACGGACGACAAGACCATCGTGGTGATGAGGAGACGTTAGCCGATGAGTCCTCTGGTTCTCGCTCTCAGCATTGTCGGCGCAGCGGTGATTCTGGAAATCATGGTCAGTTGGAGATGGACGCCATCGTACTTCCGGTTCGGCATTCCGATCTTCATTCGCCGGATGGAGCGAGCGGGCGGAGTGGCAAGTGTGTCGATCGAGCCGCTGGAGAAAAGCTCGAGGTCAGCCACCGGCCCTCCCTTTACTTTCCGCCAGCTCGGGCCGGATCTGATCGCGTTTCGCGAGCGAGGTCTCAACGGCTACGTTCCGCTGATGCGCGGCGTGATCACGTCGAAGGTGGAAGAGCCGTTCGTCGTCGTGGCCGGCCTCGTGAACTGGTCGGCCGTCGTGATCGCAATCGTTCTCATCGCGTTCCTACGGCGTGGCGTGGCTGATGTCGCCCACTACTTCCTCGGCGCGCTGGCCATCCTCTATCTCATTCAAGGCGTGCGGTTCTATCGCGTCGCTTCTGCCCTGCGCGGACCTGCGCATTCGGAAGAGAAAGTAGCCGGCGCCTGACCACAACACTCCCACCGTCAGCCATCCGACGACCGACGCGCTGAAGGTGAACGAATTCGTCGCGCCGTCCAGCTGCGACGGGACGATGTCCTTCGTCTGGTTGATGGCCGAGTGCATCAGCATCGTCAGCAGCAGGCTGCCGTTCGTTCGTTGATACAAGAATGCGATTGCGACGGAGATCGCCGTCACCTGCAGCGTGTAGAGCAAAAACGATTGGCCGTAGGTGTCAGCCTCGCGGACGAAGAAAAGCGGCAGGTGCCAGAGCGCCCAGATCACGCCGAGGATGATGCTGCCGGCGCCGTAGCCGAATCGCGACGCCAGTCGCGGCAGCGCAAATCCGCGCCACCCGATTTCTTCGCCGGCTTGTCCGCCGATGATCGTCGAACCGATCGTGGCCGCGAGCATGACGTACCACGCCTCGCCGCCGAATCGCGGCCACGCTCCGAGGAAAATGCGATGCAGCAGCGCCACAATCAACTTGACGGAAACCATGTAGCCGATGGCGAAGAAATACCAGCGAGCTCCAACGTCCGCCTGCACCAATCGGCGCAGCAGCGCGAGCACACCACCCGTTCCTCGGGCGCGCGCGGTCAGCGACAACGCCACGATCGACGGAGCGAAGATGCCGAGGAAGAGGATCGGGCCGCGCAGCATCGCGAGGTTCGGCGCGGCACCGGCCGAGAATGCCGCCACCGCGCTGAAGCACGGCCACGTGATCGCGAACGTGATGAAGAAAAACTTCAGCGGCGCGCTGCGGCCCATACCTCAGATACGGCAGTGCTACGGTGAAGTTTTGCGGGGCGCCGGAGCGCCCAGCCTTTGCTAGTGAACCGCGGCTTCGCTCGCGCAGAACTGATGGAACGCAGCAGTCAACTCCGCGGCGATATCGTACGCGGCGCGGCCTTCGATCTGGTGACGCTCGATCATCTTCACCAGTTCGCCGTCGCGAAAGAGAGCGACCGAGGGCGATGACGGGCGATAGCCGACAAAGTAGTCGCGGGCGCGTTGCGTCGCTTCGCGGTCGTTGCCGGCAAAGACGGTGATCATGCGGTCGGGCTTTACGTCTCCGCTCTCGAGCGCGAGAGCGATGGCAGGACGGGCCACACCGGCAGCGCATCCGCAGACCGAGTTGACCACTACCAGCACCGTTCCCTTTTTCTCCTGCAGCACCGCGTCCACCTGCTGCGGGGTGCGGGTTTCTTCAAATCCGAGCTGCGTCAATTCCTCGCGCATCGGACCAGCGATCTGTTCGTCGTACATAGGTTCATCTCCTCGGGCGTGTTGAAGGTGAATCGTAATTGAAAAATTCGAGGCGTCACTACCGCCGCACCGCGCGTATGCGAACGAGAGCAGCCAGGACCGAAAGGTCGCGCCCGTCGATCATTCCGTCTCCGTTGGCGTCGCAGCCCCAACTCGCGTTCCGCGTCGCGGTCATCGGCTGCGGTCCGCCTGCCAGTACCTTGCTGAGTGTTGCAATGTCCGCGGAATTGACCACGCCGTCGCCGTTGCAGTCCCCTCGCATCGGAACGACCAGCCTGTAGATGCCGAAGCCGGTTGCGAAGTAGATGTCGCCGTTCGGCGCCTCGACGACGTCGATGATCGGATCGGTCTCGCCCTGAATCACGGCCACCGGATCCGGCACCGGCTGCGCGTAAACGTCCGGCACGTAGTAGAGCGCCTGTGCGACGTAGCTTCCCAAAAGATAGCCGCGATGGAGGATGGGATTGCGCCCGCTCAGCGACGCGAGTCCGGTCGGCGCAATCACGACCGGGAAAACATACGCCGGCGGCCGCGCACCCGCCACCGCCGGCTGTTTGCCGGCCGTGTACGGCCAGCCGCAATTGTCGTCCTGCGCGACGACGTCGATCTCGTCATCGACCGCATCGCCGTTGTCGGTGACGATGACCCGCTGCGCCGCCGCGTCCCAAGCCAGATCGAACGGATTTCGAAAGCCGTGCGCGAACTGGACCACCGTTCCGTCAGGAAAAATCCGCCAGACCTTCCCGCCGTTCCAGTCGAGCTCCGACGCGACGATGCCGACGCCGTAGTCTCCGATGGCCAGAAAGATGGAGCCGTCGGGCGCAATGGTGAGATTGCCGCCGTGATGCTCGGTCGAGGCGCCGCGCTCCGGGAAGTCGCGGTCGGTGGCGAACCGATGGATTTCCGTCTCCGCCCCCGTCATCAAATCCACCGCCGACACGACGTCATACGTCTGCCTCGGCGTTGTGTAGTGAACGATGGCCGTGTGGTCGTCGCGCAGCGCCAGCCCGATCAGCCCGGAGTTGCCTTCACCGACGGTCGGCAAGTGCGCGACGATCGCCGGCACGACACCGGCGCGAATGATGTCGCCACTCTTCACCGAGTAGTAAAGCGTGCCCTGCGAGTCGGTCGCGAGCGCGGTGATGAACCCGGCCGTACCCTGCACCAACTGCACGTGAAACCCCGGCAGCGTCGACGCCTCGGCGGCCACGCAAACCAGCAAAATGCAGAGAAGTCTTTTCATCCGGACGAGGCGACTAACGATATCCGTGCCAGCGTCTTCCCGGGAATGGGAATCCGGGACGCTGGGTTACGAAGGCCCTTGACGCTGGCGAGCGGCGACCCGATAATCGCGCCCCTCACCGCGGCCGGAGCCATCCAGCCGCCGCAGCGTCCTCACCAATGTCGCGGGGTGGAGCAGTCTGGTAGCTCGTTGGGCTCATAACCCAAAGGTCGCGGGTTCAAATCCCGCCCCCGCAACCAATCGTAAACATCTGAAAGGTCAGCAGATATGCTGGCCTTTTGTATTTGCAAATCCCCTTACATGACGCCAAATTAAGGTGAAATCAAGGTCGGTCTGTGTTGCGGTTTACCGCGTCGCGTCAACATATACGACGTGTTCGACAATGGCTTTCTGCTGGCGAAGGTGTCAGATCGCGTCGAGTCGGTGACCTCGATCAACGTCGTCTTGAACTGGCGAGAGGAACTGAAAGCTCGAAAGCGATGGGCGTTCGCCGAATCCGCAGACCGCCGGGCCCTGCTCACCACGAGCGACGGGGACGCTGAACCGTAAGTCACGCGCGACGGGTCTCCGTCGGGCTTGTGAATTAAATGTGGGTGTTCGGCGTGACCTGCCGCCCTCGATTTCGTCAGCGCTGTCGCCTCCCGGCTGTGAACCGGGGGTGAGCGGCGATGTTGAGGTAAAGACCCGAGCCATTGTGCATCAGGCTATCGAGGTCGGGTGTCGTTCGCCCGGTGCTTCTAGGCTTAATGCGCATTGCTGGGCGTGATGGCGTGATCCCCGACTACGGCGCCCAGCGCGGACTGGAGCCGCTTCGTCGAGGCAGGATTCATGTCGCTCGAAGCGACCCGCATCGCCACCTTCAACCCGTCGACTTCACGTTGCAGCCGGACCGTCATGCCGGCGACGCGGAGTGATCGCTGGCGCGCCGATGAACCACAGTGCGACCAGGCGGCGCTGCAGCGGTGAGGGATTCGGTCCCGACCCGTGCGCCAGGTGCGGATGAAAGACGACCGCGTCACCTGGATCGAGCGGGATCAGTGTTCGACGGCTCTCGTCGAAGACGCCTGCATTGGTGTCGGACGTGTCGTAAGCAAAGGTCACCGCGCCTCCGAGATGGGTGCCGGAGAGAACCTCGAACCCGCCGTTGACCTCGTCCGCGCGATCGAGGGCGATCACCAGATTCGCCCCGCCGTATTGCGCGATCGCGTCACGCTGCTGCCAGGCGACGAACGCCCCGTCCTGGTGCCAGGGAAAGCCACTGCCAACCCTGGGCGCCTTCAGGTTGATCTGATCGACGATCCAGCGCGGCGAGGTCACGCCGACCGACTCCATGAGTTTCAGGACCCGTCGGTCGTTGCGGAGGAGGGCCACCTCCTCGCTGGCCGATGACGCAAACGTGATCTTTCGCAGCGCGCCGGGAGCGATCGCGCTCTCCCCTCGGCCGCCGCTCGCAGTCTGCACCTGGTAGCGCGCGCCATCGATCTCGGCGTCCGCAGTGAGGGACGCACCCTTCCGCGCCAGATCATCGCTTGCCCGGCGAAGGCCTTCGACCTCTCGTGGTCTGAGGAAGCCCTGAACCAGCGCCCAACCATCGCGGTCGAACCGTTCGCGAATCATAGGTGCGCCCGAAGCGTGCGATGCCTGCTCCATCACGCACGATTGTGGCATCGCACAGGATGTGTGAGGGGGCGGGACGGAGGGCGGAGGGTCACACCGGGTGTGACCCTCTACGTTCTTAGGAAAGCGAATGTCGGGATATATATGTCGCCGTGGCTATCACGCTATGACGACCGGCGAAGAGATGCGGAAGTGGATAGCGATCCGAGAACGGCTGCGACGTACCGTCACGTTCGACATCGATAACTACAACGTGACGATCGTCGTGGACGCCAACAGCGCGAACCGAATGTCGTTGATGGTGATTGATGGGCGATGATCTGCGCGAGACGCACTGGCCGAAATTAAGGTCGAGTGTCGGGATGAGCGATGATGACCAACCTTGCGAATCGATGTCTAAGTCGCTAATCCGCAGCGACTTGATCAACACAGATCACGAACGATCAACTCCGCGCAAACTATTGAAAACACAGGGCTGACTGAACTCATAACCCAAAGGTCGCGGGTTCAAATCCCGCCCCCGCAACCATCGTAAACAACTCAACGGCCAGCGCATTTACGCTGGCCGTTGCTGTTTCGGCGCGTGAGCTCGCCTTCTACTTGAACGCGGCGCTCTCTCGCGTCACGCCGTTTGTCCACCTGCCGTACATCGGCTGCGGCAGAAGGAAGAATGAGTTTCCGAACTCCTTGTCCGTTCCGGCGACGGTGAACGGTTCGCCTTTCTGCGGAAAGTCGGTCATCTGATCGCCGACGAAAGCGACGATCTGCACTGGCGTCCCGCTCCACGAGCAGACGCCGCTTCCGTCCTTCGCGCTCTGTCGGCGCGTGGCTTTCGTATCATTGGGATTCGTCTTCAGGCAGAGCAGATCCGCGCTTGCCAGCAAGCCGTTGTTCGTGAGGTTGTCGCGAGTCGCCTTGAGTAGATCCGTCTTGCTTCCGTCGAGCGCGACGTACTCCGTGTAACGGTCTGTGATGAAGATGATTCTGCCGCCCGAGCTGCGGACGGCGTCGAGGAAATCCTTCACGCCGGGAACCGTACCCGCCTCGCCGCGGCGGACCCAGCTCGCCCACGACGCGTCGTCGTAGCCGATGCCGTAGATACCGCGCTCGAGTTGATACTGCGAGTTGTCAAGCGTCGTCTCGTCGATATCGAGAATGACGCCCCACGTACCGCTTGCGGGATGGTTCTTCGCGACCGCCGTAGTCGCCATTCGATAGACCTGCCGGCTGAGTGTTGCGTACTCGGCGCTATCGCGGACGTATTTGACTTCCAATCCACGCGTTGCGTCGGCTGCCCGCGGCGCGCAGACCGGCGCGGGACACGCCGGCAGCGCGACCTGAGCGTGCATCTCCGGCGCGCAGAGCGCCACGAGGAACAAGGTGATCAATCCTTTTCTCATGAGACTTCCCCTCCAGCCGCCATTTTGCACTCGAATGCGCTGGCACGGGAGTCAGGCCCTGCATCACTACTCAACCACTGCGCGATGTACTGCAGGATCTGTTGTGACATCCGTCCTGTGGCGCCGAGTGAATGTGACGAGGCGGACTTGATCGTTCGCGAGAGGGCGGTCCGACTGCAGTGAGCTTCCGTCGAGTCTTGACCGCACGTGACTGTCACGCAGCGTGTGATGCTTGCTCGGTCATCGCGTCAGCGCTCCCTCACAATCACGTGTAGCCATCATCACAACGCGCGAACGAGGTTCGCCGTACCTTCACCCTCGCGCAAGTGGCTGCGTTGACGGAAACACCTTTGAAAGCGGTCGAACGGCGCGAGCATGGGGCCGCGGGTGAGACGCTGTTTGTTGAGGGCGAAACGCCGGCCGGTGTCTTCGTTCTTCATGCGGGCGAGGTGGAGTTGGTGTTCGCGCCGCGGGCGGGGGGAGCCGAAGCCGTTGCGGGTCGTTAATCCGGGGCGGATTCTTGGGTTGAGCTCCGTGGTGATGCAGCGTCCGCATGATTGTTCGGCGATTGCGCGGACGGAGTGCGAGGTCGGGTTCGTCGGGCGCGAGGAGTTTCTGCGGTCGCTGGAGAAGACGCCGGCGATCTGGCTGAGCGTCCTGCGCATGCTGAGCAGCGACGTCAACTCCGTGTACGACGACATGCGCGTACTCGCCATCGGGTGACGTTCGTCACCGCGGCGGATGACACGCGTCATCGGTCGATGGTTGGGCGGCCGATATCGTCATTTTCATGACAATCCTTGCCGAGAGTCCCGCGCCGCCGACTGTCAAACTGACCATCGAGCAAACGTCCGAAGCCATGATCGACGGCAACGAAGCGGCCGCGCGCGTGGCGTATGCGCTCAATGAGGTGATCGCGATTTATCCGATCACGCCGGCGTCGAATATGGGCGAGTGGGCGGACGACTGGGCGGCGCAGAAGCGGCCGAATCTCTGGGGCACCGTCCCCTCGGTTGTGGAAATGGAGAGCGAGGCGGGAGCGGCCGGCGCGGTACACGGCGCGCTGCAGACCGGAGCGCTGGCCACGACCTTCACCGCGTCGCAGGGACTGCTGCTGATGATCCCGAACATGTACAAAATCGCCGGCGAGTTGACGCCCGCGGTGTTTCACGTCGCGGCGCGCTCGCTGGCCACGCATGCGCTGTCGATCTTCGGCGATCACAGCGACGTCATGGCCGCGCGCGGAACCGGATGGGCGATGCTCTGCTCGTCGAGCGTGCAGGAGGCGCACGACTTTGCGCTGATCGCGCAGGCCGCTTCGCTGGAGTCGCGCATTCCGTTTCTCCATTTCTTCGACGGCTTCCGGACGTCGCACGAGATCGCGAAGGTGACGTTGCTGAGCCACGATCAACTGCGGTCGATGATCGATCTGGAGCTCGTCTTCGATCACCGCTCGCGCGCGCTCACGCCTGACCATCCGGTGATGCGCGGCACGGCGCAGAATCCGGACGTTTTCTTCCAATCGCGCGAGCGAGCCAACTCGTTCTATCGCGATTGCCCGGGCATCGTCGTCGAGACGATGGAGCGCTTCGCGAAGCGCGTCGGGCGTACGTACGCGCCGTACGAATATCGCGGCGCGCCGGATGCGGATCGCGTCATCGTGGCCATGGGATCGGCGTGCGAAACGATCGGCGAGACCGTTGATGCGTTGAACGCGCGCGGCGAGAACGTCGGTGTCGTCAACGTGCGTCTCTTCCGGCCGTTCGACGTTGAGGGCTTCGCGAATGCACTGCCGGCAAGCGTGACGGCGATTGCCGTTCTCGATCGTTCGAAGGAATCGGGCAGCGCCGGCGAGCCGCTCTACCTCGACGTCGTCACCGCGTTGCGCGAGACCGATCGCGATGTACCGATCGTCACCGGCGGACGTTTCGGATTGTCGTCGAAGGAATTCACGCCGGCCATGGCCAAGGGCGTGTTTGATTCTCTCAAAGACAGCAAGCCGCGGCGCCACTTCACCGTTGGCATCGTCGACGATGTGACGAATCTCAGCATCGACTTCGATCCATCGTTCACCGTCGAAACCGACGACGTCGTTCGCGCCATGTTCTACGGCCTCGGCTCGGACGGAACGGTCGGCGCGAACAAGAACAGTTGCAAGATCATCGGCGACACGGGCCGCTACGCGCAGGGCTACTTCGTCTACGACTCGAAGAAGGCCGGCGCGGTGACGGTGTCGCATCTTCGCTTCGGTCCGGCGCCGATCCGCGCGCCGTACCTGATCGAGCACGCTCAGTTCGTGGCCTGCCATCAGATGTCGCTCGTGCAGCACAACGACGTGCTGAAGAACCTCGCGCACGGCGGCACCTTTCTCATCAATGCGCCGATCGATTCCTTCGATCAGTTGCCGGCGCACATCCGCTCGGGGCTCGCGGCGAAGAACGCGAAACTTTTCGTCATCGACGCGTCGCGCGTGGCGCGCGAAACGGGGATGGGCAACCGTCTCAACACGATCATGCAGGTGGCGTTTTTCGCCTGCGCGAAGGTGATGCCGTTCGAGGAAGCGCTCGACGAGATCTGCTCCGCGGTGCGTAAGACGTACGCGAAGAAAGGCGAGGCGGTGGTGCAGAGAAATCTGCACGCGATCGATGCGACGCTCGCGAATCTTCACGAGATCGCCGTCACGCAGGAGCCGGTGATCGCCGAAGTGCATTCAAAACCTGACGCGCCCCAATTCGTGCGCGACATTCTTTTCGAAATCATCGGCGGCCGCGGCGATGCGCTACCGGTCAGCGCTATGCCGTGCGACGGCACCTTCCCGACGGCCACCGCGCAGTACGAAAAGCGCAATTTGGCGCAGGAGATCCCGGCGTGGGAAACCGCGGCGTGCATCCAGTGCGGCAAGTGCGCGATGGTCTGTCCGCATGCCGCGATCCGCATCAAGGTCTACGATCCCGCGCTCCTCGCGGACGCGCCGGCGACGTTCAAGTCGCTCAAGCCGATGCACAAGGATTGGGCAGGATTGGTCTACACGATCCAGGTGGCGCCTGAGGACTGCACCGGCTGCAAGATCTGCGTCGACGTCTGCCCGGCTCGAAGCAAGGTCAATCCCGAGCTTCAAGCGCTGGACATGCAGCCGCAGCAGCCGCTGCTCGAAGCGGAGCGTGCGAACTGGGACTACTTCCTCAAACTGCCGCAGCGCGATCGCCGCGAAATCAACGCAGGATCGATCCGTCAACAGCAGTTGCAGGAGCCGCTCTTCGAATTCTCCGGCGCGTGCTCGGGATGCGGCGAGACGCCGTACCTGAAACTGATGTCGCAGCTCTTCGGCGACCGCGCCGTCATCGCGAACGCGACCGGCTGTTCGTCGATCTTCGGCGGCAATCTGCCGACCACGCCGTGGTCGAAGAATGCGGAAGGCCGCGGTCCCGCCTGGGCGAACTCTCTCTTCGAAGACAACGCCGAATTCGGCCTCGGCTTCCGCCTTTCGATCGACAAGCAACGCCAGTTCGCGATCGAACTGCTCGAACGCCTCGCTGTTGCAATCGGCGAGAACCTCTGCCGCGCCATCATCGATTGCGCGCAGGTCACCGAGGCCGAGATCTTCGAGCAGCGGGAACGCGTCGAGTTGCTGAAGGTGCGTCTGCGCCGCGTGGAGTTGTCGACGCGCATGCACAAGCTCGATCCGACTGACGAACAGCAGCTTCTCGCGGTCGCCGACACACTGGTGAAAAAGTCCGTCTGGATCGTCGGCGGTGACGGCTGGGCGTACGACATCGGATTCGGCGGCCTCGATCACGTGTTGGCCAGCGGCCGCAACGTGAATATCCTCGTTCTCGACACCGAGGTCTATTCGAATACCGGCGGGCAGATGTCGAAGGCGACACCGCGCAGCGCCACCGCGCGCTTCGCCGCGGCCGGCAAACCTTCCGCGAAAAAAGACCTTGGACTGATGGCGATGACGTACGGCAATGCGTACGTGGCCAGCGTGGCCATGGGCGCGCGCGACGAGCACACGCTGCGAACGTTCATCGAAGCCGAGGCGTACGACGGGCCGTCGCTGATCATCGCGTACAGCCACTGCATCGCGCACGGCATCGACATGGGCACGGCGCTGCAGCATCAGAAGGCGATCGTCGAAGCGGGGCAGTGGCTGCTCTACCGATTCAATCCCGATCGTGCGGCGCGCGGGGAGAATCCGTTGCAGCTCGATTCGCGCACGCTGAAGCGCCCCGTCGGCGAGTTCCTGAAAACGGAGAACCGGTTTCACGATCTCAGCGCCGAGGACATTGCGTTGGCGCAGCACGATGTGGATGCCCGCTGGCGCATGTATTCGTATTTGAGCTCGATGACTTAGGCCGCGAAAGCGTAGTGCGGACGTCTCGTCATCCGGCGAGACGCCAGCCTTCCTTCCCGCTTACGCCATCGCCTGCGCGCGCGAGCCTCGGGGACGGCGCTTCCAGGCGATGTACGGACGCGCCAGTTGGCGAAGCGCGCTGTTCTTGAGCGCGTAGAGATCGCTGGCGATGTTCGGCGAGATCAGCCCTGCCGTCTCCTCCGGCTGTACGACGAGCGAGACTTCGATCGGCAGAATGCCCACCGGCAGACCGGCGCGGCGGCAGGTCTGGTGGAGATGCGTGAAGATTTCTTTCATCGCATCGGGATCGGGCGGCGGGACGTCTTCCATCTCGCTCCCCAATGTCGGCCGGAAGATGCAGACGGTCGGAAACGCGCCGGCGTTCACGATGCGGTCGATGCCCCGCTTGGTCGCTTCGATCGGTTCGACGCCGGCGATGATCTCGCCTGACACTCTTCCGCGTCCCAGCTTGCGCGACGTGTACTCCATCGCCTCGAAGAACGCGTGCTGCCCGACCGTCTTCGCTTTCCCGGGACAGAGACGCGCGAAGACTTCCGGGTCCTCGAATTCGTAGCAGAACGAGAAGTGATCCGTGCCGGCAGCGATCAGCTCATCGTATTCGTAGTAGTTCGCGCGAGGCACAGGCACCGCCTGCACGCCGATGAAACCGCCGACGTGCGTGCGCACCGCGCGCACGAACGGCTGCGCCTGACGCAGTCCGTGAATGACCTCGCGGTCGGCGCGGTCTTCGTAGTGATAGCCGGTATTGAAGTGCGTGAAGATGCAGTTCGATTCGTTGCGCGCCGCCAGCGCCACCTCCACGACGTCCGTAAGGCGCTTCCGCGACTCCTCGGCGGCACCGACGTTCTTGCCCGTCGTGCAGAACTTGCACGCGAGCGACGGCGACCAGCTCCAGTACAGGCATCGGTTCGAAATGTAGATGCCGAGGTAGTTGCCCTGGAGAACGCCGACGCGGCTCATCGGAACGTCGGCGCTCGTGTTGCGCGAATACCACGCCGGCTCGGGCGGAATCGCGACCTCGTATTCAGCGCCAGTGCGCTCATCCTCGACGAAGTAGCGGTCGGCGTACTTCTGCAGTGTGAAGACGGAGCGCAATGCGAACGGCTCGACGACCGGGACATTCACCCAGACCGGCTTCGGCGTCGACGGAATGACGATCTCGAGTCCGGAGCCGAGTCCGGCGCGCGTGCGGCTGATGCGGCGTCCATCTTCATCCGTATGGCAGGAGTCGCCGATGCGCATTCCGCGGCAGAAAAGTTCGATCTCGAGCTCGACCGGTTTCAGCATTCGCCGATTAGAGGCGCGCGACAGAAACCATCCCATGATTGTCATCACACGACTGTGTGATGACGAGTCGCGATGCCGCCGCCGGCGCCCGGCGTCTCCGCCCCGGGAAGGTCGTACGCGCGCGGAGGCGCGCTCAACAATCCAGCCCCGCGCTCGGCGCGGGGTAAGGACGCGCCAATGACGTGCGGCCGCGGAGGCGGCCGCTACAACGTTCACGCGGCGCGAGCATTTTGCGGTGGCCGCCTCCGCGGCCACCAACCTCATTGGCCCTCGCTTACCCCGCGCAAAGCGCGGGGCTGGATTGTTACCCGCGCCTTCGCGCGCGATGAACCCGGCGAGGCTCCAGCGCGCTTCACCTGCGGCGATGCCCATGTGACACGCGACACACCCTCATGTGCGCACTCCCACGGCTTCTTTCGCGGCGCGGGCCGATGCTGTCGATGGAGGTTCCGATGTCCCGAATACTGCCGAAACAGGAAGCCATTCCGCGAACGGAAATGATCGCGCTTCTTCGCGCCGAGCTGACGAAGCTCACTGACGAAGACAACTCGATCTGCAAGGTCGCCTCGGAGCGCGGCATCTTCTGCCAGGGATTTCATCGCAGCAGCGACGGCGGACTGCGCCGCTGCTACTCGTGGCTCGACAAGCGCCGCCCGGGCATGTCGCGCGAAGAGTTGGAAGATCTCGCCAACCGTTGGCAGCTCGCGCGGCAGATCGTCGACGACCTTCCGCTCGCGTGCGACGTGCAGCAGAAAGAGCACGACTCCTGCGGCGGTTGGGACGACTTCTCCAACGAGCAACTCTCAGGCTTTTTCACCGAACTGACCGGACGTTCTCTCATCGTCGCGTGACCACACCATGACCATCGCCGAAATTGAAGTCGCGTATCCCGCTCACCTCGAAGCCGACGTCGTTCTCCGCAACGGCCGCACGCTGCGCATCCGTCCCGTGCGCGGCAACGACGGCGAGCGGCTGCGCGCGTTCTTCATGACGCTCTCGCCGGAAACGCTACACGCGCGCTTCTTCGCCATGTGTACGGCCGATCAGGCGCTGCTCTATGCGCCGGCGAATGTCGACTACGTTCATGAATTTGGCGTCGTCGGTGAAGTCGGCGATCGGATCGTCGCGGTCGCGCACTATTTCGCCTCGCCGCGCCATCCAAGCATCGCCGAGGTCGCTTTCGCGATCGCGGACGACCAGCAGGGATGCGGCATCGGGACGCTACTTCTCGAAAAGCTCGCGGCGGCCGCGCGGCTGAACCACATCGAACGATTCGAAGCCGAGCTGCTGTCGCACAACGCGCGGATGCTCGACGTGTTTCTCTCCTCCGGTTTCGACGTTCTGCGCCGTTCCGACGAAGGAACCATCCACGTTTCGTTCGCCATCGGTGCGACGGCGTCCTCGCGATCGCATACCGCGAGCCGTGCGCAGCATGCGGCGCACGAATCGATGAAGCCGATCTTCGAGCCGCGCTCGATTGCCATCGTCGGCGTGGGCCGGCGTCCGGGACAGCTCGGTCACGAGATCCTGTCGAATCTTCGGCGCTCCGGCTTCAACGGCGAGATCTTCGCCGTCAACCCTCACGCAAAAGACATCGATGGCGTGCGTTCGTATCCGTCGCTGAAAGAAATCCCATTCGCGGTCGATCTGGCCATCCTCGTCGTTCCCGCGCCGGAGGTTGAACGCGTCATCGACGACTGCGTGACGAAAGGCGTTCGCGGCGTCGTCGTCATCACCGCCGGTTTCGGCGAGACCGGTCAGACCGGCCGCGATGCCGAGCGACGTCTGCTCGACAAAGTCCGCGGCGCCGGGATGCGCATGGTCGGACCGAACTGCATGGGCGTCATCAACACCGATCCCGCCGTTCGAATGCACGGCACGTTTGCCGCGACCTATCCGCCGGCCGGCAACGTGGCCATGTCCAGCCAGAGCGGCGCCCTCGGCGTGGCCATTCTCGATTACGCGCGCTCGCTCAACATCGGCTTCTCGACCTTCCTCTCCGTCGGCAACAAGGCCGACGTTTCCGGCAACGACCTCATTCAATACTGGGCCGAGGACAAGCGCACTGACGTCATCCTCCTGTATCTGGAGAGCTTCGGAAATCCGCGCAAGTTCGCCGAGATCGCGCGCCGCGTCGGCAAGTCGAAACCGATCGTGCTCGTGAAAGCTGGCCGCTCCGCATCGGGTGCGCGCGCGGCCGCGTCGCACACCGGCGCGCTGGCGTCGAGCGACGTCATCGTCGCCGATCTTCTCCGCCAGGCCGGCGTGATCCGCACCGACACGCTCGAAGAGCTGTTCGACGTCGCCTCGCTGCTCGCGAATCAGCCGCTCCCGCGCGGACGCCGCGTCGCGATTCTCACCAACGCCGGCGGCCCCGGCATCCTGGCCGCCGACGCCTGCGAAGCGCATGGCCTGACGCTCGCGCCACTCGGCGACGCGACTGTTGAGCGCCTGCGCTCGTTCCTGCCTGCTGCGGCGAGTGTTGGCAATCCGGTCGACATGATCGCCTCGGCATCGCCCGAGCACTACCGCCGCTCGCTCGAAGCGCTCATCGACGACGACTCGATCGACGACGTCCTCGTCATCTACATCCCGGTGCAGCCGACGGATGCGCCCGAGGTTGCCGCGGCGATTCGGGAGATCGGCACGCAGGCCGCCGGCAAGACCATCCTGGCCACCTTCATGAGCGCGCACGGCGTCCCTGAGCCGCTCGCGCCGGTACCATCCTTCGCCTTCCCCGAGCGCGCCGTCGCCGCATTGGCGCGCGCCGCAAACTACGCCGAGTGGCGCCGCCGCCCGGAGAAGGAAGCTGTTCCGCTGATGCTCGATGAGACGACGCTGCGCAACGTCGTCAACGACGCGATCGAACGCGGCGGCGGCTGGCTCGATCCCGCCGAAGTCGATCGCATCCTCCGCGCAGCCGGCATCAACACACCCGGCGGCGAAATCGTCACCGACGCCGACGAAGCCTTCGAAGCCGCGATGCGAATCGGCCAACCGGTCGCGCTCAAAGCGATCGGCGCGAAGCTGCTTCACAAAAGCGACCGCGGCGGCGTCCGTCTCGGACTGCAGAACGAATGCGACGCGCGCGACGCCTTCATCGAAATGAAGACCCGCCTCGGCGACGACATGACCGCCGCCTACGTCCAGCCGATGATCCCCGGCGGCGTAGAAGTGATGCTCGGCGCCACCGACGACCCCACCTTCGGCCACGTCCTCGCCTTCGGCGCCGGCGGCACGCTCGTCGAACTGTTGAACGACGTCGCCTTCCGCATCCACCCGCTCACCGATACCGACGCGGACGACATCGTCCAGCAAACCCGCATCGCCAAACTCCTGACCGGCATCCGCGGCGCCGCCCCCAGCGACGTCCCCGCGCTGCGGGAAGCGATCCTCCGCCTCTCCACCCTCATCAACATCTGCCCCGAAATCCGCGAACTGGACATCAACCCACTGAAAGTCCTGGACCACGGCGCCATCGCCCTCGACGCCCGCATCCGCATAGAACCAATCGTCCCCGCACTGCCCTCGCGGCGCATCGCATACTGAGAGACCGCATCCGCAGATTACGCAGATGTCCGCAGATTGAATCTCTTTTTATCTGCGTAAATCTGCGTAAATCTGCGGAGGGTCATCCCAGCCGGACCATTAGCCCTCGGGATGAATCGTGACGACCTTGATGGCTCTCGCCCGATGAATCGACCGGGACGGCTTCGCCGTCGTGATCAGTTCGGATGCGCCGACGGATGCCGCCGGGGCAATCAGTACTTCCCAAGTGAGTTGGCTCAGAACAATCGTCAAAAGGCGTTTCGGTTGAAATTCTCCTCACCTACGTGAGCGCGCGTTGAACGACTCGGTAGTAACCGCTTCGGTGTAGAAACGGCTGGTTTCTTGGCTGCGTCCCGTCTCAGCTACTGCGCCCTGGCGAGAACGTCGGCCCTAGCTATTCCTGGGCGGTGTCACGGAATTTTGGGTTCTACCATCGACAGTATGCGAGAATCTCATCCAAGAACGCTTCACGGAGGCGCACTCGGCTTCCCGAACCGGAACCGAGAGGAATGTCGCACAGTAATCGAGGCGGTTGTGATTTCCACAGCACACTTACTTGACGCAGATATTCGGCGCCTCTGAACTCCGAAGCACCGCCGCATATGAAGAATGGTCGACAGGTAGTCCCGT
>DASYJF010000035.1:0-7386 GCA_035996815.1 Thermoanaerobaculia bacterium | reverse complement strand
TCGGATTCGGTCATCGATAAGCTCCTGTCCGGCCTCGGAGTAGTCGGGCTCTGCTATCCTCGCCGCATCCTGACATGAACGACTCGGCGGAGGCTACGTTGCAGGCCGGAATCGAGGCGCTGCGATTCGAGAGCGATTTGTTGCGGCGCGAGGCAATGCGGCTGGTGACAGTCAATCGCACGCTCGAGGCGCGGCTCGCGCTGGCGGTCTCGGAAGCGGACGTTTTGCGCCGGCGTCTCGATGCGATTGAACGCTCGCGTCCGTGGCGGTTGGCCGTAGTGCTGCGCCGCTGGTTTGGACGACAGTGGTGACTGTTTCCGATTCGTCGCTCGACTACTGGCGGACTCTGGCGGAGGCAAGGAAGCAGGAGCTCGATGACTTGCGCTCGCGGCTGCTTTCAGCGATCGACACGATTCCCGACGAATATGTGCTTACCTTCATCGCCGCACTCGACCTCTCGCGGCCTTCCTGGATTCGCGATCTCGATACCATGACTACCGCGATCCATCTCGAGCCATCGGATGTACTGAACGTGCTCGGCGATTTATGGCGTCGTGTCGAGGCGGACAACGTCCGGTGATCCGGCCGGTCTCGATCATCATTCTGGCCTGGAATCGCTGGGCACTCACACGACGCTTGCTCGACAGCCTGGAGCGTTTCACGGACCGCTCTTCCGTCCACGTGATCGTGGTGGACAACGGCTGTCAGGATGAAACGGCCGCGGAACTGCTCCGCTATCCTTGGATCCGCGTGATCCGCAATGAGGCAAACCTCGGCTTCGTTCGCGGCAACAACGCCGCCCTCCGCCAGCTTGATCCCGATGACGACGTGGTGTTGCTCAACAACGACGTCGAGATCCTTCACGCCGAATGGCTGGAGCGTCTGCAGGCGACTGCGTACTGTGCCGCGAGCGTAGGCATCGCTGGCTGCCGCCTCGTGCTCGAGGACGGACGGCTGCTGCATGCAGGCACGTGGATCCGTCCGGATGATTGCTGGGGCGAGCAGATCGGCTCGCTGGAAATCGATCTCGATCAGTACACGGAAGATCGGCAAGTGGAGGGAATCGTCTTCGCCTGCGCCTATATCAAACGACAGACGTTGCGCGACGTCGGTCTACTGTCGGAAGAGTATGCGTCGTACTTTGAAGATACGGACTACTGTTTGCGCGCCGCGGCGAAGGGGTATCAAACCTTCCTCTGCGGCTCGGTGACCATGCTGCACGGCGAACATGGCTCCACGGAGGGCCTCGACGCGTTTCGGCGGCGGGTCTTCGAGCGCAGTCGCGAGGTGTTCCGGGAGCGCTGGCGCCGCGAGCTGGAATCGCGCTATCAGCGGCCGCTGACCTGGCAGTCGATCGTCCACCTTCCGAGTGGCTACGCGACGAGCTCCAGCGAGATGATGCGGGCGCTCGACCACGAAGGAATCCGGCTCACTTACTCGTTCGCCTACAAAGGCTGGTCGACGGTGCCGGTGGAACCGGCAAGGATCGGTGATCACCTGCTCGATCTGATCCGCGCGCGCCGCTGCCCTGACCGCCCGGACGTCTGCGTGACGTACGCGCAGGGCGATGCGTTTACTCGCAATCGAGGGCGCTACCGGATCGGATTCACGATGTTCGAGACGGACGCGATTCCTCGCGAGTGGGTACACCACGCCAACGTGATGGACGAGCTCTGGACGCCGACGGAGTTCGGGCGGCAGGCCATGCTGGCCAGCGGCGTGAAACGGCCGGTGCATGTGATTCCCTTGGGCGTCGACGTTGACCACTTTCATCCCGGCGCGAAGCGGGTGCCGCATCCGGATGGCAACTTCGTCTTTGTCGCCAACTTCGAATGGAGCGAGCGGAAGGCGCCGGAGTTGTTGCTCCGGACCTTCAACACGAGCTTCCGGCGCGGCGAACCGGTGGTGCTGGTCTGCAAGATCCTCAACACGGATCAGCGGGTCGATGTGCCGAATCTCATTCGGGCCATGGAGCTCGACGAAAACGGCGGCCGCATTCATCTGATTTACAACCGCCACTTTCCACACTACCAACTGGCCACTCTCTACCGCTCGGCTGACTGCTTCGTCTCTGCGAGCCGAGGGGAGGGGTGGGGGATGCCCGTGCTCGAGGCGATGGCCTGCGGCCTTCCCGCCATCGCCACCGACTGGGGTGGCCACACCGCCATCCTTGATCCGGCGGACAGCTTTCCGTTGCGCACCCGAGGTTTGGTGCCCGCGGTGAGATCCCATTCGTACTACAAGGGACTGTCGTGGGCGGAGCCGGATGGCGAGCACCTCGCGCAGCTCATGCGGCACGCCTACGAGCATCGGGCTGAGTCGCGTGCTCGTGGTCAGCGCGCGGCGGTGCGTGTGAGATCGGCTCTCTCCTGGAAACATACCGCGCAGGCAATCGTCGAGCGGTTGGGGCGGATCGATGCGTGACGCGGATGACGTAAACTCCTGCGTATCCGAATCGACCCTCTTCCGATGTCCAGCCGCGGCCTCGCTTCGCCGCCGCTGCGCGGCGCCAGTTCGATGTCCATCGATGCGCACCATGCGCGGTTGAACGCAAGTCGCCAGGCTCTGCTCGAAGCCGTTGCACCGGCCGGTCTCACGTTACTGCGGCCCATCACGCTTATCCGCGGCATCGGCAACGTTGGCGATCAACTCATCGCGGCGGGCGCACGACGGCTTCTGGCAGGCGTTCGGTACGATGAGGTGAGCATCGAGGAAGCCGTCCGCTCGCGAGGAGAGACCGCGGTGCTGATGGGTAGCGGCGGGTGGTGCGCGTCGTTCCACGAAGTCATGCCCGCCGCGCTCGAAGCGCTCGAGAAGCGCTATCCGCGCGTGACTGTACTCCCCTCCTCGTTCGATGTTTCCGTGCCTGCCGTACGCAGAGCACTGGGACGGAGCAAGGCGGCGATCTTCGCCCGCGAGCGCGAGTCGTACAGACAGATCGAGACGCTCTGCGATGCGCACCTGGCGCTCGACACTGCGTTCTTTTTCGATTTCGCCGGCTACATCGTCCCCGGTTCGGGCGTGTTGCACGCCTACCGCGGCGACGCCGAAGCCTCGGGCCATTCGCCGGTGCATAGAGACAACCTCGACATTTCCACAGCACTTGGCTCCCTCGACGAATGGCTCTGGGCGATCGCCCGCGCCGCCGAAGTTCACACCGATCGTGCGCACGTGATGATCGCCGCGGCGATGCTCGGCAAACAGGTAGAGATTCATCCGTCGACCTCGCACAAGGTGATGGCGATCGCCGACTACGCGCTGATGGATTTCGATGTTCACCCCGGCGTCCAGCGCAGCGACACTTCTTTGACGCCCACGGATGCGCCCGTGGTGACCGCCTCCGGCGTGGGGGAGTTACGGACGCGTCTCCTGGAACTGGCACGCGCGAGCCTTGGCCGGCTTCCTCAGCACGCGAATCCGCCGGGCGAGCCGCGGGTGACGATCGTCGTTCTTTCGTGGAATCGGATCGAACAAATCACGGTCTGCATTACCTCGATCGTGCAACACGTTGCCATTCCATTCCGGCTGCTGGTGATCGACAACGACTCCGAGCCTGCAGTCCAGGACGTGCTCTCGCAGATCTGTGCCCCTCACGACTTCATCGAGTTGCGCCTTCTGCCGGAGAATCTCGGCTGTGCCGGCGCGCGACAACTCGCTGCGGATTCCACCAGTACGGACTACCTGGCTTTCATCGACGACGATGCCGAGCTGTTCCCAGGGACGATCGAACATCTCGTCAATGCTCTCGATGAACATCCGGAGGCATGCGCCGCCGGCGCCCGGGTCGTTCTGCCGAACGGCTTGCTACAGTTCTGCGGGGGCGACTACTCGGTGCGCGACGGGCTAATCCACTTCGAGCCGCTTGCAGACGGACGGCCGTTCGACGACTCCTCGGTTGTTTCGGCGCCATGTCGTTGGGTCGGCGGGACCACCTTCGCTTGCCGCCGGATGCTCTTCGAAGAGTTTCCCCTGGATCTTGGAATGACTACGTACTTCGAAGACAACGAGTGGTGCTACCGCATCGACCGGCAGCGCGCCTTTTCATTCCGGACGGCGGCCGATGCACTCGTGCTCCATTACAGCGTGTCGAAGGAACGGACTGGGTCCACACCGAACGATTTGTTGCGCTCCGCCGGCTTCATCGTTCCGATGGCGCACTTCTACGACCAGCACGGCCTGGTTCAGCACGACCTTTTCGGATTCGTTCCGGAGCTGCAATTGCCGGACGGATCCTTCGATGTCGCCGGAGCCCGCCTGCTGCTGGAGCTTGTGACTGCGAAGGGAAAAGAATGGTTCGCGCTGCAGTGGGTGTCGGGCGGTCTCTCGTCGCTCTTTCTGCACAGGCGGCTGGCCACGATCACGGGGTCGCGCTGGTATCGCCTGGCGAATGTCTATTGGTCGGTGAAGCGCCGGCTCGCGGGTATCTTCAGCGGTCAGAGCCGAAGCGTTTCACGATGAACGAGATCTGGATCGAGAGGCCGCGCGTTGTGGTGGATCGGGGCCATGATCGAATTGAATTCGCCTGGCGGGTCGAGCCGCAGACACCGCTCTATCAGCGGACGACGTTCTTCCTCCGCGTTCCATCGCTGTCTCCTCCGGTTACGTTTCCCGACCGGCTGCTCTGGCTCGTGGCATTGTTATGCCTGCATCCACAATGGACGTTGTTGCGGCCGTGCCGGATCCACCTGCCGGTTCGCCTCGGCGTGGGAGAAGCAGAGTTCTGGTTACGGCTGCTCGATGCAACAGTCGTGACACTGGAAGCACATCGCGGCGGGAACGACGTGCGGCGGACCATCGAGATCATCGAGGATGGACCCGCACTCGCGGAGGTTCCGCCCTTGCCGGAAAAGGGCCTCACGGCCGCGGCGTTCAGCGGCGGGAAGGACAGCCTGCTGCAGGCGGGACTTCTCACGGAGCTTCTCTCAAACGTGCTTCTCGTCAATACCTGCTCACCGATGTGGCCGCTGCACGACCATGTCAGCGAGCGACGGCGGTACGTTCTTCGCGAGATCGCCGCCCGCCGCCCGGCGTCGACGCTGGTCGAAGTCAATTCCGATCTGCGCTCTTCGTGGCGAAACGACTTTCCGCCGGTAGTCGGGTATCAGGTGTCAGTCAACGAACTGACCGATACGTTCCTCTACCTCAGCGCAATAATCGCGGCCGGCTGGGCGCGTGGCGCAACACACCTGTTCCTCGCGTCCGAGGCTGAGGTGCAGGAAAGCATCGACCTGGAGGGGAACATCGTGCAGCATCCGCACGCAATGTATTCAGTCGTCACTCAATCAGCCGTCGGCGCGCTTTTGTCGCGCCTGGGCATGAACCACGGCTCCCTTCTCTCGCCGCTTCGCAGCCAGCAGATCCAGCAACTTCTCTGGCAGCGCTATCCCGACCTCTCGGATCTTCAATACTCCTGCTGGCGCGTGGCCCCCGACGAGGCAACCTGCAGTTGTTGCTCTCAGTGCCTGCGCATCGCCTTCGCTGCGCTTTCGATCGGTCAGTGGCCGGGGCGGATGGGGATCGATCTCGTGAAGCTGATGCATGCGCTGCACGGATGGGAAGCGCGACGCCTGGCTGGCCCGTCGCTGCTGCCGGGCGATCGGGTGGCTGCCGATCTTCACGCGCAGACGGTGCGTACGATCGTGATGACGCCGGTACACCGTTTTGCGAAGGCGCTTGGGAAACGGCGCTACACGCCGCGCGGCCTGCTTGCCATCGACCGCTTCCGGCGGCTTCGGCGGCGATTCCTGTGGCAGCCAGTCCCGGCTGCTCCCGGATATCGTCCTGCCTATCTCGCGCATGTCGATCTGCTCGTCCGCGAGCGGGTCGCCGCGGTCTACGCCGCTGCTTTTTCGCCGGAGGACGCCACGCAACCGAAAGCGATGCAGCAACGGGGAGAGCGGCTCATCCGCTGGATCACGGAGCCGCTGTCAGCAGCATCATTCGACAAGGGGGCCGCTTGAAGAAGCCAGCTCTCTTGGGGAGCGATGAGTGGGCCGCGCTCGAAGGAATGCTTCCGGAATCGGAGCCGGCGTTGAAGCTGCCGCTGGCGCGCCCGCGCATCATTCCGGTGGCCGAGACCCTGCTGGACGGAAACGAGCTGCAGTACGTCACCGACTGTATCCGCTCGAATTGGGTTTCGTCGGAAGGACCGTATGTCCGGCGCTTCGAAGAGGCCTTTGCCGCGGCGGCCGGCTGCCGCTTCGGTGTCGCCTGCAGCAGTGGAACAACGGCATTGCATCTGCTCCTGGCTGCGTACGGCCTCGAGTCGGGAGACGAGGTGATCATCCCGACGTTCACCATGATCGCCACCGCGAACGCAATCACCTATACGGGCGCCACACCGGTGCTGGTCGATGCAGAGCAAACCACTTGGAACATCGATGCCGGCCTCATTGAGCGGAAGATCACGCCGCGAACTCGTGCCATCGTTGCCGTTCACACCTACGGACATCCGGCCGACGCCGATCCTTTGCGAGCCCTCGCAGAAAAGCACGGTCTGCTTCTTCTTGAGGATGCGGCCGAGGCACACGGAGCGACCTACCGGGGAAAGAGCGTTGGGAGTCTCGGAGCCGCCGCGATCTTTTCGTTTTATGGGAACAAGATCGTCACCACCGGTGAAGGAGGAATGATCACGACGAACGATGAGGAGCTCGCCAGACTGGCGCGCCAGATGCGCGGTCACGCCATCTCGCCGCAGCGCCATTTCTGGCACGAGTACATAGGCTTCAACTACCGGATGACGAACTTGCAGGCGGCGGTTGGGCTGGCCCAGACGGAGCGCATCGATGCGCTCGTCGAAAGGCGCCGGCAGAACGCCCGTTTGTATTGCGAAAGGCTCTCGGCTGTACCGGGCCTCACGCTCCCCGTCGAGAAGCCCGGCGTGAAGAACGTCTTCTGGATGTACGCCCTGTTGGTTGAGGACGCGTTTGGACGATCGCGCAACGAGTTGCGCCAGGCGTTGGCACTCCGCGGCATCGAGACCCGTTCGATGTTCATTCCGATTCACCTGCAGCCGATCTATCGCCACCTCTTCCGCGGCGAGCGTTACCCGGTGGCCGAGGCACTCTGCTGCAAGGGTCTCTACCTGCCGTCGGGGCCGCGGCTGAGCGCGGAGGAAATCGACTTCATCGCCGCCGAGATCACCGAAATCCAGTGCGGAAGGCACCGCGAGCTCGCAGTCGATGCGACCTCCGGCCCATGAGCGGAGACGATGACGTCGTCATGATTGCCGGGCGGGATCCGCGCGACGAGGTGAGCGGCGGCCACTCCGGTTATGTCCGCAGCTACGCGCGCGCCGCGGTCATGGCCGGTTTCACGCCGCATATCTTCTGTGTGGGCCGCAACGCCTCCACGACGGAGACGGCGTTCGGCGTCATCCACCGCGTG
>DASYJF010000034.1:0-30770 GCA_035996815.1 Thermoanaerobaculia bacterium | reverse complement strand
GGCGGCTGTACTGCCAGCGACTCGCTGGCAAGTCGCGGTACGTGCCGCCGAGCCGGCGGCGCTACGATGTCCGCATGAAGAACGCACTCCTCCTCCTTCTTCTGGTCTGCACTCCCCTCTTCGCGGCGGATGAATTCACGTTGTATGACTTGCTGCCGCCGGAGAGTCATCAGTTCGCGATCACGTATGACGTGACGCAGGATTGCGAGGGAGCGGAGTTGTTTTTCAATCCGATCCGCGTCGGGTCGGTGGTCACGAAAGAGCGGGTGCTTGCGCGCACGACCGGCAGGGAGTTGCCGTTCGAAGTCGTCAGCGGCAACGTGGCGAAAGAGAGCGGACTCGTGTCGCCGAAGACCGCGGATGACGCGCAATTCATTCGCGTGCATCTGCCGTCGGCGGTGCCGAAAGGCGGCGAGACGCGCATCCGCATTCTGAAAACGTACACCGACGCCGCGTCGTACTACCTCAAGGACGGCAACCTCGTTTTCGAGCGGCCGCTCGGGATCAAGCGCAACGTCGTCCTGCTGCCGAAGTCGTGGGAGGTGATCGAGTGCGCGTCGCCCGCCATCATTTCCACCGATGCCGACGGACGGATTCGCGTCAGCTTTCTCAATGATCGCGACGACCAATTGCCGGTGAAGATCGTTGCGCGGAGGCTGCCATGAAATCGGGCCTGATCCTTCTTCTTCTTTGTGCGCCCACGATTTTTGCGCAGGAATCGTTTCATCGCGCCGAGCAGGATCGCGAGATCACCTACTGGCTGCTCGATCCGGCCACGCACCAATTCCGTATCTCGCACGATTTCACCGTCACGCGTGCGGGGCAGAAATCGGTGCACAGTTTCGTGCGCAAAGGGAGCGTCGTGTCGCCGGACGCGAAGATGATCGATCTCGACACCGGCGCGGACCTCGTCACGCACAGCGTAGCCGGCAAGGACGTGAACGCGCTCGGTTACTACCCGACGAAAGTCGAGCCGGATTCCGTGGCAGTGCAGGGCGATCTCGCGCATGCGATCGAGGAGGGGCAGTCGGCGCGCATCCGCGTGCAGGAGACGTACACCGACCCGGTCGGCTACGTTGTCGACAACGGCGAGCTTCTCTGGAAGCGAACCCTCGGGCGCCCGCTGAATATCGTCGCGCTGCCGGCCGGATGGATGCTGACGTCAGTGAACACGCCCGCCATCATCTCGCTCGATGCCGAGGGACGCGTGTGGCTGCGGTTTACGAATGTGCGCAATGACGAGTTGTCGGTGGTGATTCGCGCGAAGAAGAAGACCGCGAAGTAGCATCGCAGTCCCGAAGTGCGACGCAATCCGCGCGCGAAGGCGCGCGAAACAATCCCGGCTCGGCCGGGGGTACGCGTGACGACGCGAGTTCGTGGCCGCGGAGGCGGCCACCACAGTTTTGTTGTGGCCGCCTCCGCGGCCACAAAATCACCGAACGACCGCTTTCCCCCGGCAGAGCCGGGGGCTGCATTGTTCCGCGCGCCTCCGCGCGCAACGCTCACGTCTGCACGACCGCTACTTCTTTTTCAATGTCACAACGCCGAGGCGCCGACCCGCGGCCGAATCCTCGATCAGCGTTGCCAGTCGCCGCGCGCGCGTCTCGTCCCTTTTCACGCTGGTGATCCAGTAGATCGACAGGTGCCGGTAACCCGGCGGTTGCGCGTTGAAAAACTCCCACGCCTTCCTGTTCGCACGAAACTTCTTCTCATCCTCGGCAGATAACGTGCGCGACGCATTCTCGTACGAGTAAATCGCCGACTTCTCCTCGCGGCGGTGCTCGAACGCGCGCTGACCGGCGGGCTGCATCCGCTCGAGTTTCGTCAGCTCCGCGACGCGGGCAATGTTGATCGCGCTCCAGGTGCTGGTCTTTTTTCGCGGCGTGAAGCGGATGCTGTAGCTGACGTCGTCGATGCGGCGCCGCACGC
Source organism: Thermoanaerobaculia bacterium (assembly GCA_035996815.1). Lineage (GTDB taxonomy): Bacteria > Acidobacteriota > Thermoanaerobaculia > Gp7-AA8 > Gp7-AA8 > JADGNZ01. The sequence goes on along the minus strand of DASYJF010000034.1, from coordinate 28,841 downwards.
CGTCGATCCAGCCGAAGCAGAGCGCCTCATCGACTGACTCCGGCCAGGTGATCGACGGCTTGCCCGAGTCTTTCTTGTAGAAGCCGACCAGAAGCTCCGTGGCCGAGGCGTGATTCTTCGCAAGCCATCTGCGGAAGTCGGCCGGCGTTTTGAAAAAGTGTGGTTGCATCGAGACAAGGATAAATATTTTTCCGACGCGCTGTCGATTTCGCGCCGGTTCGTTCGACTACATCGCAAGGAGAAGAAAACCATGGAATACCTGCTGCTGATTTACGAGGATGAGAAGCGCTGGCAAGGGATGAGCGAGGCCGAGATGGGCGCCGGAATGGGTGAGTACGACGCCTTCGGCAAAGAGTTCGCCGGCGCGATCAAGGGCGGCAACGCGTTGCAACCGACCGGCACCGCCACAAGCGTGCGCGTGCGCGACGGCAAGCGCATGACCACGGACGGTCCGTTCGCGGAGACGAAAGAGCAGCTCGGCGGCTACTACCTCGTCGAGGCGCCCGACCTCGATGCGGCCATCAACATCGCCGCGAAAATCCCCGGCGCGAGCTCCGGCACGATCGAGGTTCGTCCGATCATGACGTTCTCGTAACTATCATTGGCGGCTTGACCGCCATCGAGGAGATCTTCCGCGCCGACTGGGGCCGCCTGCTATCCGCCCTCATCCACCTCCTCGGCGATTTCGACGTCGCCGAGGAGGCCTTGCAGGACGCGTTTGCGATCGCGGTAACCGAGTGGGCGGACGAAGTTCCGCGCAATCCGAGCGCGTGGCTGTACGGAACCGCGCGGCACAAGGCACTCGACCGTCTGCGGCGGCAATCGCGATTCGCGGAAAAGCAGGTCGAACTCGCGGCGATGACATCCACATCGACAACGATCGACCTCGAAGAGGAGTCCGCGGTGCCCGACGAACGTCTGCGCCTGATCTTCACCTGCTGCCATCCGGCGTTACAGGAAGACGCACAGGTGGCGCTGACGCTGCGTACGCTCTGCGGATTGACCACCGAGGAGATCGCGCGCGCGTTCCTGGTCCCGGTGGCGACGATGGCACAGCGGCTGGTTCGCGCCAAGTCGAAGATCCGCGGCGCCGCGATCCCCTACCGCGTTCCGCCGGCCTCGGAACTGCGCGAACGATTGTCGGCGGTGATGGCGGTGGTCTACCTCGTCTTCAACGAAGGGTACGCCGCCGCGAGCGGCACCACACTCGTCCGCCACGATCTCTGCGCCGAAGCCATCCGCCTCGGACGCATGCTTCGGACGCTGATGCCCGATCCCGAGCTGGACGCGCTCGTCGCGCTGATGCTGCTCCACGATTCGCGCCGCAACGCGCGGATGTCCGACGGCGATCTCGTGCTCTTGGCGGATCAGGATCGGACGCTCTGGGATCGCGCCGAAATCGACGAAGGCCGCGCGTTGCTGCAGTCGTCGCTGCGACGTTCGACGCCGAGCACCTACGCGCTCGAGGCCGCGATCGCCGCGGTTCACGCGGATGCGTCGGTCGCGTCCGACACTGACTGGCACCAGATTGTCGTGCTCTACGACCGCCTTTACGCGCGACATCCGACGCCGATCGTCGCGCTCAATCGCGCCGTGGCAATCTCGATGGCCGACGGCCCCGCCGCCGCGCTGCCGCTCGTCGAAGCGCTGGCAGACTCGCTGGACGCCTATCACCTCTGGCATGCCACGCGCGCCGATCTGCTTCGGCGTTTGCATCGCGACGATGAAGCACTGGCAAGCTACCGCCGCGCGTACGAGCTGACCGCGAACGAAGCCGAGCGCCGCTTTCTGGCGCGGCGGATTGAAGGAGAACGCAACGTTCGAAAGTAACGCCGGAAGTCACTTCTCGCGGCTATCCGCAGGCAACTTCACAAACGGCCCCGAGCGGACGTAGTGAATCTTCTCACCATCCAATTCCTCCGGGAGGTCGTCCCTCGCCGAGTCGTCGGCGAGGTGAACGACCAGTTTGTAATCGCTTTCGGAGTCTCTCTCGATCCCGACTCCCGACACCCTTGGGCTGCCGAGGAGCGTTTGGCCATAACGGTCCTTGATCGCGCGGATCTGATCGTGCGTTGCCATATCCCTCCAACGCTGCACGCGTCACGCCAGCGTTACACCGAGAGCCTGGAGCACATCGTCGATGTGGTTGGCAATCGTATGCGACGTCGATCCGGCAAACAGCAGCGCAACCGCGTTGTTGGTGGTTCGTTCGAGGATCAGCGATCCCGAGTCGCCGGCAGCGCTGAACGGCTGATTGTTGCGGCCGGTAATCAAAATCTGGTCCGTAAACTGAACGTCCCCCATTTCGTAGCCGACGGTAACGTCGGTTTCGATGCTGGTGATGCGTCCGACCCGATAGCCGGTCGTCCGTCCGAACTTGTGTACCTCCATATCGATCGCGGCGGCCGCCGTCCCTTTGGGCGGGCCGATGAAAAGGATGTCCTTTGACAGGATCGTCTTCGTCGTAGCCTCGGCGATCGCGCAGTCCACTTTGTTCGGAGCCGCGGTATTGAGAGTGATGAACTTCGACAGATTCGCGATCCGATCACGGGTCGCGTTGCCGCCGTCCAGCAGTCCCGGCTGAAAGATTGGTGACCCGAGCGGAAGTTTGTTCTCATCCGCAAGAACGTGGTTGTTGCTGAGCACGAACGTCTTTCCTGACGCTTTTACCACCGCGCCAAACGTGCCAGCCATCGTGAACTGATGCTGCGGATCCTCGAATCCGATGGACGATCCGGGCCGTGCCGGGCGAAACCGTGAGCGCGGATTCGGCATCGGAGGCGTCGCGAAGCGGCGGAACGTCCCGACCTGTTCGACATCGACCGGCAGGCCGCCGATCGTGCTCGGAAGCCGATCTTCATCCGGAATTGCGTCGTCGGGATACTTCACGCGCACCAGAAGTTTCACCGCGAGAACTCCCGTGGAAATGCCCTTCGATACCTTCTCCCCGATGCCGACGCCGACGACGTTCTGTTGCGGCTTCGGACTGGCGACCGGGTTCATTGCCGTGAGAGCCGAAAACTCCTTCGGCGCCCGAAGATAGCGAGCGGAAGCGCTCTCCTTCGCCGCGCGATATACGCGAAAATGACTCGCCGAGGCTTGGAAAACCGCCACCGATCCTGCGTTGCCTTTTGTTGCCATAAGAACCTCCCGGCAAGGGAGACGGACAGTAGATATATTTTCCACATCTATTTCGACTGCTTTTGCCGCGGCTTGCCGGTTGTCTTCGGCTGATCGGAATGCTCGCCCCCCGCCCCTCGCGGTTGCCGTGCCTCGGCTTTTGCATTACAAAGCTCTCCGCCAGGAGAAATGAATGCCTATTGATGTCGTCATGCCCCAGATGGGCGAATCGATCGCTGAAGGAACCATCGTCAAGTGGCTCAAAAAGGTTGGCGAGAAGGTCGAGCGCGATGAGCCGCTCCTCGAAATCTCCACCGACAAAGTCGACGCCGAGATTCCGTCGCCGTCGTCCGGAACGCTGACCGAGATCATCGCGCAGGAAGGGCAGACGGTCGGCGTCAATACCGTCGTCGCCCGGATCGGCGCCGATGGCGAAGCGGCTGGCACGAGCGCGCCGCCGCCGCAGCCGGCTGCCGAGGCCGCGAAGCCCGAGCCAACGCCAGAACCTCCCGCGCAGGTCGACACCGAGCGCCCCGAGACGCGCGTCGATGCTCCGCCGGTGCAGGCCGCAGCGGCCACCGAGCAGAACGACGACGAAAACATCGCCTCGCTCGATGAACGCCGCCGCACCAAGTCCTCCCCGCTCGTGCGCAAGATCGCGCAGGAAAACAACGTCGACATCACCAAGTTGCAAGGCTCCGGCGTCTCCGGCCGCGTCACCAAGAACGACATCCTCGATTTCCTGCAGCAACCGAAGCCCGCGACACCCGCGCAGCAACCTGCGGCAACGCAGCAGCAACCGCAGCCCGCGCCGCGTCCGCCGGCCATGACCTTCGCATCCGGCGAGAACAACCGCATCGAGCCGCTGTCGGTGATGCGCAAGAAGATCGCGCAGCACATGGTGTTGTCGAAACAGACCTCGGCGCACGTCACGACGGTCTTCGAAGTCGACTTCACCGCCATCGACAAACTGCGCCGCCAGTACAAAGAGGCGTACGCCGAGCGCGGCGCCAAGCTCACCTTCCTGCCGTTCGTCATTCAAGCGGTCGTGGCGGGTCTGCGCGAGTTCCCGATCATCAATGCCTCGATGGACGACGCCTCGGTCATCTATCACCGCGACCTCAACATCGGCATCGCCGTCGCCCTCGACTGGGGCCTCATCGTCCCGATCGTGAAAAATGCCGACGAGAAAAACATCCTCGGCCTGTCCAAGACCATCAACGACCTCGGCGAACGCGCGCGCACGAAGAAGCTCGCGCCCGACGACGTGCAGGGCGGCACGTTCACGATCACGAATCCCGGGGTCTACGGAGGCTTGTTCGGCACGCCGATCATCAACCAGCCACAGGTCGCCATCCTCGGCGTCGGCGGCGTGAAGAAGCGCCCGGTCGTGATCGAGACGAAGGACGGCGACTTCATCGCCATCCGCTCGATGTGCATCCTCTCGCTCACCTTCGATCACCGCCTCATCGACGGAGCCGTCGCCGATCAATTCATGGCGCGAGTGAAAGCCTTCATCGAAGCAGGCCAGTTCACGCTGTAGTCGAAACTGAGGCGCCGCTGCGACGTGCAGCGGCGCCTCGATCGACTACGGCTTCGTTGCGAGGACGACCAGGTCGGAGATCCCGAATGTCTTGCCGTCGCGGCAGACCTCGGGATAGGGAACCCAGTTTGGGTCTTGCGCGATGAACGAGTGGTTGTCGCCGACCAGCAGTCCGACGAAAACCTCGGTGACGATGCGCGCTCCGACCTTGCCGAGGCGGCGACCACCGTGGTCGTGCTGCGATTCGGAGAGGATGTAGAACCACAGCGGTGCGTTGTTGCGGAAACGCTCGCTGACCGAAACGAGGGTCGGGTTCGTCGCGTCGTCGGGCGCCTTGCCGACCTTCAGATCCTTTTCGTCGAGCACCTTGAAACCCATGTGGCGCGCCACGCGCTGGCCAGACGGAAGGTTCATCCGCATGCCGCGGATCAGATTCCGCTCCGCGAGAGACGCCGGATTTTTTGCGACCGACGGCGGCAGTTTGCCCAGCGGATTCACCAGCGAGGAGTCGATCTTGTACGCCGGCTGCAGGCGCTGCTCTCCCGATTTCGGCGCCTTCGGATCGATCGGGAAGAACAGCTTCCACTCGATCGCCCAGTTCGAAGGAAAGACGCGAAAGCCGCGCAGGTTCGGATCGGCATCCGCGAAAATCGGGAAGCGAAGGACGGTCCGGCTCAGGCGGTAGATCGGACGGATCATCGAGTGGCCAAAGCGATAGGCGGCCACCGAGAACTCGATGGGCATGAACGGCGCGTTCTTCCAGTGGAAGAAGCGCAGACGCGGCTTCTCCTCCGTAATCGATTTCTTGCTCTTCAAGTTCGGCAACACGTCGTTTACGACGTCGTGTCCGGCGATGGTCGGCAGGAAATCGTTGAACACCGCCCATTGATAGTGGCGGCGTACGGCGCGCTGCACTTCGGCAAAGGTGGCGTCCCGGCCGCGGCGCTTCGATTCGATCGCAACCATCTTGTTGTGGAAGCGGAGCATCGTCCCCTGTAGCTGCGAAACGATGACGTTCTCGTCGTTACGCGGATCGCCGATCAACGCCCGTTCCTTCGGGACATTGCGAATCAGGTCTTGCGTTCCATCGTCGTCCGGGTTGCCAGTCAGCTTCGCGCCGAGGAGCATTTTCACGCCGTCGTCGTCGTAGAGGTAGGGCTGATCGTCGGGGCCGCGTCCGTAGACGCAATCGAGGTCGAAGCGGGGCGTGCGGAAGTCGACCAGCGCGTCGGGATCATTCGTCTTCTGCAGACTGCTGTTGGGATCGAAGGTCAGATCGTGATCGATGAACTGGCCGAAGTATGTGTACCCGGCGCTGATGTCCGGATTCTCTTCGTCGTCGTCCTTGTCCTCGGGCGTGGGCGGATCTTCGCGCTCCGCTGTCATCGCCAACGCCAGTTGGTGCAGATCGTCCTCGGTATGCTCAGCCGGCGTGAGGGTCCGGAACATCCGGCCAAACCGGCCCTCGAACTGCTCCGAACCGCGTGGGACTTCCAAGCCGCGAAGCCCAACGCCGTGGGGACGGATGTGGTTCCTGGGACTGGATTGCGTTGCCTTACGAAGGTCTTGTTCCATCGTCGAGAGTCTCCTTTAGTAAGGAGTGACGGACGGAGGGTAAACGTTTCACCATCAATATTGGAACGTGAGACAAATCGAGCTGGTTTGGGAGCGCGGGCGGGACGCCCGCGCTCCCGGGGGAATGCCGAGCGATCCTGCCGCGTATTCGCAAGCCGTGATGCGCGTGTGTGAGCTTCGCAACCTTCATCTCGTCACCTACGAGAACGGCATGCGATTGCAGCAGAAGCTCGTGGAGCTGCGGCAGGAGAACGCGATCCCCGATCAGCTGCTTCTGCTCGAGCATCCTCCCGTCATCACCCTCGGGCGCGGCGGCGACCGCCGCAATCTCCTCGCGCCCGTGGCCACGCTCGATGCGCAGCACGTTCGCTTCTTTGAAACCACGCGCGGCGGCGACATCACCTATCACGGTCCCGGCCAGCTCGTCGGCTATCCGATCATCCACCTCGGCGAAGGCAATCGCGACGTGCGTAAGTACGTGACGAAACTCGAAGAAGTGCTGATCCGAACGGTAGCGGAGTACGGCATCACCGCCGAGCGCTCCGAGGGGAAGCGCGGCATCTGGGTCGGGAACGACAAGATCTCCGCGATCGGCGTGCGTATCGCGCGATGGGTGACCTCGCACGGCTTCGCGCTCAACGTGACCACGAATCTCGATCACTTCCGCCTCATCACCCCGTGCGGACTGCACGGCACCGGCGTGACCTCGATCTCGCATCTCGCCGGACGCGACATCGCACTGGCCGAAGTCCGCGAGATCGTTGCCGCGAAATTCGCGGACGTATTCGAGCGCGATGTCGTGCCGCGAGCGGACAGCATTCGACTCGTCAAAATCCTCGTTCACGACGGCGAGCGCGTGCTGCTCCTGCATCGCCGTCCCGAGCGCGGCAACTTCTGGCAACCGATCACCGGCTCGATCGAAGACGGCGAACTGCCGCTCGACACTGCGCGGCGCGAACTGACCGAGGAAACGGGACACACTGGCGAACCCGAGACGATCGATCTCGAGCAATCGTTCATGATCGAGTCGCACTTCCTCGAAGCAAAATATCCGCCGCCGATCATCGCTTCGGAAACCGGATTCACTATCGAAGTCCCGCGCGGATCAATCGTGCGCGTGGACGCGGCCGAGCACGACGACTACGGCTGGTTCACATTCGCCGAGGCCTATGAAAGGATCCGGTGGACCGACGACCGCGAGGCGTTGGAGAAGGTGGAGCGCAGCCTCGCGGCGCTCGCACCTCAATGAAATGACTTCGTCAATCGACGCTTCCGAACCGAAGAACCGCCGCGCCGGACATCGTCCCGCATGGTTGAAAATCCGCGTGCCGGGCGACCTCGCGCAGCTTCCCGTCTCGAAGCTGATGAACGATCTCGCGCTCAACACGGTTTGCCAGGAAGCGCGCTGTCCGAACATTTTCGAATGCTGGAGCGCCGGTACTGCCACCTTCATGATCCTCGGCGAGATCTGCACGCGACGCTGCACCTTCTGCGCGGTCGGCAAAGGGAAACCGCTCGCCGCAGATGCCGACGAGCCGCGACGAGTGGCCGAGGCCGTGTCGAAGATGGGCGTGAGGCATGCGGTGATTACGATGGTGAATCGCGACGACATGCCGGACGGCGGTGCGGAACATCTCGCGCAGACTGTCCTCGCCGTTCGCGAACAGACCGGCGCCGCGGTCGAGGTCCTCATCTCCGATCTCGAAGGCAACCGCGACGCGCTCCGGACCGTCATCGCCTCGGCGCCGGAAGTCCTCGCGCACAACGTGGAGACCGTGCCGCGGCTCTATGCGGCCGTGCGTCCTGTCGCCAAGTACAACCGCTCGCTCGACGTCCTCCGTTGGGCGGGCGACGAGCGCAACGTCAACATGTTGACGAAGTCGTCCCTCATGCTCGGCCTCGGCGAAACAGAAGAGGAAGTGCTCCAAGTCGCCGCCGATCTCCGCGACGCCGGCGTCGACATCATCACCTTCGGCCAGTACCTCGCGCCCACCGGCAATCACCACCCCGTCCGCCGCTACTACACCCCCGACGAGTTCACCGCCCTCGGCACGAAAGCCCGAGCCCTCGGCTTCCACCACGTCGAATCCGCGCCGCTCGTCCGCAGCTCCTACATGGCCCACCGGGCCCTCGAGTAGTTCTCCGCCTCTCCGTGAACTCCGCGCGATTACAATCCCCCCATGCCGCGAGTCACATTCGTAGACGAAGGCAAAGCGGCTGACTTCCCTCCAGGATCAACGCTGCTAACCTGCGCCGCCGCCATGGACGTCCGCGTCAGTCACGTCTGCGGCGGCGACGGTGCGTGCGGGACTTGCAGGGTGGAAGTCGTCGACGGCTGGGATAACCTAACGCCGCCGACGCCCGACGAGACGTACAAGGAGCTCGAACCGCCGTACCGCCTGTCATGCCAGTCGAAACTGCTCGGCGATGTGGTGTTGAAAGTAGCGAAAATTGAATGAGGCAGTGGATTAGTAGATTCGTGGATTAGTAGATTAGGTGTTCGTCGATCGGTCGGCGTTCCTAATCCACTAATCTACTAATCCACTAATCCACTCCGAGGAACCAATGACTGCAATCGAAACCGCACCAGCCATCCTCTCCAACCAGCAGCTCAACACCGTTTTCCAGTACACCGTCGAGGCGTACAAAACGTTCGAGAAGCTGGCCGAGAACCTGCCGAATCCGCTGACCGCGAATATGTTCAAGCAGTTCGCCGTCGACGAGCGGGCCACGCGCGATCTCATCGAGATGAAGATCGCAGCCACCGGCACCTCGCGCAGCAAAGTGACGCTCGCGAATGACCTGGCCTTCCAGGACATCCTCGAAGGCGACCTCTCCTTCCGCGAGACCACGGAGTTCCTGATCGCGCGCGAGCGGACCATGGAACGGAATCTCGCGAAGATCGGCCAGGGAACGTCATCGATCGACCGCGCCTTCCTCGTCTACCTCGCCGCCTCGAAGCGCGCGCACATCGTCGAACTGGAGCGCGAACTGGAACTGACCAAACTCGATCGCGACTGGTTCAAACGCGAGGACGCCGAGATGCGCCTGATTCGCGGCGCGGCAACGGAATGAACGTTTCGATCACGCAGACCGCGGTCGAGCATCTTCGTTCGGAGCTGGACGGCCGCATCCTCCGCATCGCCTTCACCACCGGCTGCGGCGGCAGCGGCTATCGCCTCGCCTACGCCGACGCGCCGATTGACGGCGACGAAGTCGTGAACGTGAATGGCATCCGCGTCGCGCTCGACGACATGTCCGCCTCCCGCCTCGACGGCGCCATCATCGAATACGACGCGGACGAAGACGGCTACCTGCTCGATCACCCCGACGCGGTCAGCGCGGTCTGGTGCGGTTAAAGGCTTTGAACCACAAAGAGAAGTTCATCCCTGCGACGCAAACTCCAGCGCGTGGTACGTGATGATCAGATCCGCGCCGGCCCGTTTGATCGACGTCAGGATCTCGTTCATCACGCGCGGACCATCGATCCATCCGCGCTCCGCGGCAGCCTTCACCATCGAGTACTCGCCGCTGACGTTGTACGCCGCCACCGGCAGGTCGAAGTTGTCGCGCGCGGCGCGGATGACGTCGAGATACGACAGCGCCGGCTTGACCATGATCATGTCCGCGCCCTCCTCGACGTCCAGCTCCATCTCCCGAAGCGCCTCACGAACATTGGCCGGATCCATCTGATAGCTGCGCCGGTCGCCGAACTGCGGCGCTGACTCGGCTGCCTCGCGGAAGGGACCATAAAATCCCGACGCGTACTTTGCCGAGTACGCCATGATCCCGACCTCAGTCAGGCTCGCGTCGTCCAGCGCTTCGCGAATGGCGGCGACGCGCCCGTCCATCATGTCCGACGGCGCGACGAAATCCGCCCCCGCCGCGGCGAACGAGACCGCTTGCTTGGCCAGCAGCGGCAACGTCTGATCGTTGTCGACGTCCTTCGTCCCGTTGTGATCGACGATGACGCCGCAATGCCCGTGATCGGTGTACTCGCAGAGACAAACGTCGGCCATCACGGTCATCTGCGGCACTGCCCGCTTGATCGCTTCGATCGCCGACTGCACCGGCCCGGTCGGATCCCACGACGCCGATCCGATCGCATCCTTGTACTCAGGCAACCCGAACAACAGCACCGCGCGGATGCCGAGATCGTAGGCGCGCCGTGCCTCGTCGACCGCCTCGCGCACGCGCAGTTGCCACACGCCGGGCATCGATCCGATCTCGACCTTCGGCCGCGAATTCGGCACGACGAAGAGCGGATAGATCAAATCTTCCGGCCGCACCACCGTCTCGCGCACGAGCGCCCGAATCGACTCCGTCCGCCGCAGCCGGCGCGGACGCCGCTCCGGCGCGATCGCATCAAGCATCGGCGGCGTCATCGCTTTCGTCGTCATCCCCATCTCCGTAGAAAAACGCGCGCGCACACTCGGCCGAATCGAACCGCCTCCCGGTGGCCCGGTACGCGCAGTCCGCGCAGAAGTATTTGCCGCAAGCCACGCACCGCTCGAGCAACGCCGCCTCCTCGGCCACGCCGCACCGGATGCACTGCCGCCCTTCGCCGTCCGACATTCACGCTCCACGCCGCCCGAAATTTTCCACGCCGCGAGGCGTTGAGTATATCCTCCGTACCCCACCCTCCTGGCGGTGTAGCTCAGATGGTTAGAGCGGGCGTCTCATAAGCGCTAGGTCCCCAGTTCGACTCTGGGCACCGCCACCAACAGCCTCTTCATCCAGAGACAATTTGACCCTTCTTCTCGTTCGAGGTGTCGTAAGTCTCTGAGAGCTGCTCGGCGACCGCTGTGGCGACAGTCAATACGTCGACCACCACGGCACGTACCAGCGCCACGTGCTCCAGTTCAGACGCTCGGCGAGGATGGCATTGCCGCGTGCCCGCTGTCGGTAGAAAGTGAACTGTGCGCCGTTGCGGACGCCGAGGAGCTGGGTTACCCAGCCGCCCGCGGCCTCGAACATGGACTGCACCATGATGTACGCCATCGGCGCGTTGCCGCCGGTATTCATCACGACTGTGTTCGACTCGGAGCGCAGCCAGGCGTTCTTGACTCCCGCCTTCGCGTACTTCCCCGGCCACATCGTCGCGCGGCTGACGGCGTTGAATTGATTGTCGGCACTGGGCTGGACGTGAAACATAGAGTAATGGCCGCCGCCCCAGTCCAGAATCAACACCGTGCAGCCATTCTGCATCTCCGTAACCCATAGGTGCGCATTCGACGTCGATGCATTTACCCGAGTGGTTGCCGCATGGCGCTGCCCGGCCAGCGCGCCAACCGGCAGTCCCGAACCGCGCATCACGGAGATGACCATCGATCGTTGGACGGCAAAGGTAATGTCCGCACCGCCGACCAGAGCGCGCGCAGTGTCCTGCGAGTCGTCAATAGCCATCATCAGATTACGGTAGGCGAAAAAGAGATAGTTCGCCGTTCCGTCGGGCACCTGCGGCAGCGCGTTCACCTGCAGAAGGGCTTGCCGCAACGTAGCCAGAGGATGCTGAATGAGTGTGTTGTACGTCTGGATGGTTGCCAGGGTGTCACCGACGGTCATAAATCATTCCAGAATACACGACAGAAAGGGGTCACGCCTTCGTTTCTCGCTGTCGAAGGTAGCCGTTAATCGCTAACTTCGCGGATCGTTGAGGAGGATACGAAAGCATCGCAGCCGTAGGCTTTCCCTCTCGTGAGCGAGCTTTCCGTGGTCGGCGACCAAGCTTTCCTTGCTCGTGACTAAGACTTCCTTGTGAGGCAGCGTCCGCGGACGACGTGCTCTCGACACCAATCCCTGGACAAGGAGAGCACATTCAATTTCGCGGTTTCGCCAGCCCCACCCAAATCAACATCCCGTCTCCGCCCGGGTTGCCGGCGACCGTGTCGTTGTCGAAATCCGGTTTCCAGTTGTTGCAGGTCCAGACGTTGCCGGCGGCGTCGATGTTGACGCCGGTGGTGCGCATCATCGGGATGTGGCTGGGGGGTTTGCCGGGTCCGTAGAGCGGGTCGCCGTTGTGGAGGGTGACGGGGCAGCCGGCGGAGGGGAGCGTGTAGCCGGTTTGGGGCGTGAGTCCGTCGCCGAGATGGTGTCCGGTGGCATTGACGCCGGCGAGTTGGGTGAGGCGGCCGTGGAAGTTGCTGCCGGGTTCGAGGGGGCCGAAGTTGGCGACCCAGAGGTTGTCGTCGCCGTCGAGGGTGATGCCCCAGGGGCCGTCGATGCCGCCGCCCTGGAAGCCGCCGAGGAAGTTGCCGGCGGAATCGAAGAGGTAGACGTGATCGTCGCCCCCGGAGGCGACCCAGATGTTTCCGGCGGAATCGATCTGGATGCCTTTTGTGGTCTGGCCGATGTCGATCTGCGGCGATGACGTCAACGTTTCGGTTCCGCTGAGCTGGAGGTGGACGATGCCACTCGATGCGGGATTGCTGTTCGTCATCCAGCCGCTGCCATCGGCGGCGATGGCGATGTCGAACGGCGTGGCTGTCGGGCCGGCGGCGTAGGACGCGTACGAAAACGGCGTCACGTTCGGATCGGGTTTCAGATAGACGACGACATTGCCGTCGCCATTGCCGGTTCCGTAGGACGCGAACCAGACGTTGTCGTCATCATCGACGACCGTTCCCTGCACACGGCGCACGCCGCCGGTTGTGTAGCCTTCGGGCGACGGCGACAGCGCGTTCGCGTTCGAATCGAAGGCCGACACGCTGCCGGTGGGCCAGTAGTCGTCGCCGCCCCATCCGAAATCGCCGAACCAGGCGCGGTCCTGGCTGTCCACGTCGACGCCGAAGCCGGGTCCGAGGAGACCGCCGCCGGTAATTGGCGAGCCGTTGCCGTTCGCGAATGTAACGGGACGGCCGGACATATCCAACACGATCGAGTACGCCGTTGAGATGCCGCTCCCCTGCTGGACGTTGTTGGCGATCCAGGCGCGGCCTTGGGAGTCGAAGGCGACGTTGCCCGGTCCGCCGAACATGTTCGCGTCGTCGCCGGAGTCGTTGACCTTCACGACGATCGTCCACGCGTCAGGCTGGCGCTCGAGCGCGGGCGTGAACACGGGCAGCACTTTCGATTGCGCGTAAATCGCCCCGACTCCTTTGGCCGGATTCTTGGCGATGCTGACCATCGCCTCGATCGTGTCGTCGGGCTTCGCGCCGTTCGGCATCGTGGCGAGTTTCGCGAGAATCGCATGGAACTCGGCGGGATCGTTCACCCACGCGGCGACGACGTTGGCCAGCGACAGCAACGAGCGGCAGGCATTCGTCTCGTCGCCGTTCGGTGAATTCGTCATCACTGACGACGGCAGTCCGGTGGTGACGTCGACGAGATTCGCGTTCATCGCCGTGACGACGCTGAGCGCGAAGGGGCTTCCTTCGATGACGATGCCGGCCGTGATGAACTGCGCCGCCGAGTAGCAGGCTGCGACGGTGGTGACCTCGTTGATGACGAACGTGGGTGGAATCGTCGCGCCGAGGATCGCCGTGAGGATGATTTCGTTGGTCGGCATCGTGCTCACGTAGAAGAAATGCTGACCTGACGAATCATCCGCGACAGAAAACGCGCCGCTGCTGTCGGTGAGCGTCTCCATCACCTTCACCGATTTGCCGCTTCCGGCGTCGTAGAGAGTGACTTTCAGATTCGCCGGCGGCTCATTCGCCGCGGCCAGTTTCACGATTCCATACATTGCGATACTCCTAACGTTCGGACCGGGACGAATGTACCGCAAGATGGACATGCGATACTGCCGTCCTTCACAAAAGGAGGATGCGATGTCGAGCCGGAAAGTGATTTTGGCGATGCTCGTTTCACTCGTCGCGATGAGTGCGTGGGCAGGCGCGCCGCTAAAAGGCGTGGACGTGAAGCTCGGCAAGAATCCCGGCGGCGGCGCGGCGGCGCGGACCACGAATGCCGAGGGGAAGATCGATTTCGGCGTGCTGCCCGCGGGTTCGTATTACGTCGTCATCGACGGCGCGAAGAGCGAAACTGACGCCCGGATCGAGATTCACGGCGGTTCCGAGGGAACAGTAAAGAAGCGCTGGAACTTCGCGCAGATGAAAGCGTTCAGCCTCGATGCAACCGCCCGCGAGGCTGGCAACGACAAGATCGTCATCACCTCGGACGGCAAGCATCCGATCGACGTCGCAGCGACGGCAGTCGTTCGCGCCAAGTCGAACATCTCAAACAACTGATCCGGCACGGAGCAGGCATTCACGCGAGAGATGTCGCGTGCGATTCGGACCGGCCTGGTAATCGGGTTCTCAACGTTACTGGTGGCGCAGAGCCGCAACGCGCCCGCGCCGTTGCCGAACAGCGGACAGCTACTCAGCTTTCTCAATCAGACAGTCGGCTGGTACGGGCGGCTGGATGCCGAGGCGCAGCTGGCGGATCAGCCGACGGATGTGCTGTACGTGAATGATGACCGGCAAGTCGCGGCGCAGGTCGTGGCGAGGTCGTTCGAGTTTGCGAAAGCGTACGCGCCGTTGCTGTCGGCGCAGGAAGTGAGTGTGCCCGCGGCGGCGTCTTCGTCCGAGCGCTTTCAGCGGCTGGCGAAAAATGCGGCTACAGCAGTCGACCGTATGCATCGCGATCAGGCGGCGCTCGAAGCGCTGCGGCAGCAACTTCCGGCATCAATGGGACACGATCGCGAGCTGCTTGCCGCGCGCATCGCGGAAGCGGAGAGCCGCCTCGCGCTGGCGCAGACGCGCAACGAAACGCTCAGCGGCATGCTGGCGTTCATCAACAGCAGCGGCAGCGCCAACACGGGCAACGACCTCGGCGCGCAGATCGCTGCACTCGAACAGACCGTGCCGGCTGCATCGACATCGAATGCGGCGGCCGTCGCTGCCGCCGCGCACAAGGCGCCGCCCACCGGCATCGTCGGATTGATCACTGACCTCGTCTCGCTCAATCAGAAGGATTACGCGCTGCAGCGTGCCATTCGCGCCGCGGACGGCCTGTCGAAAGCGGGGCGGCCATTTACGACGCCGATGGTGGCGGCGCTGCGGCAACTCACGCAGCGCGGCGACGAGCTGGGTGCGATGCCGGAGTCGAACGATGTCGCCGTCATCGGCCAGCGAAAAGCGGAGCTCGACGCGCTGGCGATCCGGATGCGGCAACTCTCCGCGGCTATGCTGCCGCTGACGAAGCGGCGCATCCTTCTCGACACCTACAAACAAAACCTGACGCGCTGGCGCTCTTCGGTCGTCGAGCAGTATCGCGGCGAGTTGCGGCGCGTCATCTTCCGCGCCGTCACGCTCGCCGTCGTCCTGCTGCTCGTCTTCGCGTTTTCAGCGCTGTGGCGGCGCGTCACGTTCCGCTACATCCATGACGTTCGCCGCAGGCATCAGTTCCTATTGCTGCGGCGCATCGTCACGCTGGTCGTGGTGGCAGGTGTCATCGCGGCGAGCTTCGCGACCGACGTCGGATCGCTGACGACGTTCGCTGGATTTCTCACCGCCGGCATCGCCATCGCGCTGCAGGACGTCATCCTCTCCGTCGCCGGCTACTTCGTGATCATCGGCAAGCACGGAATCCGCGTCGGCGACCGCGTACAGATCGCGCACGTCAGCGGCGAGGTGCTCGAAGTCGGACTGGTGTGGATGTACTTGATGGAGTTCGAAGCGCGCGGCCGCGATCAGCTTCCCACCGGACGCATCGTCGAGTTCCCGAACGCGGTCGTCTTCGATCACAGCGCGGGGATTTTCAAGCAGCTTCCCGGCACGCGTTACCTCTGGCACGAGGTCTCGGTCACGGTTTCGGCATCCGCCGACTATCGCGCCGTGCAGCAGCGAATGCTCGATGCCGTGAACAGCGTCTTCGCCGACTACGGCGACGCCGTGCAGCTCCAGCATCGCGAGATGGAACGGATGCTGCGCCTGACCATGCCGCCGCCGCATCCGCAGAGCCGCCTGCGCGTGGCCGCAAACGGAGTGGAGGTCACGATTCGCTATCCCGTCGAGCTGGAGCGCGCGGCAGAAGTCGACGACCGCATCACCGCCGCCGTGACACAAGCATCGGGCGAGCCCGTCACGGAGACGGAGTAACGCTTCTCAATTGTGGGGATTGGAAGAAAGGATGGAGCGGGCAACCGGACTCGAACCGGCGACATCAACCTTGGCAAGGTTGCACTCTACCAACTGAGTTATGCCCGCGAAACGACGGCGAAGAGTAGTCAGCGTGTGGGACGCTGTCAAGCTCGTGACGTTGCCTGCGCGCTAACGGCACGACCGCGATTCCTATTCCTTCATGGACGTTCGACGCGGATGCCGTATGCGTTGAGTTTTCGGTAGAGGTTCGAACGCTCAACGCCGAGGGCGTCAGCGGTGCGGCTGACGTTGCCGGCGAACTCGCGGAGGCGCGACAGGATGTACTGCTTTTCGAATTCGTCGCGCGCTTCTTTCAGCGTCAGGCGCGCGTCGATCTGCGGCGTCGCAGCCACGGCGGCGCCGAGTTGCACATCCTCCGGCTCGATGACTTCGCCCTTCATCAGGATGGCCATGCGCTCGATGACATTGCGCAGTTCGCGCACGTTTCCCGGCCAGTGATAAGCGCGCAGTTTCGACGCTGCGCCGGACGAGAGCCGCTTCTTCGGCGAGCCGGTTTCGGCGGCGAAGCGGCGGAGAAAGTGTTCGGCGAGGAGCGTGACGTCGTTGCCGCGCGCCCGCAGCGGCGGCACTTCGATCGGGACGACGTTCAGCCGGTAGTACAAATCGCTGCGGAAACTGCCGCTGGCGATTTCCGATTCGAGGTTCTTGTTCGTCGCGGCGATCACACGGACGTCGACGCTGATGGTCTGCTGCCCGCCGACTTTCTGGAAGGTCTGCTCCTGCAGCACGCGCAGAACCTTGGCCTGCGTCTTCAGGCTCATGTCGCCGATCTCATCGAGAAAGAGCGTGCCGCCATCCGCCAGCTCGAATTTGCCTTTGCGGTCGTCGATCGCGCCGGTGAACGCGCCCTTGCGATGTCCGAACAGCTCCGACTCGATCAACTCCTCGGGGATCGCGGCGCAGTTGACGTCGATGAAGGGATGCTCGGCACGCTGCGAAAGACGATGCAGCGTTCTTGCGACAATCTCCTTGCCGCTGCCGTTCTCGCCGGTGATGAGCACGCGGCTGTTCGACGGCGCGGCGGAGCGGACCTGTTCGTCGAGCTTCTTCATCGCGTCGCTCTCGCCGATCAGCAGCTCTTCGAGCGTGAAGTGGCGATGAAGATCGCGCACCTGTTCGCGCAGCTTACGGTCCGCAAGCGCGTGATTGACGGTGAGCAGGACGCGTTCGAGCGACAGCGGCTTCTCGAGGAAATCGTACGCGCCGAGACGCGTGGCGCGGACGGCGGAGTCGATGTTGCCATGGCCGGAGATCACGATCACCGGCGGCGCACCGGCGGTCTTGAGCCGCTCGAGAACGGCCATACCGTCGATGCCCGGAAGCCAGAGATCGAGAAAGACGAGGTCGTACTCTTCCCGCGCAAACTGAGCGATGGCGGCCTCGCCGGAATCGCACAGCGTCGGCTGATGCCCCTCGTCGCGCAGGATGTGCGCAAGCGTCTCGCGAATCGCGGCTTCGTCGTCAATGATGAGAATTTTGGCCATGTGGTTCAGTCGATCAGTGGATTAGTAGATCAGTGGATCAGGACAAGGAGAGCTGGCGTCTCGCCGCTGACCGCAAACCCTCAAAGTTCGCTGGTAACGCGACGCCTGCGCAAACCTCCCGTTCGGCAGCGAGGACGCAGCCGAGCCAGCCGGCGAGACGCCAGCGCTCCGGCGGCAAACGCCGCGCGAGACGGGCGAGACGCCCGCGTTCCCAGGTCTACGCGGGTAACTCGATCTCAAATCTTGTTCCTCTCGGGTGGTTATCGTGGACGGAAATGCGGCCGTCGTGGTCGTTGACGATGCGGTGGACGATGGCCAGGCCGAGGCCAGTGCCGCGGCCTTTGGTGGAAAAGTATGGGAGGAAGAGTTTCTCCTTGTCGGCGTCGGGAACGCCGCGGCCGGGATCGGCGACCTCGATGACGACGCGATGCGGCGCGCGGCGAGCGGTCACGCGCACCTCGCCGGATTCGGTCGCTTCGACCGCGTTTTTCAAGAGGTTGCCGACGGCGCGGCGGATCTGTTCGGGATCGACGAGAATCTCGATATCCGGTTCGACGGTGACGCTGACGGACACGCCCGGCTTCACGTCGCGATACAGCCCGGCGGCCTGCTGCAGAATTTCGGCGAGCTGCGCGTGGCGAAGGTGGACGGCAGGCATGCGCGCGAAGCGGGCGAACTCGTCGACCATCCGCTTGAGCTGCCCGACCTCGGAGACGATCGTTTTCGTCCCTTCTTCGATGGCCTGCGGTGTGTCGGCGTCGTTGTTGCGGAACTTGCGGGCGATCCGTTCCGCGGAAAGCTGGATCGGCGTCAATGGATTCTTGATCTCGTGTGCGATGCGGCGCGCCGCTTCGTTCCATGCGGCGAGCTTCTGCGCCTGGACGAGAGAGGTTGAGTCTTCGACCGCGACGACCCATCCCTCATCGCCGCCGCCGGAGAGACGGGCGACGGATACTTCGAGGTAGCGAAGTTCGCCGCCGCGGATCAGCGTGACTTCGCGCGCGCGCGCGCCGCGTGCGGTGAGCTCGCGCAGCGTGTCGAAGAGCGGCGTGAGATCGCCCATCAGCACGTCGGCGAGATTGGCGCCGGAGCGCGGCTGTTCGATCTGCAGCATCTGCAGCGCGGCGTGATTGACGCTGAGCAGTTCGAAGGTGTCGGTAAAGGCGAGGATGCCGGCGGAAACGCTGTCGAGCACCGTCGAGAGGTAGCGGTTCGTCTGCGTCAGCGCCTGCCGCTGCTGATCGAGCTGCGTCGACATGTCGTTGAACGATTCGATAAGCCGCCCCACTTCGTCCGTCGCTGCGACGGCGACGCGATGTCCGTAGCCGCCCTCGGCCAGCCGTCCTGTCGCCTCGGCCAGCGCTTTGATGGGGATGGTGATGCGTCGCGAGGCGTAGATCGACGTCCAGAGCGTGCCGAAGAGAATGGCCAGCGTCACGGCGAGAAAGAGCGACGTCTGGGACGCCTTCAATGTCGGCCGCTGCGCGTTGAGCTGCTCGAAATTCTTGTGCATCACGATCGACTCGTCGATCAGCCGGCTCATCGTGGCCGGGATGAAGACGCCGGCCACAGCGACGTAGGACGTATTGCCGACGCGTGTTGCGGAGCGGATCCACTTCCCGGTCGCGACGACATCGATCTTCGTGGCGCGTCCGGATGCAGCCACCTCGTCGAAAAACTTTTTCGGCGGCTCGGACACTTCGTGAATCGGCGCACGCGGATTCGCGACGACGCGCACGAGTGCTCCGTCGCGATACAGGCCGACCATGTCGACGCTGTGAAACTGCTGGACGTGACTGAGCGCCGCATCGAGCTGCGCCGGATCGCTCGCGGCAATCTCGCGCGCGGCCGCGGCGGCCATCGCGGCCGATTGATCCTCCGACATCTGCGCGATCGCTTCGCCATTCGTGAGGATGCGGCTGACGGGCGTGTTGAACCATCGGTCGATCGACGTTCGCAAAAGATCCGAGGCAAAGAAAAAAAGGATCAGAACCGGGATGAGAGACGTGGCCACCCAGGTGATTGCCAGCTTCGTCCGAAAACGCGATCCGATGATGCCGCGCTGGCGATCGAGCACGAGCTTGACGATGCCGCGCAGCAGCACGAAGAGGATGCCGAAAATCAGCAGGACGTTGATGTTCGCGAGGACGAACAGCAGCATTTGACTGCTCAGTGCCTCGGGCGACAGCTCCTTCGCTTTCTGGACCGCGTAGTAGATGAGGCTCGTCGCCGCGAGGATGAGCAGCGGGACCGTGACGATGACGCGCGGGTCTTTGCGGTAGCGAAAGAGCGTGGCGCGCAGCGTCATCTTGCCGGCTCCGGCGGCGAGGCAACACGCGTCGCCTTCCACCGCGTCGTAAAGTCCCAGGGGATGAAGTACAGCAGCCAGCCGCGCATCAGATCGGCTTTGACGCGCACCTTCAGCTTGTACGGCGGCCGCTTGCCGATGTCGAAGAGATTCGGCTCATCGACCGTGGTCATCGCCTTCTGCAGCGCGGCCAGATCGCTGAACGTCTCCGAACGAACCAGCTTGTGATCGCGCCGGTAGTTGAGGAGGTACTCGCGTGTCAGCGAATTGAAGGTGGCGATGACTTCGATGTGGGTCCGCGCGATCCCCTCATCGAACCAGCGCGGGCGGTCGCGGAAAATCTCGACGACGTACGTCAGCGTCGTCGGCACGCCGCTCTGCAGTCCCTTGATGGTTTCCTCGCGCTCGAAGGCGTGCGCCATCGTGAAGCGGACGCTGACCTGCCGGTTCACGGACTTCGCCGACAAGGTGTCGATCGACGGGTCCGCCGCGATCGCGGCGGTGGCGAGCACAAAGAATAAGGATGTGAAAAGGAGTGAACGCACGGTGTGGTTGTTTTACCACACGACGCCGGCTCTCTCTCTGATATTTCCGGTTACGCGAAGCTCTCGACGCCTCGCGCGGCCATCGCCGGCGCACCTTCCTCGGCCTCCGCAGCGCGAAGAATCTGCTCGACGAACTTCGAGTGCAGTGCGTGCCCGGCCTTGTACGCGGTGATCTCGCCGACCACCGGACGTCCGATCAGGGCGAGATCGCCGACGAGGTCGAGGATTTTGTGGCGGACGAACTCGTCGCGGAAACGAAGAGGTCCATTCATGACGCCACCCTCATCGAGGACGATGCAGTTCTCAACGGAGCCGCCGCGCGCTAAGCCGGCCGCGCGAAGCTTCTCGACTTCATGTTTGAAACCAAACGTCCGCGCCGGCGCGATCTTCTTGAGAAAGTTGTCGTGCTGGAGGTCGAACTGGAGCGCCTGCTTCCCGATCGTCGGATGCGGGAAGTCGATCTTGTACTTAATCACCAGCCGGTTCGACGGTGTGATGCGAATGCTCTTGTTGCCGTCGACGACTTCGATCGGCTCGGTGATGCGCAGGACGCGGATGTCCGAGGCAAGCTCGCGAACGCCGGCGGCATCGATGAGATGCATGAACGGCACTGCGCTTCCGTCGATGATGGGGACCTCAGGACCGTTGATGTGGATGTCGAGGTCGGTGATCCCACACGCCATCAGCGCGGAGAGAAGATGCTCGACGGTTCCGACCGACACGTCATCGCGGCCGACCGTCGTGGCGTGATCGAGCGCGGTGGTCGAGGCTTGCAGCGCCGGAATGCGCAGGCCGAGGTCCGCGCGAACGAAGGTGATGCCGCTGCCCGCGTGGGCCGGGTGAAGCTCGACTTTGGTGTAGATGCCGGAGTGGAGGCCGATGCCGGAGATACTGACTTTGGTGTTGATGGTCTTGCGTTTAACGTACATGTCCGGGCTGCTAAGAGCAGGGGCAGTGCCACGGACCGCTCGTCGTCATCAAACGGACTTAATGCTCGTTTAATGTGAGACTTACGCGTTTTGCATCACGATCGCGCGAAAACGATTCTGTGGTCGATATGACCCGCGGTTGTGGCTATCCGACCACACACGCCACGTCATCGCTGCTTCATGGCGACGGCCGCTTCGCGATCGAGCTCGCGCTTTTTCTCGGTCTCGCGCTTGTCGTAGAGCTTCTTTCCGCGCACGACGGCGATCTCGACCTTGATCTTGCCGCCTTTGAAATAGAGCCGCAGCGGGACGACGGTCAGCCCCTTTTCGACGACCTGCTCGCGCAGCTTTTCGATCTCGCGCCGATGCAGCAACAGCTTCCGATTCCGCTCCGGTTCGTGGTTCTGCAGATTGCCGTGCGAATACGGCGAGATGTGGGCGTTGAACAGAAAAGCCTCGCCGTCTTTGAAGAGGACATACGAGTCTTTGATGTTCGCCTTCCCGTCCCGCAGCGATTTGACCTCGGTACCGGTCAACGCCACGCCCGCCTCGGCCTTCTGCAGGACAAAGTAGTCATGAAACGCTTTCTTGTTCGACGCGATCAGCTTCTCGCCGGCATCCGGCTTGGTGGCCATGGGCGGGGGATTCTACGCGATGCCTAGTTCGGCGCGCGGCGTGGCGGCTCGCCGTGACCAGCCCAGATGATCTCGACGTCGTACTGCGCGATCGCTTCATCAGCCGTCATAAACGGCAAACGTTCGATCTGGCATTGAGCAACGAGTAACCGGTCGAACGGATCACGATGATGCTGCGGCAATTCGCCGACACGCAATGAATGCGACAGGTTAACCGGAAGGGAAGTCATCGCCAGTGCAGCCATCTGCGAACGTACGAAATCGTCAGCCGGCTCCGGCAAGTGCAGCTTTCCGATGGAAGCCTTGATCGCGATTTCCAGCGTGCTGACAACGGACAATATGATCTTGTTGTCGCGGTTCTCAATCATCGCGGTGGCTCTCGGACTGAGGCGATCGGGCGATCTTACGGCCCAAAGCCAGCAATGCGTATCGATGAGAAACCGCATTCAAAGCCAGGTCTCAGGGTCGACGGGATCGTCAAAATCGTCCGCGATGATGACTTCGCCGCGGTACTGGCCGAGAACGCGTTTGTCCGAGTTCTTTTCGATCGCTACCAGCTTCGCAACAGGCTCGCCATTGCGCGCAATGATGATTTCCTCACCTGCTTCGACCTGTGCGAGCAACCGGGAGAGATGCGTCTTCGCCTCATGGATGTTGACTTCGATCATGATGCGGGAAAGCTTAGTTTAGCTAGGCGGACTTAGTCAATACAATCTTGCCGCCAGAAACGGCACCGCCGTCTCCACGCGCAGGATGCGTTCGCCGATCGAGACCGGCGTGAAACCGATGCGTTCCAGCGACGCGATCTCGGCGCCGATGAAGCCTCCCTCGGGGCCGATGACGAGCGTGACGGGCTCGCGTAGATTGCGTGGACACTCTTCGCTCGCGTGCGGATGCGCGACGAGGGCGCGCGTGCCGCGAGCGATCGATGGCAACTCGTCCTCGACGAAGGGGCGGAAGAGGCGGCGGAGCTCGATCGCCGGGAGGACCGTATCGCGCGCTTGTTCGAGGCCGAGGATTGATTGCATGCGCAGGTTTTCGGGAGTGAGGCGGGGCGAGCTCCAGTAGCTTTTTTCGACGCGCCAGGCGTTGATCAGGACGATGCGCTTGATGCCGAGGGATGTGGCGCTGGCGATGACGCGGTTGAGGACTTTCGGGCGAGGGAGCGCGAGGATCAGCGTCAGCGGAAGCGGAGGTGGCGGATCGCGATCGAGGGCGACGTCCATCTCCAGCGCGTCGTCGCTGAGGTGCGTGATCGTGCCGCGGCCGATGCGGCCATTCGCGATGCCGGCGGCGAGCGACCCTGCCGCTGCACGATGAACGTCGCGGACGTGTTGCAGGCGGCGGCCGGTCAGGCGCACGCGCGAGTCGGAGATGAAGTCGTCGTCGAAGAGAAGGATTAGGTTCACGGCGTTGCAACGATAATCCCGTCCGGATGAGTGTGCAGCACGCGCGTCGGAGCCTCGGTCGCGTGCGCAAACCAAGGCTCCTATATTGCGCGCCTAAAACTTGGTTTGAAGTTGGAAGTAGATCTGGTACCACGTTCCAGCATTCAGGGTATAGAGCTGATCGACACCGTGGCCAAGTCCGGCTCCCACTTGGCCGTCATGGGTCTCGTTGCCGAAGCCAAACGCTTGCAAAGGCACGCGGATCGGATCTCCAAGCGTACCGGCGCCGGTGTTCGGGACGTCCAGATTGATGAGCTGCCAGCGAGGCTGGCTGCTATCGATCGTCGGCGACGTCCCAACGCGCAGCCACGTTCCTGACGGAATGCCCGCAACGAGGACCTCGAGATTGTGGGATTGATGGTTCAGCTCACACGTAGGCCCGTCATTCAGATGCGCAATCTCATCCGGCGCATAGTAGGTGCAGCACGGGTCTGAGCCGCTGTCCCGCAGCGTCCCGTTCGATTGGACATAGCGCGGCGGAAGTGTTACCTGGCTCGACGACGGCCACTGTTCTCCCGGCAGCACATCACACGCGGTACCGTCTTCATCTTGTGCGTACGCAATCCACAGTCCCGCATTGATGTTGGTGGAGACGACGTTCACTGTTGGCTGGAACTTGAACGCGGAGAGTATGTCGTTGGGACGGCAATAGTACTCGTGCTGCGCAAGAATATATTGTCCTGAATTCGGCGTGTCATTGCCGTCCTGGATATCGACCGCGAGCTGATTCGAGGCCATCTTATACTGCGTCATGTAGTGAAGAACGCCGGCACCGTCCTCATAGCCGTCGAGGAGCACCGTGAATCCGCTGTTCGGGGTTCGCTGCGCATAGCCCGATGAGAGGATCAAAATTTTTTGAGGATCGCCGGTCGATTGGACGACCACGGTGTGTTCGAGACCAGGCGCATGCGCATCCCACCAGTATGGCCCGCCTCCGTTTCCTGATGCCGAGCCCGAGATCAGTTCGTTTGCGGGCCAATTCCAGCAACCGCCCGGAGCCTGTCTGAAGTACTTCGGGTATTGGGTTGTGGGATCGATCGTCCAAAAACCGGCCAGCTCACCAGACCGCGACCAGGCGTTGTCAAAGCCTGCCGGATAGGTCACGCCATCGCCGATCGAGTAGTCGAACCACGCGAGATAGTTTTGATTGACGAAGACTCGATCGCCGGTCTTAAACAGACCCTTCACGCCGCGATCATAGGGACAACCGTCCCGCGTGGAACGATCAGCAGCGTAGACGAGGTTGCCAACGACGAATTGGGACCATCCGCTGGCGTTGTCGACTGTGACGAGGGTTCCGTCATCCATCTGATGCTGAAATCGAACCACCGTAGCGGACGCGAATGGTGCTGCAAGAGAAAGCACAGCCAATACTACGACTGTTGTAAGACGCATGTCGCTTTCCTTTCTTGGAATCCCTCATGTGTAATACAGCAATGGCAGCCACTGACGACAGACACGAGCAGCGGGCGCCGCGGCTTTCGCGACGCCTCGCCCGATCAGAAGCTGGTACTGAAGGAGTAGTAGATTTGGTACCACTGATTTGCCACCAGCGTGTACGAAGGCGCTAGGCCAATGCCCACGCCGAGGGTTTCGTCATGACGCTCATGAGAGAACAGGAGGGAGCCCAGTGGCATGCTGATTGGGTCAAGGAGGGTGCCGCTTCCTGTGTTGGGCGTGGCGAGGTTAATCAACTGGAAGCGCGGGTTCGTGGAATCGAGAAAGTCGTCGACTCCCCACCGGATCCACGATCCCAGGCCCGGGTTGGCGGACCACATATCATCGTTGTAAGGGTCCGGATCGCCCGCCGGAGGACAGGGCGGACGCATCACCATCGGCATCCATACGCTGTCTCCGACGATATTGAAGTTCCAGTTATTCTGTAGTCCGTCCCTGGCCGAAGCGTACATCGGCTGTTTCGTCACCTCGGTCGACGACGGATACTGAGAACCTACAGTGTAGGGATCACAACCTGTTCCATCGAGGTCATTTCCGCTGTAGGACGACCAGATATAGCTGTAGATATCATGCGCCGTCACTGTCACGTTAGGCTTGAATTTCCAGGTACAGAGAACGTCACCGGACCGGCAGATATATTCGATGTCCGCGTCAATATACTGACCGGATAGTGAACCGTCATTGTTGTCGCTGATGTCTACGTTGTGGTTCGACGATGTCATTTTTGCCTGCTGCTTGTAATGAACACCGTCAACACCGTCATAGCCGTCGAGCAGCACCTGAAATCCGCTGTTCGCGGTCGACTGCGCATAGTGAAACGACATGAACATGTTTGCGCCGGTCGCAGTTGTCGTGAGACTGAGTGTGTGCTCGATCGGTGGCGCGTACGCGTCCCACCAATTCGTACCGCCGTTTGGGGATGCCGAACCAGGAATCAGTTCGTTCGCCGGCCAGTTTGAACAGCCGTTCGGACCGGTACGGTAATGCTTGAAGAGGTGCGTCGATGGATCAAGGGTCCAGAAGCCGGCCAGCTCCCCGGAGCGAGGCCAGTTGTTCGCATACGGCGGCGAAGGAAACGTCACGCCGTCGCCTACGGTGAAATCGAACCACGCGAGATAGTTCTGGTTTACGAAAATCCGATCGCCAGTCTTGAACAATCCTTTGATGTCGGGTGGGTCATACACGCATTCCTCGCGAGTCGACCGATCGGCCGCGAGCACGATGTTCCACACCTCGGTCTGCGACCAACCGGAAGCGTTGTCAACCGTTACTGGTACGCCCCCATCGAGCAACTGCGTGTAGCGGACGACTGCCGCAGAGGCAGGAAGGCTCAGCAGAAGGGTTAGAGCGATTGCGGGAATCCCGAGACTTTTACCTGAAGAGAAAATCATGTTTCCTCCTTGTCAGCTCTCAATAACTGTGGGAACCGATAGGAGTCTTCTATTCTTCCATATTTGTGGTGCTAAGCTGTCTCTACCGGCGAATTGTCCTCGTATTGACAACCCTGCCTCCCGGTGTGGCGTGGTTCGCGCAGCTCGGATCGCGCCCCGCGCGGCTCGCTCTGGAGGTCGCGCGCGCCGATGTATGATGCGCGCGCATGAACATCGAAACCCGTAAAAAAGGCGACGTCGTCATCGTCGATTTCGAAGGTCGCCTGGCGGTCGGAGTCGGCGACGATCTCCTCCCCCGCCTCATCGAACAGCTCCTCGGCGAAGGCAATCGCAAGATCCTCCTGAACCTGTCCGACATGGACTACATCGACAGCAACGGCCTCGGCGAGCTCGTTCAGAGCCTCAAGGTCTCCGGCCGCGCCGGCGCGTCGCTCCGCCTGCTCAAGCCGCAGGATCGCGTCGCCAAGACGCTCAAGCTTACGAATCTGCTGCCGATGTTCAGCGTCTACGACAGCGAGGCGGACGCGCTGAAGGCGTTCGAGAATTAATATTTACAGACGTAAATGCGTAGCGTAGACTCTCCCGTACAAAAAGGAGAGCCATGCACCTCTTCGTTATTTCACTCCGCGCTGGCTGTGTCACTTACCGATCGCCAGCGGCACGCTCTGCGGCAGCATCACGCTCTGCGACTGCGAGCCGTTGATCACCTGGGCGTACCAGTCATCCGATTTCTTCGCGCCGGCCTGGTCCTGCAGATACCGGGCGAGCTTGTAGACATCCTCCTGCGCCATGCGGATGCAGCCGTGGGACGCGGCGGATCCGAGTGAGTCCTCGGCATCGGTGCCGTGAATGTAGTAGTCGGGCTCCTGGAAGAAGATCTTCACGATCTTCATCGGATTCTTCGGATCGCCCGGCCCGGCCGGCTTCTTTCCCTTCGCCCACTTCTCATCCGGCGGATGCCAGGCCGGATTCCAGACGATGTGCTTGACGGTGAACTGTCCCATCGGCGTCGGCTTGGCCTTCGTTCCGACGGCGACGGTGTAGCGCCGCATCTCCGTACCGCCGATGCGGACGACGAGAATCTTCTTCTCGGTCGACACCGCCATCGTGAGAGGTCCGGTGACGACGTCGGCGGCGTACGACGGCGCTGCGAGCAGAAAAAGGATGAAGAGAATCGATCGCATCTTCATAGGTTGCTGGCCACCTTTGCTCCCATGCGGCCTTCGGCGAGCGCGGGCCGCGTCGTTTCTGTGGACGACTGTTGCAGTTTGAGGAAGAGCGCCCAGTAGACGCTGACCGATCGCTCGAAAACCCAGAGCGGCGCGCAGAGGCACGCGCGCAAGGGGAAAAACGACGCCGCTCCTCCTCGTCCGCGCACGGCAAGGACGATCGAGGCGAATGCGATCGCGCCGGCATAACCGCCGGCGAGTTTGATTCCGCCGAAGGTAGCGAGCAGGATCGCGAGCGGAAGCAGCGCGAAGAAGAAGGCGGTCTTCACGGGCATGGCGAAGTCGCCGTCGGCCTGACGCGGACGATCGCGCAGCCAGTGATCGAGCGGCGGTGGCAGGCGGCGGACGAAGACGTCGCACGCGGAGAAAACTTCGGCGCCTTGCGATTCGAGACGTCGTACCGCATCTTCGTCGTTCGACCAGGCGATGATGTCGACGCCGCGCAGTCCGCGCACCGACGACTTGCGGATGCCGAACGTGGCGCCGTGATCGGGCAGCGGCTCGACGCCGCGATGGACGAGCATCCGTCCCGCTTCGATTCCGCTCCACCACGGCAGCGGCTCGAAGTAGTCCTGCGGCTCGACGACTTCGTGAAGGTCGAGCAGTTCGCAGACGCTTTCGATCGCATCCGCGTGGTAGCGAACGTTCTCATCCGCCACGATGATCTTGTCGCAGGTGCTGACGTCGACAGCGGTGCGGACGGTGTCGATGCCGCCGCTGAAGTTGCGATGCCGCGGCCGCGCCGCGACATCGCGCGACACCCACCGAAGGATCGCGCGGTTGCGCTCGAAAATCGCAGTTGGCGATCCATCGACCACGATCACTTCACAGCCGGCAACGGAAATTGTGGAGAGGTAGGAGGCGAGATCTCGGAGATCGTGGGCTGGCTCCCGGTCGCGCTCGATGACGACCAGGTAGGTGCACCGGCGATCCTGCCGATTGCGGTGTCTCATGCGCGATGCAAAAGCGAGGTGTGTGCCATGGTCGGGGTGTGGGGAGTTGGGAGTGGGGAGTGGGAGAACGGCCGATCAATCGCCCCGCGCCTGCTTCGCCACTCCCACACCCCCCCC
>DASYJF010000033.1:0-3641 GCA_035996815.1 Thermoanaerobaculia bacterium | reverse complement strand
CATCTCCGAGAGAACATCGCAGCAGCGGAGCTCACTCTTCCCGACACCGCGCTCGAGGCATTGGGCCGTGGGGCGAGCGTCGCGCTCAATTCGAGTGAGCACGACTAACCTGCCGCGCCCCGAGTGGTAGTCGTCGCTTCTGGGGACGCGTGGCGATCTCCACTTTAGCCGTCTCCCCAATCTTCGATGTTCTTGAAACAGCGCTTTCTTGGCGGCGGATCCGCGTGACACGCACCGCGGCACCGCTGCGACCGGTGCAACTGAGACCAACACCTGCGGGTTCAAATCGTGTCCGCGAGTTCGGAGCGCCGCAACGTTGCAGCTATTGAGCTTTTATTGAAGCGAATTGCGGGGGCTCGCAACCAACATTATCTGCAGCTTTGGCGTCCCGCGGCGTGATGTATCATCCGCTGGGCTAAATCCTTCCGTTTCTTCACTGTACAACGTCGCGAGAACTCAGACAGAGCTGGATCCGATAGCAAAGCGCAACGTTCAGGACGGCGGCTCATCGCTCCTAAGCATCGGCTTGCACCGCGCCGTCAGCTCCCCGAGCACGCCCTCCTCGACCAGTCCATGCTGGCGTGGATGCGCGGCGAACGTTCGTGGTACGACGAAGCCGAAGAACGCCAGCGCCCAATCAGGGTGATTCGTGATCGGCCGGTAGCCGGGCGTGCTACCCTCGACAGCCGTGGGCCGCGACATCAGGCTCGCGCTCAGGCGGCTCGGCGCGACGCCTCTCTTCACAACCTTCGCGATTCTCTCGCTCGCGGTCGGCGTCGCGATCACGACAGCCGTGTATTCGATCGTCGATGCGGTGTTCCTGCGCGGCCTCGGCATCCACGAGCCCGATCGCGTCGCCGTCATCGTCACCCCGTACAGCGGACGGCTGCTGACCGGCACGGTGTCGGAGCCGGACTTCCGCGATGTGCAGACCGCCCAGACGTCGTTCTCCCACGTCGCCGCGTCCGCCACGTTCGTTCGCCGCCTTGCCCTGCCGTCCGTGACGGAGATGGTCATCGGCGAGTCGGTGAGCGGATCGTACTTCGCCACGCTCGGCGTGGGCGCCAAGCTCGGACGCACGATTCAGCCGAGCGACGATGCCGGCGGCGGACGTGTGGTGATGCTGAGCGATACGCTGTGGCGACGGCGGTTCGCGTCCGATCCGCGGATCGTCGGCGCCACCGTGGCGATCTCCGGAGAACCCTTCGAGATTATCGGCGTGGCGCCGGCCTCGTTCAGCGGTCCTCGCGGATGGCTGGTGGGCACGCAGTTCTGGATTCCACTCGGTACCGAGTCACGGTTGAAGGAGTCCCCCCGGACGGCGGCGCCGCGCGCCACAGCACGAGACGATCGACGGCTCACCGTCTTTGGCCGCCTCGCAACGGAGGTGACGATCGCCGCGGCATCGGCGGAAATGCAGACCATCGCCGAGCGGCTCGACGAGGTTTTTCCGCCGCGATTCCGTGGCAAGGGCGTCGGCGCCACGGATCGCCCGTGGCGCGCAAAGACCATGGCGGCGATCTCCGACGACGAGGACTCCGCCGTGCGCCGGTTCGGGATGACGCTCGTGGCGCTCGTCGGGTTGGTGCTGGTCGTCGCCTGCACGAACCTCGGCAACCTCGTGCTCGCCCGCGGAAGTACACGGCTGCGCGAGCTCGCCGTGCGGCGCGCCCTCGGCGCATCGAGGTGGCGGCTCGTGCGCGAACAGTGTCTCGAGAGCGTGATGCTGGCGGCCGGCGGCGCATTCGCGTCCTACGTCATGTTCGAGCTGTTGCGCGTCGTGATGGACACCGAGTTCAGCCTCGCCATGCCTTTCGGCGGCCGTACCACGCTGTCGTTTCATCCCGCGCTGAACGTGCCGGCGCTGACGATCGCGGTCTCGTCGCTCCTCATCGCGCTCGTCGTCTTCGGCCTCGAGCCGGCGATTCAGCTGACGCGCACGCTCGACGTTCGCGGCGCGCTCGCCGGCGGATCGGCCGCCGGACCGCAGCGCGGCCGGCGCCAGCGGCTTCTCCTGCGGTGGCAGGTCGCCATCGCGGCCGGGTTCTTCATCATCGCCACCATGTTCGTGAAGTACTCGATCGCGGAGGCGCGCCATGATTCCGGCATCGACCTGGATCGAATCGGCGTCGCCGTTCTCAATTTCGACACGCCGGAGTGGAACGAGCCTCGCGCACGGCGCATCTTCGACCGGGTACTCGACGAGCTGCGGCGCCATCCGTCGGTCGAGGCGGCCTCACTGTCGAGTGGATTGCCCTTCGGCGTGCCGAGTACGCTGCGTCTGTCCATCTCACCACTGGAACAGACGAGCGCCGCGCGAATGGACCCGCAGGTGGTGACGACGATCGCCGGGGCCCCCTCGATGTTCCGAACGCTGGGGGTGGAGATCCTTCGTGGACGCGGTTTCGACGATCGCGACGGGCCGGCCGCGCCACGCGTCGTGGTCCTGAGCGAATTCACGGCACGGCAGATGTTCGGTACCGCCGACGTCGTCGGGCGGGAGATGGCGGTCGGCCAGACGCGGTCCCCGACGGCCACGATCGTCGGCGTTGCCGCCGATACGGACGTGGGCAGTATCTTCGCGGATCCGCGGCCACTGGCCTACGTGCCGCTGACGCAGCACTACCAGCCGCTCATCACGGTCGTCGCGCGGGCATCCGGATCGGTGACGAATGCGGTGGGCGCGATGCGCGAGGCCATCCGGCGTGCCGATCCGGACGTGGCGGTCGACACCATCGGGACGGGACGATCGGTGCTCGCCGGACCGTTTCAGGTCCTGCGCGGGCTCGGCATGACGGCGGTCGGCCTCGGCGCGATCACGCTGCTTCTCGCCATGGCGGGCCTCTACGGCATCCAGTCGCATATCATTGCAAACCGCACGCGGGAGATCGGCGTGCGGATGTCGTTGGGGGCCACCGCCGGACAGATCAAGCGCATGGTGCTCGTGGACGGCTATCGTCCTGTCCTCGACGGGCTCATCTTCGGGTTGTCGATTGGCCTCGTCGGCCGGGCGATCGCGCGCGCGTATCTCGAGCTGGACGTCGCCATCGTCGATCCGTGGATGCTGGTGGTGACGCCGATTCCGTTGATCTGTGCCGCGTTCTTTGCCTGCTACTTGCCGGCCCGCAGGGCCGCGGCGGTCGATCCCAACGTAGCGCTCCGCAGCGAATAGCCACGCCGGTAGTTTTCTGCCGTTCGTTTCCTCTGAAAACTTACAGCAGACACGACTTGACCCGAGAGGAACGCGCGGCGAGAGCCAAGGTTGCGATCAGCGCGGCGTTTGAGAGCAAACAGCAAGCCTTTGTCGACTTCGTGCTCTCTCACTACGTCCGTGTTGGCGTGCAGGAACTCGACCAAGAGAAACTGACCCCATTGTTGCGGTTGAAATACAACAACTCAATTGCCGACGCGGTGGCTCACCTGGGCAAGCCTGAGGACATTGGACGAGTCTTCATCGGCTTTCAGAAATATCTGTATCAGCAAGAAGCGTTCGGCCGGAACACCGTTGAACCGATAGTTCGATTAGTCGTCGCCGTCTGGGCCGAACGCTCGTTGCCCATGGCAGATCTCAAAGGAGGACCGAAAACGACCTCGCCCCGCTTTTTGTCGCGCGCGGATAGGCGCTGGAGGGCGACGATGGG
>DASYJF010000032.1:0-15663 GCA_035996815.1 Thermoanaerobaculia bacterium | reverse complement strand
CGCGGCGGCGCGCTGAACAATCCAGCCCCGCGCTCAGCGCGGGGAAACCGATTGCGAACGAAGGCCGTGGGCGCGGAGGCGCCCACTACAAAATGCTCGCGCGACGCTCGTGGCGGCCGCCTCCGCGGCCGCCGATTCGTGGGCGTCCACAACCCCGCGCGCCGAGCGCGGGGCTGGATTGTCGAGCGCGCCTCCGCGCGCGACCACCCGCGAATCGATTTTCATACCTATCCCGAGCCTCACAACCGCACTGCGGACACACCCTGCGCCACACTGCGACGCGCCTGCGCCACACTGCGACGCGCCTGCGCCACACTGCGACGCGCCTGCGCCACACTGCGACGCGCCTGCGCCGCACTGCGACGCGCCTGCGCCGCACTGTGACGCGCCCGCGCCGCACTGTGACGCGCCCGCGCCGCACTGTGACGCGCCCGCGCCACACTGCGACGCGCCTGCGCCGCACTGCGACGCGCCTGCGCCGCACTGCGACGCGCCTGCGCCGCACTGTGACGCGCCTGCGACGCACTGTGACGCGCCTGCGACGCACTGCGACGCGCCTGCGACGCACTGTGACGCGCCCGCGCCGCAGCGCGACACCCTCGGATGACGAGCAGCAGCTATCATTCGCGGCCATGCGAATTTTGCGCGTCTTTGTTCTTCTCACCTGCACGAGCGCCTTCGCCGCGGTCGATCCGACGCTCTTCCAGGATCTCCACTGGCGGCTCCTCGGTCCCTTTCGCGCGGGGCGCGTCCTGGCGGTGACCGGCGTTCCCGGCGAGGGGGAGCATTTCTACTTCGGCAGCGTGAACGGCGGCGTGTGGGAGACGAAGGACGCAGGCCGCACGTGGACGCCGATCTTCGACGATCAGCCGATCGGATCGATCGGCGCGATTGCGGTGGCGCCGTCGAATCCGCGAGTGATCTACGTGGGCAGCGGCGAAGCGGACATGCGCTCCGACATTGCCCAGGGCAACGGGATGTACAAATCGTCCGACGGCGGCAAGACTTGGTCGCACACCGGACTGACCGACTCGCAGCAGATCGCGCGAATTGTCGTCCATCCGACCAATCCCGACATTGTTTATGTCGCGGCCCTCGGGCACCCATACGGTCCGAATGCGGAGCGCGGCGTGTTTCGTTCGAAGGACGGCGGCGCGACGTGGCAGCGCGTCCTTTCACGCAATAACGACAATGACACCGGCGCGATCGACATCACCTTCGAACCGGGCAATCCGAACGTCCTTTACGCGTCGCTGTGGCAGACGCGCCGCACACCGTGGAGCGTTTATCCGCCGTCGAACGGAGCGGGCAGCGGTCTGTTCAAATCGAACGATGGCGGCGATCACTGGACCGAGGTCACCGGCCACGGTTTCCCCGCGAAGCCGGGACGCATCGGCATCGCCGTCGCGCCCTCGAAGCCGCAGCGCGTCTACGCGATCGTCGATGCCGTCGCGGACGGCGGGATGTACCGCAGCGATGACGGCGGCGCGAACTGGACGCGCAGCAGCAGCGACGCGCGCGTCTGGTCGCGCGGCTGGTACTTTGGCGAAGTCGCGGTCGAGCCGAAGGATGCCGACACCGTCTACTCGATCAACGTCAATGTCTATCGCTCGACCGACGGCGGCAAGAACTTCGCGCCGGTGAAAGGCGCGCCGGGCGGAGACGACTATCACCAGCTCTGGATCGATCCCGATCATCCTGAGCGCCGCATTCTCGGCGTCGATCAGGGCACCGTCATTTCGCTGAACGGCGGCCGCACGTGGAGCAGCTGGTTCAACCAGCCGACCGGCCAGTTCTACCACGTCATCACCGACAACCGCTTTCCCTACTGGGTTTACGGCGCGCAGCAGGACTCCGGCGCGGCGCGCATTCCGAGCCGCACCGGCACAATCGACGGCGTCACGCTGATGGAGTTTCGCGAGACGACCGCGGGCGGCGAGAGCGACAACCTCGCGCCCGATCCAAACGACCCGGACATTATTTACGGTGGCCGCGTCGACCGCCTCGACACGCGCACGCAACAGACGCAGTCGATCGATCCGACCATCGCGTATCCGGGCAACGATCGCCGTACCTGGACGCTGCCGCTGGTGTTCTCGCCGCGCGATCCGCGCGTGCTCTACTTCTCGAATCAGCGGATGTTCCGCACCGACGATGGCGGGAAGCATTGGACGGTCATCAGTCCTGATCTGACGCGCGAGAATCCTCCCGTTCCGTCGAATCTCGATTCGATCACCGCCGCGGACAAAGCGCAACCCGGGGCGCGGCAGGGAGTGATCTACGCGATCGCGCCGTCGCGCATGATCGATCACGACCTCTGGGCCGGCACCGACGACGGCCAGATCTGGCGCACGCACGACGAAGGCGCGCACTGGCAGAACGTGACGCCGCCCGCGCTGACGGCGTGGTCGAAGGTCGGCATCATCGACGCCTCGCACTTCGACGGCGAGACCGCGTACGCGGCCGTCGATCGCCATCGCATCGAGGATACGAAGGCGTACGTCTATCGCACGCACGACGGCGGCAAGTCGTGGCAGCTGGCGTCGAACGGCATCAACGAGACGGTGAATGTCGTCCGCGAAGATCCCGTTCGCCGCGGCATGCTCTACGCGGGCACGGAGCGCGGCGTGTATGTGTCGCTCGACGACGGCGATCACTGGCAGCCGCTCCAGCTCAATCTCCCCACAACCTCGGTACGCGACATCGACATCCACGGCGACGACGTGGTCATCGCCACGCACGGCCGCGCGTTCTGGGCCATCGACAATATGACGCCGCTGCGGCAGGACGTTCCCGCCGGCGACTTCCTGTTCAAACCGGCGGTGGCGGTTCGCGAACGTCCCGCCGGCTTCACCGGATCGCCGATGCCGAAAGATGAGCCGATGGCCCCGAATCCGCCGTTCGGCGCATACATCGACTACGTGATCCGCAGTGCGACGGCGCAACCGGTGACGATCGAAATCCTCGACGCGAATGACGCACTCGTTCGCCTCTACAGCAGCACCGATGTTCCGCCGGCGATGGACCTGAAGCGCCTCGGCACCGCGCCGGAATGGTTCACGACGCCGTCGACGATCGCCGCGACCCCGGGCATGCACCGCTTCGTCTGGACGCTGCACTATCCCGCGCCCGCCGGCGTCGGCGGACGCCGCGGTGGTGGCGGCGGCGGTCCATTCGCAGACGGCATCTGGGCGCCGCCCGGCAATTACAAAGTCGTGATGACGGTGAATGGCCAGAAGTTCACGCAGCCGCTAACGGTCGTTCCCGATCCACGCGTCACCCTTCCCGCGACGGCCTACGCCGAACAGTTCGCACTCGCGCGCGAAGTCGAACAGACACGCGCATCGATCTCCGCCGCACTCGTCGAAGCCGGCGTGTTCGTGAAACGCACGGACATCACCGAGGCGCAAAAGAGCCGCGCGACCGCCGTTTCGGGGACGATCGCCGGGGACGAATTCACCGCCCCGCCGCCGCCCGAGTCGTCGCTCCGTTTCATCAATCAGGCGCTTGCCAAACTCGCCGGCGCGATCGACAGCGCCGACGCCGCCCCAACCGCCGACGCGCGCGAAAGCTGGGCCCAACTCAAACCCGCCGCGGATGCCGCGCTCGCAACGTGGGCGGGCGTGAAGGGGGAAGCGCCTATCCGCAGATGACGCAGATGGACGCAGATGGACGCAGATGGAGAACGGTTTTTATCTCCGTCCCATCTGCGTAATCTGCGGATCAATCAAACGTCGTCCGCAGTTTTTTCGTTTGCGCGCGGCGTTTCTTCTCTTCCAACCGGCGCGTTTTCTGCGATCGAGAAATCCGTGTGGGTTTTCGCGTCGCCTGTTCGGCGATTGCATCGGACAGCAACTCCTCCATCCGCGCCAAGGCCCGATCGCGATTCGCGACCTGGCTTCGCTCGACTTGCGACGTCACTCGCAACACGCCCAATTTGTTGATGCGTCCGGCCAGACGTTCGCGAATACGCACTTTGCGGTCATCGGGAAGCGGAAGTGAATCGACATCCACCTCGATCGTGACGCGTGTTTCGACCTTGTTCACGTTCTGGCCGCCGGGACCGCCGGCGCGGGAGGTGGCGGCGCGGAGCAGGTTCGCGGGAACGATGATGCCGTCGCCGAGGTCGAGGTCGCGCATGGATTGAATGATACGGGACGACTATCGCCGCGGAGGCACGTGCTGCGCGTTCGCGAAAAAGTTCGTGATCGCGTTCACGAACCACTGCGGATCGCGGCCGATGATGCCGATGTGCCCACCTTCGTCCGTTTTGATGACGTGGACGTACGGCAGTGAGTCAGCCGCTTTTGCAATCGCATCGGCCGCATTCTGGCCAAGAACGGGATCGTTCTTCGCGGCCAGGATCAGGAGCGGCCTGCGAACGTTCGCGAGGCGCGTGGTTGGTTCGGCCGCGGCGATCAGATCGTCCATCGTGTGAAACGGAGTGACATTGCTTGCAGCCACGAAGTCGAGGTACGACTGGAACGGCTTGCGCGACCAGAACGGAATCCCCAGCCGGCGGTTCCTCATGCGTAAGGTGAGCCGGAAGTAGAGAGCCATCGGCGTGCGTACGTGATCGAGCCGCTTTCGAACTTCATCGACCGCCGCCGGCGGCGATACCGCGATCGCGCCCGCATCGAAACGGGACACGGCATCCGGAAGCGAGGCAGTGTCGATGACATCGAGCGCGCCGAGGCTGAAGCCGATCATGCCGATTGGCCGGCCGCCCAGCGATGCGATTTGTCCGTCGCGCACCGCCGTCGCCCACGCCATCAAATCGCCGGCTTCGAGAACGCCCAGAGTATTCGTCAGCCCGATCAGGCAGCCATGCCAGCGCATGTCGGGAACGACGACGCCGAATCCATGCGCAGCCAGAGCCGACGCCACATAGCGGACGTAGCGATTCGAGTTACTGTCGTACAGACCGTGAACGACGAAAACCACCGGCTGCGCGGCATCACCCGGATGGACGAATGCCTCCAGCCGATCGGCGCCGCGTACCGCCTGCGATACATGCTCAAACCCGCTCCACGGCTTGGTGTTGCAGGAGAGCGACGGCGTCTGGTTAAGGATCACACGCCGCGTCAGATCGCCATTCGCGATGCGAAGGGTGCTCGCGAGGCCACCTTCTTTCGGCGCCGGATCGGGAGCTCCGATACAGCTCCACAGCGCGTCGACGTTGCCGCCTGGAGTCGGACATGGCGCAGGCGTTGGAAAGGGACGCAGTCCGGCACATCCAACGAACAGAAGCAACAAGGCCGAACTGATCCTACGCATGAATCGACTCCTACGAAGTGATGCCCAACCGCACCCGGCGGATGGCGTCGCTGAGTGGCCGGTCCGCGAAAAGCGGCTCGACCAACTCGCGGATGCGGAGGTAAAGCTTCGCGGTGCCTGTGCCGAGGAATTGCGCGATTTCGGAGGCGCGTCCGGAGACGGCGGCTTCGAATGCCGCCGCCTGCGTTTCGGCGTCGGCGAGGGTATGCGCCTCGGGGACGCCGCGCATCATCGCCACGCGCCATTCGATTGCTTGGGCGGCGACGATCAGTTCGATGGCGATGACGCTTTGCACGTTGCCCAGGATCGTGCGCATCTTTCGCGCGGCGTGCGTCGACATCGACACATGATCCTCGGCGTTCGCGCCGGTGGGGATCGAATCGACCGAGGCGGGATGCGCGAGGACTTTGTTCTCGGAGACGAGCGAGGCGGCGGTGTATTGCGTGATCATCAGTCCCGAGTTGACGCCGGGGCGCGTGGTGAGGTTCGACGGCAGGCCGCGATTGTGATCGCTGTCGAGGAGCATCTGCGTGCGGCGTTCGGAGATGTTCGCAAGCTCGGCGAGGGCGATGCTGAGAAAGTCGGCGGCGAGGGCGATCGGCTGGCCGTGGAAGTTTCCTGCGGAGTAGGCGAGGCGCTGATCGCCGCGATAACCCTCCGGCCAGTTGTCGCGAAAGCGGATGTCGAACGGCTCGCCGTCGAAGAACAAAGGATTGTCGGTCGCGGCATTGATCTCGCGGTCGGCGACGTCGCGTGCGTAACGGATCGCGGCGCGCGAGGCGCCGTGGACTTGCGGCGCGCAGCGTAGTGAATACGGATCCTGCACGGCGCCGGCGCGTTCGACGAGTTTGCTGCCGTCGATCAGCTCGCGCATCAGGGCGGCGCTGGCGATCTGTCCGGCATGGCCGCGCGCGGCGTGCACTTTGGGATCGAGAGCGCGCGTGCAGCCGCACATTGCTTCGAGCGTCATCGCGGCCGTAGCGTCGGCGAGATCGGCCAGACGCTCCGCGTCGGCGACGCCGAAGGCGAGCATCGATGCGGAGAAGTTGACGCCGTTGACGAGGGCCAATCCTTCTTTGAACGTCGGCTTGAGTTCGTCGGCGGTGAATTCGAGAACCGCCGGAAGTTCCGACGCGTCGCGAAGATCCTTGGTGCCGGCGATGTAGAAACGTCCCGCGCCGAGGAGCGTGGCGAAGGTGTGCGAGAGCGGACAGAGATCGCCGCTGGCGCCGACCGAACCGCGCAGCGGGACGAGCGGAATCACGCCGCGGTTGAGCATCGCCAGGAGGATTTCGACGAGCTTGCGGCGGACGCCAGAGTGTCCCTGCAGAAACGAGTTGAGGCGCGTGGCCAGTACCGCGCGGACGACGTCGGCCGGGAAGTAGTTCGACAGATCGTCCGGATCGCAGTTCTCGCCGACGCCGACGGAGTGCGACAGCAGCAGGTTGCGCTGCAACTGTTCGAGGTCCGCGGGAGCAATCGGTTTGTCTTTGAATTCGCCGAAGCCGGTGGTGACGCCGTACTCGGTCGCCGCCGGTTCGCCTGCTTCCCACGCTCGGCGGTAGTTTTCGACGACTGTCGCGATGAGCTGTTCGCTGGCGTCGACGCGTTCGTTCGTCGATGGTTCGATCTCCACGCGCGCACCTTCACGCGCAATGCGCAGGAGTTGCTCGATGGTGAGCGAGTAGCCGTCGAGGAGGATGGTGTCAGTCATTGTGAAAGCGCGTCAGCGCTTCGTCGGGTCCCGCGCGGAGGCGCGGTTGAGAATCCAGCGCCGCGCTCGGCGCGGGGTTGAAGCGCACGAACGAACGTGCGGCCGCGGAGGCGGTCGCTACACGATCTCGCGCAGCGCGACCATTTTGTAGTGGCCGCCTCCGCGGCCACGAACGTCGTGCACGCGCGGTTACCCCGCGCTAAGCGCGGGGCTGGATTGTCGAGCGCGCCTTCGCGCGCGGCGGAATTCGGGCGAGCATCGCTTCGTCGCGTAGGCTGACCGGCGCTCGTCATCGCGCGTTATCCCTCCGGTGGCGATTCAATCTCTGCGAGGAGATCACGAATCCCTTCCACCAGCCGTTCGCGCGGGATCGTCGTTTGTCCGGGGCGCTCGGCGAGCCATTTGCTGCGGTCGTCGAGTAGCGACGCTTTCGCGCGGCCGGCGGCCATGTTCTTCACCGTCACGATGCCCTGCGCTTTTTCGTTCGAGCCGCAGAGGATGGCCAGCGGGATGTCGTATTGGTCGGCGTACTCGAGCTGCTTGCCGAGGCGTTTGGCGGTGCCGATGTAGAACTCGGTGGGGATGTTCGCGCGGCGCAGCTCCCACGTCAGTTGGAGGTAGTCGTCGGTCATCGCGCGATCCATGTTTGTCACCAGCACGCGCGCCGTCGCTTTGCGTGTATCGACGCGGCCGAGGTGCGCGAGCGCGGCGAGGAGGCGATCGACGCCGATCGATGCGCCGACGGCCGGAATTGGCTCGCCGAGAAAACGCATCACCAGGCCATCGTAGCGGCCGCCGCCGAAGATGGAGCCGAACTGCGGCGCGTCGAGCAGGATCGCTTCGAATACAGGGCCGGTGTAGTAGGCGAGGCCGCGGGCGATGGAGAGATCGAGCGAGACGCGATCGTCGCCGTAGCCGAGGTTGTAGAGGTGATTCGAGATTTTCTCGACGACGTCGATTTGCGCGGCAGCGTGTTCGAGACCTCTGAAAAGTTCGCGCACGCTACTGACGACATCGCGCCGCGAATCGAACTTGATATCGAGGAAGCGTTTGATGCGATCGACCTGATCGGCACTCAATCCAACGCCGCGGATCGTGTCGCCCGATTCGTCTTTGTAGCCGTTCATCAACTCGCGCGAGACCTTGTCGAGACCGACTTTGTCGAGCTTGTCGAGGACGCGAAAGACATCGACGCCCTGTTCCGAACTGATGCCGGCGAAATCGAGCAGCAGGTTCAGAATCGCCCGGCTCGAAAAGCGCACGAGGTAGCGTCCGACATTCAGCGCCGACAGCGTGTCGCACATCCCGGCGATGACTTCGGTGTCCGCAACCTCCGACTCGGTGCCGACCGAATCGAGATCGAACTGCGTGAATTCGCGGAAGCGGCCTTTGTCCGGCTTGTCGGCGCGCCAGACCGGCGAAACCTGGTAGCGGCGAAATGGACGCGGCAGCTCTTTGTACTGCGCGATGACACGCGCCAGCGGCACGGTCAGATCGAAGCGCAGTCCGAGCGCTTCATTCTCCGGATTGGTGACGCGGAAAATCGATGACTGCGCTTCCTGTCCCGCGCTGCCGGAGAGGACGTCGAGAAACTCGATGGCGGGTGTGCTGAGCGGAACGAATCCGTACAGTTCGTAGACGCGGCGGATCGTATCGATCATCGACTGCCGCGCCAGCATCTGGTCGGGAAGGAGGTCGCGCAGACCGCGCGAGACACGGGGTTCGACGGTGTTGGTCATTCGGGCGGGGGTCCATGGTACCGAGGGCCGGGATCGAACCGGCGACCCCCAGATCCACAATCTGGTGCTCTAACCAACTGAGCTACCTCGGCACAGGACGCGGAATGATACTCAGAAACTACGTGAGGCGCGAGTAAGAACAGCGACCTCCGCGAATGCATTCTAGGTCGCTACCAGAAGCAGATCCGCGAAGTAGCCGTGGCTGTCGGTCCAGCGGCGGTCGATGTGGAAGTTGCTTGCGGCGGCGAGGGCGGCGAGGGTGGTGACGTCGTACTTGTGCGAGTTCTCGGTGTGGATCGATTCGCCTTCGTCGAACGCGACTTCGTATCCGTCGATGAGCACCCGCTGCGCAATTTTGCTGACGAGGTGCATCTCGATCCGTCCCTCGGCATCGTTGTAGAACGCGCGGTGGGCGAAGGTGTCCAGGTCGAATGTCCCGGCCAGCTCGTGATTGATGCGGAGGAGAACGTTGCGATTGAAGGCGGCGGTGACGCCGAGGGCGTCGTCGTATGCGGGCTCGAGAATCGCCGGCGATTTGCGGAGGTCGGCGCCGAGGAAGAGGGCATCGCCGGGAGCGAGTGCGGTGCGGAGATTGGCGAGCATCGCGCCGGCGGCGGCAGGGTCGAGGTTGCCGATGCTGGAGCCGAGGAAGAGTACGACCGTGCGCGCGTTCGAGGGCGGGAGGTAGGGGCGCAGCAGCGCGGCGGGATCGCGAAAATCGCCGCAGATCGCGGTGATGGAAAGGTGAGGGTACGCGTTCAGCAACTCGCGGCTGCTGGAGGCGAGGATGCCGGCGTCGACGTCGATCGGAAAGAAGTCGAGTGCGGGTTGCCGGTCGAGGATGGCGTCGATGAGATGCCGCGTCTTTCGCGCGCTGCCGCTGCCAAGCTCGGCGATGCGGACATTCGGTCCGAATGTTGCCGCAATCTCAGCTGCGTTCGTCCGCAGAATCTCTTCCTCGGCGCGGGTGACGTAATACTCCGGCAGTTCGCAGATCGCCGAAAAAAGCGCAGAACCGAGCGCGTCATAGAAGTAATGAGGGAGGAGGAACTTCGGCGTGGCGGTGAGTCCTCTTCGGACATCCTCGGCGAAGGTGCTGGCGGGAGCGGCGAGGGCGTAATGGAGCACGAAACGCTCGCGCGTACTCGGCGCGGCGACGGCGAGCGATAGTTCCATGGGGCGCGGATTGTAGCGGATACGCCGATGAAGAACCGTTCGTTCGTGGCAGGTTATTTGTAACTGTAGCCGTCGTCGGCAGGGGTAAACGACGATCGATGACCCAGAACTCGCGCGTCCTTCTGGTGGACGCCGATGAGCAAGTCCGGGCTTTGCTTCCCAGGGCGTTGCTCGAGCGTGATGTGTTCTGCGACGCCGCCGTGTCGGTGCGCGATGCACTCGTGCAACTCGGCCAGCGCCGTTACGCGCTGATTCTGCTGCAACTGGAAATGCCGGGCGTCGAGGCGGTCCTCGACGGTATTCGCTCGATGCCCGCGGGTCCGCGGCCGATGGTCATCGTGACGGCGGACGTTCGCTCGTCGAAAGACGCCATCGACACGGAGATCGTGCAGATCATCATCCGGCGTCCGCTGAAAATCGCGGAGGTGGCGGGGATGATCCGCGCGTGTTTGGAGTTCGTGCCGGACGCGTAGGAGTGGATTAGTGGATTAGTAGATCAGGAGAACTCCCGCGCGCTGGTCCTGATCGACTGATCTACTAATCTACAAATCCATTTTTCGACGATCAGCGAACGATGTAGCCCGAGGCGCGCAACGCCGCCGATGCGTCGTCGAGCGCGGAATCGCGGACGAGTACGTAGTCCGTGTCGTACGTGGAGATGACGAAGAGCGCCACGCTCGCGTCGGCGAGCACGCGCGTGAACGCGGCGGCGACGCCGGTCTGATCGAGCGGCATCGGACCTGCGAGTTTGAGACAGCGCCAGCCGCGGTCCGCGATGACGTCGGGAACGTTTCCTTCCTCGCAGACGATCGAGAGCTCGTCATTCGTGCGCGTGATCGAAAGGAAGGCGCCGTGCGCCCAATGCGGAACGGCGTCATCGGCGTGCAGCCGGACGATCGCGTAGCGGCCGTCGAGAATCGTGAAGGTGCCGCTCATGACTGGCTCATGAGCC
This sequence comes from Thermoanaerobaculia bacterium, assembly GCA_035996815.1. Taxonomy (GTDB): domain Bacteria; phylum Acidobacteriota; class Thermoanaerobaculia; order Gp7-AA8; family Gp7-AA8; genus JADGNZ01. The sequence continues at coordinate 4,805 of DASYJF010000032.1, read as the reverse complement.
GGACCGCGTCGATCAGCTGCTTCGGCTGAAACGGCTTCTGAACGACCGTACTGACTTCGCCCGAGAGCGCCTCGATGAGCGAGTCGGGCGACGCTGTCAACAGGATGGAGCGCTTCAGCATCGGCGGATTCTTGCCGCGCAGATGGCGGATCACCGTCATGCCGCCTTCGTGCGGCATCATCAGATCGAGCAGGAGCACGTCATACGTCGCGCGCTCCAGCGCGGCGATGGCCTGGCTGCCGGTTAGAAAGACGTCGACACGGAATCCGTCGTTGCCGAGGATGCGGGCGACGAGCCGTTGCATCGAAGGATCGTCGTCGAGGAGAAGAACGCGCTTGCGGCGCTTGAACAGGGAGGTCATCAGGTTATCGGTTGCTCACCGGGCGGGCATGATAACTCCGGGATGCGGAGCAGAAACTCCGCGGCCGTGACTGAAGGAGACGGTGTCCAGTTGCTGGACGTTCGTCTCAAATTGCGAGATGCGGTTTGCCATGAATTGCCGTTAATACGTTTATTTTCAGCGGCTTGGGAGTAGGTCGCTCATGGCATCCCGCTTGGACCAAGCGGGGCCATGCACACTCCAGTCTTTGCCCGTCTTAATGTCTACCATTGCGCTTTTTGCGGAGCATCGAACACCACTTCGGAAAGTCGGTGGTGCGCGTGCGGAACCTCTTCGCTGATCTGCACGGCTTGCGCCCAATGCTTTTGCGAAGCATCGCCGGAATGGCAGGCGGAGTTCTGGAGGCAGGCGCCTCAGGAGATTCGCGCCGGCCATCTTCTCGATTCGTCGAGCAGCCGGCCGGAGCACAATCCATACGAGAGCTGCGTGCGTCCGCTGATGCTCGTCGTCGACGACGACAGCGTCATCCACGCGATCCTGATTCGGCTGCTCGCGTCGTTTCCAGGCACGGTCCTGCATGCGCGTGACGGACACCAGGCACTCGCCATTGCTCGCCGCGCCAGACCCGACCTGTTGCTGACCGACGCGCTGCTGCCGGGAGTGGACGGCCGGGTCGTGGCGAAAACTCTCAAGCTCGAACCGGCTACGTCCGCCATGCGCGTCGTGGTCATGAGCGGTCTGTACAAAGGCGCTCGTTACCGCAACGAGGCATTCCGCGAGTTTCATGCGGACGCCTACCTCGAGAAGCCGGTAACCGCCGCTAGCCTTGCGGAAGTCATCGAAAAAACTCTTCACGTCAGGCTTGGAACCGTTGCGCCGCCCGTTCGCCAGCAACTCAGCGTCAAGCGTGCCGCGATTGCTCTGCCTTGAAGGACGACAAGCCATGAAATCGACAAGTCTGGGTTGGATGACGGCGCTGATCTGGGCTGTCCTGGTCTGCGGAGGCTCGCTGCTATTGATGTGGTTCGACACCCGGCCTTCGGACGACAGCCATGTGCCGTCGCAATGGCCTGCGGAGAGCCGGATCGATCGCGCGGCTTCCCAGCCGATTCTGATCATGTTCCTTCATCCGAACTGTCCGTGCAGCCGCGCGAGCGTCCATGAATTAGCGGCGGTGATCAACGCTCTTGCTCCCCGGCTCGTACCGCGAATCGAGTTCGTACTGCGCACGGAGGCAATCCGCGACTGGAGAGCATCGGCGCTTCGTCACGATGCATCTTCGATCCGAGGGGCAGTCGTGATCGACGACGACGGCGGATGGGAAGCTGCGCGTTTCGGCGCACAAACATCCGGCCTCGTTCTTCTGTATGACCGGTCGGGAGTGCTTCGATTTCACGGAGGAATCACCGCCGGCCGCGGCCACGAGGGCGGGAACCGAGCAGAGGACTCGCTGGCCGGCATCCTCCGCAATCCATCCACGGCTATCTCGCAAACATCCGTTTACGGCTGCAGTCTCGAACTGGCGCAGCAGCACGCAACAAAAGGAGTGAACGCATGCTTGATCCAATAGTCCTCTCGGCCGAGGCAACCGCCCGGTCGCTGGCGCTCTTCGAAAATCACTACCGAAGAGTTCTGCTCCGGACCGATCACCTCTTCGCGGGTCTGCTGATCGCCGAATGGATCGCGGCAGCGATCCTGGCCGCGGTCGTGTCACCACTTTCGTACTCGGGGAGCGCGGCGAGCATTCATCCTCACGTCTGGGCCGCAGTGGTGCTCGGAGGACTGATCATCGCGTTTCCGTTGTGGGCCGTCCTGGGGCGGCCGGGCAGTCCGATGACTCGGTACGTCATTGCAGCCGCACAGTTGCTCATGACGGGCCTCATTATCCAGTTCTCCGGCGGCCGCATCGAGACCCATTTTCTCGTTTTCGGATCGCTTGCATTCCTCGCCTTCTACCGCGACTGGAGAGTGCTAATCGTCGCCACGCTCATCACGGGAGCCGATCACTTCATTCGCGCGATGCTTCTGCCCGAGTCGATCTATGGCGCGAGCTCGGTCACGGAATGGCGCACGCTCGAGCACGTATTCTGGATCGCGTTTTCCGACGTCTTCCTGATCACGTCGTGTCTGCAGAGCACGCATGAGATGTGGCACATCGCGCGAAAGAGGAGCGCCCTCGAGCAGACCAAGGCGCAGATCGAAACGACGGTCGTGGAGCGGACCGCGCAACTCGAAGCCAGCCAGGCGCTGTTCCAGGCATTCATGGCCACCACTCCCGTTGCGGCATTCATCCTCGATCACGAGCGGCGTTTCGTCTGGGTCAATCGGCAAAGTGAATGGCTCCTCGGTTTTTCGAACGCGGAGTTGCACGGACGTTCGTTGACGGACGTCTTTGGTGAAGGTGACGATGTGCGCGCAGCCTCCGACATCGAGGTGCTGAAGACGGGTGCCACGACCACGACCAGCCGCGATTTCGTTACTCCCGACGGTCTCCGAAACTTCGAGACGACGCGCTTTCTGTTCGTCGATGGTGCGGGGCGCCGATTCGTCGCCGGGAACATCGTGGACGTCACCGAGCGCATCCAGCGGGATGCCGAGGTCGCCAACGCGCGAGACGCCGCACTCGAAAGCACCCGGATGAAGTCCGAGTTCCTGGCGAATATGAGTCATGAGATCCGTACACCGATGAACGGGATCATCGGTCTGAGCAACCTCGTGCTGGACACGTCGCTGACCGCGCAGCAGCGCGAGTATCTGGAGATCGTGGTCTCGAGCGCCGACGCGCTGCTGACGATCATCAATGACGTTCTTGACTTCTCAAAGATTGAAGCCGGCCAGCTCGCCTTCGACGAGATTGACTTCGATCTTCGCGAGGCCGTCGAAGGAACTGTCGAACTGCTCGCGCCTGCAGCGCGGAAGAAATGCCTCGAGTTTGCCATCTCGTTCCCCGCCGACGTGCCGCACGCGTTGCGCGGCGACTCAGGAAGGCTGCGGCAGGTGCTCACGAATCTGATCGGCAACGCCATCAAATTCACCGCCAAGGGAGAGGTTCGCGTGGAGGTGACGGTGGCAGGGATCGAGAACGAAAAACAGATGATCCGCTTCGACGTTATCGATACGGGTATCGGCATCGAGGAGTCGTCGATGTCGCGCTTGTTCCAATCATTCAGCCAGGCCGACGGGTCCATCACGCGCAAATTCGGCGGTACCGGTTTGGGGCTGGTCATCGCCCGGCACCTCGTCGAGCGCATGGGCGGCGTGATGGGTGTCGAGAGCTCGCCCGGCCGGGGCTCGCGCTTCTGGTTCACCATTCAAGCCGAGCCGGCGAAAGACTCCGAAATGCGCGCCGATGCCCTGGACCTCGGCTCGTTGCACATCCTGATCGTCGACGACAACAGTACGAACCGCTACGTGCTTGAGGAGCAGCTCGCGACCTGGAAATGCCGTTTTGAGACTGCGGTCAACGGTGCCGAAGCGTTGCAGAAACTCCGCGATGCAGCCGGACTCGGTGATCCGTTCAGCATCGCTCTGCTCGACATGGAAATGCCCGGAATGGACGGTCTTGCGGTTGCCCGCACCGTGCATGACGACGCTGCACTTGGCGCTCCTCGGATCATCATCTTGTCGTCGCGCCCGACCTCGATGACGGAAGAAGAGCTCCGGAGCGACAACATCGAGGCCTTTCTGCTCAAGCCGGTGCGCCGGGCCACACTTCTGCGCACGATCCAGCTACCGGTCAGCGAAGTGGCGACACGCCTTGCGAATCAGCCGGTGGGTGTCGTGCCGGCGGCCATGCATTCGGCTCCGCCGATTCGCCTGCTGGTGGTCGAGGACAACATGACGAACCAGAAGGTGATCGTCGCGCAGTTGAAGAAGATCGGTTACGCCGCCGACACCGTCGCAAACGGCCTGGAGGCATTGAACGCACTGGCGCGAATTCCTTATCCGCTCATTCTCATGGACTGCCAGATGCCCGAGATGGATGGCTTCGAAGCCAGCCGCAGAATACGGGCGAACGAAGCCGGCCAGAACGCCGCAAATCCCGTAACGATCATCGCTCTGACCGCGGGGGCGATGGAGGGAGACCGCGATCGATGTCTGGCGGCCGGCATGGATGACTACCTGACCAAGCCGATCAAGCTTCCGCTGCTCGAAGCATCGTTGTTGCGGTATCTCGCGGCCTAGGTGAAGGTGAAAATATGAGCAACGAAATCATGGGGCCGGTGTTGGATGAGGAGGCGATCGCAGCCCTGCGCGATCTCGGTGACGGCGACGATGTCTTTCTTCTCGAGCTGCTGGAGCAGTACGTCGAGCAGACGGATTGCCTCATCATCGACTTAGCAGCGGCCGCGAGGAGCGGCGATCTTCAATCATGGGTCGGCACGATGCACGCGCTCGCCGGAAGCTGCCGAAATGTGGGCGCTCTTCGACTTGCGAGCGTCTGTACGGCATCGGAAGTTGACGG
>DASYJF010000031.1:0-44224 GCA_035996815.1 Thermoanaerobaculia bacterium | reverse complement strand
ATCGGCTCATACCTTTGCTCGGCGCTTCTTTCAGACGGCTCCTCGCGGCAGCCGCCCTTGCGCTTTGCTAGCCCTTCACCTCCATCAGGTTGGGCAGAGGACTCTCACCTCCTAGCTATCAAACATGCTCGGCACACTTGTAGTGGCCGCCTGCGCGGCCACGAACAATCCTCCGCGCCTCTTGTCCCCGCGCAGAGCGCGGGGCTGCATTGGTGAGCGCGCCTCCGCGCGCGGCCACGTTCGTGCGTCCATCAAGCCTAGTCGCCGAGTGACGTCTACTTTTTCGAATCCACTATTTCTCGAACTCCCACGCGATCTTCTTCAACACGCGATCCACGCGTTCGATCAATTGCAGGATGTCCTTCTTCGCGTGCGCGGCGGAGAAGAACGCGGATTCGAGTTGCGAGGGCGGGAGGTAGACGCCTTCGCCGAGCATGAGGTGGAAGAAACGGGCGAACTTGTCGCGGTTGGAGCGGTCGGCGCTTTCGAAATCGATGACGGGGCCTTCGGTGAAGAAGATCGTCCACATCGAGCCGGCGCGGTTGACGGTGAGCGGGACGCCGTGTTTCTCCGCGGCTTTGACGACGCCGATTTCGAATTCGCCGGAGCGTTCTTCGAGGTCGGCGTAGATCGACGAGTTCTTCAGCACGCCGAGCGTCGCCTTCCCCGCGGCAACGGCGACCGGATTGCCGGAGAGCGTTCCTGCCTGGTACATCGGGCCGAGGGGCGAGACGAGTTGCATCAGCTCTTTGCTCGCGCCGTATGCGCCGATCGGCATACCTCCGCCGATGATCTTGCCGAGGGTGGTGATGTCGGGCTTGATGTCGAAGACTGATTGCGCGCCGCCGTAGGCAACGCGGAATCCGGTCATCACTTCATCGAAAATCAACACAGCGCCGTTTTTCGTGCAGAGGTCGCGGAGGCCTTGCAGAAATCCTTCGGCGGGCGGAACGCATCCCATGTTTCCAGCGATCGGCTCGACGATCACCGCCGCAACTTCCTTGTCGATCACGGTGCGCACCGCGTCGAGATCGTTGAACGGAACGCTGATGGTCAGCTCCGTTACTTCCTTCGGCACGCCGGCGGAGTCGGGGACATTGAACGTCGCGCCGCCGCTGCCGGCTTTGACGAGCAGCGAGTCGACGTGGCCGTGGTAGCCGCCATCGAACTTGATGATCTTCGCCCTGCCCGTCGCCGCCCTCGCCAGCCGCAGTGCGCTCATGGTGGCCTCGGTGCCGGAGTTGACGAGGCGCACCATCTCGATCGTCGGAATGGCCTGCACGATCATCTCGGCCAGCTCGATTTCGCCGAGCGTCGGTGCGCCGAAGGAGAAGCCGCGCGTGGCCGCCTTTTTCACCGCTTCGACGACGTAGCGATGGCCGTGGCCGAGGATCATCGGGCCCCAGGAGCCGACGCAATCGATGTATTGGAGGTTGTCGGCGTCGAAGATGCGCGAGCCTTGCGCCATGTCGACGAACAGCGGCGTGCCGCCGACGCCTTTGAATGCACGAACCGGTGAGTTGACGCCGCCCGGAATCGTTTCCTGCGCGCGCTGAAAGAGAGTGTCGGAGTTCTTGCCCATGAGGTTTAGTGGATGAGTAGATCAGTGGTTCGTAGATCGCTGGATGAAGGCGAACATCCTAATCTACTGATCAGTGATCTGCTGATCGGGGGAGAGCGCCGTGTCGATGGTATCCACCGCCCTGAACGAGGAGAACGGCGACCCCATCGAAGGGAACGGCTGACCCGTCGATGGGATTCAGTGTATGAATCGATTCATACGGTTCATCCCATCGATGATTGCGGCTGACCCATCGATGCGACTCGCTGTATGAATCGATTCATACGGTTGATCCTATCGAAGGAACCAAGTGTATGAATCGATTCATACGGTTCATCCCTTCGATGGTTCCGCCTGACCTTTCGATGCGATCCGGTGTATGAGTCGATTCATACAGTCGATACTATTGAAGGGACGCGTGTATGAATCGATTCATACACCCGATACTATCGAAGGGACGTGGTGTATGAATCGATTCATACAGTCCCTCTCTTCGATGGTTCCGGCTGACCCCTCGATGCTATGCGGTGTCTGCGTCCATCAAGACCGTCGATACTTCGCCTGCGAGGCAATCGCCCCTAATACGCGTTTTCGTGCCTCAACCCATGCACCAGCGTCATGAAGAGAATCTTCAGGTCGAGCATCAGCGACCAGTTCTCGATGTAGTAGAGGTCGTGCTCGATGCGCATGCGCATCGACGTATTGCCGCGCCAGCCGTGCACCTGCGCCCAGCCGGTGATTCCGGCGCGGACTTTGTGGCGGAGCATGTAGTGCGGGAACTCGGCGCGGAACTGTTCGACGAACTGCGGGCGCTCGGGACGCGGACCGACCACGCTCATGTCGCCGAGGAGGACGTTGAAAAGTTGCGGGAGCTCGTCGAGGGAGGTCTCGCGAATGAAGCGGCCGACGCGCGTGCGGCGCGGATCATTCTTCTCCGCCCATTTCGCGCCGGTGTCCTTCTCCGCGCCGACGCGCATCGAGCGGAACTTGACGATCTCGAACGGCTTTCCATCGAGTCCCATGCGTTCTTGTCTGTAGAAGATCGGTCCGCGGTCGCCGAGCTTGATGGCGATGGCGACGATCAGCATCACCGGCGAGAAGACGATCAGCGCGGCCGTGGCAACGATGAGATCGAAGCCGCGTTTCAGGAATCGGCTCCACCCTTCCAGCGGCGTTTCGGAAAGGTTGATGGTCGGCAGTCCGTCGAGGTCTTCGACGCGCGAGCGGAGCACCATGAATTGCAGCAGATCGGGGACGACGTGGATTGCAACGACACTGCGCACGAGGCGATCGAGCAGCGCCATCATCGCCTCGGATGACGCATGCGGCAGCGCCACGAAGACGTGATCGATATTCTGTTCGAGGATGACCTGCTCTGCCTGGTCGATCGTGCCGAGGCACGGAAGGTCCAGCTTCGATTCCTCGCCGTTTCGTAAATAGCCGACCACGAGAAAACCTAACTCGCGATGGCCGTTCACGCGCTCGACGACAGCACGCGCAAGCTCGCCGCTGCCGGCGATGAGAACGCGGTCGAGGCGCTTGCCGTCGCGATGTCCGCGCTCGACAACCGCGCGGACGAGCGCGCGCCCGAGGATCACGAAGATGATCGCGCAGACGAGGAAGATCGCCAGCGTGGCCCGCGAGTAGAGAACGCCAGGATTACCCGGACGAACCCAGAGCAGCACGCCGGAGAAAACGACCGTTGCCACGATCGAGCCGATGGCGACCGACAGCCACTCCTCCGTTTTTGAGCGCGTCGGCCGGATGCGGTAAAGGCCCTGCACCGCGAAGGCGAGCGGAAAAACGATGGTCACGATCGGTAGAAGCTGGAGATACGTCTCGACTTCCTGCTGCCCTTTCGTGACCGGGATGATCTTCAGGCTGAAGCGGAGGAACCAGGCGCAGAGCATCGCCAGATTCGATGCCACGGCATCGTTGACCAGGTAGATCGATGACAGCGTCCGGTGTTTTTTCTCGATCACGATGGCTTCGGGGAGTGGGGGGTCGGGGGTGGGGGGTCGGAGACAAAGCCCGTCGCTTGCTCCGACTCCCCACTCCCCACTCCCCACTCCCTCCCTGTGACTAGTTCAATCTCCGCACGCATCTCGCGATGAAACCGTTCGCGCGAGAACGTCGCCGCGTGCGCACGAATCGCTGCGCGGTCCCATGCGCGGCGTTGCGCGTCATCGAGCGCCGCGCGGAGCGAGTGTACCGCCGCGGTCTCGAAAAAAATCCCCATCGTACCGGGCACGACGGAGTCGCGCACGCCGCCGGTGCCGAGGGCAACGACGGGCGTGCCGAGGGCCATCGCTTCGAGGGGCGTGATGCCGAAGTCTTCGACGCCGGGAAGGATCAGGCTTTGGGCGCGGCCGAGGTGATCGATGATCACGTCTCTCGATACGTGGCCGAGGAACTGAACGTTGGGGCCGCCGCGGGCGCGAAGCGACGCGAGGAGCGGACCGCCGCCGATGACGACGAGGCGCCGATCGGCCGCGGCGTCGATGGCCAGTTCGATGTGTTTGTAGGGAACGAGAGCGGAGACTACGACGTGAAAGTCTTCGCGAGCTTCATGCAGGGGCGCGTTCAGGAACGCGTCATCGACAAACGGATGGACGACGGTCGCGTCACGATCGTAGTACGCGCGAATGCGATCGCGGACGAAGTTGGAGTTCGCGACGAAACGTGTGACGCCCTTCGACGCCGCCACATCCCACCGCCGCAGCCGCGCCGCCACCGGCTTCGCGAGAATCCGTTTCGGGCCGCGCGGGAAGTAGTCGTCGAAACGATCCCAGATGTAGCGCATCGGCGTGTGGCAGTAACAGAGATGCGGCTTGCCGCGCGCATCGACGCCCTTGGCGACGGCGTGGCTGGAGCTGATGACGAGATCGAATCCGCTCAAATCCCACTGCCGCACCGCGCGCGGAAACAGCGGCAGGAGCGTGCGATAGTCGCGGACGCGCGTCGCCAGCGATTGCAATCGCGAGGTATGAATCGTGTGCGACTCGATCGCTTTCGAAACGCTTCCTGGAAAATGAAAGAGCGTGAAGAGCTCCGCGTCCGGAACGAGATCGAGGATCGCTTCGAGCACGCTCTCGCCGCCGCGCATTCCGGTCAGCCAGTCGTGGATGACCGCGACTCTACCGGGCATTCTTCTTCCGCTTCGGTTCCGGCGTCGACGCCAGCGGATAGTCGCCATCGGCGGCGCACTTGTCGCACAGATGATCGTTCTTCAAGTACTCGTCCGACTCCACCTCGGCCAGACAGCGCACGCAGAGGTGACGCCCGGTGCGTTCGTTCATCTTTCGCCGCGGCGCATCGTCGAGCATCGGTACGTTTGTAGCACGGAATACGATTCTGTTTCGAAGGGCAGGAGGGTTCCATGATCCGAGTGCGCAGAGCAGAGGAGCGCGGCCATTTCGACCACGGCTGGCTCGACACGTATCACACGTTTTCGTTTGCCGATTATCACGATCCCGACTTCATGGGATTCCGTTCGCTGCGTGTGATCAATGAGGATCGCGTCGAGGCGGGACGCGGCTTCGGCACGCACGGCCATCGCGACATGGAGATCATTTCGTACGTGCTCGAAGGCGAGCTGGGACACGACGATTCGATGGGCACCGGCTCGGTGATCCGGCCCGGCGAGGTGCAGCGGATGAGCGCCGGTACGGGCGTGATGCACAGCGAGAAAAACGCGTCGGCGATGCCGGTGCACTTTCTCCAGATCTGGATTCAGCCGGAGCAGCGCGGGATTGAACCCGAATATGAGCAGAAGGAGTTTCCTGCCTCGGAACGCGAGAATCGCCTGCGCCTGGTTGCGTCGCACGACGGCCGCGACGGATCGCTGACGATCCATCAGGACGTCGATCTCTACACGACCACGCTCCGCGATGGCAGCGTCACGTTCGACTTTCGTCCCAATCGCTACGGCTGGCTGCAGGTCGCGCGCGGAGCAATCACGCTCAACGGCGAGGAACTGCGAGCGGGCGACGGCGCCGCGATTGAGAAGGAATCGCAGGTGACGATCGCGGGAGATGGTGAAGCGCTGTTGTTCGATTTGAACTAAACGATGGCCCGTCGCGCGCGGACCAGAGAACCCAATCCTCACGGAAGCCTTGCACATGACGCCCCGATTCGTTACCACTGATCACTAATCCACTAATCCACTAATCTACTGATCCACTAAATGGTTGTTCTCTTCCGTTTCCTCCTGGCCATCTTCAAGAGCCGCTTCCGACGCAAGCTCGGTATCCTTGACGACTGCGTCATCGCCATGCGTGTCTGGCCGAATGATCTCGACCTGAACATGCACATGAACAGCGGCCGGTACCTGAGCATGATGGACATCGGCCGCGTCGAAATCCTGGCCCGTACGCGCATGCTGCGGCCGGTGCTGAAGCGCGGATGGCGGCCGATGGTTGGCGCGACGTTCATTCGCTACAAGAAGTCGCTGCTGCCGTTCGAGCGCTTCACGGTCTGCTCGCGCATCGTCTGCTGGGACGAGAAGTGGCTCTACTTCGAACACATTCTCGAACGCCGCGGCGAAGTGGCCGCGCAGGCATACGTACGCGGGCTCCTGCGCGGCAAGTCCGGCAACGTGAAGCCGCTCGAGCTGCTCGAATTGGCCGGAATGCCGTCGTTGCAATCGCCCGCGATGCCGGACGCAGTCGCGGCGTGGAAGACGCTTCTCGACTAGTGGATTAGTGATCAGTAGATTAGGAAAGTAAGCGGACCGTCCTGATCTACTAATCCACTAATCTACTAAATCTACTAGTCCACTAATCGACTGAGCGAAACGTCGCCATAAACGCGGGATGAGCCGCGATCAATCGCAACGACTCGCGCATCAACGCCGCGTTCTCCGGCTTGTTCAGCCATGTCGAACGTCCGGAGGGGTGCGGAAGCACGATCACGTCGAAGGTCCGTCCTGCGCGTTTCGCGCGATGAATGCGTCCGACGGCATCCTTCAACTGCGCGATTCCGATCAACTGCTGCGACGCGAGCGTTCCGACCGCGATCACGAGCTTCGGCTTCAGGATCGTGATCTCGCGATCGAGGTGCGCGCCGCAACGCGCGATTTCCTCCTCATCAGGGACGCGATCGCCGCCGCTCTTCGCATCTTTGCCGGGAAAACAGCGGATGACCGCGGAGATGTGGACGCGCTCGCGGAACGTCGCTTCGTCGATGCCGAGGTCTGACATCCAACTGAAGAGGCGCCGTCCGGCCGTGTACGCGAACGGCTTCCGCGAATCGGCTTCATGCGGTCCCGGCGCCTGGCCGACCAGCATCACGCGCGCGTTCGCGACCGCGCCGACCACCGGCCGCCCGAGAACGTTCGGGCAGGCCGCGCAGGCGGTCAGCAGCTCGATGTGTTTCGTGAAAGAGGCGTGTTGTACCATCGCGTCCGCCCATGAAACGCCTCGCGGTCGCACTGCTCTTCCTCTCGATCGCGTTGCCCGGAGTCGCATGGACGCGCGCCGCCGATCAGCGCATCGCCGCGAAGAGCGCCGCGCTCGCGCCCGAGGATCTGCGGCTCGTCATCAAGAAATTCAACGACGAATACGTGCGCGGCATCGACGACGCACTGGCCACTGAGGGCACGGATATTCATCGTCACAAACTGCGCGAGCGGATTGTGGCGCAGACGCATGAGATCGTCACGATGATCCGCACGAACCAGCCGATGAGCGGCGTCGTACGGCAGCTCGGCGTGCTGAGTCATCTCGTCGGCGACGCGAACAATCCGTTTCACATCGGGGATGACGATGCCGAGGAACGCGCCGACTTCGAGCAGTACTTCGAACGGCGATTGGCGCGCTTCGCGCCGGTGTTCTACGGATTCGATCGCAACTTCGTGCTGAGTGCGTATCTCGACAAAGTCTTCGCGCGGACCACCGGCTATTCGCCGCTGATGGCCGAGGAGTATGGGCGCGGAAACGGCGCGACGTTTGACGATCGGTCTACTGCGTTCGGTGTGGCCTCGGTGTGCTACTCGCACGCAATCACCGACGACGTGAATTTCTACTACTTCATCTGGAAAACGGCCGGCGGCAGCGTGCGCGCGCCGAACAGACTGCATGCGAATTGAGCGCGCCATCCTCTCCGTCTCCGACAAGACGAGCATCGTCGAGCTCGCGCGCGCGCTGCGTGTGAAAGGCGTCGAAATCCTCTCCACCGGCGGGACTGCAAAGCACCTCGCCGACAACGGCATCGAGGTGACGTCGATCGCGCAGTGGTCCGGCGCGCCGGAAATCCTTGGCGGACGCGTGAAGACGCTGACGCCGCGCGTCTTCGGCGCAATCCTCTTCGATCGCGCCAACGAATCCCACCGCGCCGACGTCGACCGCCTCGGCATCCCGCCGATCGATCTCGTCGTCGTCAATCTCTACCCGTTCGAAGCGACGATCGCGAAGGATGGTGTGACCGTCGATGAAGCGATCGAACAGATCGACGTCGGCGGCCCGTCGATGCTGCGCGCCGCGGCGAAGAATCACCGCTTCGTGCTCCCGCTCTGCGACCCGTCGCTCTACGCCGATTTTCTGCGGGAGTTTGAGTCGGGCGACATCAGCGAGGACTTCCGCCACCGCTGCGCCGTCGAAGTCTTCCGCAAGACGAGCAAGTACGACGCGACCATCGCCAACTTCCTCGGCGATGGCGGCGACCTGACGCTGAACCTGACAAAGTTCCAGGACCTCCGCTACGGCGAAAACCCGCAGCAAACCGCCGCGTTCTACGTCCCGTCCGGCGCGAAGCCGTTCGAACAGATTCAGGGGAAGGAGCTCTCCTACAACAATCTGCTCGACCTCGATTCCGCAATGCGCCTCGCGTACGCGTTCGACGAACCCGCCGCGGCGGTCATCAAGCATACGAACCCGTGCGGCGTCGCGCGACGCGCCTCCGTGTCCGAGGCGCTGCGTGCGGCGATCGACTCCGATCCCGTCTCCGCGTTCGGCGGCATCATCGGAGTCAATCGCGACTTCGACGGCGACTGCGCGCGCATCGTCGAGCCGATGTTCCTCGAAGTGATCGTGGCGCCGTCGTTCAGCGACGACACACGCGAAGTGCTCGCGAAGAAAAAGAACCTGCGGCTGATCGTCGCGACGGAACCCGCGGCCGGAATCGAGTATCGCAGTGCGGCCGGCGGCATCCTCGCGCAAGGTGCTGATCGCATCGGCGGACGCGAGAACTGGAAGATTGCAACCGAACGCCAACCGACACAGGAAGAGATGGACGGCCTCGAATTCGCCTGGATCGTCTGCGCTCATGTGAAATCGAACGCCATCGTCGTCACCAATCGCGCGCAGACCGTCGGCATCGGCGCTGGACAAATGAGCCGCGTCGACGCCGCCAAAGTCGCGATCATGAAATCGATCCTGCCGACATCCGGCACCTACGCCGCCTCCGACGCCTTCTTCCCCTTCCGTGACGGCCTCGACCTCCTCGCCGACTCCGTCATCACCGCCATCATTCAGCCCGGCGGCTCGGTCCGCGACGCCGAGGTGATCGCGGCGGCCAACGAGCGAAACGTGGCCATGGTCTTCACCGGCGAACGGCACTTCCGCCACTGAATCCTTTCGTGTACTCTTTGTAGAGACATGAAAGCGCGCATTCAGAAATGGGGCAACAGCCTCGCTCTTCGCATCCCGAAGCCCTTTGCCGAAGAATCAAACCTTCGGGAAGACTCGGCGGTAGAGATTTCGGTTCGAAGCGGTAAGCTCGTCGTCGGCGCGATCGAAGAGCCGCAACTTTCGCTCGAGGAACTCGTCGCTCAGATCACGCCGAAGAACCGGCACGCCGAGATCGAGACAGGAACATCGGTTGGCAACGAAGTCTGGTAGCCGCGGCTGGGTGCCGGATCGAGGCGACTTTGTCGCGATCAACTTTGATCCTCGAGCGGGGCACGAGCAGGCCGGCCGCCGGCCAGCTCTCGTCCTTTCCGCCGCGATTTACAACGGCCGATCCGAACTTGCTGTCTTGGCTCCGATCACGAATCAAATCAAGGGCTATCCGTTCGAGGTACTCATTCCGCCGGGGCTCGAAGTGACGGGGGTGGTCCTCGCAGATCAGTTGAAGAGCCTCGATTGGCGAGCGCGTAACGCGCAATTCATTGCCACCGCTCCTTCTGAGGTTCTCCGGCAGGTACTTCAGAAGTCAGCTCTCCTCCTTTCCGCAGCACGTTAGCCGCATCGGCGGCCGTGACCTCCCCCGCCTGTGTTACCTTCCCGCGCGCCCGATGGATGCGTCTCCGGAGAAGAAGATCAGTGGACGGTACCTCGCCGTCCTCTCGCTGAGCGCGCTCGGCGTCGTTTACGGGGACATCGGCACCAGTCCTCTCTACGCTCTGCGCGAGTGCTTCCACGCAGGGCACGGCGTGACCGCGACGCCGGACAACATCATCGGCATCCTCTCGCTGATCTGCTGGTCGCTGATCATCGTCATCTCGCTCAAGTACCTCATCTTCGTCATGCGCGCCGACAACCGAGGCGAAGGCGGCATCCTCGCGCTGATGTCGCTCGCGCGCATGCGTGAGTCGCAATCGACAAAGCGGGCTGTCCTCATCGCCCTCGGCCTGTTCGGATCGGCGCTGCTCTACGGCGACGGTATGATCACGCCCGCGATCTCCGTGCTCAGCGCGATCGAAGGATTGGAAGTGGCCACGCCGGTTTTCGGACCGTATGTCGAGATCATCACCGTGGTCGTGCTGATCATTTTGTTCGGCGTCCAGCGCGCCGGTACGGCCAAGGTCGGAGCGTTTTTCGGACCGGTGATGCTGGTCTGGTTTGCCGTCATCTCCATCCTCGGCATCCGCTGGATCATCACCGCGCCGCGCGTCTTGCTGGCGATTCTGCCGACTCATGCCGTTCACTTTTTCATCGTCAACCGAATGCACGGCTTCCTCGTCCTCGGCGCCGTCTTTCTGGCGGTGACGGGCGGCGAAGCGCTCTACGCCGACATGGGCCACTTCGGCGCGCGCCCGATCCGGCTGGCGTGGTTCGTCTGCGTCTTCCCTTCGCTGCTGATCAACTATTTCGGTCAGGGCGCGCTGCTGCTGCACGACAAGTCGGCAGTGCAGAACCCGTTCTTCCACATGGCTCCCGATTGGGCCAAATACCCGCTCGTGATTCTCGCGACCGTGGCCGCCGTCATCGCGTCGCAAGCCGTAATCTCCGGGGCGTTTTCCTTGACACGGCAGGCCGTGCAGCTCGGCTACGTGCCTCGCATCGAAATTCGCCACACCTCGGCGCGCGAGATCGGACAGATCTACATCCCGTCGATCAACTGGCTGCTGATGGTCGCTGCCATCGGACTCGTGCTCGCATTCAAGAGTTCGAGCGCCCTCGCCGCCGCGTACGGCGTGGCAGTCACCGCGACGATGGGCATCACCACCGCACTGCTGGCAATCGTCGAGCGTGAGCGTTGGCACTGGTCGCTGATCGCCGTGCTGAGCCTGACGATCCCCATCCTCGCCATCGACCTCGCCTTCTTCGGCGCGAACATCATCAAAGTCGAAGAAGGCGGGTGGTTCCCGCTCGCGATCGGCGCGCTCGTCTTCACCGCGATGACCACGTGGGCTCGCGGACGGCAGATCCTCTCGGAACGCCTGAAAGAGACGACGCTCTCAACCGACGATCTCCTTCGCGATCTCGCCGGTGGACGAATTCATCGCGTACCTGGGACGGCGATTTTTCTGTCGCGCGAATCCACAGGCGTTCCGACCACGCTGCTGCACAATCTCAAACACAACAAGGTCGTCCATCAACGCGTAATCCTGCTGAGCGTGAGCATGGAAGAGTCGCCGCACCTCGGCGATGAGGAACGCTTCGAGTATCACGACCTCGGCCAGGGTGTTTCCCGCCTGGTCCTTCGCATGGGTTTCATGGAGGATCCAGACCTCCCGGCGCATCTCGAGCGCCTCTCATCGCGGATCGGTTCCTTCAACGCCATGACCACCAGCTACTTCCTCGGACGCGAAACGCTCGTCGCGACCAAGCGCCCGGGCATGGCGCTCTGGCGCGAGAAACTCTTCGCCTCGATGATGCGCAACTCGTCCAGCGCCGCGCAGTACTTCTCGCTGCCGACAAACCAGATCATCGAGCTCGGCGCGCAGATCGAGATGTAGTCAGTAATCGCATAAAAACGCCCTATAGTGGCGCCACTGTGCGTCGATTACTGAAGAGTTCCGCCATCGCTGCCGGCTTCGTGTTGACCGCGCTCTGTGCGCGTGCTGCGTGTCCAGTAGCGGCGCCCGGGGCGATGTCCCTCGTCTCATCTCCCTCTTGCAGCGCCGACGCCGGATGCCCCAACGGACCCGTAACCCTCATCCTCGCGCCGCTCCCCTCAGGCTTCTTTCCTCCCTCTGTTTTCGACCCGGGATACACGATTTCGCCGTGCGATACCGTCACGTGGGATTTCGGCGACGGGACGACGCAATCTCTTATCGGAACCGACCAGGTCACTCACGACTATCCGTTGCCCGGAAACTACGTGATGCGAGCGACAGTGACAAACGCGCTGGGCAGCAAGACGACGGTGAACCCGAACGGCGCGGCCGTGATCGCGACGTCGCCCTCTCGCTTGAGCTTCTCTACCGGTACGGGAAAGTACCCCGGCGGTGTATGCGAGAACTGCATCGTGGTCCGCGAAGACAACGGGCCTCTGACCATCACGGTCCTTCGCAGTCTTGACCTGTCGCGGAGTATCTCGACCGAGGCAGTCGTCACCGACTATGCAACATTGAAAACTGTTGTCCGCGCGACGTTGTCGTTCGGCCCTGGTGAAACCTTGAAGAACTTCACGATGCCGATCGCCGATGATCAGCTTTACACCGGAAGTAGCCGCTACTTTTATCTCAGCTTGGGCAACACCAGCGGAGGAACGCTGACCATGATGAACACCTCGTGGCAGCCATCCGTGACCGTTGTCGACGACGACTCGCCTCCGACGCTGTCGATCGAATCGGCCGCCGCCGTCGCCGAAGGAGATTCGGGACTGACGCGTTTCGAGATCCCGGTTCACCTCAGCGCGCCGATGGGCGTGGGTTGTTACGCGTTGGTATTCTTCGACGCAGGTACCGCGGGAAACAGCGACTTCGAAGCAGGCGGCGGCGCCAATATCGAAGCTGGCAAGACCTCGGGCGTTGTAATCGGATGGGTTCGAGGGAACACGCTGCCCGAGCTCGATAAGTCATTCCGGGTGCGCCTTGAGCCGCCGTACACAAATGCCGATCCTCTTTTCGGCGTAACGCGATCGACCGTGACGATCATCAATGACGATGCCGCGCTGTATCCCGCGCAAACCTCGGCCGCGTCGAACACACCGATCAAGCTGACTCTCGACATTGGATCGCCTTATCTCACGCCGGTGACTGCCGTGTTTACCTCGAGTGCTCCGAACATCGTTCCTACGCCGGCGCCGGTCAGCATCCCGGCAGGCGTGACCACCGCAACCATCGTGGTAACGCCGCGCGGCGAAGGACGAGTGCAGATCAGTGCGGCAGTACCCGCACGAACCACACAACCGGCCACGATCAACGTGCCGGCTGCTCGCAGACGCGCGGCGGCGCACTGACGTCCCTATCAAGTGAGCCAGCGCGTTTGATCGCGTTCGCGAGCACGTAGAGAGCGTCGTAGCCGAGGCGGAGTTCGCGTCGAAATGTGACGTGTCGCAGACACTCTTTGTCCAGGACAAGGGAACCGAACGCGTCATGGCATAGTGTTGGACCTGATCGGCGAGCGATCCTTTCTTCAGACGATGTCCCGAAGCGGCGCCGGGATGCAGCGCAGGGAGGACTTCTTGAAGGCATTTACCCTTTTCTTCACTCTCCTCACATTTGCGGCGTTTGCCGAAGCGCGCTCGTGGCTTTCGCTTCCTGAAGCCGTCAAACAGGCTGAAGCCGGCAAGCAACTCATTCTGCTTCATGTCCGGGCCGGCACCCCGGTGGACAGAAGGCCTGATGCGTGGATCGAGGACGCGCTCACGAGGGAGTCGGTTTCTTACTCGACCAACGACATGGTGCTTGCGCGGGCGGTGGTTGGAGACCAGGTGCTTACCCGGTACACAGAGGTGAACAACACCGCTAAGGATCACGCGCCTGATCTCCTCGTTCTCGATCCGGCGGGCGGAGTGATCGCCGATCTTTCCGGTATCGGCCTCGTCCGCTTCTCCTTCGGCCATGTGGACACGTTCACAATTGGCGAAGTGGGCCCGATGGCGACAGAACTCTCCGCGCTGCACGACCAGGCCTCGCTCTTCGCCGAGTCGGCAAAGCAGAGGCTTGACGGAAACAGAGGGGCCGCGTACTTCCGTCGCGGTCTCGGACAATCCAACGCCGGAATGCGCAAAGAGGCGCGCGCGACGTTCGAGCTTGCGCAGAACCTCGCGCAACACGAGGGAGACGCGATCGACCGGCAGCGCGCGCAACTCGGACTCGCGGTTCTCGATGTCGATGAAGAGGGGCGCTTCGGCTCTGGCGTGAAACGGATCTCGATCATCGCCAAGGAGCCACTCACGCCAGAGATCGGCGCGAACGCCTGGCTGCTTCTCGGCGATATTCGGAGCTCGGATGGCGATCCGAAACGCGCGCTCGAAGCGTATGCCGAAGCGTACCGGCTCGCTCCGGCCGAATCGTGGGCCGCCGACAGCGCGCGGCGTTCGCTCGAGAGGATGGGTGCTGCTCCCGATCAAGGAAAGGCGGCTGCCGCCGGCGGCGAGCCGGTACACCTCATTTTCGGACGCCGCGACGTGCTGGCTGGTCCACTTCAGGTCGTCGCCACGGCACCTGAGAACGCCGCGCGTGTCGAGTTTCTCATCGATGATGCTCGCGTGACCGAGTCCGATCTCCGGCCATTCCGCGCCACTCTGCAGCTCGGAAGCACACCAAGAGTGCATACGCTGCGGGCCATCGCGTACGACGTGCACGATCGCCAGCTCGGAGAAGACACGGTCACCATCAACGACCGCGTCGAGCGACTCTCCATACAACTCGTCGCACCGAAGGGAGACGTCATTGAATCGCGGAGCGTCGTCGAAGTCGTTCCGCGCGTGCCCGAGGGCGAAGTTCTGGAATCGGTTGATATCTTCTGGAACGAAACCAAGCTCGCCACTCTGCATGAGCCGCCTTTCCGCGCCACGCTCGTCCTCCCCTCACGCCGCGCATCCGGTTACTTGCGGGCCGTTGTGGTCACACAGGCGGGAGCCATCGCCGAAGATGCGAAAATGATCAATTCCGCTGCCGCGTCGGAAGTGATGAGGGTCGACGCGGTCAGCATCTACGCCGTCGTCAAGGATCACCTCGGCCATAACATCGAGGGGTTGAAGCCGGAGGACTTTTCGGTGAAGGAGGATGGGCGTCCCGTCGAAGTGTCCCTTCGCAGCACGCCGAGCGATCCGGTTACCGTGGCCCTGGCCCTCGACACCTCGGGAAGCATGCTCGCCGCCATGATGGACGTCGCCGACGATGCCAGGACGTTCCTGCGCGGATCGCTCGCTCCCGGCGATCGAACATTGCTGATCACATTTGATGAGCGACAGCACCTCGTTCAGCCCCTTACCGCGGATCTCGCGCACGCCGGTAGTCAGATCTTCGGCGTGCATGCCGGCGGTGCGACAGCGATTTGGGACGCCGTGGCCTATTCAATTCAACAGCTTCGTAACGTGGATGGGAAGCGCGCACTCCTCGTGTTTACTGACGGTCTCGACACTGGCAGTCGAACCACACCTTCAGGCGTGCGGGAGCTTGCGCGCGACGCGGGAGTGCCGGTCTACGTGGTCCTGATGTTCACGAGCTCGCGCTACGGCGATCCACGTCCCACTACACTGACGCCCCGCGAGCATGACTACCTGCAGTTGGCGGCCGAGAGCGGTGGCGCGTTCTTCCGGATGCCGAAGAAGGAGGACCTTCCACGCTTGTTTGCGCAGGTTCGCGACGACGCGCGAGGTGAATACCTTCTCAGCTTCGTATCGAAGAGCGTTAAGCCGCTCGGTCAGGCGCGCACACTCGACATCGATGTACCTCGCCGCCACGTCGTCATTCGCGCCCCATCCGCGTACATTCCACGCTGATCGAACGAAGCACGTACACTCTTTGCGTCACATCGTTATCCTGTCCACATGAGCAGAACGATCGAAGCCGAATACATCGCCGAAGAGAAGGTCCTCAGGCTCACCGAAGCGCTCGCCGGCGTGCGTAATCACGAGATGGTGCGCGTCACCCTTAACGTGCCCGTCGCACCCGACCGTGGCGACTGGCCCACAGTCAGCGAGGAAGGTGGACGCGACCTGGCGCGAGCCGTTCGCGAAGCGTTCGGGAGAGACATTGCAGTTTGAACGGCTGCGTTCGACGCGAATGCGGCGATCGATTCGCTTCGACCCGCACGGCCATTCCCGCTTCCGTTGAAAGAAGCAGGTGCGCTGTTCATGACGCTCTTCGTCCTCGCCGAACTGCGCCTGGGCGCCGCACGTTCACGGCAGACGACACCTATGGCTGTATCCATCCCGCAAAATGCGTAGTGCCGCCGTCAATCTTGATCATCGCCACAGGCTTGATCGGATCGCGGTCCGGTCCCATCGTGATGACGCCGGAGACGCCCTGGTAATCCTTCGTTGCGGCGATCTGGTCGCGGATCGCTTTGCGGTCGAGTGACCCGGCGCGTTTGATCGCGTTCGCGAGGACGTAGAGCGCGTCGTAGCCGAGGGCGGAGTTCGCGTCGGGATTCTTGCCGGAGCGCTTGTTGATCTCGGCAACGAAACGCTTCACGGCCGGACGCGGCTCGCCCATGAAGTAGTGATCGGAGAAATAGCAGCCGTCGACCGACTTGCCGCCGATCTGGATCACCGTCGGCGAATCCCAGCCGTCGCCGCCGACCATCGGAATGGCGATGCCGAGGTCGCGGGCCTGAATCGCGATCTGTCCGACCTCAGTGTAGAAACCGGGGATGAACAGCACATCCGGCTTCGTCCCCTTGATCGCGGTGAGCTGCGGGCGGAAATCGCTGTCGCCGCCGCTGTAACTCTGTTCGGCCAGAATCTTTCCGCCGAGGGTCGTGAACTCTTTGCGGAACACCTCGGCCAGTCCGACCGAATAGTCATTCTTGTTGTCGCGAAGAATCGCCGCCGTCGTCGCATGCAGGTTCGTGCGCACGAACATCGCCAGCGCTTTGCCCTGGTATGGATCGGTGAAGCAGACGCGGAAGATGTAGTCGCCTTTTTTTGTGACGGCGGGATTCGTCGACGACGCCGAGATCATCGGCACCTTCGAGGTCTGGCAGATCGGCGCCGCGGCCAGCGACTGATTCGACGAGTTCTCGCCGAGGACGGCGATCACGTTGTCGTGCGTGATGAGCTTCGTGACGACGGACGCTGCTTCTTCCGCTTTGCCCTGATCGTCTTCGATGATGAGCCGGATCTTTTTGCCGAGGACGCCGCCGTTGTTGTTGATCTCCTCGGCGGCGAGTTTCTCGCCCTGCACCGTCGCCTGGCCGAACGCGGCCTCGGAACCGCTGGTCGCGGCGTAGACGCCCACTGGAATATCACTCGCAGCGGCGGCAGTTTGTCGTTCGGCACGGGGACGGCAGCTCATGCCGAGGACCGTCGCAACACACACGAAAATCGTAATCGTCCGGCTCGTTGTCTTCTTCATCAGGGCGCGGAGTTTACCAGCGAAAGGATTCACAACTTCATGCAGGCCAACGACATTCGGCGAGGGATCGTCATCGTCTTCAACGGCGATCTTTGCAAGGTGATGGAGTTCAATCACCACACCCCCGGAAACCTCCGCGCCATGGTGCAGGCCAAGCTGCGGAACATGCGCACCGGCAACCAGTTCGAACACCGCTTCCGCTCGCAGGACGAAATCACGCAGGCCTACATCAATCAGCAGGAGATGGAGTACCTCTACTCCGACGGCCACGCGCATCACTTCATGAACACGGAGAATTTCGAGCAGGTGGAGATTTCCGAAGAGGACCTCGGCGACTCCGCTTCCTGGCTGAATCCCGGCGTGAAGCTGCAGGTGCAGTTCTTCGAGGAGAAGCCGATCGGCATCGAGCTTCCAAAGACGCTGCGCGTGCGCATCGCCGAGACGGAGCCGCAGGTGAAGGGCGCAACAGCCTCGGCGTCGTACAAGCCGGCCAAGCTCGAGAACGGCCTGACCGTGCTCGTGCCTCCGTTCGTCAACGAGGGCGAAGAGATCATCGTCGACCCGAGCGAAAACCGGTATCTGGAACGCGCGAAGAAGGAGTAGTGGATTAGTGATTAGTGGATTAGTCGATCAGGATGTCGATTCGTAGATCAGGGTCCTAATCTACTAATCCACTCATCTACGAATCTACTTCTCCATGCCGTCCATCCACTTCCTCTGCCCCCAATGTGAACAGCGCCTCGGGCGCGATGCCGGCGAGGCGTCGCGCCCTTGTGATTTCTGCGGGGCGGCGAATGACGTGGTGGCGCCGAACGCGGATGCCATCATCGATCGCTGCGCCGCGTGCGGACACGAGCAGCTCTACTTCCAAAAGGATTTCAACCGCAAGACGGGCATCGCGCTGGTTGTCCTCGGGTCGATCTTCGTCCCATGGACCTACGGTCTCTCACTCCTCGGCGTAACAATCCTCGACTACATCGTCTGGCGCATCGTGAAAGACGTGATCGTCTGCTACGAATGCCAGGCGGTTCATCGTGGGTATCCGGCCAATCCTGCGTTGAAGCCGTTCGATCTGGTGATCCATGATCGGCATGTGTACGGTGCGGCGCCTCCGGGCGCGGAAGAAGGACACAGCTAAGTGCGAAACTCAGAAGCCCGGGCGAGGCGGCGGCATGGCGTCGGCTCCAGCAAGAGCGAAGTGGACAAAGTGGTCAACATATTGACGAGTGCAACGACGACGTGTAAATTGTTCGCATGCGATACTCAGATGAGACAAAACAAAATGCTCTTAAACGTGCGCTCGCGACTTGTCGAAAGCTGGAGCGTCCCGATCTGCACCCTTTCTTAGCCAAGCTTTCCCGCTACACGAACGCGCGCACCACAGAATGGTTGGACGTTCAGGAGATTCTCAGCGAATCTGTCGTGCGAGATCGCGAAATCCGAATGATTCTCGCTCCCGTGGGAATGTGTGTGTACGAACTTCGTGGCGGTTCACACCGAGGCCACGTCTAGGGCCATCCCTACACGGGCAAGTGCACGATCGCGCTCAACCACGCGCCGAGCACTTCGCCGATCACGACCGCCACGACATCGACGTAGAGGATTCCCGTCGCCGCCATCGTGGAGCGGATCTTCACCGTCCCCCACACCATCGGATAGAGCAGCAGCGGTCCGGCCAGTCCCCATCCCGCGCGCATCCAGAAGAAGATGCCCTGACGGATGGCCACTTCGTGCCACGCGCCGCCGGCGAGGATCGCAATCGTCACAACCACAACTTTCACGATCGTTGCGCCGAGCGTCGCGAAGGTGAGCCGCTTCAGTGGATCGATGGCCATGCCGCGGACGACGAGGTACCAATGTCCGAGCAGCATCGCCAGCGTGACGCTGCCGAGGATGCCGACGCTGGAGAGGGCGCCAGCGATCGACCAGAGCATCGACGCATGCGTCGCCTCGCGCCACGCGATCACCGGCGCAACGATGTAGACGATGCCGAGGAGTGCGGCGGGGATGCGGAAGATGAGGCGCTTGGGAAATCTCAGCGTGACGTAGACGATGATCGTCAATACGACCGCCGCCGCTTCGAACGGCCGCAATCGTTGGATATGCGCCAGTTGCGCACCGAGGGCCAGCGCGCCGGTGGTGATGAGGATCAACCGATAAAACTTCACGCCCGCGTTGCGGCGTCCGACGAGCGGAAGAAAGAGGTAGAGGCCGGCGGCGAGATCGATGAGGAAAAGCGCGAGCAGCATTGCGTAGTGGAGTGTAAGCGCTGAGTCAGCGCACCACGGCGCTCGCGCGCACGAAGCGGAATCCTTCCGCGCGAAGCTTCGGCGCATCCTCGGTGAGCACCTGGATCGTCGATGGATACATGTGTCCGATGCCGACCGAGACGCCGCGCGAGGATGCCGTCTCCGCTAATTCGATGAGCTGGCGTCGGATCGCGGCAACATCCTGCACGTCATCGAGGAACACATTGCGCGACGCGGTCTTCACGCGCATCGTCCGCGCGAGCGGGCCGGCGATCGAGTTGCCGGTGGTCTTCGAATCGATGAAGTACATCCCTTTCGGGAGCGCGCCGAGGACGTCCGTCATCACGCGGCGGTCAGCGGTGGCTCGCGAGCCCATGTGATTGTTCACGCCGCGCGCGAAATGGATCGCGCCGATGTTCGTCCGCGTGGCCGTGGCGATCTGCGCGTCGGACATCGACATCAACACCGCGCCGTCGCCCGGCGAGATGTGAGGAAACCCTTCCGGCTCCATCGGCAAATGGCAAAGCAACTCGAATCCGCGGGCGTGCAGCGTCGACGCGAATTCGATCGAGCGCTTGCCGTTCGGCAGCACCGCGAAATTGACATTCGGATCAATCGCCATCGCCGACGACAGCGGCTGATGATCGAACCCGACGTCGTCGAGGATCAGCACGATGTCGCCGCGATGCGCAGTCCCGAGCACCGATGCCTCGCTGTGCGCGGGCCGATGCAGCAACGACAGCGCGTTGTGCAGGAAGCTCCAAAGAAAAATGAGGACGATGCCGCCGATCGGGATGAGCATCAGGAGCGCGACCGTCTTGAACGAGCCCGTTCGCCGCGTCAAACCGCGCTTCCCCTCCCGCCCCGGCATACAGTTGCAGAGTATCGCACAGGTATGTTAACGTCCGGCCTCCCACCGAGACCGCCTTCCTGCGCGGTTGACTCTCCGTCTTTCCAGCACCACGCAAAATGCTATGAAACGTTTCATTCTTTGCGTGTCTCTCGTTGTTTTCTCTCAGTCTCTGATGGCCGCCGTTCCGATGGCGCGCTTCTCCAAAGTGATCGACAGCCGCACGATCGTCGTCGAACGGATCGACGGCACGGAGGTTGTCCATCTGACCAACATCGCCATTCCGACCGAGGATGAACAGGCGGCGCGCGACTACCTGACGGAGAAGCTGACCGGCTCGTACGTCTACGTCGAGAACGGCAACGTCTACCGCTCGCCCGATGCGCTCTTCATCAACCGCGAGCTGGCGTACGGCGCATATGCATCGTCGTCGCTGAAGATGCGCGTGTTCGGCGAGATCAATCCGGGGACGCATCCGCAGAAAGCGGCAGGCGTGCGCGAACCGATGCAGGTGCCGAAGCCGGCGCATCACTCGCGGCGACGATAGGTTTCCATCCTGCTCTACCTGGTGTCCAACGCCATCGATACGGAGGAAACATCATGAAAAATCGTCAGATTCGATCCGCCCTCGATGGCGTTGTGCTTATCCTTTCCGCGGTTCTATTCACGCTGTTGGCACTGGTCTCGTGCAAGAGCGAGTTGAAGTCGGGAGCGTCGCCGGTCCTGCCGCCGCCGGCCGGCCGCAGTGCTGTTGCGCAGCCATCCGAGCTGCCGCCTTCCGCCGTCGCCGACATGTCGGCGCCGAAGGTTCAGGGCGGGGTCGAAGGCGGTGTGGTTGCCGGCATCGTCGGCGGCCGCGGCGTCTACGAAAACATCACCGTGACTGGCGGCGCTCCGAAACCCGCAACGGTCAGTGCGATGGCCGCAAACGTGGACGCCACGCAGTTCAACACTGAGGAGTACGGACGGATTCAGGAGAACGAGCTCCTTTCGGTCGCCGACAATCCGCTCTCCACGTTCTCCGTCGACGTCGATCGCGCCGCATACAGCAACGTGCGCCGATTCCTTCGCGACGGACAACGCCCGCCGCGCGATGCGGTGCGGATCGAGGAGATGGTCAACTACTTTACCTACGACTATCCCGATCCGTCCGGCGCGCAGCCGTTCTCGGTCACGACCGAGGTTGCGGCGTGTCCGTGGAACGAGCGCCATCGCATACTTCTCGTCGGATTGCAGGGTCGTCGGATGAAGACCGCTGACCTGCCGGCGAACAACCTCACCTTCCTCATCGACGTCTCCGGCTCGATGATGGAACCGGACAAACTGCCGCTGGTGAAGGAGGGTCTCGAACTGCTCGTGAACCAGCTGCGGCCGAAAGACCGCGTGGCCATCGTCGTCTACGCCGGCAATGCGGGCCTCGTTCTGCCGTCGACGCCTGGCTCCGACAAGGGCACGATCCTCTCCGCCATCCAGTCGCTCGAAGCCGGCGGCTCCACTGCCGGCGGCGCGGGAATCAAGCTCGCGTACGAAGTGGCGAAGCAGAACTTCATCGATGGCGGCAACAACCGCGTCATCCTCGCCACCGACGGCGATTTCAACGTTGGTGCGTCGACCGACGGCGAGCTGGAACAACTCATCGAATCCAAACGCGCCGACCGCATCTTCCTCACGGTCCTCGGATTCGGCACCGGCAACATCAAGGATTCGAAGATGGAGCTGCTCGCCGACAAAGGCAACGGCAACTACGCGTACGTCGACACGCTGGCCGAGGCGCGGAAGGTGCTGGTGTCGGAAATGGGCGCGACGCTCTTCACGATCGCTAAGGACGTGAAGCTCCAGATCGAATTCAATCCGACGAAAGTGGCGTCGTATCGCCTGATCGGTTACGAGAATCGCCTGCTGCGCAAGGAAGACTTCAACAACGACGCGAAAGATGCCGGCGACATCGGCGCCGGCCATTCGGTCACCGCGCTGTACGAGCTGGTGATGCCAGGCGATGACAGTCTCACCGGAAGCGTCGATCCGCTGAAGTACCAGTCCACCAAAGTCACCGCAGCATCGCCGGAACTGCTGACGCTCAAGCTCCGCTACAAAGAACCCGAGGGCGATACGTCGAAGCTGCTCACGTACACGGTCAACGACAATCACGCTGACGTGACCGCTGCCTCGGACAATCTCCGCTTCGCGTCATCCGTCGCGGAGTTCGGCATGCTCCTTCGCGATTCGAAATTCAAAGGCGACGCGACCTACGACGAGGTCCGCACCCTCGCGCACAAATCGCTCGGCCGCGATTTCGAAGGCTACCGCCACGATTTCCTGACGATGATCACCGACGCGCAGAATTTGTCGCACGAGACGGTGGCTGCAAGCCGGTAGTCGTTGAAGGGTGTGGGGTGTTGGGTGTGGGGTGTGGAAGAGAGGATCAGAAGCGGCGACAACGGAGCCGCCACTCCCCACTCCCCACTCCCTACTCCCCACACCCTCACCTTCTCCACAGCTCGTTCGGCTGCCCCTTCTCCCACGGCTTGTACGCGAGCACGAAGTCGATGCGGCGGCCGAGCGACGGATGCGAGTAGCGCCACCATTCGATGAACCGCGGCGGTCTCGGGTCGGCTTTCGAATCCTCGGCGAACTTTACGAACGAGCTGGCCATCGCTTCATTCAGGTGCGTCAGTTCGAGTCCAAAAACATCCGCCTGATGCTCGACGTGACGCGAGTAGCCGGAGTAAACGGGCGAAAGGAGAAACGCGAGGATGCTGCTGACGGCGAGTAGCCACGGAATCGCAGCCGCATCGGCGCGATCGCTAACCTTCCAACCCACGCCCCAACGCGCGAGGCCCCATTCGAAGAGGCGCTGCGCGATGAAGAAGCCGAGGAAGGTGATGGCGATGGTGAAGGCGATGCCCTTCCAGAGATGTTTGAGAACGTAGTGCCCCATCTCGTGGCCCATCACCGCGAGGATTTCGTCGCGATCGAGTTTGGCGAGCAGCGTGTCCCACATGACGATGCGCGCCGAGGGACCGATGCCGGTGACGTAGGCGTTCATCTCTTTCGTCTGTTTTGATTTGTCGACCTCGTAGACGCGTTTGTTCTCGATGCCGGCGCGGGACGCTTCTTCGATCAATGCCTGCCGCAGCGATACGTCGCGCAACGGCTGGAAGTTGTTGAAGAGCGGATCGATGATCAGCGGCTGCGCCAGGACGCCGAGGAGTATCAGCGGAATCGATCCGATCCAGAGCGCGAGCCACCAGTGGCGGATGCGGCGGATCAGGATCAGCGCCACCGCCGCGATCGGCGCGAAGATGACGAGGTTCACGGCGAGCGCTTTGCCGAAGTCGCCCATCCACGCCGCGAAACTTTGATTCGTGAGATCGAACTGGTGCGGAACGATGAAGCCGCCGTAGAGGTCGAGCGGAAATGTGAGGATCGCGGTGACGAGCGAGAGCAGGACGAAGTAGAGCATCGCCGCGACGAACGGCCACCGCACGTGGCGCGACGCGAATGCGCGCATCCGCGCCGACCAGCCGGTGCCGAGGATGAGCAGCAGTACCGCGATGCCATAGACGAAGTCGACGAAGTAGAGAACGTCGTAAATCCGGCTGTGGCGGATCATTTCGGGAGTGACGTTGACTTCGTGGCGGTGGGGAGTGGGGGGTAGGGTGTGGGGAGTGGGAGCAGAGGCGGTGGCCGTCGGCTGTTTCCACTCCCCACTCCCCACCCCCAACTCCCCTTTCGGTTGCGCCGAAATTGTGAGAGCAAAGACCATCGCGCCGAGCAGCATCACGTTCCGCATGACAGCTATGATCGCATGCACGATGACCTTCAAAATCCGTGAAGCGCACGAATCCGATGTACCGCAGATTCACCAGTTCATCCGCGCGCTGGCCGAGTACGAGAAGCTTGGGCATCTCGTCGTGGCGACGGAGGAGCAGTTACAGGCCACGCTGTTCGGCAGCCCACGATACGCCGAGGTGATCATCGCCGAGGAGGACGGATCGCCGGTTGGATTCGCGCTCTTCTTTCACAACTACTCGACGTTCCTCGCGCAGCCGGGCATCTACCTCGAAGACCTCTTCGTCAAACCGGAGTATCGCGGCCGCGGCTACGGCAAGGCGTTGCTCGCGCGTCTCGCGCAAATCGCGCGCGAACGCAATTGCGGACGCGTCGATTGGGCCGTCCTCGACTGGAACGAGCCGTCGATCGCGTTCTACGAATCGCTCGGCGCGCGGAAGATGGACGAGTGGCACACGTTCCGGTTGATCGGACCGGCGCTCGATCGATTGGCGAAAAGCATTTGAACGGCGTTAGGACCGCAGCGCTTCGACCGGCTGCAACCTCGACGCAGTGATCGACGGATACAGCCCGGCCAGCAATCCCATCGACACGGCGAAGCCGCTGGCGACCGACAATCCGAAGAGCGAGACCGGCAACCCGGCCGGGAAGAATCCGGCGATCACTTTCACGACGGCGATGCCGGCCGCGCACCCGATCGCGGCGCCGACCACGGAGAGCGTGACCGCTTCGATCAGGAACTGCATGAAGATCTCGCCGTCGCCCGCTCCGATCGATTTCCGCAGTCCGATTTCGAACAGGCGCTCGGAGATCGAAATCTTCAGCACCGAGAAGATGCCGACTCCGCCGATGAGCAGCGAGATGCCGGCGATGGAGAAGAAGACGATCCGCCAGTTGCGCAGGATTCGCACGATGTTGCCGCGCTCTTTGAGGATTTCCTTGCCGACGTTCTCGACGCGCACGTCGTGAATGTTGTTGTGCGCGTGCGCCAAGATGCCCGCCGCCTCATCCTCGGCATCGATGCTTTTCTCCGGATCGTCCGCCTTCGCCAGCATGTAAGAGATCGCGTTCGCGCGGCCGAACATGTCCTGGTAGACGGTGAACGGGATGTAGACGCCGCCGGTTTCCTTGCGCATGTCGTCGTCGTTGACGAACTGCATGTTGAACTTGGTACCGACGCCGATGACGGTGAGGCGCCGTCCGCCGACGCTGACCTGCTGGCCGACGGCGTCATCACCGCCGAAGAGCTGTTCTTTCAATTTGAATCCGAGAACGCAGACCGGCTTCTTCGACTCCACGTCGCTTTCGCCGAGGAAGCGTCCGGAGCTGGTCTTGCGATTCTTGATCGCGACGAAGGCGGGCGTGATTCCGTAGACGTCGATGCGGCGCGTCACCCGGCCGGCGGTGACGACGGCGCGCGTTTCTCCGACGGGACCGATGGACGTGATCAGGCTGCTGCCTTCGAAATACTTCTGATCCTCGATGCGCAGGCCGTGCGAGAGATGCGCCTTCGCGCGCTCCATTGCGTCGGTCGGTTTGCGTTGCGAGAGGACGAGCACGCCGTCCATTCCGAGGTCTTCCATGCCGCTCCACACGGCCCGTCCAACGCCGTCGAGCACCGACATCACCACCACGATCGCCAGCGTGCCGAGGATGACGCCGATGAGCGTGAAGAACGAGCGGAGCGGATGCCCCTTCACTTCTTCGAGACTGGTGCGGACGGATTCGAGGAGTTGCATGTGTGTTTTCTCAGGCGCTGTGTCTTGTTACGAGTGGCCAGTGGTTAGTGGCCAGTGGTCAGTAAAGGCATCAGACGCTTCTCTCGCTGACCACTAACCACTGACCACTGGCCACTTCATTCCGCCCTCAGCGCTTCGATCGGATTTAAACGCGACGCGCGAATTGCCGGATACATCCCGAACACGAGTCCTGTTCCCGCAGCGAAGACGATGGCCCACACCGCGGTGCTGACGGTGATCGCGGCGGGATCGCGCGTCAGGGCGGCGATGCCGTCAGTGAAGAACTTGCCGACCACGATGCCGAGGAAACCGCCGACGACGGAGACGAGAATCGTTTCGGATAGGAACTGGAAAAAGATCTGCGCGGGTGACGCGCCGACCGCTTTGCGCGTCCCGACTTCGCGCACGCGTTCGTTGAACGACGCCAGCTGGATGTTCATCACCACGATGCCGCCGACGAGGAGCGAAATGATCCCGCAGATCATGAAGGTCATGTCGTACATCTGGTTGTTCTGCTCGTTGCGGCGGAGGTTGGCGACGCGCGAGTAGACGTCGAAATCCTTCGTGCCGTGCTCGCGCAGGAGGATCGCCTTGATCTCGTCCACCGCTTCCTCGTTGCGCTTCACGTCCTTCATGCGCACGTGCATGAAGCTCACTTTGCCGCGCTCCAGCGACTCGCCTTTGCGCGTCACGAACGTTGTCAGCGGGATGTAGATCTGGCGGTTCAGCCAGCGCATCACGTTGCGTTTGTGATCGAAGCTGAAGTACTTCTCCTCCATCACGCCGACGACGAGGTAGCCGGTGCCGTTGATGGAGATGGTCTTGCCGATCGGATCGTCGCTGCCGAAAAACTCCTGGGCGCGCTCCGTGCCGAGGACCACTACGCGCGCTGCGGTGGCGAGGTCGTTGTCGGTGATGAATCGCCCGGTGCCTGCGCGGAAATCGTTCATCGGCGAATAGGCCGGCGTGACGCCCATGATGCTGCGCGGCTTCTCGATGTCGCGATAACGAAGCGTCATGTTCTCGTTGGCGACGGGCGAGACGAGATCGATCTCCTTGCCGTCGCGTTTGAGAGCAAGGGTGTCGTGATACGTGAGGCCTCGCGATGCCAGCGCCTTCGCGTCCAGCGTGACCTTTCCGGTCGGCTTGTCGTAAACCGAGATCTTCTGAATGCCCCCGGAGACTTTGTAGTAATTCATCGACGCGGACTTGCCGGCGACGGACAGCGAGAACGTAGCCACGATCGAGCCGGCGCCGAGGATGATCCCGACGAGCTGCAGCATCGTGCGGCCGAAGTGGTCCTTGATGTCGCGGATGCCGTCGAGGATGGATTCGAGAAGAATCATGGTCGTAGTGGATTCGTGATTCGTGGATTAGTGGATCAGGAAGGCGGTGGGCCTGATCTACTAATCTACTAATCGACTAATCCACTGCCTCTCCTTCCACGATTTCGCCATCCACCAACGTAATCCTTCGCTGCGTGCGCGCGGCGATGGCGGGATCGTGCGTGACCAGGACGATGGTCTCGTCGTGCGCGGCCAGCTCTTCGAAAATGGAGATGATGTCGGAGCCGGTTTTCTGATCGAGATTGCCGGTGGGCTCGTCGGCGAGAATCAGCGATGGATCGTTGACCAGCGCACGTGCGATGGCGACGCGCTGGCGCTGGCCGCCGGAGAGCTCGTTCGGACGATGCTTGGCGCGCTTCTCCAGGCCGACGCGCTGCAGCGCTTTGAAGGCGCGCTCGCGGCGCTCTTCGCGTCCGACGCCTGCGTAGAGCAGCGGGAGCTCGACATTCTTGAGGATTGACGCGCGCGGCAGCAAATTGAAGGTCTGAAAAACGAATCCGATCTTCTGATTGCGGACGCGGGCCAGAGCACGCGCCGACATCTCGGCGACATCTTCGCCATCAAGCCAGTACTTGCCGGTGCTCGGCGTGTCGAGGCATCCGAGGATGTGCATCAGCGTCGATTTGCCGGAGCCGGACGGTCCGATGATGGCCACGAACTCACCCTTCTCGATGGCGACGTCGACGCCGCGCAACGCCTGCACGGCGTTCTCGCCGGAGTCGTAGATCTTGGTGATCTCGTCGAGCTGGATGAGAGCTTTGCGTGTGATCGGCTGCGGCTCTTTGAATTGGAGTAGTGCGCTCATGTGTGCTCGCTTTGCTCGCGGGTGTGGGGGGTTGGGAGTGGGGTGTGGAGTTCGTGGTTTTTCTCCCACGCCCCACTCCCCACAACCCACTCCCTAATCGTCGTTATCGTTCTTCTTGTCGGCAGGCAGCGTCGGATCTTCCAGCGCTACTTCCTCGCCCGCCTTCAGTCCCTTCACGATCTCGACTTTCGAGTTGTCGGAGAGGCCGGTGATTATGGTTCGCTTCTCGAAAAACTTCTTCCAGCCGTCTTTGTCGGGCGCCTGCCCTTCCTTCTTCACGTCCTTCGTCGGTACGGTGTTCGGGTCGAGCTTCTTCTTCACGAATACCAGCTCTACGCCGTCGCGCTGGAAGACCGACTCGACGGGAACGGTCAGCACCTTGTCCTTCCGCTCGCCGTTCACTTCGATGTTCGCGGTCATGCCGGAGCGCAGCTCGCGGCCCTGCGCATCGAGACGAATCTCGACGTCGAACACGCGCACTTTGTCGTCGATGCGGACGGCCGGCGCGATGCGGTCGATGCGCCCGGCGAACGACACCTTCGAATACGCATCGAGCGTGACTTTGACCGGCATGCCGACTCTGATCTTGCCGATGTCGACTTCGTTCACGCCCGCTTTGACAATCATCTTCGAGACGTCAGCGACACTGAACAGCACCGTGCCGGCATTGAACGACGAGACGCCGCTGGTGATCGACTCGCCGATCTCGACGTTCTTCGTCAGTACGACGCCATCCATCGGCGCGACGACGTTCGATCCCTGAAACTTGTTCGCGGCCTGCGCGATCGGGATGCCGCTGCGCTCGACGATGTTGTATTTCTCCTCGGTCTTCTCGTACTCCTGCTTCGCCGACAAAAACTCGGCCTCGGAATCGCGATTCTGCTTGCCGGCCAAGAGGCCGGATTCGAAGAGGCTGTGATCCGATTCGAAGTTTTTCTTGGCCTGGTCGTAGCGGATCTTCGACGCGGTCAACGCGTTCTTGACGTCGGCGATCGACTGGGCCTGGGTCAGATCGGGCTCGATGCGCGCCAGCGTCTCGCCGCGCTTCACGGAATCGCCGTCGCGGTGCAGGATCTCGATGACCTTGCCCGACACGACGCTCTTCACGTCGACCTTGACCTCGGGCTGCACGTTGCCGACCTCGGTGACCTTGACCTGGATGTCGGCGACTTCTGCTTTGCCGACTTTCACCGGCAGCTTGGCCTCCGGCTTCTTCCCCGTCGCCTTCATGGCCACGAACGTGAC
Source organism: Thermoanaerobaculia bacterium (assembly GCA_035996815.1). Classification (GTDB taxonomy): domain Bacteria; phylum Acidobacteriota; class Thermoanaerobaculia; order Gp7-AA8; family Gp7-AA8; genus JADGNZ01. The sequence goes on along the minus strand of DASYJF010000031.1, from coordinate 15,000 downwards.
GACGATCGCGACCGCCAGGACGATGATCGACCAGACCGCGAGTTTCTTCTTGCGCTTCCCGCTCATAGGACGCTCCTCGAATTCGTTGCTGCAAGATTAACGTCCGAGGAGGTCGAAGGTTTCAGTCTGTGACAGAGGGGAATTCGCCACAGCCCAGACGCCGGATGGCGTCTCGGACGCCATCCGGGTCGTCGGATACGAACCTACTGTGTGATCACCAGCTCCACGCGCCGGTTCTGCTGGCGTCCGGCGGCGGTCTTGTTCGTCGCGATCGGCGACTCTTCGCCTTTGCCCGTCGCGGTGATGCTGTCGCTGGAAATGCCGGCGGAGACGAGATAGTCACGTACCGCGTTGGCGCGCTTCTCCGACAGCGACTGATTCGTGGCCGTGCTGCCGACGTTGTCGGTGTTGCCTTCGACGGCGATCTTCAGCGACGGATCGGTCTGCAACTGCTTCGCGATCTTCGACAACGTCGATTTCGCGCCGGGTTTCAGCGCGGTCTTACCGGTATCGAAAAGGATTCCGCCGTTGAGCGTGACGATGAGTCCGCGCGATTCGCTGCGCGTCGAGGCGATCCGCGAAAGCTCGTTCTGAATGCGCAGCCGACGCGTTTCGGCGTCGCTTTGGGCGAGCTGCCGTCGCGTCTCTTCGAGCTGCGTTTGCGCCGACTGCGCTGCGGCTTGAGCCTGCTCGGCCTGAGCGCGAGCCTGCTCGGCCTGGGCGCGCGCTTGTACCGCCTGCGTGCTCATTTCCTGCGCAGCTTCCTGCGCGGCATTGGCCCGCTGCGATGCACTCTCCGCCTGCTGCCTCAGCGCCGCGGCCTCGGCATCGGCCTGTTGCCGGCGCACCTGCGCCGCGGCGATCGCTTCCTGATCCTGCTTGTCGCGCTGCGCACGCGCGGCCGCCTCGGCCTCGAGCGTATGCCGCAATGTGTCGAGCTGCTGCTGCCGCGCAAGAATGTCGGCCTGCCGCTGCGCGAGAAGATCCGCGCTCAGCGTTCCGGCCTGTTGCGACGCGGTGAGGTCGGTGCGCAGCCGCGCGATCTCTGCCTGCATCGACTCGGCATTGGCGTGCTCGCGATCCTGAATGGTCCGCAATGCGAGCTGCTGATCCTCGATCTGCCGGCGCATCGCGTCGACGTCCGAAGGAGCCGCCGTGGTGATCGTGGTCGTGTATTTGCCGTACGCCTCTTCGAGCTGCCGTTCGGCCGCGATGCGCGCCTGCCGGTCGGCCTCGACTTGCGCCTCGGCGGCGCGGCGGTTCTCATCGATCTGTTGATGCAGCCGCTCGACCTCGGCCGACTGCGCCTGCCGATTCGCCTGTTCCGCCGCCAACTGCTGCTGCAGTTCAGCGCTGCGGCGCTCCGCCGCTTCCCGTTGCGCGCGCTCGGCTGCAGCCTGCCGTTCGCTCGCCGCCTGCGCGAGGCGCGTGCGATCGAGCTGCAATCCGGGCATCACCTTCGTCGATTGCGCGAGCCGCGCGAGATAAAACGCGCGGCGGCCGATCATCTCCGCGCGATACGAGAGGTCGTCGGCAACGTCGCTGGTCGTCGTCCCTTTCGAAACGCGTTTCGCGCTTTCGATGTAGCTCTCGGCGATCCTGATCTCGTTGTCAGGCACGTTGTCCATCGCGCCCGCGACCTTGGCCTGATCGACGGCATACTGCGCCGCCGCGATGCGGTCCTTGGTCGTCGCGCCGTGATTCATCGGCATCGTCGGCGACTCTTCCGCGAGCAGCGTCACATTCGACGTGCCACCGAACCTGGTGATGTCGCCCTGCAGTCCGTGGATGGCCGCGTTGGTGCTGAGCCAGCGCGCTTTCGCCGCCGCGGCCTGCGCCGCAACGGTCGCCTCGATGGCCCGCATGTGCGCCTCGTTGCGCACCGATTCCTTGTTCGAGTTCCAGTTTTCCTGTGCGAACCGCGCGCGATACGCGGCGTCGTCGTACAGCGTTTTCGCGAACGCTCCGGCACCCGCCATATCCGCTGCCGTGAGCGCCTGCTGCGCGCGATCGAGATCGGTCGTCTGCGCCGTCAGCGACGCGGCGACCAGCATGCCGAGCACTGCTGTTTTGAATGCGTACATTGGTCCTCCTTACTGCCGGAGGCCAGTGCAAGGGTGGGACCGTGTTTTCACCACAAAGACACAAAGGACACGAAGCGATTTCTTTGTGACCTTTGTGTCTTTGTGGTGAATCGCTTTTTTTACCCGCCGAGATACGCCTTCTTGATGCGGTCGCTCGATAGCAGCGCTTTCGTGTCGTCCGTCAACACGATGCGGCCGGTTTCCATCACGTAGCCGCGATGGGCGGTGACGAGAGCCATGTGGGCGTTCTGTTCGACGAGGAGAATGGTCGTCCCCTCGGCGTTGATCTCTTTGATGACGCGGAAGATGGTCTGCACCATCTGCGGCGCGAGTCCGAGGCTCGGTTCGTCGAGAAGCAGCACCTGCGGCTTCGACATCAGCGCGCGGGAGATGGCCAGCATCTGCTGCTCGCCGCCGGACAGAGTTCCGGCGCTCTGTTTGATGCGCTCTTTGAGGACGGGGAAGAGCGTGAAGATCCGCTCGTACTCTGACTGCTTGATCTTGTCTTTGCGCAGGTACGCGCCGAGCTCCAGGTTGTCGTTGACGGTCAGGTTCGCAAAGATCCCGCGGCCCTCGGGGACGTGCGACACGCCCATCGCTGTGATCACGTGAGGCTTGATGCCGGTGATGTTGCGGCCGTCGTACGTCACTTCGCCGACCTTCGGCTTGAGCAGTCCCGAGATGGTCCGCAGCGTCGTCGTCTTGCCCGCGCCGTTCGCGCCGATCAGCGTGACGATCTCGCCTTTGTTGACGTCGAGATCGATGCCGCGCAGCGCGGGGATGTTGCCGTACGACACTTCGAGATTGCTGACGCTGAGGAGCGAAGTCATACGCCGGCCGCCTCCGCCGGTTCGCCGAGGTAGGCCTCGACTACGACAGGATTCGCGCGCACCTCGGCAGGAGTCCCCTGCGCAATCGTTTTGCCGAAGCTGAGGACGATGATCCGCTCGCAAATGCCCATCACCAGTTCCATGTTGTGCTCGATGAGCAGGATGGCGATGTCGAAGCGGTCGCGGATGTCGTGAATCGTCGCCATCAGGTCGCGCGTCTCGCGATCGTTGAGTCCCGCCGCCGGCTCGTCGAGCAGCAGCAGTTTCGGGCGGGCCGCGAGTGCACGGGCGATCTCGAGACGCCGCTGATCGCCGTACGGAAGATTCTTGGCGTAGTAGTCGGCGCGCGATTCGAGTCCGAAAATCTTCAGCAGCTCGACCGCTTCCTTCTCGGCGATCTCCTCGGCATCATGAAAGCGATTCGTGTGCAGCACCGCCGAGGTGCCGGAGTATTTGTAGTGGATATGGCCGCCGATCTTGACGTTGTCGAGCACCGACAACTCTTTGAACAGGCGGATGTTCTGGAACGTGCGCGCCACGCCGAGGGCGGTGATCTGGTACGGCTTGAACTCGCGCGTGGAGACGCCGCCGACCTGAATCTCTCCCTCGGTCGGTTTGTACACGCCGGTCAGCATATTAAAGACCGTGGTCTTGCCGGCGCCGTTCGGACCGATCAATCCGACCAGCTCGTGCGGCTGAATGGCGAGGTTGAAATGCGACACCGCCGTCAAACCGCCGAAGCGGATTGTTACGTCGCGCGCATCAAGCAGAGCGTTCCCGTCAGCCATCACGAAACCGGAGCAGAGCCTTCGTCAGATTTGTTCGGTGCTGAATCTTTGCGGCGGCGCAACACCTGCCACAACTCGCGGCGTCCGAGCAGTCCCTGCGGACGCGTCAGCATCAGCACGATGAGCATGATCGAGTAGATGACCATGCGCGGATCGCGGCCGCCGGGCATGTAGTCCTTCACCGACCGCAATCCCTCGGGGAGGAACGTGAGGATGACCGCCGCGACGACGGAGCCGCTGATCGACCCGAGTCCGCCGAGGACGACCATGACCACGACCTCGAACGACTTCACGAACATGAACGTCTGCGGATTGAGGTACATCGTGTAGTGCGCGTACAACCCACCTGCTACACCGGCCATGAAGGAGCCGATGATGAACGCCTTGACCTTGTAGCGCGTCGTGTCGACGCCCATGGCCTCGGCGGCGACCTGGTCCTCGCGTACGGCCAAAAATGCGCGGCCAACCGACGACTGCACGAGCCGCCACGAGATCACGATGGTCAAACCGCAGACCAGGAAGACCCAGAAGAAATTGGCCCAGTGCGGGATTCCGCTAAATCCGCGCGCGGCTCCGATCTTGTCGATGTTGAGGATGAAGACGCGGATGATTTCGCCAAAGCCAAGCGTGACGATGGCGAGGTAGTCGCCACGCAATCGCAGCGACGGAAGTCCGACAAGGTAACCGGCGAATGCGGCGACCAGACCGCCGCACAACACGGCGATGACCAGATACACGTTCTGCATCATCCACCGCTGTCTGCCCTCGGACATTTTGTCGAGCAGCGGAGCGAAGTGGTAGAAGGTAAGGTACGCGGAAAAGTACGCACCCACTGCCATGAATCCGGCGTGGCCAAGCGAGAATTGCCCGGCGTGTCCGTTGATGATGTTCAGCGAAACCGCAAGCGTGATGTTGATGCCGATGAGAACGATGATGCGGTTGTAGTAGGCCATGCCGGCGATCGGGATTACGTCGAGTCCGTATGCGAGCCCGATCAGGACCGCGACGAAAAGAGCCAGCCAGAGGAAGTCGCGAATCCACCATGGAAGCGCGGGCGTCGCCATCAAACCTTCTCCGCCTGATACTTCCCGAACAGGCCGGACGGCCGGAACAACAGGATCGCGATGAGAATGATGAAGGCGATCGCGTCTTTGTAGCCCGACAACCGGCTGCCGCCGACGAACGATTCGATGATGCCGATGATCAGCCCTCCGACCACCGCGCCGGGTACGTTACCGATGCCGCCAAGGACCGCGGCGATAAACGCTTTCAGGCCTGGCATGATCCCCATGAGTGGATTGATCGTAGGGTAGGACAAACCAAACAGGATGCCGGCCACCGCCGCCAGCATGGAACCGATGATGAACGTCATCGAGATGACGCGATCGGTCGGAATGCCCATCAGCGAAGCGGTCTCAAAGTTGAACGAGACCGCGCGCATGGCCCGGCCGAATTTCGTGCCGTAGATGATGTACTGCAGAACGCCCATAAAGATCACCGCCACGACCAACACAATGATCTGGTAGTTCGTCACGCTCAATTCGCCGAAGGCAATGCGGTACGGTTTGACCAGCGTGGGAAAGAATTTCGGATCGGCGCCGAAGACGAACTGGCCGCCGTATTCGAGCAGGAACGACACGCCGATCGCCGTGATCAGCGACGCGATTCTCGGCGCATTTCGCAGAGGCCGGTACGCGATCCGTTCGTTGAGGAATCCGAAGAGGCCGCAGACCACCATGGCGATCAGCATGACCAGTCCGGCGTATCCCCAGCCGAGCGGGCCGCCGTTCGTCTGCAGGTGCCGCGCGGCGTATCCGCCGGCGTAGAAGCCGACGAAGGAGCCGAGCATGAACACGTCGCCGTGGGCGAAGTTGATCAGCTTCAGGATGCCGTACACCATCGTGTAGCCCAGGGCGATCAGCGCGTAAATCGCGCCGACCGCAATCCCGTTCAGCAGATTCTGGAGGATCTCCTGCATTCAAAGGCCCTTACGCAAAAAAAGGTCCGGCGAACGCTAACCGCCGGACCAGTTTCTGTAAAGACAAAGTTTGGTATCGACTTCAGTGGGTCGTCGTGGCTACCGGCTTCGGAGCGGTTGTGCTCGTAGCAGGTGCCGGCGCAGAACCGTCGTTCATCACCACCTTGCCGCCTGTGGACGGATCGATGGTGGCCTTGAGCGTGAGCTGCCCGTTCTTGATCTCTTCGATGACGAGCTTCTTGCCGGTGGCGTTGCGATTCGCGTCGATGTTGATCGTGCCCGTGACACCGACCAATCCCGCCGTTTTGGCGATCGCGTCGCGCAGCGACGGACCGTCGAGCTTCGCGGCGCGCTTCATGGCGTCGGCCAGCGTCTTCATCGCGTCGTAGCCGAGGGCGGCTAGCGCGTCTGGCGTCTGTTTGTAGCGCTCCTTGTACTTCTGCACGAAACTGCTGACCACCGGCGCGGGATCGGCGTAGAAGTAATGGTTCGTGTAGAAGCAGCCTTCCAGCGACTTGCCGCCGATCTCAATCAGCCGCGGAGATTCCCATCCGTCTCCGCCGAGGAGCGGAGCGGTGATGCCGAGGTCGCGCGCCTGGATGGCAATCTGACCGATATCGGTGTAGTAGCCGGGCACGAAGATGATCGACGGGTTGGTGCCCTTGATGGCGGTGAGCTGCGAGCGGAAATCGCTGTCACCGTTCGCGTAGCTCTGCGTGCCAGCGATCTTGCCGCCGAGCGTGCCGAACTTCGCAGAGAAGACCTTGGCCAGCCCCTGCGAGTAGTCGCTCTTGACGTCGGTGAGCATGGCCACGTTCTTCGGCTTGTTGTTCGCGGTGCACCAGCCATCAGCGAAGACGGCCTGGTACTCGCCCTGGTAGCTGTCGGTGAAGCAGATTCGGAAGATGTAGTCGCCCTTGCGGGTGACTTCGTCGTTCGTCGACGACGGGGTGATCATCGGCACCTTGTTCGACTGGCAGATCGGCGCGGCAGCGATGGATGCCGAGGAGGCGACCTCGCCAAGAATCGCGATGACGTTGTTCTGCGAGATCAGCTTGGTGACGGCGTTGGCCGCCTCTTCCTGCTTGGACTGATCGTCCTCGCTGAGGACCTTGATCTTGCGTCCGTTGATGCCGCCGGCGGCGTTGATTTCATCCGCCGCCATCATGATGCCGTTGTGTGTGGACTGGCCAAAAGTGGCCTGCGGTCCGGTCATGGAGCCGTACTCGCCGACGAGGATGTCCCCGCCTCCCGCGCTCGTGCCAGTCCCGCCACCCTCCTTCGGCGGACAGCCGAGAAGTCCGAATGACAACACCGCGAGCGAGACAACAATGATTGCGTTCTTTCGCATAGCTCTCCTCTTCAAAGAGTCGCGGATTGTACATGAGCCGATCACGCATGGAACGGAAGCCGCGTGTTATTCTCGCCGCATGAAATGGCGTGAAATCCTTCCGTCACCGGTCAAGCCGGACAACGTCGATCCGAAGCTCGCGCACGAGACGTTGCTGCAGATCATCGCGGAGCGCAAAGCACGCGATGAGCGCCGGAAGCTGCGATCCGCGAAGTCCGCGATCGCTAGCCCGAGACGAGCGAAACGATAGCGTGGTTGCCTGGCCGTACGACCGCAGCGTCTTCCTGAACTGCCCCTTCGATCGTGCCTACCGGCCGATGCTGCGCGCGATCATGTTTGCGATCCACGACTGCGGTTTCTTCGCACGATCAGCGTTGGAAGAGCAGGATTCGAGTGCCGTTCGCTTTCAAAAGATAGTACGAATCATCCGCACGTCTCAATTTGCGATCCACGACATCTCTCGGGTACAGCTCGATTCCGTCACGCGTCTCCCTCGCTTCAACATGCCGCTCGAGCTCGGCCTCTTCCTCGGCGCGAAAGAGTTCGGCGATGCGGAGCAGAGCGCGAAGCATTCACTCGTGCTGGATCGCACACCGTACCGATATCAGAAATTCTGCTCCGACATCGCCGGCCAGGACATCGAGGCGCACGCGAACAAACCGGCCAAAGCCATCGAGTTGGTGCGCAACTGGCTGAGCGGACCGGCGAATGAACGCGGCAGCCGATCCCGAGCGGCACGGTCATCGCGTCCCGCTACGCTCAATTCGTGGCCGAGCTGCCGGAGTGGTGCGAACGACAGAAGCTCGTCGCCTCGCAACTCACATATGGTGACAACTACCTTCTCATCAGCGATTGGCTGAAAACGAATCCGGTCGTCTGATTACGCGAGCCCTCTCCACAACCGCCGCACGGCAAGCCAGACGACCACGATGATCAGCCACCAGACGACGACCGTAACCAGAACTCCGACGGCGTTCGGAGCATGGAAGCCGAGGGCGGCGAGCTTCGACCTGACCGCGAAACCCGGCAGAAAAACCAGATGCGGAGTCACGCCAAACAGCAGCAGGACGCTGACGAGGACCGCCGCCCCGATCGGCGCGACAACCAGCAATGCGATCGCGGTAAGTGTGCGAGACCCGACGGCCATGCCGCAAACGTACTACATCAGTGGTTTCGGTAGCGGAGCACGGCGATTCCGTTGGGAAACTGTCTCGCCACCTGAAGTTTCAGGTCGCGCTTTTCGACTTCCTTGAACAGCGGCTTGCCGGCGCCAAGGATCAGGGGGACGACGATGAGCCGGTATTCGTCGATGAAGCCGAGGTTGGACAACTGCTGCACGAGCGAGCCGCTGCCGAGGATGGTGAGGTCGGCGTGTTCCTTGAGCTTGAGAAACGCGTCACGGTCGATCTCGTGAAGGACCGTGACGTTCTTCCAATTCGGCTCTTCGTCGACGCTCTTCAGCTTCTTCGAGACGACCACCTTCGGGCTGTTCCTCATCACCTTGGCCATCTGCGGGTCGGCCTCGGGGGTCGGCCAGAAGCTCTTCATCATGTCGTAGGTGGTGTGGCCGAAAAGGAGCGTCGCGCTGCCGCGCGCCTGTTGATGCGTGTATGCGTCGTACAAATAGTCGCACTTCACTTACTCCGCAGTGGTATAGTTATCGCCAGAATATCCCAAACATCGTCGAGTTTCTGGTCTAACCACGGGTTGCCGCCCTGTGCTGGCTGTTGCCCGTTCGCGTGATCGAGGAGGAGAGTATGGATAACACGTCTGGTGTAAACGATGGAGTGTTTTCAAGATTGAATGGCGCTCCGTCTCAGGCTCTAATCGTCGTTGGTTTGGTGCTCGTTCTTTTTGCGCCTTTGATCCCAAGTTTCAAGGCCGCGCGAGTTGCTCGCGCTCAGACGGAGCTCAGCCAGGTAGACACGTTAACAGCGCTCGATCTTGACGATCTGAAGCGTGCACAAGAGAGGGAGCGAAAAGACGATCAGGTGGCCGCTGAAAAAGATCAAGCTCCCCTGAACTATTCACTTGGGCCAGCGGAGGTCCAGAAACAGCAACAGGAAAGACAGGCTCGGGAAACAGCGAGGGAGGCAAGAGAAAAAGAACGGGTAAAGTCCTTCGATGACAAAAGCGAAGAGCTGAAGAAGAAATATGACTCCAACGCAACTAGACGCGAGCTGATCGATGCTCAGGTCGCATCCTCTGGGATGAGGTGGCATCTCGTTCTGTCGTTTCTCGGTAACGCGATGCTCTTGATTGGCCTGCTGGTTCTGACACTGGAAAGCGTCGGCGTAAGGCAGAAGATCGCCCTCGTCATTCTTCTTGTGGTGATGTTCAGCGCGTTATCTGGTGTGAATATCAACTTCCTCGCTTCGGGTGGCCTTGGCGATCATTCAGTCAGCGTCGTAAAGCAACCGTAAAACGAAGTCGCGGTCGATCAATCCGCCCTGTCGAAATGTGAAAGTTGGAGGAAGGACCGCAAATGGCCCAGGAACCGTCGAAATCCGACTCAGTCGTCGCCCCTTCACGCAGCAAAGACGCGATCATTGCTGCAATCGCTACAGTCCTCGCCGCAGTGATCGCAGCGGCGGCTGGCATCATCGTCAGCGCCAGGCACGAGAAGACGAACCTGGAATCAGAGATCACGAGTCTCCAGTCTCAGGTAGACACAAAGACCCGCGAAGCCAGGACGATCGCAGCATCGATGGGCAATCTGCAAAATGAGGTACATCGACTTCAGTCGACTGGCACTTCCGCTCCTCCCGCTGGTGACCAAGCACAGGCAACAGGAACGCAAGCCACGACATCCGCTACTCCTGCCGAACCGCCGCCGCCGGTAACGCGATCACTCTCGGCTAAGGACCTTACGATCGGGTTCCAGCGTTGTATCAGGACTGGCAGCAGCACGACCTGTCAATTCCTGATTACGAATGACGGCGGCGAAAGAGAGGTAGCGGTATACGCCAGTGCAAGCAGCGACAACTCTCGTGCAGTCGATGATCACGGCAAGCAGCAGGTTGCAGACAGTGCCGAAATAGCCGGCGTCGGGGGTACATCCCCGGCAGTTGATGTCCCCTCCAAAATCACCGTGCCGGCGTTCATACGTTTCAGTGATCTTCCGGCCGATGTCAAGCAATTCAAAGTGTTGGATATCGTATTCGACCGATATTCAAACAAGCGCTCTAAGGTATCCTTGCGCGACGTTCCGATTGCGGGAGCGGAGTAGTGCAGTGTCTGGAAACCGGCGAGCTTACGGATGAGGATCCGTCGCAGAGTTCTCGAAATCGGAGCCAGACACGATAGGCATGACTACAAATTCACCCACACGCTCTTGGTCTGCGTGTACTTCTCAAGCGCGTCGCGGCCTTGATCGCGGCCGAAACCGGATTCTTTGAAGCCGCCGAAGGGGAGGGCTGGGTCGTAGAGGTTGTAGGTGTTGATCCACACCGTTCCGGCTTTGATCGACTTCGCGATGCGGTGGGCTTTGGAGATGTCGCGCGTCCAGACGGCGGCGGCTAATCCATAGACCGTGGCGTTTGCTTTGGCGACCGCATCCTCGGCGTCCTTGAAGCGGATCGTGGCCAGGACTGGGCCGAAGATTTCTTCTTTGGCGATGCGGTGATCGACTTCGACGTCGTCGAAGATGGTCGGCTTGACGAAGTAGCCTTTCCCGGTGCCGATGTCGGTCCGTTCGCCGCCGGCCACGAGTTTCGCGCCGTCCGACTTGCCCGCTTCGATGTAGGAGAGGACGGTTTCCATCTGGCTTTTCGAAACTAACGCCCCTAGGCGGGTTTTCGGGTGGAGGGGATCGGCGGCGACCATCTTGTTGGCGCGCTCGGTCAGTTTCGCCATCAGCTCGTCGTGCGCCGATTCTTCGACGAGGAGGCGCGAGCCGGCGGCGCAGACCTCGCCCTTCCCGTAGAAGATCGCGTTCAGCGCGCCGCGGGCGGCGGCTTCGAGATCGGAGTCGGCGAAGACGACGTTCGGCGATTTGCCGCCGAGCTCCAGCGAGATTTTCTTCAGCGTCTTCGCCGCGCGAGCCATCAGTCCCTTCCCTACTTCGGTCGATCCGGTGAAGGCGATGGCGTCGATGCCGGGATGGTCGACCATGGCATTGCCGACGACCGATCCGCTGCCGGGGATCACATTCAGCACGCCGGCGGGCAGTCCGCACTCTTTCGCGTACTCGGCGAATTTCAGCAGCGACAGCGACGTATTCGAAGCCGGCTTGATGACTACCGTGTTGCCGCATGCCAGCGCCGGCGCGATTTTCCAGACCGCCAGCATCAGCGGGAAGTTCCACGGCGTGATGGCGCCGACGACACCGACCGGCTCGCGCAATGTGTAGGTGAAGGCGTTGTCGGCGATCGGGATCGTCTCGCCGGTCACCTTCCCGCTCCAGCCGGCGAAGTAGTAGAGGCACTCGGCGGCGGCGGGCGTGTCGACGAATTGCGATTCGAAGATCGGCTTGCCGTTGTCGATCGTCTCGATGCGTCCGATCTCGGCGGCATTCGCGCTGAGCATGTCCGCGATGCGCCAGAGGATTTTGGCCCGTTCGCGCGGCTTCATCTTCTGCCACTCGCTGCCCGGTTCCATCTGCGCGCGCGCGGCGCGGACGGCGGCATCGACGTCCTCCACCCCCGCCGAGGCCACATCGGCGATCTTCTCCTCGGTGGCTGGATTGGACGTGGCGAATGTCTCGCCCGAACGGGCGTCGACGAATTCACCGTTGATGAAGAGCTGGTGCTGGATGTCTGACATAGGAGGGGGATGCTAACAAATGTCATCCTTCACCGCCGAAGCGTCTCTTTCATGGGCGGGCGAGACGCATCAGGCCCGCTTAGCGCATGCGTCGAACTCTCGCATCGCGCTCAGGCGACCAATTCGGTTGAAGCGGACTGCCAGCCACCAGTGCGTGAGCGTCGGTTCCGCACTGTGTACCCCTCGGTCACGCACCGTGTACCCCTCGGCTACACACCGTGTACCCCTCGGTCACACACCGTGTACCCGTCGGTCACGCACCGTGTACCCGTCGGTCACGCACCGTGTAACCGTCGGTTGCGGCCTTTTGTTGACAATGGTTTACGCCGTTACCGCTTCTTCCACGTACGGCGTGACGTCGAAGTTGCGTTCGTACATCTCGTGGATCTGTTCCATCTCCGCGTCGTTGAGCGGCGGGTGGTCGGACGCAGCGGCGAACTCGGCGATCTGCTCCTCGTTGTAGATGTTCGGGAGCGCGGACAGAACGGAGGGATGGGCGTAGAGCCAGAGCAGGGCGAACTGGCCGAGGGTGATGTTGCGCTGTTTGCGGAGCGGTTCGAGACGTTCCACTTTCTGGAGGCCTTCCACCATCCAGGAGCGCGGACGATGTGAGCGATGATCCGTCTCGTCGAATTTCGTGTCGAGCGTGTACTGACCTTCCAGCATCCCCGAGGAGTGCGTGACGCGGATCAGGAACTGCGGCGCGGGATCGACTTTCCATGCGCGGAAGTTCGGATCGAAGGCGGACGACGTCGCACACACCTTTTTCCCCGTCTCCCCTTTCATCGACTCGGGGACGCCGCCGTACGACTGACCTCTGGCGGCGGCCAGGATGAACTCGCGTCCCGGATCCTGCTCGAGAACGTTGTAGATCATCTGCGTCACCGGCGCGTGGCGGACGGCGTTGGCGTAGATGCCTTCATCGCGCCAGCCGATGGCGGGTCCGAGGGACGGGCCGTAGGAGAGGATTTTCCCTTCGCTCTTCAGCGACTCCAGCGTCTCCCAATGCTCGTCTTCCATGAGTGTGACTACGCGGGGGTTGTGAGGCTGATAGATCGCGACGTGATCGACGCCGAGGCGTTGGAGCGATTGCTCGATGGCGAAGCGGATGAACTTCGGCGACATGTCCTGCGGCAGCTCGCGCTGGCCGCGCGGACGTTCGGGATTGTTGTAGAAGTCGTAGCCGAACTTCGTGCCGACGATGAGGTCGGGATGTTTTTTCAGCAGCGGCGCGAGCATCGTTTCACCGCGGCCGTTGCCGTACGCGTCGGCGGTGTCGATGTAGTTGATGCCGGCGTCGATCGCGATTTCGATCAGCCGCCGCGCTTCGTCATCGGTGTACGTTCCCCACCAGCCGGTGGTGAGCGTCCAGGTGCCGAAGCCGAGTTCCGAGAGTTGTAGATTTGTGCCGTGGAGCGTGCGATAACGCATAGGCGTAACGATAACAGACGGTGCGTTCGATCAGTGCCCGCGAACGGCGCGGCTTCTGACGGGCTGCCTGACGACGAAGGCGTCGGAAAATGGTCCGAACGTCGGCGAGCGAACCGTGACCGCGTAGTTGCCGGCTTGCAAGGCGCCGATCTGGACGATGCCCCGCGCGCATGGAACGTGGCCGGAAAATGCCGGATCGGCGATGACGGCCTGCTGGTCGATCGTGATCTGGCTGCCGTCGAGCGCGACCGCCGGCGTCTCCAGAAATCCTCGGAATGACGCCGCGTAGAGGATCGAAACTGGCTGACCAACAGCGGGCGACTGCGGCTGAATGCTGACGCCAACGACGCACGGCGTAGCCTCGGGTATCGTGAATGCGAATGAGAACGTGTCCAGCGTGAAGTTCTGGAGGGTCTTGTACTTCCAGGTCAGCGTGTACGACCCAGGTGCCAAATCTTCGAGCGGGACGGACTGCCGATTACACGAGGCCGGCGGAGCGACGAGCGTTTCGTACGCCGTCTGCACCAACGTGATCTCGCTCCCGTCGATCGTCACCAACGGCGGGGACAGGATTGCATGAACGGTGTCGGTGAACGTGACGCGCACAGGATCGCTCGCCACCAGACTGAAGATCGGCGGATCCTGAATCCCGGCGGAACACGGCCCCGTGTCGGCAATCGCGGAAACGGAAAGAAACGCAATCGCGACGAATAGCACTCGGATCATGTTCGCCTCCAAGACAAAAGGGTCTTCAGGCACCCGGCCTGAAGACCCTTTTCTGTGAGCGCGAATTCTACTACTTCCCTGCGAACTGCGGCTTGCGCTTCTGGTTGTACGCGGCCAAACCTTCCTTTGCGTCGTCGCTCTGGAAAAGCTGCTGCTGCAGCTCGCGCTCGATGGCCAGCGCGGACTCGAACGGAATCTCCCATCCGCTCTGCACGGAACGCTTGATGCGTCCCACCGCGCGCGAGGCTTTGTTCGGCGGGCAGAAGCTCCACGCATACTCCATGACGCGGTCCCACCACTTCTTTCCGTCCTGCTCGGCCGGCCAGACGTAGTTGACGACGCCGAGGCGGAGGGCTTCTTCGAAGTCGAAGAGACCCCCTTCGACCATCAGCTCGATCGACTTCGTTTTTCCGACCAGCCGCGACAGCCGCTGCGTTCCGCCGGTGCCCGGAAGCACGCCGAGCGTGACTTCGGGAAGTCCGACTTTGCCCGCGCCTTCGAGCGCGATGCGAATGTCGGCAGCCATCGCGATCTCGAGTCCGCCGCCGACGGTGTGTCCGTTCAGCGCGGCGATGACCAGCTTCGGCGTCTGCTCGAGACGGTTCAAGGTCTCATTCGCATGCAGGCAGAAGTAGTACTTGAACTGCGGCGTGACCTCGGAAAGCATCTTGATGTTTGCGCCGGCGGAGAAGAACTTGTCGCCGGAGCCGCGGAGCACGATGACGTAGACGTCGTCGTCCATCCGCGCATTCAGGATGCACGTGTCCAGCTCCTTGTTCATTTCGTAGGTGTAGGTGTTTGCCGGGGGGTCGTTCAGCTCGAGAATTGCGACGCCTTTTTCCACCCGGTAGTCGATGAGATTTCCAGCCATGTTGTCTCCTGTTCGGTAAATGCGGCGCGCATTGTATGTGATGGTGGGATGCGGGAAGAAGGCGTGGCGAACTCGGCGGTCTGGTTGCCTAACATTCGGTCGCTTTCTGACCCCTAGCAGGGTGCGGGGAAGCCAACCGCTGTTGAATTGGACAGATAGTCATTCACGCGGAGGCGC
>DASYJF010000030.1:0-24476 GCA_035996815.1 Thermoanaerobaculia bacterium | reverse complement strand
CTTTCGCGAAGCTTTGGAGTGCGGTGGCGATCGAGCCACCGCTTTGGGAGGGAGGGGGGACGGTGAGATCGCGAAGACGGAGCAAGCATCACACGCTGCGAATCGCCACGATTCCACCGCCCTCCCAAAGCGGCGGCTGCTCGCCGCGCGCACTCCAAAGTGCTGCGCACGAAACGAGGCGTCTTCTACATGCTGTAGCGCGGATCGAAGCCCCGCGAGAGGCCGGCATCCACCGCACGTAGAACGCTATCCGCCGAGGGAGAATCGATGCATGGACTGGCCGCATGCACCGCTACATCGTTTCGTTGAAGGCGACGCGATTTACTTCGTCACCGCAGCGACATATCTGAAGCAGCATTTTTACCGAACGGCGAAGCGGCTCGATGGGCTGCAATCGCGTGTCTTTGCGCTTGCGAGAGAACACGAGTGCTCGCTTCAGGCGTGGTCGATTTTCTCGAATCATTACCACCTGGTCGTTTCCGCCGACGGCAAGAGGGTTCGCGACATGCTCACGCGGCTGCACACCGCGGAGGGCATCGACGCGAATGAAAGCGACGGGACTCCTGGCCGGCAGGTGTGGTTTCAGTTTCGCGAAACAGAGTTGACGTTCGAGCGTTCGTGGCTGGCGCGGCTGCGGTACACGCACGAGAATCCGGTGCATCATCGCGTCGTGCCTGACGCTACGTTGTATCGGTGGTGCTCGGCATCGTGGTTCGAGAGCATGCGCGGCCGGCGTTTGTGAACACCGTGAGGAGCTTCAAGATCGATCGGGTCAACATCGCCGATGATTTCGAAGTGAGTCTCGATTGACTCAGCGCAGCGGCGCGCGATCTACTCTCTTTCCAAGGGAGATAACCCATGACGATTGATCGACGCGGATTCCTCGGATACGCCGCGCTTGGTTCGGCTCTAGCGCTTGCGAAACCTTTTAGCGCTGTGGCGCAACGTACGCCGAGCGCGAATCCGGAGCTCGAGGAGATCACGATTGGCGAGCTGCAGGATGGGATGTCCGGCGGCCGCTGGACGGCGCGCGCGATCGCCGAGCGATACCTCGGGCGCATCGATGCGATCGACAAGCATGGGCCGATGGTCAACTCGATCATCGAGTTGAATCCCGAAGCGCTGGCGATCGCGGATGCGATGGATCGCGAGCGGAAGGCGGGACATGTTCGCGGACCGCTGCACGGCATCCCGGTGGTGATCAAAGACAACATCGATACGAACGATCGGATGGCGACGTCGGCTGGTTCGCTGGCGCTGGCGGAGAACCACGCGGCGCGCGATGCGTTCATCGTCTCGCGTTTGCGCGAGGCCGGTGCGGTCATCCTCGCCAAGAGCAATCTCAGCGAGTGGGCGAACTTCCGGTCGACGCATTCGACGAGCGGCTGGTCTGGCCGCGGCGGACTTACGAAGAATCCGTATGTGCTCGATCGCAATGCTTGCGGATCGAGCTCGGGTACGGGGACTGCGATCGCGTCGAGTTTTGCCGCGGTCGGCATCGGTACGGAAACCGATGGCTCGGTGGTCTGTCCGTCATCGGCGTCGGGTCTCGTCGGCATCAAGCCGACGCTTGGTCTCATCAGCCGCGCCGGCATCATTCCGATCGCGCACAGCCAGGACACGTCCGGTCCGATGGCCCGTACCGTCCGCGACGCCGCCATCCTCCTCGGCGTTTTAACTGGAGCCGATGAGCGCGATCCGGTGACGGTCTCGAGCCGGACGAAAGGTCACGCCGACTACACGCGTTTCCTCGACGCGGACGGTTTGAAAGGGGCGCGCATCGGCGTGGCGCGGCAGTACTTCGGATTCAACGACGCCACCGACAAGGTAATGAAGGACGCCATCGCGCTGATCAAATCGCTCGGCGCGACGATCGTCGATCCCGCCAACATCGCTACGAACGGCAAGTTCGACGCGACCGAGAACGATGTCCTGCAGTACGAGTTCAAGACGGACATCAACAAGTACCTGGCGAATGCGCCGTCGTCGGTGAAGTCGCGCACGCTGGCGGACCTGATCAAGTTCAACGAAGAGCATCGCGCCGAGGAGATGCCGTACTTCGGACAGGAGATCTTCGAGCAGTCGGAGAAGCGCGGGCCGCTGTCTGAAAAGAAATACGTCGCTGCGCTGGCGAAGAATCATCGGCTTGCCCGCAACGAGGGGATCGACGCGACGGTCGCCAAACACAAGGTGGACGCGATCATCGCGCCGACCGGCGGTCCGGTCTGGGCGACGGACCTCGTCAACGGCGATCACTTCACGGGTGGCTATTCATCGGCATCCGCGGTCGCGGGATATCCGCACATCACGGTGCCCGCGGGAATGGTGTTCGGATTGCCGGTAGGCATCTCGTTCTTCGCTGGGGCGTGGAGCGAGCCGGCGCTGATCAAGTTCGCGTACGCATTCGAGCAGGCGTCGAAGGCGCGGCAGAAGCCGAAGTTTTTGGCGACGGCCGTGTAGAAGCGTTCATCCGCAGATTACGCAGATGGACGCAGATTAGTTAGGGCACCGGACAGATGCCGTGCAGCATCTGCCAGGCGAACGAGATTGCGATCAATGCGATGAAGGCGGCGTAGAGGGGGAGGAGGCGGCGTCTCACGTGATCTCAACACCCGGGAGCGTCGTGACGAATTCCGGGCCGAAGAATTTCGCGGGGGTGAATGCGCCGGGACGTTTCGGCGAAGCGAGGAGTTGCTCGACCGCCGTCACCGCGCTGATCACGGTGAAGGCGTAGCCTTCCGGCGTGGTCATGGTCATCGTCACTTCGCGTTTGTTGTCACTGACGCGTCCCCACAAATACGTTCGTCCGGCGGCGCGGCGCGCTTCGTCCGGACCGGTGCGGCGGTTCGCGAATGTTTGGAGCAGTCGCTTGATCGGCTTGATGCCGAGGAGCGGAAAGAACGGGCGGAAGCGGCGCATGCGCGCGATCGATTTCGGCGACGCGGCGGTGTAGACGCGGATGTTCGGAATGCCGGTGGTGTGGAACGCGGTGGAGACGTCGCCCCACGGAATGGTCATGGCCATGCGCGGTGCGATCGAGAACGCGATTTCCTTCGCGTCGTACGCGGGCGGTACTCGAACGATCTTTCCATCGCGGCGTATCGCTCCGCCATCGCCGATACTTTCGATCATCGTCTTCAATGTGCCGCGGCTGATCTCCGCGCCGGGGGAGTAGAAGGCGAGCTCCAACTCCGTCGCGCCGGGAAGGCGCGCGGCGAGCATCGCGCCGAGGCAGTCGGTGGGGACGACGTCGAATCCGACGCCGGGGATGAGCGTGACCCCGGCACGAGCCGCGTCGTCGTTCATGGCCATGATCGATTCGAAGACGGAGATCTCGCCGGTGATGTCGAGGTAGTGCGTGCCGGCATCGATGCACGCTTTCACCATCGGCGCGCTGGTGTGGACGAAGGGACCGGCGCAGTGGAGGACGGCATCGACGCCGTCGAGCTGTGGCTTGTCGAGCGGGAAGGCGCGTGCTTCGAGTCCCAGCTCCTTCGCCAGCGGCGCGAGCTTCTCCGCGTTGCGTCCGGCGAGGATCGGCTTGTGTCCACGGCGAACCGCTTCACGTGCGATCAACTCGCCGGTGTAACCGTTTGCGCCGTAGATGAGAAACATGCCAGTGAGTGTGCCACAGAGGTCGGGCAAGCATCACACGCGGCGTGTCGTAGCACTTCCACCGCCCTTCCAAAGCGGCGGCTTTGCCGCGCGCACTCCAAAGTGCTGCGCACGAAAAGGATGTCGGATGCTCGCTCGAACCGCGGCACATTTCGCGAAGCTTTGGAGTGCGGTGGCGGCCGAGCCACCGCTTTGGGAGGGTGGTGGAATGCGCTTCACAACTGCGGCCGGAAGATGCTCGCGAATTTCTCTTTCGCTCTGTCCAGCAGGCCGCGGCGGAACCACTTGCGGAGTTTTATTTCTTCGGACTTAGCCAGGTCGGCGTGGAACATCGCCTCCATCTGCGCGGCGACGTCGTCGTTGTAGACGTTGATGTTCACTTCGTCGTTGAGCCGGAAACTGCGGTCGTCGAAATTCGATGAGCCGATCGTGCTCCAGGCTCCGTCCACCACCATCGTCTTCGCGTGCATCATCGTCGGCTGGTATTCGAAGATGCGGATGCCGCGTCCGAGGAGACGCTCGTAGTGCCAGCGGCTGGATTGGCGGACGATGGGGACGTCGGTGAACTCGCCCGGCACGATCACGCGCACGTCGACGCCGCGCCGCACCGCGGCTTCCAGCGCGCGAGTCGTGTCGGCGTCGGGAACGAAGTAGGCGTTGGCGATGTAGATCGACTTCACCGCGCTGACGATCGAGATGATGTACAGCAGCTTCACCGTCGAGCTGCCTTCGGACGGCGACGATTTCAACACTTGCGTCAGGTGCGGTCCGCACGGCACGAGCGGCGGGAAGTAGTCGAGTCCCGTCAGCAGTTCGCCGCGGCTCTTCACCCAGTTGTCCATGAACGCCGACTGCATCTGCGTCACGACCGGACCTTCGACGCGCGCCACCGTGTCGCGCCAGTGGTTCGGCGCATCGGCGTCGCCGAGCCAATCGTCCGCGATGCCGACGCCGCCGGAGAATCCGATCCGCCCATCGATGATGAGCAGCTTGCGGTGCGTGCGGTGGTTGAGCGTTGAGATCGTGTACCAGCGCAGCGGGTGGTACCACTCCATGTCGACGCCGTTGCGGGCCATGAAGTCGACCAATGACTTCGACATCTGCGCGCTGCCGACCGCGTCGAGCACGATCTTGACCGCCACGCCCGCCCTTGCCTTCTCCGCCAGCGCCTCGGCGAATTTGCGGCCGATCTCGCCGTCCCAGTAGATATAGAACTCGAGGTTGATGGTCCGCTTCGCATCGCGAATCGCGCCCAGCATCGCAGGGAAAATCTCGATGCCGTTCTTCAAAATCGTGACGAGATTTCCCTCGGACATCGGCGATCCGGTGAGCGCGTGCATCGTCTGCAGGAAGGCCAGGTCGCGCACGCCGAACTGGTGCTTCATGTGGTAGCGCATCGGCACCTTGCGCCGGATGATCGGCAGGGGCGGCCGGTGCGGATAGCGGGGCGGTTTGTCTTTGCGTCCGAACATCAGCGCTTCGAGGCGATCCAGATGATGAGCGCAATCATGCTCGCGGCGATGAGAAATGCGACGCCGAGGATGATGGCGAAAATCGCGATGGCCGCTCCGGCGATCGCGCCGAACGATCGCGGCGGGCGCGTGCGGTCGCGGTGAAGGATCAGCGAGTTGAGGTTGATGACGTTCTCTTCGAAGAGCCAGTCGAACACCGTGCCAGCGATCGGGATCGAGCCGAGGATCATGTCGAGGAGGATGTAGACGACCATGCGCAGGATGCGCGGCATCGGCACGCGATGCCGCAACGCGCCGACGATGATCCATGAGGAGAGTAATGCTCCGATGATTTCGCCGACGCCTGGGATGAGACTCAATCCAGCATCGAGCCCGATCCTCTTCTTCGTCCCCGGAACGGAAACCGCCTCGTCCATCAGGTAGGCGAAGCGGCGCAGCACGACGAGGTCGGGCGGTAGTTTCTCGTCCGGCTCAATCACCTCGGGGATCAGCGGCGAAGGCATGCTCATCGGTAATGCGTCACTCGTGCCTGTGTTCTTTTCGTATGACCAACTTCAGTCCGGACCACGTGTCGTCAACCGCGCAGACTTTCACATCGACAAATCCCATCGGCAGCGCGACGTCACGGATCACATCCTCGGTGATATCGGTCGCGACCTTCGACGCTTTCTTCGGCCAGGAGATCCAGATGGTGGCGTCGCCGCGGATCGCATCGCGCCAGCGGCGAAGTTTGGCGTCGAGCTCGGATGCGGATTTCGTGAAGAGATGGACGAGGTCGACGGAAGAGGTCAACTTCTTGACGAATGTGACGCCGTCGGGCAGCGGCGCGAGCAACGATGCGTAGCCCGATGGCGCGCCCTCGGCGAATACTCTGGAGCCTGCGTTGATCCCCAGCTTCTTCGCCAACGGCGTTCCCGAGTATCCGGCCATGCGGCGATTGTAGTGGGCGAACTAATCCGCCGGTGAATTGCGCGCGTGCCGCAGAACGAGAATGAATCCGCCGAGGAGGATGATCGCGATCGGAATCAACGAGCGCGCGTCGCCGGGAGCGGTGGCAAGTTCGCCGGCGTTGAAGCTGGCCCATTCGGACGCCGTGTCGTCGGGCCCGTGTCGAGCGAAGACGACCGCTTCATCGAGCGTCATGCGATTGACCGAGGTGTGGCCGGTGAATGTGGCGGCAGACCATGGCGGTGTGATCGGCACGGACGGGGAGAAGTGTCCGTGAATGAGTAGCGGGACGATGTACTGCGTCAGCGGACGCGGGATCGTCGCGGATGGTTGCGGATCGACGGCGACGGCGGCGAAGTTGATTGCGAACGAGATCGCCGCGGCGATGTAGACGATCGTTCGCATGCGAACGTGCAGCAGCGCAATGGCGAAGAGCGGAATCAGCGGCACGAGGTAGCGTCCACCGATTCCGAATCCCCCTTCCCAGCCGTTGAAGCTGATGTTGAAGGCGAAGAAGGCGACGATCACGATCATCGCCGCGATAGATGCGAAGCGCTCGCGACGCCACCACGCGGCGAAACCGAAGAGCGCGACGAACATCACCGGCGCGAAGAAGAAGAACCCGCGGTACGGCGACAGCGTGATCGCGTAGAGCACGGCCAGCGACGGCAACTGCATCACGCCCAACGCCGCGCCATGCGTGAGGAAGCGCGGATCGGTGACGGCGACGCTCGTGGTGAAGAATCCGCCGAAGCAGATGCGCTGATACGCAACGAGCGCGGCGATCGGAGCAATCGCGCCGAGGAGGTAGCGAAGCCATGATTTCTTCGGACCGACGAACGCGAAGACCAGCAGCGCCGGCGCGCAGAGGTAATTCATCGCCATCGCCAGCGCGGCCGCGAAGCCGGCCAGCGCACGGCGCGGCGTCGTGAATGCGAACAGCAGGAGCGCGGCGCTCGGAACATGCACCATGAAGATCGACGCATAGGGCAGGAGTTGCGTCGCGAGCGCCGCGGAGAGCGCGACGATCGCGGACCAGCGCGCGTCGAAACCGCGTCGCCGCGCGTAGAGAAACAGCATTGCCGGGATCAGCGCGCCGGGCAGCGCGACACAGACGAGCGAGCAGAGGTACGCGTTGATCGTCAGAAGCTGCGCGTTGCCGGGATCGGCGCCGCGCGCGTGCTCGAAGGCGTAAAGCGGCGCGTACGGAATCGCCGCCAGCCACGCCAGCGCCGGCGCTTTGTTCGCGTAGACGTGCCCACGATTGAACGAGACGTCGCCGGTGTTGCCGGCGTAGGCATCGATCGCAAACGTGTGCTGCTCGACGATCGCACGCGTCAGATCGAAGGTTGCGTTCTGATTCCATCCGCCGCCGGCGAAAAAGTAGGCGTACGCTGCGAAGGTGAGTAGCGCCAGCCACTCGGTCACTTGCTTGTCGCTCTTCGAAATGTTGAATGTTGAATGTTGAATGCTCAATGTTAATTGGTAAGGAGATCGAGACCATGCTCATCAGGATCGTTATCGCCGTAATGCTCTTCTCCTCCGCCCTTTCGCCTTCGGCTGATGCGAGCGTGAAAGAGAAACTCGTCGCGGCGAAGGCGGCGGTAATGGATGCCGACTATCGCGGCGATCTGGACAGGCTGGCATCGCTGCGCACGGAGATTGCCGCGCTGAAGAATGATCCGGACCTCGGCTATCTCGCCGACTACTGGAGCGGCTACGCAGGCTGGCGCATCGCGCTCAACGGCGCGAACGCGAAGATGCCTACCGCCGATCTGAAAGCGAATCTCGATCGCGCGACGGCCGACTTTCAATCGTCGATGCAGAAGAAGGAAACCTTCGCCGATGCGTACGCCTCCGCCGCGTCGA
The DNA here is from genome assembly GCA_035996815.1 of Thermoanaerobaculia bacterium. Taxonomy (GTDB): domain Bacteria; phylum Acidobacteriota; class Thermoanaerobaculia; order Gp7-AA8; family Gp7-AA8; genus JADGNZ01. Next base: position 16,572 of record DASYJF010000030.1, on the reverse strand, counting down.
TCTACGGCTGGCTGGCGTTCATGAACCGCGCTGACGCCGCGATGATGAAGTCGCAGATCGAAACGTCGGCGCGCCTGCTGGCGCGCGCGGAAGCGCTGGAACCTTCCAACCCGCGCGTGCTGTGGGTGCGCGGCGGCGTCTTCCTCTTTTCGCCGCCCGCGGCCGGAGGCAATCCCGATCGTGCCATCGAGATCTATCAGAAACAGGTCGACGCGAGCGCGCCGCTCAATCCCAGATCTCCGCTGCCCGACTGGGGCAAAGCCGAGGGAATGATGTCGCTCGCGTTCGCGCACATGATCAAGAGCACACCCGATCTGAAGACATCAGCCGCCGAGGCGCAAGCGGCGCTCAAGCTTGAACCGCGGTGGCATTACGTACGCGACCTCCTCATTCCGCAAATCGCTGCCGCGGCAAAAAAAGCAGAAGAGACGAAGCAGTAGACGCTGGGAGCGCGGGCGCTCCCAGGTGTCGCTACGCTTCGGTCGCGCCGATCACGCCTCCCATCACGGGCAGCACGATGCCGGTGATGTAGCTCGCACAAACGGGCGAGGCGAGGAAGACGTAGGCCGGCGCGATCTCTTCCGGTTGTGCCGGACGCTTCATCGACGTTCCGTGGCCGAAGTCGGAGATCTTCGTCGCCGATTGGTCCGCGGGATTCAGCGGCGTCCACACGGGACCCGGCGCGACGGCGTTCACGCGGATCCCTTTCGGCGCGAGGTTCGTCGCCAGCGATTTCGTGAACGCGTGGATCGCGCCTTTGGTCGCCGAATAGTCGAGCAGGATCGGCTGGCCGAAGATGCCGGTTTCCGAGCCACTATTAATGATCGCGCTGCCTTCGCCGAGGTGGGGGAGCGCGGCTTTGACGAAATGGAAGTAGCCGTAGATGTTCGTACGGAACGTTAGATCGAAATGCTCCTCGGTGATCTGATCGATCGACTCGGCGTGCTCCTGGAACGCGGCGTTGTTGACGAGGATGTCGAGCCCGCCGAGCTCGGACACGGTCTGCTCAACCGCATCGACCGCGAACTGTGGATCCTTCACATCGCCCGGCAGCAACAGGCAGCGCCGTTTCTCCTCGCGCTCGATGACGCGCTTCGTTTCCTCGGCATCGACCTGTTCGACATCGAGATAGACGATGGCCACGTCCGCTCCTTCGCGCGCGAAGAGCACGGCCACGGCGCGGCCGATGCCGGAATCGCCGCCGGTGATCAGCGCGACTTTGCCGTCGAGCTTTCCGCTTCCGCGATAGTCGGGATTGCGGAACTGCGGCCGCGGCTGGAGCTTCGCTTCGATCCCCGGCTTGACCTGATGCTGCTTCGGCATCGGGTTCTCGTGATGCTTTCGAGCGCCGGCCTGAATGGCTTTGTCGGATTTCTTTTTCGACGATGACTTCTTCGTATCCGCCGCGTCGATCTCGCGCTGAACCTTCCGCTGCTTCGCAACCGTCGCGGCTGTTTTCTTGCTGGCCATGAGCTTCCTCCGGGTCTTCGGAATGCTCGTGACGTGCCCGGCATCACTGCTGCTATGTTCCGCGCATGATCACGACTCGCCGCCTCGGCAATTTCGACGTCTTCCCGATCGCACTCGGATGCATGGGCATGTCCGGCATGTATGGGGCCGCGGATGAAGACGAGAGCATCGCTACGATTCATCAGGCGATCGACAGCGGCATCAACCTGCTCGACACCGGCGATTTCTACGGCATGGGCCACAACGAGATGCTGATCGGACGTGCGGTTCGGGGACGGCGCGAGAAGGTGCTGCTGTCGGTGAAGTTCGGCGCGATGCGCGGACCGGACGCGGCGTGGCTCGGCTTCGATGCGCGGCCGGCCGCGGTGAAGAATTTCCTCGCGTACACGCTCAAGCGGCTCGGCGTCGACTACATCGATATCTATCGCCCGGCGCGGCTCGATCCGAATGTACCGATCGAAGAGACGATCGGCGCGATCGCGGAGCTGGTGAAAGCCGGCTACGTCCGCGCGATCGGATTGTCGGAAGTGGGCGTGGACACAATCCGCCGCGCCCACGCCGTCCATCCGATCACCGATCTTCAGATCGAATACGCGATCATCAGCCGCATGCCGGAGCGCGCGATTTTTCCAGTGCTGCGCGAGCTCGGCATCGGCGTCACGGCGTATGGTGTTCTTTCGCGCGGGCTGCTCAGCGGATCGCTGCCAACGGGCAAGGGCGACTTGCGCGCACACCTCCCGCGCTTTCGCGGCGAGAATCTCGAGCAGAACCAAAAACTGATCGACACGCTGACCGCGCTCGCCTCGGCGCGCGGCGTCTCGCCGACGCAACTCGCCATCGCCTGGGTGCTCGCACGCGGCGAGGACATCGTCCCGGTCATCGGCGCGCGACGTCGTCCGCAGCTCGAAGAATCGCTCGGCGCGTTGTCGATCTCGTTGTCCGAGGAAGACCTCCAGCAGATCGAGCAGGCGATGCCGCCCGAGGCGGTCGCGGGCACGCGGTACGACGAGAATCAGATGAAGGTGCTCGACAGCGAGCGGCGGTGATCGGCGGTTCGGTTCGGCTACGCGTCCATGAACGCGTCCGCGCCGAACGTCTCGATGTGACACCGAATCGCTGAACGAACGTCCGCGAGCGCCTCGTCGTACGTATCGCCCTCGCCGACGACGACGCCGCGCATTCCTACGGGATAGCCGACGTATCCGTCGTCATGCTTCTCGACGATGATCTTGATGGAGCTCATGGTGCAAGTATGGCACGCCCCTACGGTCGCATCACCACCTTGATGCAGTCGTCCTGTTTGTCGCGGAACGTGCGGTACATCGCCGGCGCGTCGTCCAATCGAACGCGGTGAGTGATCAGGAACGACGGATCGATTTCGTCGCGTTCGATGCGGGCCAGCAGGTGGTGGACGTACTTCTGCACGTGGGCCTGTCCCATTTTCAGGGTGAGGCCTTTGCCGAACGCCGCGCCGAAGGGGATCTTGTCGATGAAGCCGCCGTAGACGCCGGGGATCGAGACCGTGCCGCCTTTGCGGCAGCAGTGCAGCGCCTGGCGGAGGACGTGGGCGCGGTCGAACTCGATGCGCATCACCTGCTTCACGCGGTCGTAGAGCGCGTCGGCCGTGTGGCCGTGCGCCTCCATGCCGACCGCGTCGATGCAGCAGTCGGGACCGCGGCCGCCGGTCATCTCTTTCAGCACGTCGTAGACATCGTCGACCTCTTCGAAATCGACCACTTCCGCGTTGCACGCCTCGCGCGCGAGACGCATCCGCTCGGGGACGCGATCGATGGCGATGACGCGCGATGCGCCGAGCATCCACGCGCTCTTCATCGCGAAGAGACCGACCGGACCGCAGCCCCAGACTGCGACGACGTCGCCGGGCTTGATGTCGCAGTTGTCGGCGGCGAAGTAGCCGGTCGGGAAGATGTCGGTGAGGAAGAGCACCTTCTCGTCCGGCAGGCCGTCGGGGATCTTCACCGGATTGATATCGGCGAACGGCACGCGGACGTACTCCGCCTGGCCGCCCGCGTAGCCGCCGTACATGTGCGAGTAACCGTAAAGCGCCGCGCCGCCGAAGCCGTACAACGCCTCGACCATCCACGCATTCGGATTGGTGTTGTCGCACAGCGACCATTGATCGTTCTTGCAGAACCAGCAGCGTCCGCAGCAGATCGGAAACGGCACAATCACGCGGTCGCCAACCTTCAGATTCTTTACCTCGGCGCCGACCTCGACGATCTCGCCCATGAACTCGTGGCCGAGGATGTCGCCTTTCATCATGGTCGGGATGTAGCCGTCGTAGAGGTGGAGGTCGGAGCCGCAGATCGCGGTGAGCGTCACGCGCACGATGGCGTCGTGCGGATTGATGATTTTCGGATCGGGAACGCTCTCGACCCGAACGTCGGTCTTGCCGAACCAGCAGACGGCCTTCATCGCATCACCTCCGCGAGGCGTTCGCGCAGCCGGGCGCGATGCGGCACGCCGTTCGGCTGGCCTTTCGTCGTCGCGATCTCGCCCGTTTCGAGCAGCATCTTCAGCGCGCGCAGGTCTTCTTTCACTTGATGGGCTGGATCTTCGCCGAAGATCTTCGCGGTCATCGCGCCGAGGAGACCGGCGGGCGGGTCGTAGCGGAGGATGACTTTGACGTCGGTGCCGCGGTCGGCGGGATTGGCTTTGAAGTGAACGGAGCCGGCGTTGTCGACCTGCGAGCCGTCGACGGAACGCCAGCCGATCAGTTCATTCGGGATCTCGTTGATGATCACCGCGTCCCATTCCGCGTCGCTGCCGGCGGGACCCTTCGTCGTCCAGTGCGAGCGCCTGTCGTCGAGCACGGTCACCGATTTCAGGTGCGACATGAAGCGCGGCAGGTTCTCGAAATTGCGGAAGAACGTGTAGATCTCTTCGGGCGGCAGGCCGATGGTGACGGTCTGTTCGACGCGCACGCCGCGTCCGTACGGCACGCTGACGTTGGAGGTGTCGTGATCGGATTCGGCGGCGGTCGTGAGGCCGAGGGCGTCGTAGACCGCGCAAAAGCCGCTGGCTCCGCGCCACACCAGTCCGGCGCCGACGCCGGCGAGGGTGATGCCGGCAATCGAGCGGCGCGAGAGTCCGTACGCGGCCACGGCGCTGCCGACGACGACCGAGAGCCAGCGCTCGCGGCTGTTCACGTTTTGCGATGAGGGTGGGGAAAGGATTTGTGCGCTTTGCATGACGCGCAACGAAGAGCACGAGACATGCCTGAGTCGGGTCTTACAATGCGCCTCTATGCCGACCGCCGCACCGCCTGTCCGCCCCGTCACGCTCGATGAGATTTACGCCGCACGCGAACGCATCCGCGGCGTCATCACGCGCACGCCGCTCATCAAATTGCGGCATGGAACGACGGCGCCCGAGATCTGGCTCAAGCTCGACAACCTGCAGCCGATCAATGCCTTCAAAATCCGCGGCGCCGCGAACGCCGTGGCCATGCTCACGCCGGACGAGCGCGCGAGGGGCGTGTGGACGATCAGCGCAGGAAACGCTGGACAAGGCGTTGCGTACGCGGCGGGGGAGTACGGCATTCCGTGTACGGTCGTGACCATTGAAACCGCGCCCGAAACCAAGATCGAGCGCATGCGCAACCTCGGCGCGCGCATCGTCAAAGTGCCGTTCGACGTCGCCTGGCGCGCGATGGAGGAACGCGCGGTCGAAGGCGTCGAGGGGACGTTCATCCATCCCTTCGACGATCACAATTTCATCGCCGGCAATGCCTCCCTTGGATTGGAGATCCTGGAAGACCTGCCGTCAGTGCGGACGGTCATCGCCGCGATCGGCGGCGGCGGCCTGGTTTCCGGCATCGGCAGTGCGATCCGCCAGCTCGCGCCGCACGTGAAGATCTTCGGCGCGGAGCCGGAGACCGCCGCTCCGGGCGCGAAGTCTTTTGATAAAGGTTCGGCGCAGGTCTTCGAAGAGTTTCAGCCGTCGTTCGTCGACGGCGCCGGCGGGAAGAGCGTCTTCCCGCGCATGTGGGAGCGGATGCAAGGCATCGTCGACGGCTCGATCGTGGTGACTCTCGACGAAACGAAACGCGCCATGCGCATGGTCGCGGAAAAAGTGCGCGTCATCGCTGAAGGCGCGGGCGCGCTTTCTGTGGCGGCAGCGTTGAGCGGGAAGGCGGAAGGTCCGATTGTGGCGGTGATCTCCGGCGGCAACATCGATTTGAAGAAGTTTGCGGAGTTGGTTGGCGCGGCTTGAAGTGCAAATGTTGAACATTGAATACTCAATATTCAACATTTCGCCTTTGACTCATTTCCCGCGCGCCTTCCGCCGGTCTTTCTTGAAATTGTGCCGCGCCTCGGCTTCCTCAATCGAGTGCGACTCGGTGATCTTCGTGTCGCGCTTTGCCATCTCGGCCAGCCGTTTGTAGTGGATGCGTAGCACCTTCAGCTCTTCCTCGGAAAGGTCTTCAATCGAGATCAGCCGGTTGCTCGCGCCGTCCATCGCCGCGACGATTTCATCGAGCTTGAGCTGCACCGCCATCGCGTCCTTGTTCTGCGATCGCTGGATCAGGAAGACCATCAGGAACGTGACGATGGTCGTACCGGTGTTGATCACTAGCTGCCACGTGTCGGAGTAGTGGAAGAGCGGACCGGTCACTCCCCACACGATGATGATGAGGGCTGCGACGACGAATGCGGGCGTAGAGCCGGTCCACGCGGTGGCCGCGCTCGCGAAGCGCGACAGGATGTTGCGGTTGTCCGGCTGCCGTCGATCGTTCATGCCGCTCCTCCCCGTTGAGCTTGTTCACGCCGGGTGCCAGCCCGTCTAGAATGCGCCGCCATGGTCCGTCTCGTCGTGCGCGCGGTCGTCTTGCTACTGCTCTCTTCACCCGCATTCGCCGCCGACTTCAACATTTATCTTGGCGACGCGAAGAGCGAGACGAACCGCCACGGCCAGTCGCGGTTTCGCACGATCAGCTTCGAGTTGACAGGTAGGCCGCGGCTGCTGAATTACGTCGATCGCTACGTTCCCAATGCCCGGGCCGGCGTCGACATCGACTACGCCGACGTCCGTCAGCCGCGGAGCTGGTTCGGCGACACCTACGGCGATCCCGACGATTCCGTGCGCGCCGAGTGGGCGCACTTTTTCCTCCGCAACTATTGGCGGACGTCGTCGAACACGCTGCGGCCGTACGTCGATATCGGCACTGGTCCGATGTGGTCGAACCGCCGCATTCCGGCGGCGACGTCGAAGCTGAATTTCAATTCGCAGCTCGGACTCGGCGTCGTGCTTTTCCCGAACGCGCGGATGCCGCTCTACGCCGGCTACCGCTTCTTCCACATCTCGAACGGCGGCCTGACCGGGCGCAACCCGGGGCTGAACGTGAACGGATTTTTCGTCGGCACGCGCGTGCGCTAGCGCCGATGTTATCGTCCGCGTTCTTCTCGCGTGCGAGGAGGCGAATGGGGTCTGGTGGCTCCCGCGGTCTTCAAAACCGTTGTTTCGGCGCGGAAGCGTCGAAAGGTTGGTTCGATTCCGACGCGCCTCCGCCAGCGGCACGGCCGGAGCGTGGGTTGCCAAGGCTTAGCCCGCAACGCCTGGCGTAGCCAGCACCGGCCACTCCTTCCTGCAACTTCTCTGTCGACGCAAAGAAAACGGCAGACACATTTGCGTCATTCGCCGTATGCTTTCTTTATTCTCGAATCAGATGGTCGCGTCGGCCGTCAGCCCATCGTTCCACCCTCAACCGTTGTTTGGAAGGCGGTTCTATGAATTCTCGCGTGATGGCGTTGTGTGTTTCCTGCGTCCTGCTGTTCTCGGTCGGCGCTTTCTGCCAGACGGATCCCGGTCCGCGCGGAGGCGGACCGGACTCCGGCGGGCCTCTCCCTTCGGTTGCCGCCGACAACCCCAGCACGATCCTCAGCTTCTTCAATGACGGCAAGGACCGCTTCGAGGAGATCGACTCGGTCTCAGGTGCGATCACGGGCGAGAACGGCTTTGGGCTCGGACCGCGTTACAACTCGCGGAGCTGCGCAGCCTGTCACGCCGAACCGGCGACCGGAGGTTCCAGCCCGGCCATGAATCCCCAGGTAGCCGACGCCACCGCGGACGGCGCCACGAATACAGTGCCGTCGTTCATCACCTCCACCGGACCAGTGCGGGAAGCGCGCTTCATCTATTTCATGGATGCGTTCGGAGTACCGATCACCACCGCGCCCAACGGCGGGGTCGAAGACCTCTACACCATCGCCGGACGCAGCGATGCCAGCACCTGCACCACGTCGTTCATCAGTCAGCCGGACTTTGCCAACGCCATCGAGCAGAACAACATCATCTTTCGCATTCCGACGCCGGTCTTCGGCGCCGGCTTGGTCGAGAACGTCGACGAAACGGACCTCCTGGCAAATCAAGCGTCGAATGTCGGCAATCCTTTCGGTGTCGCCGGCACGTTCAACCGCAACGGCAACGATGGCACGATCAGCCGATTCGGCTGGAAGGCGCAGAACAAGTCGCTGGAGATCTTCTCCGGCGAGGCCTACAACGTCGAGATGGGAGTGAGCAACGAGTTGTTCACCAACGAGCGTCCGCTGCCCGAGGAGGACAGGAACAACGGTCTTCCAGAGGAGTGCAAGATCAATGGCTTCCCTGAAGACCACACGAACTTCAACACTACCGCCGTCAAGACCCCCAGCGATGCCGTGCAATTCGCCATGTTCATGCGCCTGCTGGCCCCGCCGAGTCCTCCGTTGCTTCAAGGACCGGTCGACACGATTTCCGGCCGCGGCATGTTCGAAAGCGTCGGCTGCTCGTCGTGCCATTCGCCCGGATTCACCACCCATCATTCACGGATCACGCCCGACCTCGATAACGCAAGTTTCGAGATCTTCAGCGATCTCGAGGTTCACCATATGGGGACCCTACTGGCCGACAACATCACACAAGGAGACGCTGGCGGCGACCAGTTCCGGACCGCTCCGTTATGGGGCGTTGGCCAACGGCGTTTCTTCCTGCACGATGGCCGTACTACCAACATCGTCACGGCGATCGAGCAGCACCAATCCACCGGCTCGGAAGCGAATACCGTGATTGCCAACTTTCGCGCGCTTACAGTTCCCCAGAAACAGGCCATCGTCGACTTTCTCCGCGGGCTCTAGGATTCAAACTTCGATGAAGGGTCGGCCACCGCGCGCCGGCCCTTTCATCATCCACCTGTAAAGGAGAGAGCGGCCTTGCCCCTGCGTTACAAACCTGTATGCCTGAGTCTCGCGTTTGTCGCCTTTGCCGGCTCCGCACTTTCTCAGGCGGCCAAACCGCATAGCCCGACGATCCCGACTCTGCAGAAGGGTGTCCTCTACATCAAAGGTGCGGTGCCCGCGTCGAGCGACACGTCGACTCCGCTGCCGGAGAACGGCAAGGTGATCGAGGGCCGCTATCGGAATGCCTACTTCGGCCTGTCGTATCCGTTGCTTTCCGATTGGACGGAGGCGCCTGCGGGCCCGCCGCCGTCGAACAGCGGCAACTACGTGCTGATCCAGCTCACCACCAGCGAGAAAGAAACCAAACGCGTGAAGGCGAACCTGCTCGTTTCCGCACAGGACCTCTTCTTCAGCGCTCCGCTTTCCGGCTCGCTGGACATCCTGCGCTCAGTTCAGCGCCATCTCTCGAACAGCTTTAAGGTCGAGAGCGAGGCGGAAGATGTGGACCTCGGAGGACGCCGTTTCGCCCGTCTCTCCTACAGCGCTCCGGTCGCGGGACTGCATTGGACGATCTTCTCCACCGAGGTTCGATGTCACGCGCTGCTGTTTACGATCAGCGGGCAGGATAAAGCCTCGCTCGAAGCCGCGGAGCGGAGCATCGGAGGCAGCGTCTTCACCGCCTCCGCGCAAGCTCCCGCTTGCGTCGACGGCTACGTGAGCAGCGCGAACGTGGTCAGCCGAGTGGAACCGCGCCTCCAGGACAGTCACTTCAACCCGATTCCAGCCCGGATCCTCGTCGACAGCAAAGGTCGGGTGAAGAACATCCATCTGCTCAGCGCCTTCCCCGAACAGTCGGCGGTGATCTTCGCCGCGGTGCGTCAGTGGCATTTCAAGCCGTGTGTCCGCGATGGCAAGCCATCCGAGGTCGAGACCGGAGTGATGTTCGGCAGGGCGCGGACCGTGCTTCTCCGACCCGAGCGTTCATCCCATCCCGCGCCGCCTCACGGAGCGACAGCGCATCCGTAAGGTGCAGAATGGCCGTTAGGTTCGAGGCGGAGGCCGGCAGCTAAGATTACTTTCGGATGAGCTGGCGAAAAAAGCGCCGAAGGCGTAGATTCCCCCACCTACCAGGGGGAACACATGCGTCGCAGCCTTATCTGTTTTCTTTTGCTCGCGGTTTCTTCCGTCGCCTTTGCTCAGAAAGCGATCATCAGGGATGTCTCCCGGAACCTTGGGTCGACGAGGGGGGGGACGCTCCTGACGCTTTCAGGCAGCAATCTCCTGCCTACGGTTCGGTGCCTGCTCGCTTGTCCGACGACGGTGATGTTCGGCGATGCGATGGCGACGCTGAAAGGCGCGGTGCCGACGATGCTGCACGTGCTGACGCCGCCGCATGCCCCGGGCACGGTCGACATCACCATCAACATCGCGGGTGAGGCGCCGATCGTACTCGCGAATGCATTTACCTATTCTGCCAACGCCGAGGCGAACTTCGCGCGTGTAATGCTGCCGCTCTATTTCGATGGTGTGGTCAAGGGCCAGTACGGTTCGGAGTGGACCACGTCTCTCTGGATCCGAAACAACGGCACGGACGCCGTCAGCATTACTCCGTGGTCCTGCGCCGATGGTCAGGACTGTGGTGGCGCTCCGCCGGCGTATGCGCTGCCTTCCAGCCGTTCACTTCGGAGTCTCGCGCCGCTGAGCGGAGTTTCCGATGGCAATCCGAGCCGGTGGCTGTATCTCTCGCAGGAGGGTGCCGCGGACGTATCGTTCAGTCTCCGTTTTGCCGATCAGTCACGTGGCCTGACCGATGCCGGAATCGATATGCCGGTCATTCGGGAGAACGAGGCGCTGTACGGTTCGGCGCAGTTGTTCAACGTGCCGTTGAAGTCCTCGTTCCGCGTGACGTTGCGGCTGTATGAGTTGGGCGACGTCTCCTCGCGTTTCCGGGTAACGATCTATCCGCAGAGCGAACTCGATGAACAGCCGATCCACTCCGAAGAGGTGACGGCGACCGTTCAGTCAGGATCGTTCCCGGCGAAAGCCGGCTACGCAACCCTCGACGTGACCGGACTTCTGCACCTCGAGAAAGCGTGGCCGGACGTTGTTCGTATCGAGATCACGCCGCTGACCGCGGGTAGCCGGTATTGGTCGTTCGCGAGCCTCACCAACAACGACACGCAGATGGTGACGCTGGTGACGCCGCAGTAGGCGCAGGGTCAGCTTCAGCAAATTTTCATGGTTCAAATAACGCGCGCCTCGTGTTAGAGTGCGCCGCCCAATTTATCCCCTGTTTATCAACTTCCCAAAGCCTGAGGAGGCCCATTTGATCAAGAACCTCAGTAGTTACGCTGGTCGCATATTCGCCCTCATGTTGCTTTTCACCGGAACCCTTCCCCTTGCGGCCGTCGTAGCGCCTCCTGTCGCGGGAAAGACGTCGTCCCTTCGCATGCTCGACGCGCGCGTCAATCTACAGGACTCGTACCGGCATGCCACCGCCGCTCGCCCGGGGAAAGCCGTCGCGGGGTTGCAGCGTGCGGGTCAGCAGATCGCATCGATCACGACCGCGAAGAATCAAAAGAAGGCCGCGATGCCTGGTCTCGACGTCAGGCTCTCCAACTTCACCGCCGGTCCGGAACTGGTTCACAATGCGTACGGCTCATTGACGGCGGCTTCGACGCAGCGCAGTGAAGACATCGTGCGCGGCTTCCTCAATCAGAACGGCGCCCTTTACGGATTGTCAGCCAGTGACGTCAACGATCTCGTCGTCCTTGGCGACAGCCCGGGCGGCCGCAGCGGATTGCGGATGCTGCGCATGGAACAGCGGATCGATGGCCGGCCCGTGTTTCAGAGCGAGACCCGGTTCATCATCGATCGCAGTGGACGTCTGATCAGCAGCTCGGGCCGCCTGGTGCCGAGCGCCCGTGTAATCACTCCCCTTGAAATCAATCCCATCTCGCCGGTTCAGGCCATCATCAAGCTGATGGCGTTTGAAGGAAAGAGCGTCGACCCGTCGGCGCTCAGCATCCCGCCGCTCAACAGCAACGGGTGGATTCAGATCGAGGAGACGGATGACTACCTGGCCGGGACGATCTCGGCGCGTCAGGTGCTCTTCCCCATCGGTCCGGGGCAGCTCGTTCCTGCGTGGGCCGTGGTGGCCTTCACGACCGGAGATGCCGACTGGTACGCCATCGTCGACGCCGAGACCGGCGACCTGCTGTGGCGCAAGAACATCCGTGCCAGCGTCTCGGTCCATGATGCGCGTTTCCGCGTGTTCGTCCAGGCGGACGGCGTCACGCCCGCCGACAGTCCGGCTCCGAACTCCCCTTCAACCGCGCTGCCCGGCGGCGGGACACAGTTCCCGTTCCTGCCGCAGACGATCGTCGGCATGCACACGGCGATGGCGGCAGCCGACCCCTCCGGCTTGGCCAGCCCGAACGGCTGGATCGACGACTGCCCGGGCGGCGTCTGCACCGCGAACCAGACACAGACGCTGGGCAACAACACACTGACCTGCATGGACTCGAATCAGGGAGCGGGGGGATCGGACGCCAACATCTGCGACACCAACGCGGCCTTCGTGATCGATGGCAACGGGCGTCCCACAGGCAATCCGGACGCGAACGCCCGCAACCGCGATTTCCTCGGCAACGCCCCGCGCGACTTCCAGACCGGTTTCATCCCGCCGCCGCAGACCACCTCGGCCGACGCGGAAGTCGGACAAACCGCAACCGGCAACGGCAGCAATGGAACGAACGTTTTCGACAGCTTCCGCCGCGGCATGGTCACTCATCTCTTCTACATGACCAACTGGTATCACGACCGCCTCTTCACCTTCGGTTTCGACGAGGCGTCCGGCAACTTCCAGAATACGAACTTCACCGCCAATGGACTCGGCAACGACCGCGTGCTCGGCGACGCGCAGGATGGCAGCGGCACGAACAACGCGAACTTCTCAACGCCGCCGGACGGCGTGTCGGGCCGGATGCAGATGTACCGCTTTACCGGCCCTACCAAAGACCGCGACGGCGGCCTCGACGCCGAGATCGCGCTGCACGAAATGACGCACGGCACGAGCAACCGCCTGGTCGGCGACGGCGCGGGTCTGAACTGGGACCCGGCCGGCGGTATGGGCGAAGGGTGGAGCGACTTCTACGCGCTCTCCCTGCTCAACAACACGAATGCTGACAATCCCAACGGCCGCTACGCCAGCGGCGCGTACGCCACATACAAGCTGTCCGGCTTTCCGACGTACCTCGACAACTACGTGTACGGCATCCGCCGCTTCCCGTACAGCACCGACAACAGCGTGAATCCGATGACCTGGGCCGACGTCGACGATGTCACCAACAACCTCAGCGGTGGCATCCCGCCAGACACTGGCTCGGGCGGCGCTCCCTTCAACAACAACGGCGGTATGGAAGTGCACAACATCGGTGAGATCTGGGCTCTGACGCTGTGGGAAGTCCGCAGCCGCGTCATCGCCGATCCCGCCGGCGCCAACGGTGACGTGCCGACCGGAAACACCACCATGCTCCAGCTGGTGACTGACGGTCTCAAGATGACGCCGATCGATCCGAACTTCACCGACGCCCGCAACGCCCTCTTCGATGCCGATTGCGCCACCAACGCCTGCGCCAACGAGAATTCGATCTGGTCCGGCTTCGCCGACCGCGGGCTCGGCTACGGCGCCAGCACGCCCTACAACATCCTGGTGCAGTTTGGCAGCTCGCACATGGGGGTTCACGAGTCGTTCAGCGTTCCTTTCCTGAACGTCGTCAATGCGAGCACCGACGTCACTGTCGACGACAGCGCGGCCAACAACAACGGCGCCATCGATCCGGGCGAGGCCGTCGGCCTCACGGTCAAGCTGACCAACCCCTGGCGCGCCGCCAGCAAGAACGTCACCTCGGCCACCGGAACGCTGACCACCAGCACGCCGGGCGTGACTATCTATGACAACACCGCCGCCTGGGGCGCCATCGGCGCTAACAGCACTGTGGCCGCCAGCGACGCCTTCACCTTCACCGTCGCCGCGTCCGTGGCCTGCGGCACTTCCATCGACTTCACCCTGACCACCACCTCGAACCTCGGCACCACGGCCACGAACTTCTCCGTGCGCGTCGGCAAAGCCAACGGCACCGACCCCGTGGTCACCTACACGCGCACTCCCAGCCCCGCTCTCGCCATCACGGACGGCTCGTCGCGAGGCGTCTTCGACCAGATGACGATCACCGACGACTTCCAGATCGCCGACCTCAACTTCCGACTCGACAGCGTCACGCACACGTTCGACGGCGACCTGACCTTCCTGCTCCGTTCCCCCGCCGGCATCGGCTCCGACATCGTCGGCTTGATTGCGGCGGCCACCGATCCAGGTGGCTTCGGCAGCACAGGCGACAACATCACGAACATGGTGATCGACGACGATCTGCCGGTCACTGCGGCCAACGACATGGTCGAAGCGACTTCGGCACAAGCTCCCTACACTGCATCGTGGCTGCCCGAATTCAACGGACCCTGGCCGCCACTCTTCGGCTTCGATGGCCCTGATCCCGTCGGCAGCCTCCAGCGCTACGACGGCACCAGCACCAAGGGTATTTGGACGGTGCTGGCCGCGGACTACTCGACGCCTGACGCCGGTGCCCTCAACTCCTGGTCCATCCTGGTGACGCCGACGCACTTCGACTGCGTCGCCTTCGCACCGGCTGCCGCCCTGACGGCCACCAAGACGGTGGCTGGTTCCTTCCAGGTCAATGGCACGGTGACCTACACCGTGACCATCACCAACAACGGCACGGCCAACCAGGCGGACAACGCCGGCAACGAATTCACCGATGTGCTCCCCGCGAGCCTGACACTGGTCAATGCAACTGGAACGAGCGGTACTACCGGGTTCGCCTCGAATACCGTTACCTGGAACGGATCGCTCGCACCGCTCGGCGGCAGCGTAACGATCACAATCACCGCCACGGTCAAGCCGGGGACGCAGGGCACGACCATCAGCAATCAGGGGACCCTCTCGTACGACGGCAACAATGACAACGTCAACGACACCAGCGGCGTCACGGACGATCCTTCCGTCGCCGGCACAACCAATCCAACCAGCTTCACGGTCGCGGCCTGCACGACTGGATTGGTGATCACGCCGGTTCCGGCCCAGGTCTGCGCCAACTCCACCGGCAATACGGCGAGCGGCCCAGCCGGCGCGGGAACCTATTCGTGGGGTATCACCAACGGCACGATCACGTCGGCCACGAACATCCAGACCATCACTTACACCGCCGGGGCCTCCGGCACGGTCACCCTGACCCTTACCACCACCGACGGCTCCGGATGCCACAACGGCACGGCCAACGTCACCATCAATCCCAATCCGGACGCGACGATCACCGCGCCGGCCAGCGTCGTAACCGGCTCGACCGGTAACGTTGCATCCGTCGCCAACGCCGGCGTCGGCGCGACCTACGCCTGGTCGGTCACCGGCGGCACTCTTACCGGCGGCAACAACACCCCGAGCATCACCTTCACGGCTGGTGCGCCCGGCACTCTGACTCTCAACGTCACGGTGACCACGGGCTCGGGCTGCAGCGATACGAAGTCAAAGAATGTAACTGTTGTCGTGCCCCCGGTAACCGTGACCTCGGTCTCTCCGACCGGAGGCACCATCGCCGGCGGTTCTGCAGTGACCATCAACGGCACGGGCTTTAACGCTGGCGCGGCCGTCACCTTCGGCGGTTCGGCAGCCACCAACGTGGTGGTCGTCAGCTCGATCAAGATCACCGCGAGGACGCCGGCTCATGCAGCTGGCTCCGTCAACGTGACCGTGACGAACACCGATACATCCAGCGGCACGTTGACCAACGGCTATCTCTATAAACCGCAGCAGTTCGATCCGAACAACGACGGCACCATCACAGCGATGGACATCTTCTACCTGGTGAATTACCTGTACATGGGTGGTCCGGCGCCCGCGGGAGCGGCTGGTGTGTTGTCCGGTGACGCGAATGGCGACGGCGTCGTCAATCCGCTCGACATCTTCTATGTCGTCAACTATCTCTTCCTCGGCGGACCGCGGCCGAACTCGATTCCCAGCATGCCGGTGACGGCGATGGCGATCGGAACGAAAGCGCCTGAGCTCAATGGCTCGATCGCACTCGGCAAACCGATTCTTCGCGGCGGACGTTACTTCGTGCCGGTCATCATGACGGCGGGTAGGGGATCGATCGCGCCGCAGGCGATGTCGCTGCGAGTTCACTTCGACGGCGAAGTCGGCAATGCCACGATCACGAAAGCCGGAGCAGCGAAGAATCTCGCCGTCGCGTTCGAGACCGACCGCTTTGCCGGCAACGATCTGTCGTATCTCGTTTCGTACGGCAATCTGTTCCTCGGAACGACTGCTTCGGCGGTTGTCGCCGAGATCGAAGTCGAGAGCAGCGATGTCACAATCAGTATCGATCCGCAACTGACGGTGCTCAGCAATCAGGCGGGAACGATGACGGCCTCGGTTTCGAACGGCAAACTCAAAGTGACCGGCACGAAGATCGGGAACGGTTCACTGCCGCAGCCCCGCACGCCGGAACACAAAGTCAACTAAGACGCGAGAAGGAACGATATGAAATCGAAAGCGAATCATTTCCACACCATTGCCGCCACGCTGCTCATCGGCATCGGCGCGGCGCTGACGTCAGCCTCACCGGCGTTGGCTCTCGTAGCGACGCCGGACACCGTCACGGTGAGCACGGTCAACGGTCCGCAGTTCTCCACGGTCGATGTGCCGGTGTTCATCCGCGACTCCTCCGGCACTCCGCTCGGCCTCGATCAGCCGGCCGGATTTCACATTCAGGCCTACGCGATCAAAGTGAATTACTCGCCGGCTGCAGCGGTGCAGTCGATCACCTTCACGCGCGGCGGGGTAACGACC
>DASYJF010000029.1:0-27844 GCA_035996815.1 Thermoanaerobaculia bacterium | reverse complement strand
GAGTCAGAAGTGAGTCCAGGCCGTCGAAAACGGCCACGAGATACCGGACAATGCGATCAACTTCTCTTTTTTGGAGACTTATTCGCTCTATATTTATGAAACTGCGCGCCATTCGCTCTTGTGCAGAGGTTCCCTAGACCGGTTGGATCAGCGCCCACTGCCGCTGGACACGAAATACTACATGGATTGCACGATCAATCGCGACGCCGTGATCTACATCGTGGATACCGGCGTGCGCGCGACGCATCATGAGTTTTGGACATCAGCAGGAGATGCGACCCATCCTCCCAACACTACCTCACGAGTGCTGCCTGGGAAACAAACTACAGACGATCCGAATGGAACGGAGACGGACCCGTGCGACAACTACCTTGCATGCGACTACGCTTGCCTGGGTGGCGGACATGGAACCGCCGTCGCGTCCGTTGCCGCGGGGCTTACCTACGGTGTCGCTAAGCAAGCTAAGATTGTCCCAGTTCGCGTTCTTAACTGTGCAGCCAAGGGCCTCTGACAAACGTTATCGCCGGACTCAGCTGGATTTATGACAATCCACGGCCCGAACTAGGTGTCGTGAATATGAGCCTCACATTTACTTCAAGCGATCCAGAAACATCGAACTTCGAGACGATGATCGACAACCTGGTCAACTACCGAAATATCACTGTGGTCGCAGCGGCAGGCAACTTCAATACGTCTGTGGACAACATCACGCCAGCACGCCACTCACGCGCGAATGGCGGAACGGTTATCACAGTTGGAGGCACGAACAATCAGGACCACCCGTGGATGTGCAATACGGCAAACGCCCCTTGGGAAACCTGCGAACCCCTGCGCACCGTCGGCACGGATTGGGGTCCCGGAATCGATATCTTCGCACCTGCGCAGAACATCTCGTCTGCTGCAATAAGAGATCCTTCCACAGGTTTCTTTTCAGATACGCAGGAGCGGCAACAAGGACGTTCCGGAACATCGTTTGCCTCCGCGATGGTAGCTGGATTGGCAGCAAGGTACCTCCAAACTACCGGCCTCGTTAACCCCACGGCTGCGCAAGTATGGAGTTATATTTTGGGAGTTGCATCTGGCGATACTCCCAGCACGCCGCCAACCGTTTTAAGTGACGGGACAGATGCGAACTCGGGTCCATTGAATGGTTCGCCGAATCGTCTCGTATACGCGCCGTATGCTACTTATTGTAATCATTAAGTGATGAGGTATTTGCTGGCAGTGGTCCCGGTTCGCGAGTTGAACTGAACCACTGTCAGCGCATTCCTCACCTGATGGCAGACTCATTTCTGGAGGCCTGTGATGCAATTGAGAGTTCCCCATTTCATCGTCGTTTTGTCTCTAATGTGCATCCACTGCCATCTCCCGACTGCGCCCGAAAACGCACATTCGGCGTTGGTCTCCGATGCGTCCGTGACCACCGAACGCGGACGCGCCGCCGCCCCTCTCGGTCATCGCCTCGCTCCACCGTGCGCTTCGCCGGCACCGCTGAGCTCGGCTCGTCCGCAGGACCGAGCTCCCGGTTACATCTTCGGGTACCGATCGGGGACAGACGCCACGGCCGTTACGGCGGAGCTGGCGGCGAAGTACGGTTTTTCGCCGAAGTTCGTGTACAACGGCTTGCCCGGCTTTGCGGCGGTGGTGAGCGAGCAGGCACTGGCTGCGATCCGTTGCGACAGCCGCGTGCAGTCCGTCGAGTACGACGTTTTCAGTCTACCTGGAGAAGGCTGAGCCACGTAGCTGGGAGCGGAATCCATCACACGTTCACGGCGTTGTGACGGCTCGCTGCAACGTGGTATCATCCGTCAGCTTTCGAGCAACAACCTATCGAAAGCGGCCGATTCGGCCGCTTTTTTTGTTGTCAGGACATATGAGCGTTTTGCCCGAACGGGTTGAGAAGGAAATCGAGACCATCGCTTCTTCGGAAGGTCTCGAGCTCGTTCACATTGAGTACCGGAAGCAGGGTCATCGGTTCCTGCTCCGTATCGACATCGACAAAGAGGGTGGTGTGACGGTCGAGGATTGCGAGCTGGTTTCGCACCAGGTCAGCGCGTTTCTCGACGTCGATGATGTCGTTCCCGCGGAGTACGAGTTGCAGGTTTCTTCTCCCGGGCTGGATCGCAAGTTTTACAAACTGTCTGATTACCAGAAGTTCCTCGGCCGCCTCGTCCGCGTCAGGACGACGACGGCAATACGAGGGCTTCATGTAATCGTCGGAAGATTGAAAGAATTCAACGGCGAAACGATCGTCGTCACGGATCCGGTGATGAAAAAGGATCCCGACTACGTCGTTCCGCTGTCAGATGTGAAAGAAACGCGGCTGGAAGTGGAGATCTGAGCACACACCATGTTTGACGAGAATCTCAGCAAAAACATCAAGGCGCTGGCGTACGAGAAGTCGATCGACGTCGAGCGCGTGTTCAAAGCGCTCGAGGATGCCCTCGCCACCGCCGCGCGCAAGTACTACAAAACCCGCGAGCCGATGGAAACCGTCATCGACCGCGTCAGCGGCGGGATGACCATGTACGTCATCAAAGACGTGGTCATCGACGAGAACGAAATCGAAGATCCGCAGGCGCAGTGGACGCTCGATCAGGCGAAGAAGATCGAGCCCGAGGTGGAAGTCGGCGGCCGCATCCGGCTCAGCTACATCACCAAGGAAGTGGTCGACGTCGTCAAAGACTCGAACACGCAGATCCGCACCTACGAAGCCCAGAAGATCGACTCCGAGGTCGAGCAGGGCGATGAAGTGCACATTCCGCTGACGAAGGCTGCCGAAGACTTTGGCCGTATCGCCGCGCAGTCGGCCAAGCAGGTCCTGTATCAGAAGGTCCGCGAGGCCGAGCGCGAGAAGGTCTACAACGAATTCATCGGCAAGCTCGGCGAGCTCGAAAACGGCTACGTCAAGCGCTTCGAGCGCGGCGACATGATCATCGACCTCAATGGCAAGACCGAGGGGATCATCCCGCGCAGCCAGCAGTCACGCGCCGAGCGCTACTCGCAGGGCGACCGCATCAAAGCGGTCATCGTCGACGTCCACACGCAGCCGAAAGGGCCCCAGGTCGTGCTCTCGCGCACCGATCCGCGCCTGCTCATCAAGCTCTTCGAAATGGAAGTGCCGGAGATTTATGACGGCACTGTCGTCATCCGCGGCGCTGTCCGCGAGCCGGGCGAGCGCGCCAAGATCGCCGTCATGTCGCGTGAGCGCGACGTCGATCCGGTCGGCGCATGCGTCGGCATGAAGGGCTCGCGCGTGCAGTCCATCATCCGCGAGCTTCGCGGCGAGAAGATCGACATCATTCCGTTCAACGAAGACATCGTCGTCTACGCGCAGAACTCGCTGGCTCCGGCCAAGATCACGCGCGTTTCCGTCACCAGCGACGAACAGGCCCATCGTCCGCACCTCGACGTCATCGTCGACAACGACCAGCTCTCGCTCGCCATCGGCAAGCGTGGCCTGAACGTCCGCCTCGCGGCCGAGTTGATCGGCGCGAAGATCGACATCAAGTCCGAGGAAGAGGTCAAAGGCGAAGTCGCCGACGCCCTCAGCGCCATGCTGCAGGAAGCGATGGCCGAAGCGCGCGCCGAGACGAATGTCCACGACATCGAAGAGATGCCGGAAGATTGGGCGAACACGCTCGAAGCGGCCGGCTACGACGATCTCGACTCGGTCATCAACGCCTCGGTCGACGATCTCATCGCCATCGAAGGCGTCGACGAAGAGATGGCCGAACAGATGATCGAGATCGCGCGCAAGCACGAGCAGATCGACGAGACGCCGCCCGAAGGCGACGAAGAAGAGCAAGCGTATCAGGCCTCGGACGACGGCGAGCAGGAAGAAGAATCCGAAGGAGACGGTGAACCCGAAGAAGAAGATTCTGAAGCCGCCGCCGAAGACGCCGAAGCACCAAAAGAAGAGGCTCAAGTGAAGTAATCAATCTCTAAGTTGCCGGGTTGCCAGGTTCCCGGCTGACGCAAATCGCAACCTGACACCCGAACCAAGGAGAGTCAATGGCGGCAGCAAAGATCAAAGTGAGCGACATCGCGAAGAAGATGGGGAAGTCCGAGAAGGACGTCATCTTCCAGTTGCAGTCGCTCGGCGCCGAGATCACAGACCCGAATCAGGCTCTGGAGCCCGAGGTCATTCAGGCGCTCATCACCGGCAAGAAACTCACGACCATGCGCACGCGCAGCGTCATCATGCGCGAAGACAAGCCGATGGTCGCCGCGAAGAAGGAAGCGGTCCGTCCGCCGCGCGCGATCGTCAAACCGACGCCGCGTCCGAAACGCGAAGTGCCGGCCAACGAAGAACCGCCGGTCACCGCGCCGCCGCCAACGGTCATCATCCCGGAGTTCGTCGAAGCCGTCGAAGCCGAAG
Source organism: Thermoanaerobaculia bacterium (assembly GCA_035996815.1). Classification (GTDB taxonomy): domain Bacteria; phylum Acidobacteriota; class Thermoanaerobaculia; order Gp7-AA8; family Gp7-AA8; genus JADGNZ01. Next base: position 23,463 of record DASYJF010000029.1, on the reverse strand, counting down.
AACGCGCCGCCAAAGAAGCGCCGCCGCCGGTCGTGCACAAGCCGCGTCCCGTTGTCGTCGAAACTCCGGCTCCCGAAGCCGCGCCGGCCCCGATGCCGCCGCCTGCCGCCGCGCCGCAAGCACCCGCGCCGATGGCCGCGGGCGCCGCCGACCTGCGCCGGCCCACCGGACCGACCGGTCCGCGCGCTCGCGCGCCGCAAGCCACACGCCCCAACTACGCCGGCCAGCAGCCGGTTCCTTCACGTCCGACCTACGTTGGCGGACAGACCGCGCGTCCCGCTGGTCCGGGCACGTCGCGTCCGCCGATGGGCGGCACGCGTCCCGCGGGTCCGGCCGGTTCTCGTCCGCCGATGGGTACACGTCCCTCGGGTCCGGGAGCTCGTCCCGGCGGTCCGATGGGTGCTCGTCCCGCCGGTCCCGGCAGTTTCCGTCCCGGCGTCGGACGTCCCGGCACCGGAACTTCTGCTCCGCCGCCACCTCCTGGCACGCTGCCGGGCGGCGCCATGGGACGCAGCAAGTCGCGGCGTCCGGATGGCAGTGAAGATGCCTCTCCGAAGAAGAAGACCACCGGCAAACGCGGCAAGAGTGAACGCCCGTCGGAAGTCGACAGTGAGTTGTTCACGAAAGGTCCGTTCTCCGGAACGCAGATCATCAACGACGACCTCGGCCCCGACATCCCGATGCCGGAGACCGAGGAGGATGGATCGCCGAAGGCTCCGCCGTCGCTTCGCCGCGACGTCCGCAAGCAGGCTGCGCCGGTTTCCGGCAAGGTCCTGAACTTCACCCGTCCGACCACCAAGATTCCGCTGAGCGAAGGCGCGACCGTCAAAGAGCTCGCCGACAAACTCGGCATCAAAGCCAACGACCTCATGAAGCACTTGCTCATGAAGAAGGGCTTGATGCTGTCGATCAATCAGCCGCTCGGCGGCGATCTCGCGCTCGAAATCGCCAAGGACCTCGGCATCGACGCGGAGATCGTGTCGTTCGAGGAAGCAGTCGAGCTCGAAGCGATGGAGAGGACCGGCGCGACCGGCTCTACGCCACGCGGACCGGTCATCACCGTCATGGGTCACGTCGACCACGGCAAGACCTCGCTCCTCGACGCCATCCGCGAGACCAACGTCGCGGGCGGCGAGGCGGGCGGCATCACGCAGCACATCGGCGCGTACCACGTTGAGAAGCGCGGACGGAAGATCGTCTTCCTCGACACCCCCGGCCACGAGGCCTTCACGATGATGCGTGCCCGCGGCGCGAAGGTGACCGACATCGTCATCCTCGTCGTCGCTGCCGACGACGGCGTCATGCCGCAGACCAAGGAAGCCATCGATCACGCCCGCGCCGCCAAGGTGCCGATGATCGTGGCCATCAACAAGATCGATAAGCCGAACGCCAACGTCGAGCGCGTGCGCCGCGAGCTGGCCGAGAACGGCGTGCAGGTTGAACAGTGGGGCGGCGAAGTCGTCTCCGTCGAAGTGTCGGCCACGAAGAAGACCGGCATCGACGACCTCCTCGACATGATTCTGCTCACCGCCGATCTGCTCGATCTCAAAGCGTCACCCGAGATCGGTGCGAAAGGCGTTGTGCTCGAAGCGAAAAAAGAAACCGGCCGCGGCATCGTCGCCACGGTGCTCGTGCAGGACGGCACCCTCAAGATTGGCGACGCCTTCTTCTCCGGCGCCACCTCCGGCCGCGTCCGCGCGATGACTGACGAGCGCGGAGGCCGCATCAACGAAGCGGGTCCGGCCACGCCTGTCCAACTCACCGGATTCGACGATGTTCCGAACGCCGGCGATTCGCTGCAGGTCGTCGACGAACAGACCCAGGCCCGCATGATCGGCCAGATGCGCCAGGAAAAGGCCCGCGAAATGTCGCAGGGCAAGACCACGCGCATGTCGCTCGAGCAGCTCTTCCAACGCATGCAGTCGGGTACCGCCAAGGAACTGAACCTCATCCTCAAGGCTGACGTCCAGGGCTCCGTCGAAGTGCTCGGCGACACGATGCGCAAGCTCTCCACCTCCGAGGTCAAAGTCAACGTCATCCACTCCTCGGTCGGCGCGATTTCGACGAACGACATCCTCCTCGCCTCCGCATCCGACGCCATCGTGGTCGGCTTCAACGTCCGTCCCGAGCGTTCGGCCGGCGAGCTGGCGGAGAAGGAAGGCATCGACGTTCGCCTCTACACCGTCATCTACAACCTGGTCGACGAAATGAAGCTGGCCATGACCGGCCTCCTCGATCCGAAGTTCCAGGAAGTCTTCCAGGGCCGCGCCGAAGTGCGCAGCACGTTCAAGGTGCCGAAAGCGGGCGTCATCGCCGGCTGCATGGTCACCGAGGGCTTGATTCCGCGCTCAGCGAGCGTCCGCCTGCTGCGCGACAACCGCGTCATCCTCGAAGGCAAGATCGCCTCGCTCCGCCACTTCAAGAACGACGTCGCCGAAGTCCGCCAGGGCTTCGAGTGCGGCATCGGCATCGAGAGGTTCCAGGACATCAAGCAGGGCGACATCATCGAAGCGTTCAAGACCGAGCAGCTCGCAGCTGTGCTCGCGTCGTCGTGAGTGGCCAGTGGCCAGTGGTCAGGCGGTTTTCCAGCCTGACCACTGGCCACTAACAACTGGCCACTGATTCATCATGATCGTTTCCGTCGCACTCTTCGAGATCTTCATCCCGCATGCGCAGTCGTTGAAAGACAAGCGCATGGTGGTGCGGTCGCTGCGCGAGAAGCTGCGGCACCGCTTCGAGATCTCCGCGGGAGAAGTCGGCCTGCACGATCTCCATCAACGCGCGCGCATGGCCGTGTCGTTCGTCTCCATCGACGATCCCGGCGCCGACGCGATGCTCGAACGCGTCCTCAGCTTCGTCGAAACGAACACCGACGCCACGCTCGCCGGCTGGACCACGGAGAAGCTCGACTTCGACGAGACGGTGGCGTTGGGCGTCCCGCACTTTTCGTAACCTGGGACCGCGGGCGTCTCGCCCGCCGTACTTGCAGGATGCGGTTCTTGACAAGCGGGCGAGTCGCCCGCGCTCCCGGGACATTTACGGCCGCGTGATCGCCCCGATGGTGATGTGCAGCTCCACGTTGTCGCTCAGCACACCCGGCACGGCGCCCCAGCGGTTGCCGAGGACGCCGAAGTCGCGGCGGTTGATCGTGAAGGTCGTTTCGAAGCCGGCCATCTTGCCAATGCTCGCAATCTCGTGCACGCCGAGCGACGTCACCGGGAAGCGCACACGCCGCGTCGTGCCGTGAATGGTCAGATTGCCGGTGACGAAATTATGGTCGACGCCGGTGCTGTGAAACTCGAGCGTCGGATAGCGCGGCGCATCGAGGAAATCTTCGCCGGTCACCGTCTCATCGCGTCCGCTGTTCTTCGTATCGAGGCTGGACGTCTTCGCAACGACGTCGATCCGCGACGCCTCGGGATGCGCGGGATCGTAGATCAGCGTCCCGTCGAAATCGCGGAAGACACCTTCCTCTTTCAACACGCCCCACTTAACGATCGAGAAACGCAGGCTCGTGTAGACCGGCTTCACGTAGTAACGCGTCGGAGCGCCGCAGACCGGCAGCGTGAGAAGCGCGAGCAAGAGCATCGCGCGCTTCACTTGCCACCTCCGAGGCGAAAGTCGCGCGTGCAGTGCCAGACGCCGGATGCGTCGCGACGCACCGGCTGGATCGGTGCGAACGTGCCGCCGGCGCTGTCCTTCGCGCGCATCGCCGGCGTGAGGGCGCGATCGTCGGCGAACTCCAGGATCTCCCAATGCTCATCGCGTCCATTGCGAATGTGCATGTGAATGTGCGCAGGCGCGGTGCCGTCCGGGTAGCCGCCGGGACGGATCGTGTCGATCTGATACGTGCCGTCGGCCGCGGTGGCAAGCCGCCCCCACAATCGCGCCGCCACGTCCAGATTCGGACCGTGCGCGCCTTCGGCCAGGTAGATCCCGTTGTTGTCCGTGTGATGTGCTTCGATGATCACGCCGCCACGCGGCTTGCCGTCTGCGCCGATGACGCGTCCCGTGACGACGAGACGCTGGCCTGGCTCATGCGGACCTGCGATGACGATGTGCGATGGAAGTCCCGAGGACGCTCGCGCCGGTGAGCAGGCAGTGAGTGTGATGCAGACGATCGCAAATGCGATTCGGTTCATGATGTCGTTCTCCTTTTCGACTGGAGGACGGCATCTTGATGACGAGCGTTAACGTGTTAACACTTCGAGCGCTGCGCGCGTCTTCTCACCGCTGATGTCCGTTCGCACCGACGCCGATCTCGTTCGCGCCGCACAGGCGGGTGACGTCGCGTCGTTCGAGCTCCTCTACGCCAAATATGTCCCCGTCGTTCACGCAATCCTCGTCGGACGCCTTCCTCCCGCCGACGCCGATGACGTCGCGCAGAACGTCTTCATCACCGCGTACACGAAGCTGCAGTCGCTGCGCGAGCCGGCGGCGTTCGCGGGGTGGATCGTGCGCAGCGCGCGCAATGCCGCCGAGGATCATCGGAGAACGATGAGCGAGACGGTGGAGTTGCACGACGCGTATGTCACGCACGAAACGCAGGCCGAGGATGCAGAAGCCGCGCGCGCTCTCAATGCGATCCGCGCTCTGCCGGAGGCGTATCGCGAGACGCTGATGCTGCGCCTCGTGGAAGGAATGACCGGCCCCGAAATCTCCGAGCGCACCGGCCTCACGCCCGGCTCCGTGCGCGTGAATCTTCACCGCGGTATGCAACTCCTCCGCGGCGCCCTCGGCGGGAGCACTCCATGAACGAGAACTATCTCTGGGACAAACGCGGCGAGCCCGATGCCGAGGTGGAACAACTGGAGGCGCTCCTCAGCCGCTATCGTTCTGTCGCGCCGATGCCCGATTTCAAATGCGTCGCCGTGATTCGTCGCCGTCCGATCTGGCCGTTCGCAATCGCCGCGACATTGATCGTCTGCGCGATCCTCGGCGCTCTGCGCCTTTACACACCGGCGAATCGGTGGCGCGCGACCGAATCATCCGGCATCGCTGATGTTCCGCATTTGATTCTGCGCGCCGGCGACGTCGTCCGCACCGAACGCGGATCGGTGCGCCTGCAGTCACCAGCCGTCGGCACAATCGACCTCGGCGCGAATACAACCGTCCGTCTGATCGAAAATCGCAGCCGGCGCCATCGCCTCGCGCTCGCCGCCGGAACGATCCACGCGAAGACGACCTCGCAGCCCGGCGTCTTCGTCATCGATACGCCGAAAGCCCGCGCCATCGACCTCGGCTGCGAATACACGTTGACGATTGCGCCCGGCGGCGGGGGAGAGCTGCATGTAATTTTCGGATGGGTCGACCTCACGCACGGTTATGAACAGTCGCTCGTTCCGCAAGGCGCGTCGGCTTCGATTGAATCCGATGGTTCGCTCACCGTGCCGGTCTTTGACGATGCCGTGCCGGCGTTCCATGCGGCGATACGCAACCACGACATGCCGGCGATCGTCGCGAACGCACGCACGCGCGACGCGTTCACATTGCTTAACCTCTTCCGTCTCGCGACGCCGGACGAACGCGGAATCCTCTACGACCGTTTGAATCAATTCGTTCCCGCACCGGCATCGATCACGCGCGAAAGCGTTCGCTACTGGACGCCGTCATCGACGGAGCTGTGGTGGACGCCAGTGCTTCGCGCTAGCGGCATTCAGGCGCTGAAGAAACCTAAGCGCTGACGTGTCGAGAAACGCGCTAGCTCGCGCGCGGAGGCGCGCCCACCAGTTCAGCCCCGCGCTCGGCGCGGGGTTGGCGCGCGCGGCGGGAATGTGCGGCCGCGGAGGCGGCCGCGACAAGGGCTCGCGCCGAGGTCAGCGCGGTGCCACCGGAGATCCTGTCGGCGCCATTCGCTTCGCTCATACGGCGCCGACAGGATAAAGTCTGAGAAGCATGCGCAAAACCCGCAGAACTTCCCGCGTCGGCGAATCGGTGCGCGACGCGCTCGTCGACGTCTTCCGCCACGAGATCAAAGACATTGACCTCGCACTCCTGTCGATCACCGGCGTGGAGGTCAGTCCGGACATGCACTTCGCGCGTGTTTTCATCAGCGGACTCGATGAGAAGCAGACCAGGGACACGGTGCGCGAGCTCCAACAGCGCAAAGGATTCATTCGCTCGCAGCTCGGCAAACGCGTCCGCCTTCGTTCCACTCCGGAGCTCGATTTCAAGTTCGACGAGACCGCGATGCGCGCGGGCCGTATCGAGGACGTGCTGGCCGAGATCAACAAAGAGCCGAAGAGCGATGACGAGTAGTCAGCGACGGACGAAGACCGTCTTCCGGTAGTAGTCCAGCTCCGCGATCGACTCCTCGATGTCGGTCAACGCGCGGTGCTCATCCTTCTTCTTCGGCGGCTCGTACTTGTCGCCGTACCACTGCGACACAAGCGTCTTGATCGAGCTGACGTCGACGATGCGGTAGTGCAGGAAGTCTTCGAGCGCCGGCATGTACTTCGCGAGGAAACGTTTGTCCTGCCCGATCGAATTGCCGCACAGCGGCGCGGTACGCACGTAGCAATAGCGCCGAACGAACTTCAGCGTCTGCTTCTCCGCCTCGGCGGTCGTGACGCCTTCTTCGCGCACGCGATCGAGGAGTCCGCTGCCGCCGTGCGTCCGCCGGCACCACGCATCCATCATGTCCAGCTTCGCTTTCGGATGACGGATGGCCAGCACCGGCCCGCGCGCGATGATCTCCAGATCGTAGTTCGTGATGATCGTGGCGATCTCGAGGAGCACATGCTTCTCCGGATCGAGCCCCGTCATCTCGCAGTCCATCCACACCAGATACTTTTTGCTTCGTGCCGGTTTCCCTGATCGCGCCATCGCCGCATTCTAGCTGCCGTAAGAACCGTGGCCCACGTCTTCAGGCGTGGGGCAGCAGATCGCGCGAAATGTGTGAGCCCGTTTTAACGGGCGAGAGAAAGCTTTCGCGCGCTAAAGCGCGCTCACGGTATCGAGGCGCCCGCAATCCCCCATCTGAAGATGGGGGCTACGGTTCTTAAGCCGGCTTCGCCGACGAAACGAGTTGATCCTGAACGTGTTCAAAACAGTCCTTGACAGTTGGCCGGAGCGAACCTACCTTGTTTTTTGAACACGTTCAAGGAGGCAGCAAAATGAAAATCGTCATCCCCGGAGGCTCTGGACATCTCGGTACTCTTCTGGCCCGCGCGTTTTATCCGCAGCACGAGGTGGTCGTGCTTAGCCGGCATCGCGCGTTGCGGCCGTGGCGCACCGTGGCCTGGGACGGCGTCAATCTCGGATCGTGGGCGGGGGAGATCGACGGCGCCGATGTGGTCATCAATCTGGCCGGACGCAACGTCAACTGCCGCTACACCGAGTCGAATAGGCGGGAGATCATGGACTCGCGCGTACAGTCCACCCGCGTCGTCGGGGAAGCCATCGCGGCGGCCCAGAATCCACCTCATGTTTGGCTCCAGGCGAGTACGGCTACGGTCTATCCGCATCGATCGGACGTAGCAAGCGATGAAGAAACGCCGATTGTCGACGACGTTCCGCCCGCGTGGCGGTTTAGCGTCGACGTCGGGCGGCAATGGGAGCGCGCCCTTGCCGACGCCAGGACGCCGCGGACGCGCAAGGTGGCGATGCGGTCGGCCGTCGTGATGATGCCGGATGCGGGAAGCGCGTTCGACATCTTCCTTCGCGTTGTCCGCTTCGGCCTCGGCGGCAGGGCCGGCGACGGTAGACAGTTTGTCTCGTGGGTGCATCACGACGACTTCATTCGCGCGATCCGCTTCCTCATCGACCAGCGATTCATCGCCGGCGTCGTCAACATCGCCGCGCCGAATCCACTGCCGAACGCCGATTTCATGAAGGCGGTTCGTAAGGCGTGGCGAGTGCCGTTCGGCATCCCGGCGGAACGTCATCTGCTGGAAGTGATCGGGTTCCTCGTCCGCACCGAGCCCGAATTGCTGCTCAAGAGCCGGCGTGCGGTATCAGGAGTTCTGACGAAGAACGGTTTTCGATTTCAGCATCCCAACTGGCTCGAGGCCGCCATCGAGTTGTGCGACGAATGGCGCGCGCTGCACGGACGCCCGTCGGGCGCGCCGCGCGCGCAGCCGACCTGGTGACGTATTCTCTGCGCGTGGCGACGGCAAAGGCGGAAGAGACTCGCGAACGCATTCTCGACGCGGCGTTGAGCCTCTTCCGCGACCGCGGATTCGACGAGACGACCATGCGCGACATCGCCGCCGAGGCGGGTGTGGCTACGGGCGCGGCGTACTACTACTTCCGGTCGAAGGAAGAGCTGGTGATGGCGTTCTACGCGCGGACTGCCGAGGAGGCGCGCGAAGTCATCCCGCCGCTCGTGACTCGCTCGCACGACCTCGGCAAGCGCATTCGCGCGATTATTGACACGCAGCTGAAGCAGTTCGAAAAGCATCGGCGGCTGATGGTCGCGCTGGTGCGCATCGGCATCGATCCGAAGCATCCGCTTTCGCCGTTCGGCGAAGAGACCGGCGACATGCGCAACGCCAGCATCGACTTTTTTCGCGCGGCGATCGTCGATTCAAAACCGCCCGTGCCGAAAGATCTTGTGGCCGATCTTCCGCGGCTGCTGTGGCTGTATCAGATGGGCATCATCCTCTTCTGGATGTTCGACGAATCGCGCGGCCAGCGGCGCACGCGGGCGCTGCTCGACGGCACCATCGACCTCGTCGTGCGGCTGATTCAGATCTCGTCGCTGCCGATGATGGGACGCTTGCGCAAGCGTCTGCTGGCCATCCTGCGCGCCGTCGAAGAGTAGCCGCGACGCATGGTAGGCTCCCGCCGCTTGCAACCTCATAAACCATCCGTAGACGGACTCCTCCTTCTCGACAAAAAAACCGGCATCACCTCGCACGATGCCGTCGAAAAGTTTCGCCGCCGCTCGAAGATCAAGAAGGTCGGACACACCGGGACGCTCGATCCTCTGGCCACCGGCCTGCTCGTGCTTTGCGTCGGAAAAGCGACGCGGCTGCAGGCGTATCTGATGGGGATGGAGAAGACGTACGAAGGCGTGATCCAGTTTGGCTGGGCCACCGATTCGTACGATGCCGCGGGTGAGCCGGCCGGCGAGAAGAACGAGGTGAATGTCGAGCACATCGATTTCGCGCCGCTCGTGGCGCCGTTCATCGGACCGCTCCAACAGATGCCGCCGCAGTTCTCGGCGAAGAAAGTCAACGGCGTGCGCGCGTACGAGCTGGCGCGCAAAGGCGAAGTAGCGGCGCTGACGCCGAAGTCAGTGACGGTCTACGAATTCGAAATCGTCAGCGTGACCGGATCGACCGCACGCTTCCGTATCCGCTCCTCCGCCGGCACCTACGTCCGCTCCCTCGCGCACGACCTCGGCGCGGCCGCGGGCATTCCGGCGCATCTCAAGGAATTGCGCCGCACCGCCATCGGCAACTTCCGCATCTCTGACGCGCTACCGTACGCGACGCTCGAAAATGCGCCGCTCGAAGAGCTGCTGTCGCCGCCGTGGTTCCAGTCGCTGTCCGACGTCGAGCTGCCGCTGCCGAAGTTGCGCATCGACTGGGGCCAGCAGGGAAAACTGATGCGCGGCCAGTCGATCATCATGACGCCGCCCGTCGCCGTCCACGTCTCCGACCTCCTCGCGCTCGGCAATCCCGAAGATCGTCTGATCGCGATCGGGGAAGTGGTGAATGTCCTTCGCGAAGGCGGTCCGGTCGAGGTGAAGCCGAAGGTCGTGCTGGCGGGGTGAGTGTGGCACAGACACTCTTGTCTGTGCTTTGGATATCGCGCGGATTGAAAACATGCGCGAGCCTCTCATCCGCACAGACAAGAGTGTCTGTGCCACACCGCTATAATCGCCGCCGAATGTCCAATCGCACCGAGCGCGACTTTGCGGAGAACGGGCCTCAGACCTCGCGGCGGCGGTTCATGATCGCGGGAGAGCACGTGATCCTTCGCGCGTTCGAGCGCGACGATGCCGAGCGCTGCTATCGCTGGATCAACGATCCGAACATCGTGCGCACGCTGAAGACGCGCTACCCGATCGCGTTTCAGAACGAGATCGAATGGCTCGAAGGAGCCATGCACGCCAGTCTGACCGAGCGCCACTTTGCCATCGAGCGGCGCGACGACCGGACCCACATCGGTAACGCCTCGATCCACGACATCGATTGGGTCTCGCAGACCGCTTGGTTCGGACTCTTCATCGGCGAACCGTCGGCGTGGAACCGCGGCTTCGGCGGCGATTCCATCCAGACGCTGGTCCGTTTCGCGTTCGACGAAATGAACCTCGCCAAGCTGCGCATCAACGTCTTCGACTATAACGACCGCGCGAAGCATGTGCTGGAAGGGCTTGGATTCGTGCAGGAGGGTTGTCTGCGGCGCGACTTTTATCGCGAGGGGACGTACCACGACATCGTGATCCTCTCGAAGTTCCGCGATGCCGCGCCGCAACCACAGGGAGAGTCATGAGCGACCGAAAAATTCGAGTGCTGATCGCGAAGCCGGGGCTGGACGGCCACGACCGCGGCGCGAAAATCATCGCCCGCGCGCTGCGCGATGCAGGGATGGAAGTGATCTACACAGGACTGCGGCAGACGCCCGAACAGATCGTCGCCGCCGCGGTGCAGGAGGACGTCGACGCCATCGGGCTGTCGATCCTCTCCGGCGCGCACAACGTGCTGTTCCCCGAGATCATGCGGCTGTTGAAAGATGAGAGCGCGCAGGACATCGTCGTCTTCGCGGGCGGCATCATTCCGGAGAAGGACATCCCGAAGATGAAAGAGCTCGGCATCCGGGAGATTTTTCTGCCCGGGACGCCGACCGCGGCGGCGGTCGATGCCATCCGCCGCGCCGTGAACGTTTGATTTGTGAGAACAGGGGAGGCTTTATGAAGCGCAGGGTACTCGGGTTCCTCATCGTCATTTCTTGTGTAGCGCCGGTCCTTTTCGCGGAGACGATCCGTTGCGAATCGGACCGCGGTCATCGGCACGAATGCTCGTTCGATGGCTTCGGACGCGTGGAGTTGCTTCGTCAATTCAGCCGCACCAACTGCGTCGAAGGAAGGACATGGGGCATCGCGGGACGGCATGCGGTCTGGGTCAGCGACGGCTGCCGGGCCGACTTCCTCGTCCGACGCGAACGCGCCGAGGATCACGGTGAGCGGCACGATCACGACCGCCGCTCGCGCACGATCATCTGCGAGTCCGGCAACAACACGCGTCATCGCTGCGACGTCGATACCCAGTACGGCGTTCGCCTGACCCGGCAGATCAGCCGCAATGCCTGCATCCTGAACCGGACCTGGGGTTACGACAGCCGCGGGATTTGGGTACGCGACGGTTGCCGCGCCGAGTTCACCCTCGGGCGCTGAACCGTTGCAAGCGGTTGCAGCCGGCGCGGGCGGCATGTAGGCTGCGCGCGCCGGCATGGAACCTCTCGAATCGCACCTCGACACGAAATCCGACGACTTCCGCCGCAACTCGGCGGCGTTGCAGACGCTCGTCGATGAGCTGAATCGCCGCGTCGAAATCGCGCGGCAGGGCGGGGGTCCGAAGTACGTCGCGCGGCACAAGGAGCAAGGAAAAATGCCGCCGCGCGAGCGGATCGCGACACTGCTCGATCCGCACACGCCGTTTCTCGAGTTCTCGCCGCTGGCCGCGAATGGCATGTACGACGATGACGCGCCCGCGGCCGGCATAATCACCGGCGTCGGACGGATTCAGGGACGCGAGTGCCTGATCATCGCCAACGACGCCACGGTCAAAGGTGGCACGTACTTTCCGATGACAGTGAAGAAGCATCTGCGGGCGCAGGAAATCGCGCTGCAGAACAACCTGCCATGCATCTACCTCGTCGATTCGGGCGGAGCCTTCCTTCCTTTACAAGCAGAGGTTTTTCCCGATCGCGAACACTTCGGGCGAATTTTCTACAACCAGGCGGTGATGTCTGCGCGCGAGATTCCGCAGATCGCGGCGGTGATGGGATCGTGTACGGCCGGCGGCGCGTACGTTCCGGCGATGTCCGACGAAGCGGTTATCGTCAAGGACACCGGCACGATCTTCCTCGCGGGCCCGCCGCTGGTGAAGGCGGCCACGGGCGAGGAAGTCACTGCCCAGGATTTGGGCGGCGCCGATGTGCACACGAGGATCAGCGGCGTCGCGGATCACTTCGCCGAGGATGATGCGGATGCGATCGCCATCGTGCGCAACATCGTGGAGAACCTGCGCGTCGACAAGCACGAACCGGAGACGCGGATCGATCCCGAGGATCCGGCGTTTGATCCGAAAGAGCTGTACGGCGTGATTCCGAGCGACATCCGCAAGCCGTACGACGTGCGCGAAGTCATCGCACGGATCGTCGACGGCTCGAAGTTCCAGGAGTTCAAGGAGCGCTACGCACCGACGATCGTGACGGGATTCGCGCGCATCTTCGGCTACAAAGTCGGCATCCTCGCCAACAACGGCGTCCTCTTTTCGGAGAGCGCGCTGAAGGCAACGCACTTCATTGAGCTGTGCAACCAGCGCCGCGTCCCGCTCCTCTTCCTGCAGAACATCACCGGATTCATGGTCGGCAAGGAGTACGAGCGCGGCGGCATCGCCAAAGACGGCGCGAAGATGGTGCACGCCGTCGCGAACTCCACCGTGCCGAAGTTCACGGTCATCATCGGAGGCTCATTTGGCGCCGGAAACTACGGCATGTGCGGCCGGGCATACTCGCCGCGCTTTCTCTGGATGTGGCCGAACGCGCGCATCAGCGTGATGGGCGGCGAACAGGCCGCGGGAGTTTTGACGACGGTCAAGCGCGATCAACTCGCGCGCGCGGGCAAAGAGCTGAGCGCGGAGGATGAGCGCGCCATCGCCGATCCCGTTTTGCAAAAGTACGAGACGGAAGGTTCGCCGTATTACTCGACCGCGCGCCTCTGGGACGATGGCGTCATCGATCCCGCCGACACCCGCACCTACCTAGGCCTCGCCCTTTCGATCGCGTACAACGCAAAGATCGAGGAGCCGAAGTTCGGCGTCTTCCGGATGTAGTCGATGGAAGCCACCTGGTTCCTCTTCGACCTCGGCAACACCGTGATCAAGCTCGCGTACGAGCGCGTGCTCGCGGCGATCTGCGCGGATGCGTCGATGTCACGCGATGCGCTGGTTGAACTGCTTGAAGAGCCGGGTGCATATCGCGACATGGAGCGCGGCGCGGTGTCGTTCTACGAGTTCTACGAGTTCCTGTGCGAGCACGCCGGCTACCGCGGCAGCATCCGCGACTTTCATCAGGTCTGGTGCGACTTCTTCGACGGGACGATGCCGGGGATCGAGGATCTGCTCGACCGCATTCGTTCACGCTACCGGATCGCGTATCTATCGAACTCGAATGAGATTCATGCGGAGCTCATTCCGAGACAGTTCGCCGCGCTGTTTCAGAAAGATGAGCCATTCGTTTTTTCGCATCGGCTGAAAGTGGCGAAGCCCGATCCCGACATTTTCCGGCTGGCACTTGAGTCCATCGGATCAACGCCGCAGAACACGATCTTCATCGATGACCTGCTCGAGAACGTGCTCGCCGCGCGCGCGATGGGGATGCAGGCGTTTCAGTTCATCGACGCGCGGACGTTGACGAAGGAGTTAGAAAAAGAGGGACTCCTCCAAGCCATGACCGAATCAATGAAAGGTAAGGAGATCGAGAAGCACTCCAAGACTTTGTAGAAGGAATCCGAGAAAAACGAAGGCAATTCCTTGAAGAGTGGTGAGTTTCTGTTCAGGGCTCTTGTCGGCCACCGCCACCATCCCTTTGGCTTTCTTACCCCTTCCAATCGCGTTGATCAAAACGTCGGCGAGATCGAGCCAGCCATCGACCGTACTTGTGAACTGGTTCGCCATTTGTGCTGCGCCGCATAGGCCACACAGCGCTCCTGCGAGAATCAGTAAGCGGCTGACGTACGGCAAGAGTACGGTCATGGCTCGATGGCCTCAGCGATCTGATACCCGCTGATTCGGACATGGGTACGATCACGCGACACGGTGACGAGGAGACGGATCCGCACGCGTCGATCCAATAGATCTCTGACTTTGTATAGATCCGTCGCAGGTTACCGCCACCGGCTCTGATGTCGTCGAACACCGGAAGGAGGCAGGCGGAAATTCGTTCATCACTGCCAAGAAGCGCCAGGATGATTGGATCGAAACTAATCCGGTGAAACGGAGGCATGTGCAGGCTCTTCCGACTTCGCCTGTGAACCGGAGACCAAGACAGGTTCCTCCGACATCGCGTCGATCATCTGCTCGGCGGATTCCATCACGTGCTGCAACATCGCAGGGTCATTGGCCAGAGATATCGTCGCTTGCATGGAACGGTAGTCGTCGATACCGAGGAGGACGGCTTTGGGCTCGTCATCGGAAGCGAGAAGGATAACCCGGCGGTTGCCCGACACGAGCTTGCCTAAATCGGTTAGTACGCCATCGATGCGTCGATAAACGAGATCCATCACTGCCTCCTGTCCCGTAATTGTACGCCGCCGATTATCACATCCCGTTCGCCACGCTGCGCGTCAGTTGATCATTGCCGTACCACTGGCGATGAAACTGGAGCAAGGCGTCGCGGTCGGAGGCAATTGGCTTCACGTCGGCTGTGCCTTCGCGGTGGAAGAGGCGCGGCACGGTGTAGAGCACGTAATCGAAGTTTCTCTTCGCGTACTCGTCGCCGATCTTGTGGAACGACGCGCCGTCGATCGAGAACTTGGTCGTGCCGCGATACGAGAGCTCCACGCGTTTGTAGCGCTTGTCGCGGACCTTCTTCGCGAACTCCAGGAAGGCCGTGTGGACGTCGATCGGAGTCTGGCGGATGCCGATGGTGCGGAGGTCGTAGACCACCACCCCCGGCACCATGTAGTACTCGTAGTGCGCCGACACGTTCATGCCGGCGAACGCCGCCGGATTTGATCGCAGGACGTCGTCGACCGGCTGCTGCAGCAGGATCACGTTCGCCGAGTAGCCGACGATCGCGGCGATGAGCGGCGTTCCGACGAAGACCAGCTTCCGTTTCGGAAAACTCGGCAGCGCGATGGCGATGCGCTCCAGCTTCACCTGCTGCTTCACTCTCTGCCAAAAGGGGAGCCGCGGGCGCGGATTCCGTTTCGACGCGGGCGGCTCCACGGGAATGGCGTAGTAGGCGATCGAGAGCAGCAGGCCTGCCGCGATCGACACCAGACCGACCGGGCGGAACACCAGGAGCGCGCCGAGGCCGAAGATGTAGGCGACCCAGGAGGCGTGGTTGATGCGGGAACGGGTGCGGTGGGCGCGCTCGCGGTAGAACTCGTCATTCACGATTTCCGAGCAGTGCTTACAGCGGATCGCTGCCTCGGGGATGTCGCTCCCGCAGAACTTGCACGGCGCCATCTGGTCGGCGGCGCGGCGCTTGTTGGTGGCCAGATCGGCGGCGCGGCGATGCGGCGAAAGCTTCAGAAGCAGCAATCCGCAATTGGCGCAGGACGCCGCGTTCGCTTCGTACGGCGTATGGCATTCAGGGCAGCGCATCATTTGACTCTGAATAACTGCAAACGTGCCGCCATGATGCCCATCGTGTAACTTCGGAATAGGAGCGCACGGGGTCCGGTTGGCTGAGTATCCGTGATTTGCCGAATCGAGACGATGAACACCGTTTTTGAATCTCCGAAGGCAGCACAGAAAGGAGATTCAAGATGAGAACACAAGGTAACGTTAAGTGGTTCAACGACGCCAAGGGTTTCGGTTTCATCACCAGCGAGAACGGTGACGACGTATTCGTTCACTTCTCAGCGATTCAGGGCGCCGGCTTCCGGTCGCTTCCCGAAGGCGCCGCGGTTGAGTTCGATGTCGTCAAAGGACCGAAAGGTCTGCAGGCAGCGAACGTAGTCGCAGTCTAAGTCTAAGTAGCCGATCTTGCGATCGACGAAAGGGCAGGAGCAATCCTGCCCTTTTCGTTGTGTGGAGGTTTATGGGCAGGCCACAAGTTTCCGTCGTCAAGCGTCAGCGCGAGCAAGCCAAGCGCGAGCGCCAGCAGTTGAAAGCCGAGAAGCGTGCACAGCGCAAGAATGCCGAGCCGGGTGAACCGGGTTCGGATATCGATCTCGCCGATCTCGTCGTTGAAGGTGCGGAAATCCCCTAGTTTTTCGGGGCGCGCTTACCAAATCTACGTTCGATGTTGAATCCCAGGTGAATGTCGCTCTTGTTCAGCGGCGTTCCCTGGTAGGTCGACGTCACGTACTGATCCGCGTGCGTGGCATTGCTGTTCGTCAGCAGGATCTCGAAGTAATGCCCGCCGATGGCGCGCTTCAGTCCCAGCGCCCACCCGAAATCGCCGCCGTTCATCGATGACGGCAGATCGCGATTCTTCGCCGTCAACTCCACCACCACACTCAATCCCGGTCGCACCATCAGCGCCGCACCGACCGGCACGTTGAACGCGTGCTTGAACAAGGCTCCCGAGGTCGAGCCGTTCACCTGCTGTCCGGCGTTCGTCACGTAGGTCGGGATCGCGAAGACTTCCGCGCGTCCGCCGATTTGCCTCGACACGATTGCCTGCGCGAAGAACGACGTGCGGTTGGTGATGTCGCGCTCGGTCCGCCAATCCATTCCGCCGCGCACCGCCAGCGAGAAGGGGATCGCCGGCGCCTCCTGAACCACCACGTACTTTAGCGACGACTCGATGTCATCGCTGGCGTTGCTTCGCAGAAACGTCGCCTGGAGATCGCGCGTCATCGCGTACGAGAAGCCGATGCCGACGTCGGCGTTACTGTCCAACCCCCACAGCGAGTGCACGCGATCGCTGAAGCTCCCCTGATCGAGCGACTGATTGAACCGGTGCGTGAACTTTAACTCCCAAGTTCCCTCGGACGGGATATGCGAGGTAGGCAACGAGAGTAGCGTGTCGCCGAGCGGAAGCGGACGAGCCGGCGCGTACGGACTCTCCTGAGCGGAAAGGCAGAAGGCTGAAAGCAGAAGGCAGAAGGCAGAAACCAGAAACCAGAAACCAGAAGTAACAGGGGAACGCGCCGCGATGGCGGAACGTGGTCGTAGCCGACTCGCGACTTCTTTCTGGTTTCTGGTTTCTGGTTTCTGGTTTCTGGTCTCTGCTTTCAGACTAGTCATTCGGCGCACCTCGGCGGATCCAATCGCGCACCAGCTTGATCTGTGCGGTAGTCAGCGGCGTCAGATTCTGCGGCATCCGGTCGCCGGTGATTCCGGCGCCGACAATCTTGCGATACAGGTACGAATTCGCCGGATCGCCCGGCGTGACGCGCGCCAGCTGCGGCGTCTCGATGCTCGCAACGCCGACGGTCATTGCATACGCGCGGCCGGGCGAAAGGATCATGCTCTCCTGCCGTCCGAGCGGATCATGACATCCGAGTTGCGCGCAGGTGGGCGTGAAGATCTCGTTCTGGACGCGCGTGAAGGTCGCGGTCGGATCGATCGGGTCGCCGGATCCGCCGAGCGGATCGGTCGGTTCCTTGAGTCGTCCGCATGCGATGGCGAGGAGAAGCGTGAACGGGAGAAGTTTCCGGAGCATGCGGCGCGAAGGGTAGCGTTCCCGTGCGAGTAATCGCAAGTCGCAAGTTTGAAAACATGCGCCTTCCCAACCGCGCATATGGTGAACAGAAAACCAGATAGCGATGACGAAGCGGCGCATGCGTGGCATTCTTGTCGGCCATGCGCACCGCCTCGGCGTTACTCGTTCTGCTCACGCTCTCCTGCGCGAACCTGGCGGTCTACGAAAAGCAGGAGCTGGACACGCTCTACTTCGGGACGCAGAAACCGGAAGGCGGCGTGGTCAGCGATGCGGAGTGGCAGCAGTTCCTGGCGGACGAGATCACGTCGCGCTTTCCATCGGGACTGACGACGTGGGAAGCATCCGGGCAGTGGCGCGATCAGCACAATGTGATCGAGCGCGAGCGGACGCACATTGTGCAGATCGTGCATTCGTCCGGCGACGAAGCGAAGATCGCGGCGATCATCGCTCTGTACAAAAAGAGGTTTGCGCAAGAGGCCGTGTTTCGCGTGCGCAGCGACGTGTGGATGCCGAGGTAGCTCGTTACGCCGCGCGCGGTCTGCGGCGTCGATCGGCAATCGTTTCGCGCAGGAACTTCAGCAGCGCGCGCTCTTCCTTCGACAGGCCGACGCGCACGACGGGCGATCCTTTGTGATGTTTGCGCAGCATCTCGAATGGCTTGCCGTCCAGGTACTCGTCGAGCAGGCGCGGGCAGATGTAGGACGAGCGGCAGACTGCCGGCGTGTTGCCCAGCTGGTCGGCGGTCGCCTGCAGCGCGCGCTTGATCTTGCGTTTGCGCTCGGTCTTGCTCGCGCCCTGGCCTTCCATGCCGAGGGCCATCGAGCAGAGGAGAGTGCCGGCCCAAGTGCGGAAATCCTTGGCCGTGAAGTTCTTGCTGATGATCGACTGGATGTAATCGTTCACGTGGCGGTCTTTCACATCGCGCACTTTGCCGTTGTCGATGAAGGCGAACAGTTCGGCCTCGTGCAGCGTCTTCAACTTCTCGACGACGGCGGCGACGTCGGCATCTTCGATGGCGCGTTTCTGCGCCTTGCGCCATTTGCCGACGTAGTCGAAGAAGAGCACGGCGCCGTCGACTTTCACATGCTTGCCGCGGATCGTCGTCAGTCCGTACGTGGCCTCGGACTCCGCACTTTTGTCGTTACCGACGCGAAAGAAACCCTGATCGATGAGACGGACGATGGCGGCGAGGACATGGTCGCGATCGAGCGCATCGCGTTTGAGGTCGGCGCGGACGCGGCGGCGCAGCGCTGGAAGCGACTCGCCGAATTCGACGACGCGTTTGAACTTTTCCTCTTCGCGCTGGGCCCGGAATCGCGCATGGTAGAGATACTGCGTGCGTCCTTTCTTGTCGACGCCGACGGCCTGCAGCGGCGCGGAGTCGCCGCGGGCGATGCGCACGTCCTGCCACGCGGGCGGAATGCGCAGCTTGCGGATGCGGGTGAGGGTCTTTTCGTCGTCGATCGCGGAGCCGGCCGCGCTGCGATAGGTGAAGCCGGTTTCTTTGGTTCCGTCGCGCCGGATGCCGTGAAGGTCAAGATTCCATCGACGGGCGACGCCCTTTCCCGGCATGATGCGCGCGAATTTTGCGAGAATGGTGCCGCTTGACGGAGGCCAGTGAGCAGTACGTGGCGGGCGTCGCCGCAATCGAGCCGCTGACCTCGCGGCAACGCACCTTCGTCATCGCTCTCGGCCTCTTCGTCGCGCTGACGCGCCTCTACGCGATCTCGCACTCCATGTGGGACTGGGACGAGGCGCTGTTCGCCTCGGCGCTGCACCACTACGACGTCTCGCTGCACCATCCGCATCCGCCGGGGTTCCCGCTGTTCTTCGCGCTGGCGAAGCTCGCGCGGATCGTCATCCACGACGACTTTCACGCGCTGAGGGCGATCAGCGTCGCGGCATCGCTGCTCATGTTTCCGGCGATCTTCTTGCTGGCGCGATCGCTGCGCTTTCGCTTCCGAACGTGCGTCACCGCGGCGCTGCTGTTCTGTTTCCTGCCGAACGTCTGGTACTGGGGCGGCACCGGCTTCACCGACGAGCTGGCGCTGGTGACGTCGCTCGCCGGCGCGGCGCTGCTGCTCCGTAACGACCGAAAGCGGAGCACGTACATCCTCGGCTGCATCGTTTTCGCTGCGACGATGCTCGTCCGCGCGCAGAACGTGCTGCTTGCGTGGCCGTGGATCGTCGCGTCGTGGCGGAGATGGGGCTCCGGCCGCCGCCGCGATGTTTTGGCGGGGACTGCGTTGATCGTCGTGCTCGTCCTGACCGGTTACGGCATTGCCGCGCAGCTGACCGGCATTGACGACTACATCTACGCGACGAAAGAGCATCAGCACTACGTGGCCACGGTCGACGGCGCTCTGAATCCGGAGCGCAAACCGATGCAGTTTCTGCTGCACGACTTTCTCTTCGATCCGTTCGAATCGCGTTCGGCATCGACGGCGATGTTTGCGTTCGCGCTGCTCGCGTTATTTCGCCCGCGTCGCGCGCAACTTGACGTCGTGCTGACGTTCGAGCCGAATTTTCTGCTGGCCTGGTTCTTTCTAAGCTCGACCGGCATCAGCCGCCTCTCCCTCGGCTACATCGCCGCGAATGCGCTGCTGGCCGCTGACGGAATGGACGTTGTGGCCACGTTCATTGCCTCACGGCTGCGAGCGGGAGTTGGGAGTCGGAGGTCGGGAGTCGTAGCCACAACATCCGGCTCCGACACCCGACACCCGACTCCGGACATCCGAAACGAACGTCTCGCGATCGCTCTGCAGGCGCTCTTCGCCGCGATCATCATCGGCCGCTACGTCGTATGGGTCGGTCCTGTCCTGCGCGAGGTGCGGCGTACCGACTCGCCGCCGGTGCAGGCGATGCTCTGGATTCGGCAGAATGTTGCGCGGGGCAGCAAGGTCTACGTCGCCGGTGGACTGGAGGCGTTCGCCGCGTACTTTTTATCCGACTACAACGTGGTCGAGGTTCCCAACAAGTTCGATCCCTGGACGGCGCCCGCAGAAAATCACGCCGTCTATGCCGCCGACGCGCCGAACTCCTCGGCGCAGGAAGCGGTAAATTTCCATCGTCCGCGGAAGCGGCTCTGGGCGCTGTTCAACCGCCGCTACTTCGAGGCCTCGGTCGTGCCGATGTCCGGCTGGATCAAATTCGGTCCCGGCTGGTATGGCCAGGAACAAGACGACGAGGGAGAGCAATGGCGATGGATGACGGCGGAAGGCCGCACGCTGCTGGAACCGCTCGCGCATCGCGCGCAACTAGGATTCAGCGTCACGTTTCCGCAGGGCGAGCCTCCTCCGGCGTTGACGGTGACGTTCGACGGCCGCGTCATCGATCGATTGGTGCCGAAGAGCACAGACGTGCATCGGCTGTACGTCGTCGACTCGCGAAGCGGCGCGCCGGACGAGCTGGTGCTCTCCGTCGATCACGTCATGAATCTGTCGCGCTCACACAAGGGCAGCGATTCGCGCGACCTCGGCATGCAACTGCACCGTATTCTTTGGAAAGCTGCGCCTTAGTGACCTGAGAAGGTGATCGTCTGCGGACGCCAGGTCTTGACGCGCTTACCATCCTTCATCGGGGGCGTGAAGTGAACGGCGCGCATGGCCCGGATGGCGGAATCGTTGAACCCGAATCGAGCGTCGCCGCGCAGGACTTTCACGTCCGTCACGTCGCCGTTTTCCGAGATCAGCGTGGAAAGGATGACCGTCGTCTCCGCATGCTGCTGCGCCGCCAGCGGCGGATAGTACGGGCGTGGCGGTGAAAGCGGTTGCGGCACTTTGTCGAGCTCCTGGACGTCGACCACGTCGCCTTCGCGGACGGTCGAGACGGGCGCCTGTGTCAACGGCGTCGGCACCACGGTCTGAGTCTGCGGCTGCGGAACGATCGGCTGCGGCACGGCTGCCTGCGTCTGCGTTAACGGCTGCGCGGCCACACGGCGCTGATCGAGCGCAGACGCGGAGCCGCGGTCATCCGACTGTGGCGGCGTGATGAGGCTCGCCGTCTGCACCGGCGCGTTCTTCGATTGCTGTTGCTTGAGCTGCCGGTTCATGTCCGTTTGCAGCTTCATCATCTCTTCCTGCATCTTCTGCTGCACCGCCGCTTCGAATGCCTTTTTCTGCGCGGCAGGATCGAGCGGGGCAGTCGTCGCAGTTACGGGCGCGGCGGCGATGATCGGCTGGGAGATCACCAGCGACTTCGGCGGCGCGGCCTTGTGCGCGACGGGCACGGGCGGCTTCGGCTTGAGGATGTAGAACGCACCAGCTGCGACCGCGATCACCACGGCAGCAGCGGCGGCGTACAGCGGCATCCGGCTTTTCGCGGGCGCGTCATCGGACGACGCGATCGGCATCGGCGTCACGGCGGCGACGGGCGCTTCCGCGTAGGCGGCGGCGTTGACTCTCGATTCCTTCTCGCGCTCCAGCGCTTCGCCTTCCAACTCTTTCTTGAGCAGATTGCTGAGATAGAAGGCCAGGTTGAACGTTGACGCAGAGTAATTGCCACCATGAACGAGCGCCGACAACACCTGCTTCATGTCGCCAATCGTTGCGTAGCGCGCAGTCGGATCGATCGCCAGCGACTTCTCGATGATGGCGCGGAGATCGTCGGGAAGCGGCTGGCCGGAGAAGGTCCTCGCGGCGCGGATCGTCTGCGCGAACGCGCTGCCGGTGACCGCATCGGGCGGTTCGACGCCGGTGAGGAGCAGATACAAAATCGCGCCGAGCGAGTAGACGTCGGTCGTCTTCGAGATTTCGGCCGAGGAGCGGTACTCGGCCGCGAAGTAACGACCCAACTCTGCGGCGACTTTCGTATCCGACATCGACGCGATGAGGCCTTTTCCGAGCGCTTGACCGCCGACGCGGATCTCGCCCTCATCCGTAATCCAGACGAACTGCGGAATCAGCGCGCCGTGCGCGAGGCGATTGCCGAGGTAGCGGAGATCAGCGGTCGTGGAGAGCGAGAGCGCGACTTTTTCCGCGATCACGATGGCCTGATCGAGCGGGATCGGATTCGGGCTCACGCCGTTGCCGCCGCGGGCGCGGTCGACGATGTGCCGCAGCGAACGGCCGCCCGAGTACTCGTGGGCGACGAACGGGATGCCGTTCGCGACGTCGATGGTCTGATCCTTCGCGAATGTCGTCCCGGCCAGCAGCGGTACGAGGTTGTGCGCCTCGCCGGCGCTCGTCGTAAGCGCCGCGCGGTTGCCGCCGAGGAGACGGCGGACCGCCATCGTGTGTCCGAGCTGGCCATTGTCGACACGGCCCGCGCGCCACAGATCGCCGAGTGCGTCGGTCTCGAGCTTCTTGAACAGGATGAACGGACCGAACTGCTCGTACGGACGGTTTTTCGCAGACATACTCGACGGACCCCCAGGATTTGTGCGGTGCGGGGGAGGATAGCACGAAAGGTTATTGGCAGTAAGTTATTTGCGACTTATCTTGCCGATCTCGACCGGAAAAAGCGAATGTTGAATGTTGAATGTTCAGTGTTGAATGGAGAACCCCGCGCTCCATCGGTCGGCGAAGCCGGCGTGAGGGAGCCCACGGTTTTCAACCGGCGGCAGGTGACAGCATTGCGAGGCCACCTTGAGGTGGGCGGGGGTTGGTCGGAGATCATACGCCGCACAGACGACGCCGGCCGAGCATCCGTGCTCGGCCATCGCTTACTGGTCGATTTTTTGTGGCCTCATCGGCTAGCGCTACGACGTCATCGCGCTCGGCATCCGCCGCGCCTCAGCCACCTCGCGGATCAGCGCTCCTGCATCCGCGCCGAGGACCTCGCAGACCTCGAGGATGGTGGATAGACTGTGAACGTTCCCGCCCGCCTCGACGACGCCGAGGTACTGAGCGTTCATGCCGGAGCGCTGCGCGAGCTTGCGAATCGTCCATCCGCGAGCCAGGCGTTCGCGCTGCAGGATCTCTCCGAAGCGGACTGCGTCAGGATCGGCAC
>DASYJF010000028.1:0-24219 GCA_035996815.1 Thermoanaerobaculia bacterium | reverse complement strand
GCCGTGGGCTACGGTTCTTACGCCGGCTTCGCCGACGAACGCGTTTCAGTCGACGTAGTTGTACGCCGTGCCCGGCGTCAGATTCACCGGCGCGTATTTGCCTGGCTTCACGCGGTTCTCCGCATCACTCAAGCGCGATTGCACCGAGGTGTGGATCGTCATGCCGGGATCGACGCCGCGGTGGAAACGGCCGCGGCTTTCGAAGAGTGCGCTGAACGAATCGTGCAGCGTGCCGTACGGCGCATCGTCCGCGCAAGCGGTGCCGAACTTGTCGTCGCTGAAGAGCATGCCGTGCTTCCGCGCGCGCGAGGCCATCCAGCAGAGTGTGATGTCGGAGAGGCGGTGGTCGTCGTCGTAACCGCCGCCGATGTCGGAGTGGACGCCGGCGAAGTAAACCTGCTCCAGGTGCTGTCCCGCGCGCACCGTCGCCGGATCCCAATACGTCGGCTTGAAGTCGAAGCGCTGCTCGTCGAGCGCCATCGCGTGATAGGCGTTCTCGATGCGTGGGCCGAGGCTGAGGTCGTGGAAGCCTGGAACGAACAGCGTGGTCGTCGTCGCGAAAACCGGGACGCCGAGGGCGCCGACAGTGTCCCAGACGCCGATCATCTTGATCGGAGCGTCGACGGCGTTCGTCGCTTTGAAATTCGCGACGAGCTTGTTGTTCGCGTCGTCCTTCGGCCGCGTGTAGTTGTTGAAGACGATGTCGAACATATCTTTGCGGTTCGTGGCCGCGAAGCGCGTCCGATCGAGCAGGCCGACGCGGTCGATCATCCCGCCGAGGCTGCGGGCCTCGTAGGCGCCGCGGCTAAAACCAAAGAGGAAAATGGCGTCGCCGTCATCGTACTGATCGGTGATGAACTGGTACCCATCGCGGATGCGGTCGTTCAGACCAACACCGAATGCGCCGCCCTTGATCTTGTCGTACCAGTCGGTGCCGACGCCGCGCGTGTAGTGCGTGACCTGCCGCTGGCCGTCGTTGACCGCGGCGCCGTACATCGTTCCGACGTTGCTGTTGTTGTTGACACCTTCCTTGTACGTGTCCCAGCTGCCATCGAGAAAAACCGCGATGTTTTTCGCCATACCCGCTCCTTTGTTGCTGAAGTAAAGAGATTATTTCACGCTTACCAATAATGGCGGACAAGGGTCAGCAGCGCCATTGCGTTGCACACCATCGCCAGACCGATGACCACCAACGGGTGTATTCGCAGCCGCATGCGTGGGAGCGCGATCGCGGCCAGGAACAGCGGCAGGATTTCGAGGAAGTAGCGCCCCTGCACGCCTTCGAGCGCGTCGCCGCAGACGACGGACCAGATCAGGTATTGCGACAGCAGGATGCCGGCGCTGGTCATCACGACGATTGCCAGCGCGGTGATCAGGACGCACGCCCGCAGCGCCGCGCCGCACGTCATCGCGACGCCGAGAAGCAGGAGGATTTCTACCGTGATGACGATCGGCGAGAGCTTCAACTGGTTCGCGCCAAGGCGGCCAATCATCTCTTCGATGTAGAAACGGCCGTTCGCCGCGATGTCGTGAACCATCACATGCGCGAAGTGAATCGGATCGGCCGCGATGCAACGCAGTTGCGCGCCGGCGTCGACCGGCTCTCCGAAGCGTGCGTTGTACGCGCCGCGACTCGCCGCCGCGAACGACAGCAACGTCCCCACCGCGGTCGCGCCGAGGATCGCGATCTTCTGTCTCCAGCGTAGCGGCATCAACAGCGCCAGCAGCGCGAGCAGAAAGTATGCGGGCTTGCAGAGCGCGAGCGCGAACCCAACGATCGCGATCATCCAAATCCGCCTCGGCGGCGCGAGTAGCAGCGCGGTGAAAAGCCACGCCAGCGCGATCGTGGACGCATCGGCCGACAACGACGCCATTTCGTACATCGACATCGGCAGCAGCGCCGCGGCGGCGAAAATCGATCCGTACTGCGGCGCGACGCGAATGGCCAGCGCGATCAACATCACCGCGAGTAACAGGTTCACGATCCGGCCTCCGTAAAAGACGAAGGCAGGCCGCCACGGCAGCGCCGCTACCAGCCCCGTCGCCACATACGGCAACGGCGAATACCACGACGCGAAGCGAATCGGATGTCCCGTCCGGCCGTCGTAGCGAATGGCCATCACGGCCTTCAGTTTGCCGGCAAGGCTCTCCTCGGGAGAGGTTCGCTCGATCACCCAAATGAAGTCTTCCATCGACTTCGGCATAGGCATCGAATCAAGACCGTGAGTGGCGAACAGATGGCCCCGGCCGACGGCCAACGCGCGCCAGAAGTGGTTGCTCTCGTCCGGCACCGCGAACGGCGGTGAAATGACGACATACGCGAGCCCAACAAGCAGCGCGGCGGCGACGAAGAGGCGCGGACTCATGCCGCGGCAAACTGTGCGAACGTGATCACGTTTCCGGCCGCGTCGCGGATCACTGTCTCCGTCGATCCGTAGAACGTCTGGCGGCTTGCCACGATGACGTCGGTTCCGTCCGGAATCTGCGCTTGCAACGCGTCGAGATCATCGACTTCGATGAATAGAGCCGACGCACCGATGGCACGCGACCCTTCCAGCACGTTTGCCTCATCGCCGCGAACGCTGTCGAAAGTCTGGTACATCACCTCGACGCCATCGCGCGTCAGAATCACGAACCCGAGCGCGTCCTCGTGCGGCACCTCGGCGGCGCGCGCGAAGCCGAGCGCGTCCCACAACGGCAGCAGCGGTTCGATGCGGTCGACGATCAGCACGGGCGTGATTTTCTTGAGCATCCTCGAACGATAGCGTGCCCGGCCGTTGCCTTACAATGCGCCGCAAATGAAAAACGCGATGTTCGCCGCGCTGCTGACGCTCTCCGTCTTCTCGCTCTTCGCACAATCGCCCGAACCCGCTCCCAACCGCCAGCCGGCGCCAACACCGCGCCGCGAAACGCCGCCTGCTACGGAATCTGATGATCGTGCCGACGCGCCGCGCGAGGAGCCGCGCAACCCGCGTCTGCCCGCGGACGCGAAGGACAAAATCTCAACTACGCAGCACTCCGTGAACTTCGGCGGCCAGACCATCAGCTACACCGCCCGCGCCGGCACGATGATCATGCGCGACGAAGACGGAAAGCCGCGCGCCAGTTTCTTCTTCACCTCGTACACGAAAGATGGCGCCGATCCCGCGCGGCGTCCCATCACCTACACCTTCAACGGCGGCCCGGGCTCGTCGTCGGTCTGGCTGCACATGGGCGCGTTCGGTCCCAAACGAGTGGTATATGCCGACGACGAAGGTCACGCCGCAAGGCCGCCGTATCGCACCGTCGACAACGAAGGGAGCATCCTCGACGTCACCGATCTCGTCTTCATCGATCCGGTCACGACCGGCTACAGCCGCGCGATCCCTTTTTCCGATGCGAACAAATTCCACGGCGTCGATTCGGACATCCAATCCGTCGGCGAATTCATTCGCCAATGGACGACGCGCTACAGCCGCTGGGCTTCGCCGAAGTTCCTCGCCGGCGAAAGCTACGGCACCACACGCGCGGCCGGTCTCTCCGGCTGGCTCGGGCAGCAGGGCTTCTACCTCAACGGCATCGTGCTGATCTCGTCGATCCTCAATTTCGAGACTGCCTCGTTCGACAGCGGCAACGACCTCGCCTACGAGCTCTTCCTCCCGACCTACACCGCCATCGCCTGGTACCACAAGCGCCTGCCGTCGGACCTGCAATCGGGCACTCTCGAACACGCCATCTCCGAATCCGAACAATTCGCCCTCGGCGATTACACGCACGCGCTGATGCAAGGCGACCGCATCACCGATGCGGAACGCCGCGACGTGACCGCAAAACTCGCCCGCCTGACCGGCCTCTCCCCCGCATACATCGAGCAGACGAACATGCGTGTGAAGATCGACCGCTTCGACAAGGAGCTGATGCGCGCGCAGCGCCGCACGGTCGGCCGCCTCGACGGCCGCTTCATCGGCATCGACAAAGATGCAGCCGCCGAAGCCGACGAATTCGATCCGTCGTACGCGGCCATCTTCGGCGAGTACACCGCGGTCGTGAACGACTACGTCCGTCGCGAGCTGAAGTTCGAGACCGACCTCCCCTACGAAATCCTCACCGGCAAAGTCCGCCCCTGGAACTACGACCGCGCCCAGAACCGCTACGTCGACGTCGCCGAAACCCTCCGCGGCGCCATCGCTCAGAACCCCTTCATGAAAGTCTTCGTCGCCAACGGCTACTACGATCTGGCCACCCCCTTCGCCGCCACGCGCTACACCTTCGCACGCATGCAACTCGAGCCCGAGCTGCGCAAGAACATCTCGATGGACTACTTCGAAACGGGCCACATGGTCTACATCGACCGGAAGGCGCACGCGCGATTGAAGAAGGACGTGGACGACTTCATCCGCGCGAACGCGAACGTGCAGTAGGGAATGTGGCTAAACGTTTCGAGATCATCGGCGCGATTGAATCGATCGAGACGATCGCAGCCGGCTCTGGCATTCGTCAGTTGTCGGAGCTCATCGAAAGATTCGGCGACGGTCGCTGGCGTAAACTGAAGGGCGTCGCGCATGTTCGGCTTCCGAGCGGCCGAATCCGGGCTGCTGAGATTCACTGGTACGAAGCACACGGTATTGGGAAGCGGAGAATGAAGATCAAGCGTTACTTCGACTGACATGGAACAGACCAAGCGATTCGCAATCTGTATCGAGGCCGATCCTGAAGATGATGTCGAGCTGCAGAAGGTCTATCCAGTCATTGACGACGCAGACGCGGAAAAGGATGGAATGCTCCGCGTCGTAGACGAATCGGGCGAGGACTACCTTTACGAGACGGCCCGTTTTCTCGTTCTGACCCTACCCGCAACTGAGGCGCATACGTTGCTGCAGTTGATCGAAGTGGCCGCCGCTACCCACAGCTGAGCTGCGCTCCATCCACTGAATCCGCGGCTCGGGATTCCTACGGCTCGCCGAAGGTCATACGCGCTAATTCTTCCTTGAGGCGCTTCTGCTCTGCGCGATCGGAGGTCTGCGCCAGCCGTTCAGCCAGTTCAAAGAATGCGACCTTCTCGCGTTCCTTCGCTTCGAGACCGCTTTCGATCAGATCGACGATGACGCGGTTGGCGCTGGTCCGGCTGCGCTTTGCCAGCGCCTGGACACGCCGCGCCACCGTGGACGGCAGGCTGACACTCTGACGGACGCTCTTCTGCGATTGAGCCATGACGCATGCTACACCGACATGCACCACGATGCACCAACGCGCTCATCTTCAATGCGCTACCATGCGCGGCGCATGGTCCGCATCCTCGTCACCAATGACGACGGCATCTACAGCGAAGGGCTCCGAAAACTCGCGGATGCCTGCCTGCGCATCGACGGCGTTGAAGTCACCATCGTCGCTCCGGACCGCGAGCAGAGCGCGGCTTCGCATGCGCTCACGCTGAACCGTCCGCTGCGGATGCTCAAGCTCCGCGACAACGAATACATCGTCGACGGCACGCCGGCCGATTGCGTCAACCTCGCGGTGCTCAACCTGATGCGCGACGACCGTCCCGCGCTCGTCGTCTCCGGCATCAACTTCGGACCCAACCTCGGCGATGACGTCACCTACTCCGGCACGATCTCCGCCGCGTTCGAAGGGGCGCTGCTCGATGTCCCCTCCATCGCGTTTTCCACGCTCGTCGGCGAAGGGTTTTCCTTCGATCGCTGCGCCGAGTTTGCGGAGACGCTAATCCGATGGGCTCTCGAACATCACCGCGATCCGCACATCATCCTCAACGTCAACTTCCCGGTCGAGTTCAGCGACGTCCGCGTCGTCCGCCTCGGCAATCGCATCTACGCCGGCGACATCCTCGAGCGCAAAGATCCGCGCGGGCGGACGTATTACTGGATCGGCGGCGGAAAGCCAACGTGGCGTCCCGGCGAAGACACCGACTTCGAAGCGGTCGAGGAAGGTTGCATCGCCATCACCCCGCTCCACCTCGACCTCACGCATCACGAATCGATCGCGCGTCTCAAACCGCTCGAGGAGCTCCTTGGCCACGCAGCGAAGGGATAGTTCGCCCCAGCCCGACTTCGCGCACCTGCGCGCACGCATGGTGCAGGACTACGTCGCCGGCCGCGGGATCAAAGACGAGCGAATCCTGCAGGCCATGCGCGAAGTGCCGCGGCACCTCTTCGTTCCGACGCTCGTGGCCGCGAAAGCGTACGGCGCCGGCGCACTGCCGATCGGCGCGAAGCAAACGATCTCGCAGCCGTACATCGTCGCGCGGATGATCGAGCTGCTCGATCTGACCGGCAAGGAAAAAGTCCTCGAGATCGGCACCGGCACGGGCTACCAGGCGGTCGTCCTCTCCAAACTCTGCGCGAAGGTTTTCTCCATCGAGCGCATCAACGAGCTGGCCTTGCGCGCCGCGGAGCTGATCCGGACGCTGAAGATCTACAACGCCTCGGTGAAAGTATTCGACGGCACCTACGGCTGGTCCGACCGGGCGCCGTTCGATCGCATCATCGTCGCCGCTGCCGCCCCCGAGGTGCCGAAACCGCTGCTCGAACAACTGTCGAGGACGGGCAAACTCGTCATCCCGATCGGCGAGCCGGGCAACCAGCGACTCGCGCGTGTGATGCGAGTCGGGACGCGCGTCCAGATCGAAGACTGCGGCACCGCGGAGTTCGTGCCGTTGGTCGGCAAGTTCGGCTGGAAAGAGTAGCGCTGTCATCGCTCGCGCGCGGAGGCGCGCGTAACAATCCAGCCCCGCGCTCTGCGCGGGGTTTGGATGCGCCGGCGATTCAGCGGCCACGAACTTCGTACACGCTTGTTTCCCCGCGCAAAGCGCGGGGCTAAATTTGTCGAGCGCGCCTTCGCGCGCGACCGAGTTTCGCCGCGCTGCGTCATGGCGTTGCTAATGCTGGCGCCGCTCTTGAACGTCTCCATCCGTGCGCGCGCGCAGCCTGCTGATTCTCACCGCCATCGTCTCCTCGCTTCTCGGCGCAGTTGTCGCGTGGCTCGTGCTCACCGTCCCGAACGATCTCCAAGCCGGCGCGATGATGAGAGTCGCTCGGAAGGATGTTGCTGCCGGACATAACGACAAAGCCCGGCAGGAGCTGTCGCGAATCATTCAGCAGTATCCGAGGACCGATGCCGCCGCGGCAGCGACCGTTGCGCTGGCGACGATCGCGGACAGCGAACGGCATGCGCTCGGCGCATCACTCGACACTCTTCGCAAGACCTCGGAAGCGCAACAGAAGGAGATCGCCGACCTCACGGCGCGCGTCAATGCGCTCGCCGCGGCGCCCGCACCGCAACCGGTCACGGTGCAGGCGCCTGCTCCAAAGAAGAAAACGCCCGTCAATCATTCGCGACGCAAACGGCGCCGCTAATTGAATACAATCCGGCGAACATGGCGAAGGAACTGCGCATCATCAAGATTCATGGGAAAGTCCAGGGCGTCGGCTATCGCTTTTTCGCCACGCGCGTGGCGCGCCGCCTCGGACTCAAAGGCACGATCGAAAATGTCCGCGACGGCTACGTCGAAGCGAACGTCGAGGGTGAGAAGAGCGTCATCGACGAATGGCTCGAAGAGTTGAAGGAAGGTCCGCGGTACGCCGAGGTCACCAGCATCGATCAGGAGACGAAGGATTACACCGGCCGCCTGGGTGACTTCGACGTGAAGTTCTGATGGACCTGCGACCGTTCATCCGCGACGTTCCCGACTTTCCCAAGCCCGGCATCGTCTTCAAAGACATCACGCCGCTGCTGCGCTCGCATGAAGCGCTCGACTACATCTCGCACGCGCTGGCCGAGCCGTTCAAAGACTCCGGCGTGACCAGCGTCGCGGCGATAGAATCGCGCGGCTTCATTTTCGGCAGCGGCGTCGCGCGCGTCCTCGGCTGCGGCTTCGTCCCGATTCGCAAGCCCGGCAAGCTACCGTGGAAAACGCGGCGCAGCGAGTACACGCTCGAATACGGCAGCGGAGTTCTCGAGATTCACGACGACGCGCTCACCGCTGACGACCGCGTCCTGCTCATCGACGACCTGCTCGCCACCGGCGGTACCGCGGCGTGCGCAGCCACGCTCGCGCGCGAATGCGGCGCCACCGTCGTCGCCGCGGGATTCGTGATCGAGTTGACGTTCCTCGATGGCCGAGCGAGACTCGATGGAGTCCCCGTTCACGCATTGCTTCAGTATTAGGGTGTGGGGGGTGGGGTGTAGGGGGTAGGAGATTGGCGAGGCGAAGGCGCACACTATCTCCCACACCCCACCCCCTACTCCCCACACCCCGAAAACCATGTACGACCTCATCGTCATCGGCTCCGGACCGGCCGGCGAGAAGGGCGCTGCGCAGGCGGCGTACTTTGGGAAGAGTGTCGCTCTCATCGAGCGCGAGCCGGTCCTCGGCGGCGCGTGCGTCAACACCGGAACCATTCCGTCGAAGACGTTGCGCGAATCGGCGCTGGCGCTTTCCGGATTCCGGCAGCGCGGATTTCGGGAAGGCGCGATCGACATCAACATCAACTGCATCACCGTCGCCGATTTCATGTACCGCAAAGACCACGTCGTCGCGCACGAGTGGAAGCGGATCGACGACAACCTGCGGCGGCACAAAGTCGATCGGTATCAGGGCACGGCGCGATTCGTCTCACCGACGCGCGTGTCGATCACGAACGCCGTCGGCGAACAGGTCATCGACGGTGGCATCGTTCTCATCGCCACCGGCTCCTCGCCGCATCGTCCCGATCACGTTCCCTTCGACGGCGATGTGATCTGCGACAGCGACACGATCCTCGGCATCGACCGCATCCCCGAACGGATGGCTGTCGTCGGCGCCGGCATCATCGGTGTCGAGTACGCGGCCATGTTCGCGGCGCTCGGCGTGGAAGTACATCTCATCGATGGCCGCACGTCGCTGCTTCCCAACATCGATCGCGAGATCGTGCGCATCCTTCTCGGCGAGTTCCAGAACCGCCTCGGCATCACGATGCACCTCGGCATGGACGTCGATTCGATCGAACGCTGCGGCAACCAGGCTTCGTTGACGTTGAAAGACGGCGAGTGCATGGTCATGGACAACGTCCTCTACGCCGCCGGCCGCTCCAGCAATGTCGAGGATCTGAACCTCGACGGCGCCGGCGTCAAAACCGCCGCGCGTGGATTGATCACGGTTAACGACGACTACCAGACCTCGGTGCCGAACATCTACGCGGCCGGCGACGTGATCGGCTTCCCTGCCCTCGCATCGACATCGATGGAGCAGGCGCGCGTCGCCATGGTTCATGCGTTCGATCTCAAATACAAAACCAAAGTCGCGCCGATCCTGCCGTACGCGATCTACACGATCCCCGAAGTCGCGACGGTCGGACTCAACGAAGAAGATTGCCGCAAGAAGAACATCCCGTGCGCCGTCGGCCGCGCGTTTTACCGCGACAACGCGCGCGGCGAGATCATCGGCGACGTCAAAGGGCTGATCAAACTCGTATTCGATCCGGAGTCGCGCAAACTCCTCGGCGTCCACATCATCGGCGAGGCCGCGTCCGAACTGCTGCACATCGGCATGATGGTCATGCAGTTCGGCGGAACGATCAACGCGTTCATCGATTGCGTTTTCAATTTCCCCACGGTGAGCGAGGCGTACAAATACGCGGCCTACGACGGCCTCGGCATGATCAACCGCAAGAGGACCGTCGAGCAGGAATTGATCTGAGCCGCTACGCCAGCCGCAAATTCACCATCGGCGATCCTTCGGTCACATGCACGTTCGGCTGCAGTTCGAACGAATCGTCCGTGTCGCTGGCGCCGCCGAGGAGGAGGCAGAGGCGGGCCAGTTCCTTGAAGGCGGCAGGTTCGCCGGTAAACGTCACGCCGATCGCGTCGGCGCGCACCGTCAGCGGGGTTCGCATCAGGCCGTCCAGCGCCATCATGGCCAGGTCGTAGTTCATTCGTCTTCTCCCCGGTAAACGACGGAGTTTTTCTCCGTCTCCTGCAGCAGAACTTCGTGCAATGTTCCCTCGGTGATCGCCGGCGCGAGCTGTTGCCAGAACGCACGCGCGAGGTTCTCGGCTGTCGGAATCACACCCTGCAGAAAATCGACATCCTCGTTGAGATTCGTGTGATCGACGCGATCGATGATGCGGCGGCGGGCAATGTCCTTCAGCAATTTCAGGTCGATCACCATCCCGGTCTCCGGATCGATCTTTCCCTTTACGCTGACGTGGATCACGTAGTTGTGGCCGTGGCCGCGCGGGTTGTCGCACTTGCCGTAGACGCGGCGATTCCATTCGGCGTCGTACTTTGGATTGTTCAGGCGGTGCGCGGCCGAGAACGTGAGTCGGGCGGTGATGATCATGAGCGGAATCTACAACGTCACGCCGGCCAGAGCCGCGCGAATCTCGTTCTGCTGCGCCGCGAGTTTCGCGCGGATTTTCAGGAATCGTGCGTCACTCTGCAGAAATCCGAAAAGCGGATTGGAGAGAACGTAGCTCGCGGTCGGCTCCTTGCGGGCCGCGGCGCGCTCGAGCGCGTCATTGACGCCGCGCGCATCGCCATTCATCGCCGCGATCTCGGCGACGCTGGTCCAGTAGTCGTCGCCCGGCTTCGACGACGCCTCCGCCGTTTTCAGTTCCGATGCTGCCGCCGCCTTATTGCGGGATTGCGCCGCGATATACGCCTTCAGAATATGCGCGCCGTAGTTCGGATCGGACTGCTCCAGCTTCTTCAGCTCCAGGTCCGCCATCTCCGTCGAATGCCGGAGGACAGCGATGCGGCCGATCTTCAGCGCGAGCGATGGATTGCGCGGCATGCGCTGCTCGTCGTCGTAATACTTGTCGGCAGCGCTGTCGATGCGGCCAGAGGCGACGAGCGCGTCGGGAGCGTGAACGGTTCCGGCGTCGGATGTGCCGAGCCGCTTCAGCGCGGCAGTGAAACGATCCTTGTCGCCGGCGGCGAGTGCGTACCGGCCGATCGCGTTCAGCGCATCGACGTCCGAATGTTCGTGCTGCAGCACGGCCGCGTACGTCGCAAACGCGGATGTGAGATCGCCCGAGGCAAGGCTCGCGCGGGCAACGCGACGCGAGGCGTCCATGTTCGCAGGATCAATCGCCACGATCTCCTTCGCGGCAGCGACCGCGTCGCCGTCCTTCCCTTTCGAATCGAAGTAGCGGAACGCCATCAGCTGCGCGGGGAGGAAGTGGCTGTCGGCTTTGATCGCGTTTCGCAGCGACCCCTCGGTTTTCGCATCATCGTTCACCGCGTGCGCGGTGACGGCGTCCGCGAATGAGTTGTACGCATCCGCGCTCGCGGCGCCGCGTGGCGGAATCTTCAAGTCAGCGGCAATCCAGGAGACGAGCGATTGAATTCCGCTCGACGCGTCGATCAATGGCGTTGCCTGTCCTTCGCTCGGTTTCTTCGAGTCGGTTAGCGGCACGATCTGCGGCGCCGCGGCGCCGCCGGTAATCTTCGCGGCATACGCGTTGACGTACGGTGCCTTCGCGTCGACGACACGAACTTCGGGAAACGATCGCAGGATCTCCGTCGCCGCGACACGGATCGCATCTCCACGCTGCTGCATCGCCGGATCGGGCGGATCAATCTGGAACGCTTCGATGACGACGTTGCGCGGCGTCGCTGCCGTCGCCGGAGGCAGGCCGGCCGCTTTCTTCACCACGACCGGCGCCGCGTCGTGATTCCGACTGCGCATCCATACAAAGCCCAACGCTCCGCCGAGGACGATGACCGCCGCGGCTGCAATCGACGCAAAGCGCGTCCGCGTTTTCTTTCGCACGATATGAGCACTGGCCTCGGCTTCCGCCTGCGCGGCGAGGCGCGCGGCTTCTTCCGCTTCCGCGGCAGCGCGCTCGGCCGCCTCGGCGGCTTCGCCCTCGGGCGCGATCGCGAACAACTTCACCCCCGCGCGCGCGCCTGCATCGCGCAACCGCACGGCGACGCGGCCCTTCTTCACAAAGGCTTCGGTGATGTAGAGCTTCGCCGGATCGAGCTGCTTGAGAATCTCGTACGCCTTCTCGACCGCCGGTCCGGCCGCGGCACCGTCGTGTGTCTCCACCTCGCCGAAGTGCAGCAGCAGGCGCACCGGGATCGACTCGCCATCCTGCTGGTCGGGCGAGAAGTCGAACTCCCCTTTCCGCCCTGCTTCGAGCGCGTTCTCGAGCGAGGGCAACTCGCCCACGAAACGCGGTCCGAACGGATCGACGACCTGACCGTCGAACAGGTAAACCGCCTCGCCGAGGATCTGCTGCATGCGCGCGGCGGACTTCGCGGCAGCGGCGGGATCGAGGGCGTTTACGTCATCGTGATTCGCGACATCGGCGACGAGAATGACGGACTGCCGCGCCTGAACCGCGTGGCGCGCGTTCGCAACGGCGGTGAGCGCCGCGCGGGCAATCTCGTTCGACCACTCCACGACCTCGCCATCGACTTTGACGATGTCGTCGATGATCGCTTTCGCATCTTTGAGCCGCCGGTACGGATCGCGGAAAAAGCACTTGCCCATGACGCTGAGCACCGCGTTGTCGATCGTGGGATTGACGGCCTTCGGCGACGGCGGCTGTTCGTTGACGATCTTGTGCGCGATCTCGCCGGCGCTCGCGGCGAGGAACGGGCGACGGCCGGTCGCGACCTCGTACATGATCACGCCCATCGAGAAGACATCCGTCTGCGCCGTCACCATCTGGTTCGTGATCTGTTCAGGCGCCATATAGCTGACGGCATTCGGATCGTTCCCTTTTTGCGAAAACGACGACCCGTGCCCTTCGCGGCGCGGCAGGAGGGTCAACGCGTTGAGACCGGCCAACTTCACCTGTCCATTCGCTGAGACGAGCACCGAGTCGCCGGCGATGTTCAGATGCAGCACGTTCTTCGCCTGCATCAATTTCACCGCGTCGGCGAGCTGATAGATGACGCGAAAGAACTCCGTCCTCTCAGCGGCGCGCCCGCGATAGGCAGTCGCGATCGGGAGACCATCGAACCACTCCATGATCAGCAGCAGCGCGTCATCGACAGGCGTGATCTCCAGGATGGTGACGATCGAGGAGTGGTAAAGCGCGGCGCCTTGGCGGATCTCGCGGATGACCGCCTCGCGCCGCGCCGGATCG
Source organism: Thermoanaerobaculia bacterium (assembly GCA_035996815.1). GTDB lineage: Bacteria > Acidobacteriota > Thermoanaerobaculia > Gp7-AA8 > Gp7-AA8 > JADGNZ01. Next base: position 11,146 of record DASYJF010000028.1, on the reverse strand, counting down.
TGCGGCAGTTGCTTCGTGAGGACCTTGAGGGCGACCATCTTGCCATTGCGCGTGTCTTCGGCGCGCCACACCGAGGCACCCACACGCTCGACAAGGCGAAACGACGCAATCGTCCCGCCTGCGACGAACGGATCATTCGTGGACATGTGCGCGAATTATATAGATCGCCCCTGGGAACGCGGGCGTCCCGCCCGCTGCCGACATTCGCGCGATGGCAAAGCGGGCGGGACGCCCGCGTTCCCAGCCCCTACAGCGCTCGGAGATGCAACAAATCCGCGCCGCCGTCAACCGTGTCGCCTGGCTTTACGAAGATCTCGTCGACGATGCCGTCCGCGGGCGCGGGGATCTCGTTCTCCATCTTCATCGCTTCGAGGACGAGGAGGCCCGTTCCGCGGCGGACTTCGGCGCCTTTTTCGACCAGCACGCGGGAGATGCGGCCGGGCATGAGCGCTTTGATGATGCCGCTGTCGCCGAGGTGATCGTCGCCGCGCTTGCGGCGGAGTGCGAGCGGATCGACGATCTCGATGTCGAGCCGCGACGCTCCGATCGTAATCTGGTGCATCGTCCCTTCGCGATGGTGCGCGAGCAGGAACTGCGTGCCGTCCTCGAGCCGGAGCGAACGCAATCCGCCGGCGGTGATCAGGTCCGCGACGATCCAGCGATCGCCGATCCTTACGCGATACGTGCTGCCGTGGCGCTCGACTTCGAGCGGAATCTCTTCGTCGCGGTAGCGGGCGTTGAAGATCAATCGCGCCCCCGCATCGCCTCGATGCGAGCCGCCTGCCGCCACCGAGAGACGGTTTCTTCCGGCAGCCGCACGTTCTGCGCATCCTCGAACGCGATGATTGCCGCCGCGACGAGTGCGGCGTCGCGCGTGGCGTCATCAGCCGGGCGATGTTCGAGATCGAGCTCCGGCAGGATGCGGTCGATGAAGCCGGTGTCGAAGTTCGCGCTGCGGAAGTCGGGGTGTTGCATGAGAAACGTAAAGAACGGGATGGTGGTCCGGATGCCGTCGACGCGGTACTCCTGCAGCGCGCGCAGCATGCGATCGATGGCCTCGCCGCGGTTACCGGCGTGGCAGATCAATTTCGAGAGCATCGGGTCGTAGTAAACCGGCACGGTGTAGCCGGCATAGACGCCGTTGTCGTTGCGAACGCCCGGACCCTGCGGCAGTTCGAGATGCCGGATCAACCCCGGCGATGGCGCGAACTTCCTCGCCGGATCCTCGGCATACACACGGCACTCGATGGCGTGGCCGTTCGGCGCGAGATCGCTCTGAACGATTCCCAATTTTTCGCCGCGCGCAACGCGGAGCTGCGCTTTGACCAGATCGATGCCCCACACCATCTCCGTGACCGGGTGCTCGACCTGCAACCGCGTGTTCATCTCGAGAAAGTAGAACTGTTTGTCCGGTCCCATCAGGCACTCGATGGTCCCGGCGGAGTAGTAGTTGACCGCGGCCGCGGCCTTCACCGCCATCGCGCCGAGGCGCTCGCGCAACTCGTGATCGACGACCGGCGACGGACTCTCTTCGACGACTTTCTGATGCCGCCGCTGCAGAGTGCATTCGCGCTCGCCGACGTGGACGATGTTGCCGTGTTGATCGCCGAGGATCTGCACTTCGATGTGGCGCGGCGAGGCGATGAATTTCTCCGCGTAGACGGCGGCATCGCCGAAGAACGATTGCGCTTCGCTGGTGACGCGATCGAATGACGATCGCAAGTCGTCGGCGTGTTCGACGAGCCGCATCCCCTTCCCGCCGCCGCCGGCCGAGGCTTTGATCATGATCGGAAAACCGGCGTCACGCGCGAACGCTTCGATCTCGTCGAACGATTTGACGGCCTCCGTCAGCCCCGGAACGACCGGCACACCGGCGGCCTGCATCCGCTGCCGCGACTCGGTTTTCGATCCCATCGCCTCGATCGATTCCGGAGACGGGCCGATGAAGATGATCCCGGCATCGCGGCAGGCGCGAGCGAAGTTCGCGTTCTCGGCGAGGAAGCCGTAGCCGGGATGGATGGCCTCGGCGCCGGTCTTCTTCGCGGCCTCGAGAATGCGGTCGATGCGCAGGTAACTTTCGCGCGACGGCGCCGGCCCGATCGGCATCGCTTCATCGGCGTAAAGAACGTGCAGCGCGGCGCGGTCCGGCTCGGAGTAAACCGCCACCGTCGGGTAGCCAACTTCGCGGCAGGCGCGCATGACGCGGACCGCGATCTCGCCGCGATTCGCGACCAGGACTTTCATCGCGGCGCATTGTAATCGCTGCTAACATCCGCGCCCATGACAAAGGAACCCTTGCACGAGCAGCGCACGCAAATCCTTTCGGGCGTCGTCAAAACGCTGCTCGACGATCTGAAGAATGGAGCCGGCGACAAAGACCGCCGCCGCCAGGTCGAGGAGTGGATGCGCACGCTGGCCGAGAAGTATCCTGAGTTCCAGATCGAGTCCGGTCTGCGCGACTACTACCTCGCCGAGGCCGAACGCCTGCGCATCGATTTCGAAAAAGCAGCGGAGCTCAACGAGAAGCTCGCGCTGGGACGGTCGATCGAAGGATTCCTCGATCGCGCCGCGGACTACGCGAAGCGGATTGCGGAGAAGTAGTTAGTAAGCCTCGTCGCGGCGAAGCACATGCAGGATGTTCATAGTCCGGCGATCGTGATCGAGACGAAACAGCACGCGCCACTTTCCTACCCGAAGTCTGTACTCAGGTGGTGTGACGTCTTGAAGCCGGCGCACGTCGCCTTTGGACTCGCTTGCAAACGCTTCCACTGCTTGCCGGACCCTATGCTGTTCCCCGCGGTCGAGACGAGCCAGCTCCTTCAGAGCCCGCGGCGCCCAGATCCCTTGCCAGCTCATGCCAGCCCGAGGCGCCGCATGGCCTCATCGTGGGGGATTCCTTTCCCTTCTTCGATCTCGCGAAGTGCCTCCGCGACCGCTGCGCGTTCCTCATCCGTCTCCGGCTCGTCGTCGAACGGAATGTCGCGAAAGGCGAGTGGGATGAAGTCGGAAGTGGAGTTGAGCGCTTCGAGAACGCGCAGCGCGGTGGGAACGTCTTCGCTGGGCAGCGATTCGATGAGGTCGTGCAGCTTCGTGCGCGCTTCGGCAGTTGTCATGCTCTTTGGTGCCCAAGGCCGGACTCGAACCGGCACGGATTTCTCCACACGCCCCTCAAACGTGCGCGTCTACCAATTCCGCCACTTGGGCTTTAAAGAACGCTGCTACTTCTTGGCTGGAGTTGCCGGCGCTGAGGGTGCGCCGCTCATGACCGAGGAGCGCGGACGAGCCTGAAGGATCGCCAGCGTGAGCGAGGTGATGACAAAGAGGACGAAGAAGCTGGTCGTCAGCTTGTGGAGAAGCGTGGTCGCGCCGCGCGCGCCGAATGCGGTCTGCGAACCGCCACCGCCGAACGCGCCCGCGAGATCCGCTCCCTTCCCCTGCTGCAGAAGGACGACGAGGATCAGGAAGAGGCTGATGACGATGTGCAAAATGACAAGAAGTACGATCATGGATTCTCCGAAGCGAAGCTGCTAACGGGACAAGGGGGCGAATTCTTCCCGGAACGGCCCCGAGTGTCAAGGCTGCGCCGGAAGCCTCTTCATCGCCTCGGCCAGCGCCAGAAATTTCTTCGAATCGAGACTCGCGCCGCCGACCAGAAAGCCGTCGATGCGGCCATGTTCGATGAGGTCATCGACGTTGTCCGGCGTCACGCTTCCGCCGTAAAGAATTGGCGTTGCCAGTCCGCTGGGCCAGAAGCGATTGAGCGCATCACGAATCGCGCTGACGATCTCGGCGACCATCGCGCCGGTGGCGTTGCGTCCCGTTCCGATGGCCCAGATCGGCTCGTACGCGACGATGATTTCGTTCGCGCTCGCGAGCTGCGGGATTGCGGCGGCGCGGAGTTGGCCGGAACAAAAATTGACTGCGTGACCGCGCTCGCGCTGCTGCTCGTTCTCGCCGATGCAGAGCACAGGTGTCAGTCCGGCGTCGATGGCCATCGCGAGCTTGCGCGCGATGAGCGCGTCGTCTTCGCCGTAGACCGTGCGCCGTTCGGAATGGCCGACGATGACGAATCGCGCGCCGCAATCGCGCAGCATGTCGGCGGAGACTTCGCCGGTGAACGCGCCTGATTTCTGATCCGCGCAGTTCTGCGCGGCGGCGTTTGCGAATCGCGCGGCGACGTCCTTCACATAGACGAACGGCGGCGCGATGACGGCATCCGCGTCCTTCACGGCATCGAGGTAGGACGCGATACCTTCCGGCGGGATGTTCATCTTCCAGTTGGCGATCAGGTAGCGGTTGGGCATGCGAGCGAAAGTCTACCGCGCGGCGAAGGCGCGAAGCGCAGCGCCGGAGCGCTGGCGTCCTCGCCGGCTGGCCCGCAGGCGTCCCCCGCCTGCGCTCTGCGACGCGAAAGAGGATGCAACTTAGAGCCGCGTGCACGTGGCGGCGAGACGCCAGCGCTCCGGCCGCGAGCATCGCGCTACGTAGCTTCACGACGACAGCGAGTACCGGTTCTTCCCCGTCCGCTTCGCTTCGTAAAGCCGTTCATCGGCGCGGCGGATCACATCCGCGGCGGTGTTGTCGCCGCGCTGGTAGTCGGCGATGCCGAGGGAGATCGAGCAGCGGATGAAACCTTCGTCGTCGGCGGGAATGGTCAACATGCGGACTTTCTGCAAGATGCGGTCGGCCACGGCGCAGGCGCCGCCAATGTCCGTGTGCGGGAGGATGATCGCGAATTCATCGCCGCCGAATCGTGCGAAGAGATCGGGAGGACGCAGCGTCTCGCGTACGGCGCCGCAAAGTTCCGAGAGCACGACGTCGCCGACCGTGTGGCCGAAGTTGTCGTTGATCGCTTTGAAGTCGTCGATGTCGAACATTACTAGTGTGAGCGGAAGCGAGTAGACGCGGGCGCGCTCCATCTCCTGCGGCAACTGCCGGCGAAAGTAGCGCTTGTTGGCGATGCCGGTGAGGTCGTCGGTATCCGCCAGGCCCTGAATCTGTTCGCGCGCGCTGAGTTGACCGATGAGCAGCGACACCTGCGCCGCGAAGATCTCGACGATCTGCCGCTCCTGCTCGTCGAACGGCTGGCCGCGATAGACGAGCAGCACGCCGCTGCTGCGGTTCTCGACGGTGATGATGGCGTGCGTGGAGTGCTCGATGCTGTCGCCTGCACCGCGTCGCGGAAGATCGCTGCGCTCCGCCTTCACGATCACGTCGGCGGCGGCGAACGAAACCGGAATCATCGTCTCCAGCGTGCGGCGCAGACTCTCGATCAACGGCGGCGCGATGAGCGAGCCCGCCCCTTCGCGCGTGACGACGTAGAGGTCGAGGTTCTGCTCGAGCATCACCGCGGCGGCGAGATCGAAATCGATGGCGTGATCGAGCGCGCGGAACGACGAGACGAAGAGGTCGGCGATGTTGTCGGCGCGCGTGGCGGGGCCGGTGAGCTCGCGGATCAGCGACAGGACCCCGGCGATCGGTTGCTGCTCGTCACGTCTCACGGATGGCTGGATTATATGAAGCACCTATAATCCGATGCCATGACCATGCCTGAGGCGGAGGCGATTCCATTCGAGCCGCAGGACTTACGCGGCGAGCGCCTCCTCGTGCTGGCCCCGCATCCGGACGATGAAGTGATCGGCTGCGGCGGCCTGGTGGCGCTCCATCTGCGCGAAGGCCGCAAGGTTCATGTGGTGGTCGCGACCGATGGAGCGCAGGCCGGCGACGCCGCGCAACGCGCAGCGGAGTCACGCGCCGCCCTCGCATCCCTCGGCGACGCTACGATCGAGTTCCTCCGATTTCCCGACCGCGCGCTCTCCAACGCGCACGACTTGGATGACCGTCTCGCCGCGATCCTTCGCGAGTGGAAACCGGATTTGATCGCCGTTCCCAGTCCGCTGGAGATTCATCCGGATCATGTGGCGTTGTCGCGCGCCTTCTGCGATCTCATCGCGCGTGACGCGCCGCTCTTCGCCGACCTTGCGGTGGCGCGTGTGGCCTTCTATGAAGTCAGCGCTCCGCTGCGGCCGAATGCGCTCGTCGACATCACGCCGGTTGCTGAAGCGAAATACGCCGCGATCGCCACGCATGAATCGCAGTCTGCCGTCCGCGACTACACCTCGTACGCGCGTGGACTCAATTCCTGGCGGACGATGACGTTGCCGGCGGAAGTGAAGTTCGCCGAGGCGTATTGGACGACGTCGCTGCCGTCGCTGCGGACTACGCCATTCAGCGCGTTGCGCGAGGCGATGGGTCCGACGCGAATCGACGTCGTCAACGAACCGCTGCCGATCAGTGTGGTCGTGCGAACCAAGGATCGGCCTGCGCTTCTCGCGGAGGCGGTTGCGTCGATCCGCGCCACCGGCTATCCGGTGGAGATCGTGGTCGTGAATGACGGCGGGTCTCATCCGAATGTCGATGGCGTGACGCTTGTCGAGCATGAAACGTCGCGCGGCCGTTCCGAGGCTGCGAATGTCGGTGTGAAGGCCGCGAAGAATCAGTACGTCGCCTTTCTCGACGACGACGATCTCTACTACCCCGAGCATTTGGCGACGATTGCGAATGCAGCGCGGGGATCGAATGCGACCGCGTGGTACAGCGACGCCGTCTCCGCATTCATCGATGGCGCCGGACGCAAGCCGATGCGCATCTACGGGCGCGATTTCGATCGCGAGCTGCTGCAGGTCGACAACTACATCCCGCTGCCCACTCTTCTTTTTCGCCGCACCGACTTCCTCGACCTCGGCGGCTTCGATGCGGCTTTCGATCTTTTCGAGGATTGGGACTTTCTGATTCGACTGGCGCAGCGCGGCGAATTCCTTCACCTGCCGCGCATCACCTGCGAGATCCGCCACATCAAAGGCGGCGGATCGATCGTCATGGAAAATCCCGAGGGGTCGCCGAAGTTCCGCGAAGCGCGGCTGCAGGTGTGGCGAAAACACGCCGCGCTTATGGGCGAGAACGTCTTCGCGAACGTATTCGAACGGGAGAAGCGCCGCGCTGTCGCGCTGGAAGGCGATGCCGTCGAAGCGCGCGGGGCGCGCAGCCGCATCGAACAGGAAGTAGCGCGGCTCGAACGCGACAAGCAATCGCTGATCGCGCAGATCGGCGCGCTCAGTGAACGGATCAACGAAACGATGATGCGCATCAGTCACCTCGAAGGAGCGAATGTGGAGATTCGCGGCGCGCTCGAGGCTGCGAATCGCGAGCGTTACGCGGCAACGACGCGGCTGGCCGAGATCGAGCCGGCGCTGCTCGAAATCGTCGAACTGCGGCGTACGAACGGCGCTCTCTATGCCGAGGTCGCGCGGATGCAGAACATGCTCGACGCGATCTTCAAGTCGCGCACGTGGAAGCTGCACGCCATCGTCGAACGCGTGAAAGGGCGCGGATGACGCGAGCGCTGCTCGTATGCCCCGAACCGATTGGCCATGGCCAGCCGGCCGGTGTCGGCATTCGATTTCTGGAGATGGCGAAGGTCCTGCTCGCCGACGGTCACGAGGTGACGATGCTCTCGCGCGATGCCGGCGCCGTACCCGGCTGCCGCGCCGATGCGATCACGCCGGAGACGCTGCAGCGCTACACCGCCGAAGCGGACGTCGCGGTCGTGCAGAGCCACGCCGGGAACGACCTTTTCGCGCACGGACGCTCGATTCCGACCGTCGTCGATCTTTACGATCCGTTCATCATCCAAAATTTGAACTACTACGAAACGCGCGGCGCAGAAGTGTTCACGCACGACCATGCGACGCTGATGCGATTGTTGCTGCACGGCGATGTTTTTCTCTGCGGGTCAAACGCGCAACGTCACTTCTACATCGGCGCTCTGCTCGCACTCGGGCGCGTGAATCCGATCGCATTCGGGAATGACCCGCATCTCGCATCGCTGATTCGCATCGTTCCGTTCGGAGTTCCTCCGGCGGCCGGTGTCCCATCGGCCGCCGGTTCCGTCCGAGATGTCCTCTTCGGCGGCATCTACGATTGGTACGATCCGATCCTGGCGATCGACGCCATTGCCATCGCGCGCGCGACGCTGCCGGATGTGACGCTGACCTTCATCAGGCATCCCAACCCTTCGCTGACGCCGCAGGGCAAACTTGCCGACGCAATCGCCTACGTCAAACGAAATCGCTACGATTTCGTCCGCTTCCAACCGTGGGTCGCGTACGAGGAACGCGGGGATTTCTACGGCCGCTTCGATGCGGGCCTGCTGACGTTCCCGCAATCGATCGAGACCGATTTCGCGATGCGCGTCCGCGTCTTCGACTACCTCTGGGGCGGATTGCCGATCGTGACGAGCAGCGCGCCGGGCACTGACGAGTTGCTGACGACGTATGGAGCCGGTGTGGTGGTGCGCTCCGGATCGGCAATCGAGTTCGCGGAAGCGCTCGTGCTCGCGTTGGGCAATCCACGAATGCGCGATGGCGCGCGGCGCTTCGTCGACGATCATCAGTGGCCGCAGACGCTGCAGCCGCTCGTCGATTTCGTTCGCGCGCCGCGCATCGATCCACAGAAGGATGCGTTCACGGCCACGCTGAACGTGCCGGAACATCCGCGCTCGTTTTTGGAGCGCGTCAAACGCCGGCTCGGAGGCTTGCCCTGAGCACGCCGATCGCCGACATCATCATCGTCAACTGGAATAGCCGCGAGGACACGCTGGCGTGTCTCGACGCGGTGTCGCGTCAACTCACGAAGGACGCGATGATCACCGTCGCCGACAACGGCTCGACCGACGGCAGCATCGGCGCGATCGCAAGCCGCTATCCGAACGTTCGCCTGCTCCCGCTCGGCGAGAACTGCGGCTTCACCGGCGGCATCGCCGCGGCGCTGGCGCGTTCGACCGCGCGCAACGTGATTTTTTTGAACAACGATGCCGTGCCGGAGGATGGATGGCTGACCGCGCTCGTCGACTCCATCGAAAATGCTGCCGACGACGTCATCTCCATCGGCGGCAAAATGGTCGATCCGACCGGCACGTTGATCGACTTCGTCGGCGGTCTGCTCACCTTCGACGGCCACGCGTTTCAGGATGGATTCCGCTATCCGCTGACAGCGCGCGACGATCCGCCTGCCGGATCGGACCTCCTCTTCGCATGTGGCGGCAACATGATCTCGCGCCGTGAACCTCTCCTCGCGCTCGGCGGTTTCGACGACGACTATTTCGCGTACCTCGAGGATGTCGATTTCGGGTGGCGAACGTGGCTAGCCGGTTCGCGCGTGACATACGAGCCACGCGCCGTGGTCCGCCACAAGTCGAGCGCGACCAGCCAACGCCTCGGCGATTTCGAGCGCGGCGTGCTCTTCGAACGAAACGCGCTGCAGACGGTGCTCAAGAATTTCGAATCAGTGCACGACGCGTCGGCTGCGCTCTTCACGTTCCTCGCGCGGCTTCATCACCACGCGACGACGCGAAACGCGAATGCGGACGAGCTGACGCGCAAGCCGTTCTCGAAGACTTCGAAGTCTTCGCGCAGTCTGGCGAGCCGCATCCGGCGGAGAATCTTCGGCAGCAAACCGCTGGCAACGATCGACGATCCGCTGACGACGATGCAGTTCCGCGCATTCGAGTGGGTGATCGCGCACGGCGACCGCATCGCCGCGAAACGAACGGCCGTTCAGAAACTGCGCCGGCGCAGCGATCGCGAAATCTTCGAACGCTTCCCGCTGCAGATTGTGCCGACATACCCCGGCGACGAAGCGCTCATGCGCGGCGCGCTCTTCAACCTTCTGCGGCCGTCGCTGCCGGCGATCGAGCGAACGCTGTCCGATATCATGCGATCGTGACGCGGTCGGCCTGGTGGCGTCGTTTTTCCGTGCGTGGTGTCGTTTGGCGGCAGCTCCTTCGCTTCGCCATCCTCACCGTTCCGCCATGGATCGAGCCCATCGTGATGGCCTTCTGGTCGGCGTTTTTTCTGCTGTGGGGCCCGGGACGCCGCGGCGTGATGCGCAACTTGAAAGTGATCAAACCCGGGTCGTTTGCCATCGCAAATTTCTTTCGCTGCTACCGCGTCTTCTGGAACTACGCCTGGACGATTGCCGACAACGTCCGCTTCAAGGAGCTGCGCACGATTCCCGATTGGGAGTTCGCGGGCCTGGATCACTTTCAGGCCATGCAAGCCAGCAACGGCGCGATCCTCCTCACCGCGCACATGGGCAGCTACGACCTCGGCGCGCATCTTTTCTCCGAGACGTCGACCCGGCGCATCGTGATGGTGCGCGCCCCCGAGGAGGATCTGGAGACGAGGGAGTTCGAGGAGCAGCACGGGGCGGAGGGATTGCGCATCGAGTTCAACACGCGCGCGACGGAGCTCGCGCTCGATCTGCTGGACACGGTCCGCGAAGGAGCGATCGTTGCGATCCAGGGCGATCGCGTCATGGGATCGATCAGCACATTCCCGGCGACACTCTTCGGTAGATCTGCGACGGTTCCCGCCGGTCCGTTCGCGCTGGCGATGGCTGCGCGCGTTCCGATCTATCCAGTCTTCGTGGTGCGCATGGGGCGCCGGCGCTACCGGCTGATCACATCGCGGCCGATCGAGATCACGCGCAGCCGCAATCGCGACGACGATTTCGCGCGCGCCGTGGCGCAGTGGATGGCGGAGCTCGAGGATGTCGTTCGCGGCTGCTGGTATCAGTGGTTCACGTTCGAACCGTACTGGCCGGAGAAGGCAGCGTGAACGCCATCACCGATCGGCCGGAAGCGCGCTGGCTGCCGTCGCGGCATCGCTTCGCGCTGTCTCGGCTCATCGCCTACGCAAAGCTGCGAGGAGTGCGTGCGCTTGCGAATGACGCCGAGCACCTGATCCTCCCCATCGATCGCGATCAGACCGCCGCGGAGATGAACGCCATCGCGATCTGGATGTTCGTCACGACCGTTTGTTACGTCGCGGCGACTTTGCCGCTGATCTGGCCCGTGGCCATCATCGTCGCAATTCCGATCGCGGCGATCGCGATCCATTTCCCGATCGTCGTCATCGGCCCGATCGTTCGGATGCTGATCGGCGATGGAGACCACATCAAAATCATTTCGCTGATCACGATGTCGCTGCTCGTGATCGCCTCTTCGTACGTTGCAGTTTCGAATTCGTGGCCGCGCTACGTAGCCTGGATCTTCTTCGCGGTGCTCATCGCGAACGGGGCCGCGGCG
>DASYJF010000027.1:0-24992 GCA_035996815.1 Thermoanaerobaculia bacterium | reverse complement strand
CGTATCCGGTCATGGACAGGGTGCTCCGCCACCGGGCCGTCCCGTGGTACCAGACGTAGTAGCGGGACCAGTTCTCGATGGCGAGGAGGCCCCAGATGAGCACGAGGTTGCGGCGAAGGTGAGGGAGTTCGGTGATTCGGGTGGCCATGCGTCGAGCCGCCTTGTCAGAAGCCGCCGATCAACTGGCGGAGTCTTTCCCGGTACGGTGCACCGAGGCAAAGGCGGGTGCCGTCGCGAAGCGTGATGAGGTGCTCCTGGCGGAACGAGTCCTGAATCTCAGCGACACGCTCGATGTTCACGATCGTGGCGCGATGGATGCGGACGAAGGCATTCGGATCGAGGCCGGCCTCGATCCCCGACAGCGTCGAACGGAAGAGATACGACTTGCCTCCGGCATGCGCGCGCACGTAGTTGCCCGCGGCCTCGATCCAGTCGATGTCCTGGACCCGCAGCACCAGCGTGCGGTGGTCGGAGCCTTTGATGCCGATGCGCGTGAGCCATTCGCCGGGAGGAGGAGGTGGCGGAAGTGGGATTGGGGCGTCGACGTACGTCCGTTCCAGCCCCTGACGGATTCGCTCGATCGTGATGGCCAGCCGGCCGGCATCGAACGGCTTGAGAAGGTAGTCGGTGGGGGCAGCTTCGAACGCGCGCACCGCATACCGCTCGAACGCGGTGACGAAAACGACAAACAGAGACGCGGGTGTCGCGGCACGAATCTCCGTAGCGACGTCGAACCCGTTCAGGCGCGGCATCTCCACATCCAGAAAGACGACGTCGGGATGCAGGCGCGGCAGCTCGGCCAGAAAGCTCGTTCCGTTCCGGTATTCGCCGACGATCCTGACTCCCTCGGTGCCGTCGAGAAGCTCGCGCAACGCCTCCCGAGCGAGCGGTTCATCATCAACGATAGCGGCGCGGATCGGAGTCATGACGCACTCGCTACTACGGCGCCATCTCTGCAAAGTTACGTAAGGGTGTTGCGACGGATGAGCGCTACTTGATCGGAATCCCCTTGCGGAGAGTGATCTTGCCCGGAAGCGTGATCGGCTTGATGTCGTGCTTCCAGAGAGAGCTCTCCGCAAGACCAAGCTCGGCGCTCCCTTCGCAAGTTCCGGCTTCGATGCCGCGAATCTCTTCCGATTGCACGCGGACGGTGATCCCCTTGAGCTTCAACGAAAGCGTGACCTCGAATTCGATGCGCTTGATGACATCCGGCCCCAACTGAATCTCGACATACGGATGCAGTTTCGTTTTCAGCGGATGCTCGGCCAAAGGAACCAGCACGGTCGCGCCCGACTTGCTCTTTTCCGCCGCGTCCGACAGCAGGTGGTACTTCTCCCATGCGCCCGCAAACAGCGTGACCACATCAATGCCCTCGAGGACCTCGGACAACTTGCTGCCGACCGCCCCTTCGAGCGCGGACCACTTCATCCCCGGCAGCGCGCCATCGATCGTCGTCTTGAACGACTCCACATCCTTCTCGCTCATCCCCGCGCTCAAAACTTCCGCGTTGAAACCGCCGTCAGGCACCCCCACCAAATCCTTCAGAGAAAGCATCTCCTCAGACATCGTCACCCTCCTCGGCGCGGACTCCCCCGCGCAACCCGACCTCCGGCCCGCGCCGAATCAACTCAGGATGTTCGATCTCATACTCGACGGACTTCACGCCTCCATTGAATGCCACCGGCGACTTCGCCTGCACCCGCGGCTCGGAAGGCTTCCGATTCAGCGCGCGAAGAACGCGCGCCAGCAGAAACGTCACGACGAGCAGAAGGACGACAGCAGCCGCGCCGATCCACAGGAGCGGATTCGATGACGTGTCAGGCGTTGGAACCGTGCCGGTCGTATCGGTGGTCGAAGTGCTCGCTGTTGGCGTCGTGTCCACGGGCGTCGTCGGGGTTGTGTCAGATTTGGCCGATACCGTTTCGGTAGTCGATGGCGTTGTATCGACCCGCGTTGTCGTGGCGGTAGTGGTGGTCGTGTCGGAGGTTGTCGTCGTCTGTGTGGTGGTCGTGCTTGTATCGGACGGTGTCGAGGTCTGTGCGGTATCCGACGGCGGCGGTGCGACGACTTCGACAGAAATGCCGCCTTGGATCCTGACGCGATCATTGACAGTCGCAACGACCGAGACCAGGCGATTCGAAACCTCGGAGAATCGATGCGTAACCACCACGTCTCCCGTCGGCCCCAAGAACGTGCCGTCGCCCCACCTGTACTGATAGCTGACCGGCGTCCCCGCAGGTAGCGGCGGTTCAAACGAAGCGGTGAGCTGCAAATCGCTCGCTGTAGTTGCCGGGGTAGGAGACGCTCCCAAAATAAGCCGCGGCTGTTGCCCGAACGTCACCGAAACGACGCTGCCGTACTGGAGCGTCGTTCCCGCGACCGGCTTCTGATCCACGGCGACGCCTCCATCTAAACCCGAAAACGCCGGTCGTAGATGAAGCCCCTCCAGAGTCCTCGATACGTCGTTGCGGTTCATCCCGAACAGCGGCGGAAGCACCGACGTTGTGGGACGAGGCACAAAAATCTGCGGCCGATTCACGCCGCGCGTCTCATTCACCGGCGGCTTCGTCTGCGTCCGGTTCGGCGGAATCTGCCCGAACACGAGCGGTGCTGCGGAGACGCAGAGCACGACAACGACAAGCCGGCAAACGGCCGCAAATGCTCTGGATCGAGTCACGGTGAGCCAAGTATGCGCCGGAACTCTCACGCGGCGTCGCGCCTACTCGATCCCCGTCACGGAAACAGATTCAATTGCCATCCGCTGTCGCGCTACGAACCAGCACGGATCGCAAGAGGTCGCAGCCGCACTCGGCACCGTGCCGGACAGTAGCGCTAACCTCTTTCGGTCTTGAACGGGAGAGCTTTTCGGCCACGCCAACGAGCTTCACATTGGATCGTGCAGCTATCCGACGCCCTTCGGCGTCAGTAGGCCGTCGCGATGGACACCTACATGGATCCCCGAGCCGAAAACGAATAACGGAAGGCAGCAGTGGCCGGTCGTAAACGCTGGATTCTTCAACGGTTTGTGCTGGAGCGAGCGACGGGATTCGAACCCGCGACCAAGAGCTTGGGAAGCTCCTACTCTACCAACTGAGCTACGCTCGCCCGACGAGAAGCGGCCTCTAAAACGGTCCGCGGATTCTAGCACGCGGCTCTCACGACCGAGGATGAATGAGAGCGTCAAGACCTTCTTCGAGCGGCCTCGGGCCGAAACCAAGGGTTCGAAATGCGCTCTCGGTATCGTGGCTTTTCGGACTGAACAGGCGCGCCACCTGGTCGGCGTAGAGCGGGGGCTTTTCGAGCGGGAGGAGCGCGAGCGCTCGACCGGCGAGCGCGAGCAGGGTGGCGGGCACGCGGATGGTCCGGGGAGTGGTGCGGAAAAACGCCGCCAGGCGGTCGATCAGCTGCCGGTAGCTCATTTCTTCCGGGCCCGCGAGCACGTGCACACCGCCATGGCTGGGCGTGATCACCGCGCGGCAGATGCCGTCGATGACGTCATCGATGTAGACCGGCGCCAGCCGAGGGCTGCCATCGCCCGCGACCGGGACCCAGCGGCCCTGGCGGCAGCGTTCGATCAGCGTTGAGATCCCTTCGCCGCCAGCGCCATAGACTTCGGCGGGCCGGAGGATGTTCCAGGCCAGGCCCGAATCGCGAACGATCTCTTCGGCTTGGATCTTGGACCGGCTATAGGCGCCGCCCGAGGGAGAGATCGCACGCGTGCTCACGAGAGTGAATCGTTGGACGCCGGCCCGCCGTGCCTCGGCCACCAGATTCCGCGTTCCGGTGGCATTGACCTCTGTGTAGCGGCCGCTCCGGTTGGAGTGCGTGACGGCGGCCAGGTGGAGAACCTGATCGCAGCCGGTGCACGCTCCGGCGAGGGTCTCCGGCCGCGTCACGTCGGCGCGGAGGGAGCGCCAGCCGGGCGGCAGGTCGTCGTTCGACGCGCTGCGATGCAGGACGGTACCGGTGATGCGGCGCCGGTGCAACTCCGCAATCAGCGGACGTCCGAGTCGTCCGGGGCCGGTCACGAGGAGCCTCATTTGCGGCCCGTCCGCCGGAACTCCAGGATCCGGTAGCGCAGGAGATTGCGCAGGAACTCGAAGACAGCGGCCATCGTGATGAAGGAACGGCGGCCGGTCAGACCGAGAAACTCTGTTTCCGTTTCGCCGACGCGGAGTCCCAGAGTGCGGGCCTGGATCATGATCTCGGCGTCGATGAACCAGTCGGAGGATTGCAGCGTCATCCGCTCGAAGGCGGCGCGGGTCAGGATCTTCGGCTTGGCGTTGATGTCGCGCGCCAGGACCCCGGGGAAGAGAATGTGAAAGAGCCCGTTGAAGACGAGCGAGATGACTTTGCGCTTGACGCCGTCGCCGCGCTGTTTTCGGTACGTCTTCGCCAGATCCAGCCGCTGTTCGCGCAGGAGCCGGTAAATGCGCACCAGATCCTCAACCAGCACTTGGCCGTCGCCATCGATGACGGCCAGATATCGACCGGTCGCGAGCGCCAGTCCGCTGCGCAAGTCCCAACCCATCATTCCCTCTTTCTCCACTGCCGAGCAGACGATGCGGGGATCCGCGGCAGCCAGCTCCCGTACGACGTCCGGGGTCGTGTCGTCGCTGCCGGCCACGTAGTTGCCAACCAGGACGAGCTGGTGGTCGTCGACACCTGCATCGAGCAGCGACTTGCCAATCCGCGCCGCGAACGAGCGCGCGGCGACGCCGGAGCGGTAGCAGAGGATGACGACGGAGAGCTCCGGGGCCATTGGGCTATCCACGGCGAGCTACTCGAGCAATAAGGCGCGCTGCCGCGGCGTCAAGGGACGTTCCACGATGCGGCCGGCGGGCCGATACGCGGCAAGAGCCGCGGCGGATTCGCCTAACAAAGGATCGCCCTTCGGGCTGGAAACCAGGCGCCAAGTTCCTCTCTGATTGTCGAAATCCATGATCACCAGCGTCTCGTAGGGAAAGCGATCGGCCGCACACGTGCCGGCCGCGACGCATTCGGACTGTCCCTCGTGCCAGCACGCGAGCCCGTCGAGCGTTGCGCGGCAGCCCGTACCTCGTTCAGGAGTCATGCGCAGAGCGTGAATGGCCGGGTCATCGTAGAGCAAAATGAGCCAGCTCTGCGCCAGATAGTCGGCCTCGGTCGCGAGATACAAATCGGGCGTTGGCGGGCTGCGAAGGATGACGCCCGTGCCAGGCTTCAAGGCGGGGGCTGAGGTTACGATCGACAGGAGCTCTTTCTTGTGCAGCCTCCAGGTCGAAACCCAGAGGTCCTGACGCTCCAGTCCTCCCCAGACTCCGAACCCTACGAAGAGGACCGGCACGAGCAGCAAAACGCTCCGGAAGCGAGGCCACTGTTGCAACGCCCATCCGGCCGAAATGGCGACCGCCAATGATGCCCATGTTCGCGACAGGATGTGCGTGCGATAGTGAATTTCGGCCATCTGAAGTCCGGCATATGCGGCATTCGCAATCAAAGCCATCGCAGCGAAGATCGCTGCCAGCACGAGCGTCCATGCCGTGCGCTCCGGCAGATCAGGATTGTGTGTCCTGCGTGCCCGGAGCGCGAACCACGCCGCCGCCGCTCCGGCCGCAAGTGCCATGGCCCACAAGGGAATCGCCGCCGGCGGCCGGGGATACCAGACCGCGCGTGCAAAGACCCAGCGCCAAGGCGCGAAGTTCTCGCGCCAGAAGCCGATCGTGCGAACAAGACGGTCGGCGAAACGCATCGGCTGAAGCGCGACCGCCGCGTAACTGGAGGGATCGTGCAGAAACTGCCATTCGACCTGGGCCGCATGAGCGAGTGTCAGACCCAGTGCCGACAGCAACAAGAGAATCCTGCGCCAAGCCTCGGTGCCGCCACACCAGAAGAGGATCAACGGAACGAACGGCAGGGCCGGGATGGCGACGTCGATGGTCCAGATGCTGACCGAGGCAGCGACGCATGCGATGACGATCCAGCCAGCTCCCCCGCGCAGCATGTAACGCAGACCGGAGCCGATGGTCAGCAGCAGCATGAACGCGCTGATGTTGTAGCCGATCGCGGTGAGGTTGTTGGTCAGGTAATCGCTGGTCGCCGTGAGCGTCAGGCAGATCGCCAGGAACCGTGTAAGACGCCTGCCCGGCAGTAGCAGCCAGGAGATCCAACCGGCGGCCAAGGCCTGTCCGAGCCACGCCGCGCCGAAGATCAGGTGCATCGTCCAGATGGGCTGCGGCGTGCCCAGCGCCAGGCGGCACGGCAGGGAGTAGAGACGCCGCAACGGAGTGACGACCGGCGAAAACGCGGCTAGGAAACCGTGGCCCTGAAAGTCGCGCGCCCGCCGCAGCAGCAATGTGTCGTCCTGCCACAGGCCGCGTTGTGGCACGGTCAGCCCCCAAACCAGAAGGAGCAGGACAACATAGAACGCCGCCTCGCTGTTCAACCCGCCGCCGAGCCGGCGCAGCCACCGGCTTGGTACTGCGGGAGTCTCTGTCAAAAGCAGCCTCCGACATCCATTTTTAACTCACTGTTCGCTCAGGTATTCGGTGAAGAGCCGCACGAAGGGACCACTCGGGCCGGTCATGTAGGCCGTGGCACGAAGGGTTACCGACTCATGGGCGGAGAGGTCGCCGCCGCGGGCGTTGGCCCAGAGAGAGAGAGGGATCGTCTTCTCCTGGCCAGGAGCGAGGTCGATGTTGATCGGCGTCGAAGTCGGACGGATCGTGTACGCGCCGGAGCTGACGGTGCGGATTTCGATGCGCGTCAGCGTGACCGGATCCTTGGTCCGGTTCGCGACCGATAGCGAGTAGCGCACATTTACCGCGCCTCCGTAGAGGTACGCACTCGGGGCGGATTCTTCCTGTGCAATGTGAAGCGAGACGTTCGGCGCGTTCGCATCGTCCGGCGTCGTCGAGGCGCAGGCGGTGAAGAGGAGCAGGATCAGAACGGCGTGTTTCATCGATCTGAATGGATGCAAAGCGGAGCGCGCATCATATCGACATTGTCGGGTTCGGCAACTGCCCTGCACTGTTTGTTGCCACGAGGAGGGTTTTGCGTGAAACCTACTTCTGGTAACTTCACGAGAAACGCCTGCCTCATCTGCACTTTTAGGCATTTCCTTCGCTAGACCAAGGCAGGAGGAAATATGCGAACCTTGTTGCGATTGACTACAGTTGCTTTATTAATGGGGTTGCTCTCCGCCTCTGCAGCGCAGGCCAAAACTCGTATCTATGTGCGGATTGGTCCGCCGCCGATCATCGTCGAACGGGCGGTGGCCGCTCCTGGGCCCGGCTATGTATGGGTCGCAGGCCATCAGCAGTGGAACGGCGCGCGATATGTCTGGGTGCAAGGGACCTGGACACGGCCGCCCCACGCACATGCGCAGTGGGTGGCGGGTAGATGGGTGCATGAACGCCGAGGCTATTACTGGCGTGAGGGCGGTTGGAGGCGGTAACCACGAACGACCGGGAGCATTGAGGTGCCGGCGCTCGCCTCAATGCTTCTCGGCGGCAATGATCCAAAGGCGCGTGATTCTTGGCCGCGCAAGAGCCTTGATTGCGCGTCATTTTCCTTATCAGGCGTCATAGAACTGCACTTTGAAATCGTGCCGGAGGCTGAGATGAAAAAGGTTTACTATCCATTCCGCAACTCATGTTCGTAGCGGGCACGCGCGCCGCGCTGGGTGCTGGTGTCGGGCTGCTCGCAGCCTCCCGTCTATCCAACCGAAAGCGCCGCGCCGCCGGACTCACGCTCGCGCTCGTGGGCGCGGCGACGACCATTCCTGCAGCTCGAATGGTTGCCGCCGCCAAGCCATCACTGATGGCACAGCTGGCTCAGAGATTCAGGTAGTGAATGAGGCAGGACGGGGGATGATGCACGTTGAAGCCGTCATCCCTCGTCTCAGATCCTCGTCGTCGTCACCCCTAAGCCCTCGTTCCCTGCCTCTCTCCTGCGTCACGTAACGATCGCAGGCAGCCCCGTTACCTGTTCCAGGTCCGCTTCCTCAGCGATCCATTCGCTCGTGCGGAAGGCGCCTTCCCATCGCGCCACGACGACGGTGGCCAGGCAGTTGCCGATGACGTTGACGCAGGTGCGGGCCATGTCCATCAACTCGTCGACGCCGAGGATCACGATGACGCCCTCGGCGGGGAGGCCGAAGGATGCAAGCGTGCCGAGGAGGATGACCAGCGACGCGCGAGGAACGCCGGCCACGCCTTTCGACGTCAGCATCAGCGTGAGCATCATGACGATCTGCTGCGTCCACGTCAGATGGATGCCGGCGGCTTGCGCGACGAAGATCGAGGCCAGCGCGAGGTAGAGCGTTGTGCCGTCGAGGTTGAAGCTGTAGCCGGTCGGGAGGACGAAGCCGACGATGCGTCGCGGGACGCCGAGGCGTTCCATGTTCTCCATCGCCTTCGGGAGCGCGGATTCCGAGGACGTCGTAGCGAATGCGATCGTCGCGGGCACTTTGACAGCGCGGAAAAAATCGCGCAGCGGAACGCGGAAGAGCAGCGCCACGGGCAGCAGCACGCAAAACAGGAAGACGACGAGTGCGCCGTAAAGCGTCAGCACGAGCATGCCGAGGTTGCGAAGGACGCCGAGGCCGGCGTGGCCGACGGTGTTGGCCATGGCCGCGCCGACGCCGACCGGCGCGAACTTCATCACGAACTCGGTGAAGCGAAACATAATGTCGGCCAGCGACTCGCACCACTGAACGACTGGCCGCGCTTTCTCGCCGATCGACGTGACGGCCAGCGCAAACAACACGCTGAAGACGACGATCTGCAGCACGTCGCCCTCGGCCATCGCTTTCAAAATCGAGGCGGGCGCGAGGTGAGCGATGATGTCGCCGAATTTCTGCGGCTTGGCCGGCGGGTCGGGCGCGGTCAGCCCCTTCCCTACCGCGTCGGCCGCCTGCGACGCTTTCGCGGCGGCGGTGGCGCTGTCGCCGCGCGCGGCGGCCTCGGACGATTCTTTCGATAGCTTCGTAGCGCGATCCGCGAGCACGGCTTTGTTCTCCTCCGTGTGCACGCCCGCGAGCGAAACGCCAACGCCCGGCTTGGTCAGATTCACCGCGCCGAGGCCGATGAAGAGTGCGAAGGTGGTCACGATCTCGAAATAGAGGAGCGCTTTGAATCCGATGCGTCCGACCTGGCGGATGTCGCCGGTGCCTGCGATGCCGATCACGAGCGTCGCGAAAATCAGCGGTGCGATGATCGATTTGATCAGGTTCAGAAAGAGCATCGAGAGCGGCCGGAGCATCGTTCCGTACGCCGGCCAGAGCCAGCCGACGAGCACACCGATCGCCAGACCGATGAAGATCTTCTGCGTGAGCGAGACTTTCGGAAGTGCCATGTGCGCGGCAGTGTAGGGGACGAGGGGGTTGAGTACAACGGGTGTGGGAGGGAGGGGGGGGTGGAGCTTGCGACCGAGGTGCTCTTCGAGACGGGCGGCTACTTCATCGAGAAGACCGACGTCTTCATCGAGAAGAGATGCGTCTTCATCGAGAAGAGCTGCCTCTTCATCGAGAAGAGCTGCTTCTTCATCGAGTAGAGCTGCTTCTTCATCGAGTAGTCCGACCTCTTCATCGAGAAGAGCTGTCACTTCATCGAGTAATCCGACCTCTTCATCGAGAGGAGCTACTTCTTCATCGAGTAGTCCGATGTCTTCTCAAGAGGACAATCAGTGGCTCAACTCCCACGCCCCACACCCCACTCCCCACCCCCGGTTTACGATATCCCCATGAAACGCGGCTGCTTCATCAGCCTCCTGATCCTGGCCGCCTGTTTCGGCGGCTACTGGTACGTGCTGCACGGCCACGTCGAGCCGCCCGCGTTCTGGTGGGCCACCGGCGTGGCGAGCTTCTTCATGTGGATCTCGCTGTCGACGCTGCAAGGCGCGGCCACCTCGGCGCGCGATGCGATGCGCGTGACGAGCGAGTCATCGTTCGGCGGCTTCGGCGGCGAGCAGTTCGAGGATGACGCGATCGTGACGGTGGTCGGCCACATCAGCGCGGTCGGCTCGAGCCTGCGGGCGCCGTTCAGCGGAAACGCGGCCGTCCTCTACAGCTACGACATCGATCACATCTCGCGAACCGATGACGGAGCGAGCGAGACAAAGGACTACTCCGGCTTCGCGCTCGCGCCCTGCGCCATCGATTCCCCGCACGGTTCCGTCCGAATCTTCGGCTTTCCGCTGCTGGAAGGATTTCCGAAGAAGTCTTACAGCACCGAGGACGGGCGGAGGAATGCGGCGGCATATCTCGAGGCGACACCGCTGAAGGACATGCAGGGCTTTCATCCCGGCACAATCATTCACGAAATCAAAGAGCTGCTGACCGACGACGACGGCCAGTTCCGCAAGGACTGGAAGATGACCGAGGACCGCGACCTGTCGGACAAGCATCTGAGCGAGCAGGTGGTGACGCCGGGCGATCAGGTCTGCGCGATCGGGCGCTGGTCGGCCGCGAAACACGGCCTCATCCCGCCGGCGGGCGGCGTCATTCGTCTGCTGCAAGGCGATCCGCCGAAGATCGTGAGCGGACTTTGGCGAAAGTGCATCGGCGGCTTGATCGGAGGATTGATCTTCGCCGTGCTCGTCAACGGCGCGGTCTATACGCTGCTGCAGGTCTCGGCAGGAAAATCGAAGCTCTTCGCGGGGACGCCGGTGGCGAAGCACTCGATCCACGCGAACGAAATGGTCGACGCGGTGAGCAACGGCAATCAGGCGGCGGCGCAGAAACTGTTTGAGAACGGCACCGGCGTCGATGTCCGCGACAGCAGCGGCCGCACGACGCTTGCCGTCGCACAGGACGCGGCGATGGCGCGCTGGCTGATCGCGCACGGCGCGGACGTGAACGCCGCCGACAGCGACGGCCAGACGGTCCTGATGCAGCAGGCCGGCGCAGGACGTACCGAGATCGTTCGCGCGCTCGTGAACGCGGGCGCGAAGCTCGATACGCTGAGTACGAAATGGCATTCGACTGCGCTGACGCAGGCGCTCGATGCCGAGAAAATGGATGTGGTGCGCGTCCTCCGCGACGCCGGCGCGAAGGACGACACGGTCACGGAGTCTCGCGGTCAGCCGGTGCGCGAAACCGATCCGCCGGTGCAGGTCTGCTTCGCCTGGCTGGACGCGATCCAGCGTGAAGATCTCGAGGCGATGAAGGCCGCCTCGGTATTCAAATCGTTCGATGACGTCGATTTCAAACTGTGGAAGTCGATCCGGCCCGTCCAGCCGAAGCTGGTGCAGGGCTACGTGACTGCGGATGCGGCGACGGTCGAAATCCGCGGCCAGATTTCGTCGGGCACGTACGGAACGTGGACGTATCAACTCATCCACGACGGCGAGAACTGGCGAGTGAAAAACGAACGGTGGGAGACGCGGCTAGATAGTCGTGAGCCGTAGCGGACTCACCACTTCGTTACTTGCGAAACGTAATCGTAAAGTAGAAGGCAGCGCCGCTTGGACCTGCGCCCGTATTCAAATCGGAGATCAGAATCTCATTGACCACGCCCGGTTTGAACATCGTCGTCCGGTTCACGGAGAATGACACATTCCCGAACTCCGTGATTGCGTCCGTGGAAAACAGCGAAGGCGAAATTGCGGTGCCGTTCAAAAAGACTCGGCCTGTGTCGTCGGCATTTGCGAATCCCTTGAGCCGGACACTGGAAAAGCCTTCAGGCGCGATAAACGCCAATCGAAAATAACCGCTGCGCCCATCGCCCGGAGGAAGGTTCACGACCTGTGTGCCTCTGGGCGCCCCAGGAGGAATCGGCGTAAATGTATAGAACCTTCCAGCGACGACCGGTCGAAATGGGAGATCACGGACATTTGCTGGAGCCTTATCGAGCGCCCGAACGATATCCTTCGGCGCCCCGCCCGGTGAACCCATGACGACAGAGCAGGTCGCCGAATCGCTCTTCAGCGCGATCGTATAGACGCCATTGCGCATTACAGGAAGTTTTTCGGGGATTTGACAACGTAAGTCAGGAGCGGCAACTGTCGATGCCGGGGTTGGGCAGGGCATCGGTCGTGTCATGCCGACAGGAAGGATGGTCGAGCAATCAGTAAATGCGTCGTTGATCTGCGCTTGCGTGAGATTTCGTGCGAACTCCAGATTCGCGCCGTGCAACGATGTCCCGAACAAAACGGCATTGGCGAGGTTCGCGTTGGATAAGATCGCTCCGTCGAGTTGGCCAAAGGTCAGGTCGGCGTCCTGAAGGTCAGCATCGACGAGGATCGCATCGGTCAGCTGTGCGCTACGAAGGTCGGCTCGCCGCATCCGTGCCTCACCAAGATACGCGTCCTGCATCCGTGCGGCCTTCATGTCCGCCCGATCCATCTGGGCCCTGGACAGGTACGCCATCCTCAGGTTAGCGTCCTCGAGATTCGCTTCTTGAAGGTAGGCAAAGGAAAGATCGGCGCCGCGCAAGTTTGCTCTGGTCAAGTCGGCGCGAACCAGAAAGGCGCCTCTTGCAATCGCGTACCGCAAATCTTTGCCGCGCAGGTCGGCGCCGAGGACGCCGCGAAGCGCATCGTCGTCGATCGCTTCTCTCGCTAACGAAAGATCTCCGTGTGGGGAGGTCAACATCGGAGCAGGACTGAAAGACACAGCGTTGGGACGGTTCGAGACGACTGCATCTTTCATGTCCGCAAAGGCACGTCCACCCACCCTCGACAAGAGCTGCGGAATGCCGGTTCTCAGAGACGTCAGCACATCAAATCCGCTCGCCGGCCCGACTGGCGTGCGATATTCCTCAGCGGTTTCATTGATTCCAGTGATGGCGCCGTAGGAAACGGTTAAGCAACAGGCGAAAACAATGATCCCGACGGCCAGCGCGGCAGTAATGGACCAGCGGAGTCGCTTGTGAGAGAGAAACCGCAACGCGCGCTGCTGCGACCATACCCCCAGGAAACTTGCCAATCCGAGCAATCCGGCCTGGACTGACGATCCGGGCAGATCATGCCTCGGAAGATAACGCAGCCAGAAGATCGCCAGCGTAATTGGAAGAAGCCACCAGGTAAGCAGATGTGAGATGAGTGCCGCCAGAAACCGCGGAGAGCGGTCATTGTGCCGCGCGGGCATCAGGCTTCTCACTAGTACAGCAAGAAGCCACGGGTGGATTTTTTGGCTTACCGATCTGCCGTCCGGAAAAATCGCGGGAACTTCAGCTACCTCCTGCCATAGATCGAGTAGTTGTAAATGCAGGTACAAATACACAGCCAGCAGAATCACTGGCACGATCAGGTAGAACAGGTAGAGCGGAATCGCCGCCTGAATGACCGGAAGCGGCGTAGAGACAAAATTCGTAAGTAATCGAGCGTCAGTGGTTGTGGCGATTGTCAACCAGCAATAAACGCAGGCGAGGATGAGAAAGACGAATGTCCTTGCAGTATTCTTCGAAAGCTCACCAACCTGGGCCAGCCCATCCGATATCGCGACAGTCCCGGACAGTTTGGCGCCGGACAGATTCGCTCCGGCGACCTGTTGAGAGCAAAGGCCCGTTACATCGGTAAGGTCTGCTCCCTGAAGATCGGCCTCAATGAGAGAAGTCCCGAAGAGGTCCGTTCCTCTGAGGTTCGCACTGGTGAGGTTCGCCTTGCGCAGGTTGGCATTACGAAGGGGTGCATCTCGAAGGTCCGCTTCTGCGAGTTCTGCTCTCTCGCCACGATTTCCGTGGCTGGTAAGCCAGGTCTCATGATCCGCCAGGAGTTTTTGCAGTTCATGTGCGTCCACCGAGGCGGCAGTTTACGTCTTTCGCGAGTGAGAGAGGGGACGGGTTCAGGCGGAGACGCGGAGGGCGGAGAAAGGCAGACTCATACTGCGAACGCGGTTGCGTCGCCGTTCGTGGCTAACGTCACCTCGCCGGACGCGACGACGTCATCAAGCGATTGGCGGATCCGCTGCACCAGCGTCTCCGGATCGCGGCTGTCGCCGGCGATGACGCCGACGGTGCGGTTGCGGCCGGCGTGTTTGGCGGCGTAGAGGCAAGTATCGGCGATGTCGAGGACCTCCTGCCATCCGACGCACGTCCGGTCGAGCGGGAGGAAGGGGAAGGGGGCGAAGCCGATCGAACAGGTCAGGCGGAGCGAGGTGGTGCGGCGTCCGACGATGAAGGCGTGGCCGGCGATGGCGCTGCGAATCCGTTCCGCGATCGCGGCGGCTTCGTGGCGCGATGAGTTGCGCGCGACGAGCAGGAACTCCTCGCCGCCCCAGCGCACGAGCGTGTCGGTGTCGCGCATGGTCGTCTTCAGCAGTTCGTGGATGTCGACGAGCACGCGGTCGCCCGCAGCGTGGCCGAAGCGGTCGTTGATTTCTTTGAAGCGATCGAGGTCGAGCAGGAAAAAGAGCAGGTCCGCGTTTTCGCGAGTCGGATCGACGCCCGTGCGCGACAGCGACTCGTGGCGGCGCAGTGCGTCGCCCATGTACTCGGGCATGCAGAGATCGAGGTAGCGCCGGTTCTTCATGCCGGTGAGCGCATCGGTAACGCTCAGGTCCATCAGCCGCGTATTGACGTCGGCAAGTTCGTGCGTGCGTTGCGCGACGAGTGCTTCGAGCTCGCGATTGCGGCGGCGGAGGAGCGCAACGCGTGTGCGATGGGCGAGGACGATCAGCGCGAGCATCGCCAGAATCATCACCGCGCGCGCCCAGGACGTCTGCCACCACGCCGGCGCGATCGTGAACGGCACCGACACGGGCGCGCTCCATGTTCCCGGACGCAACCGCGCGCGAGCTTCGAACCGGTACTCTCCCGGAGCGAGCATCGCGTAGCGCACGTCACGCGCAACGGCGGGACGCCATTCGTCTTCGAGCCCGACCAGGCGGACCTGATACTCGATCAAGTCCTGTTTGAGATAGGTCAGAGCCGCGAAGGATGCGGAGAAGTCGTGCTTCGCACCGATGGCCGACGATGTGATGCGCACCGGCGGTGGCTCAACGCCCGGCGCGTCGAGGCGCGGGACGTAGTGGCTGAATCCCGAGCTCGTGCCGATAAACACTTCCCCGTTCGGTTGTGCGAGGAAGGCCATCGCGTCGACATCGTCGCCGGCCAGACCGTCGGCCATGCCGAGGTGCTCGATGAGTCGGCCGTTTACGAGATCGACGCCGACGCCGGTGCCGACCCACAGCCGCCGATGCGCGTCTTCGCCGACGAGAAAAATCTTGCTGGACGAAAGTCCGCGGCGCGCGTCGAGATGTTCGATGACGTGCATTGCCGCGCCGCCATCGATTGAGAAGCGAACCATCCCCAACGGCTCGAAATACGTCGCCAGAAAGTCGCCGGATGCCGTCTCGGTGATGTACGCGGCGTGGTTGTGCGCGAGGCCGTCGCGCGTCGTGTAGCGCCGCCAGATTCCGCGCTCGAGGCAGGCGATGCCGTGCTCGCCGGCGGCCCAGAGGCGGCCGCGCGAATCGATGGTCAGCCAGCGGAAGGTTTCGTCCGAGGTGCCGTTCGGAACGGCGATCCGCATGAAGTGATCCTCATTGGTTGTTTTGCGCAGCAGACCACCGCCGCGCGTGGCGGCCCACAGCGCGCCGTCGTTGTCGCGGACGAGTTTGAGTACCGTGCGTCCGGCGACGGGATACGCGCGATCGCCGCCACCGACGCGCAAGACTTCGGCCGGACTTCCGGCCATCCAGAGCGTGCCATCGGCTTCCTCAATGACCGATCGAATCTGATGTCCGGCCGTGCCGGGAACCGTCTCCCATCCAGTTGGCGTCGAGCGCGCGAGACCGAGGTCGGTGCCGACGAGAAGGCGGCCGGCGTGATCCCAGAGGAAGCACCAGATCACGGCGTTCGGCAGGCCGGAGCGGCGATCGTACGTCGTCAACTCGCCGCGTCCGAGCATGCGATGCACGCCAAGGCTGGCGATCCAGATGGAGCCTTCGCGATCCTCGAGAACGTCGCGCGCCCACTCGATCGGCAACCCCTCGGCTGCGCCGATGACGCTCCAGCCGTTGTCGTCGTGCGTGGCGACACCGCGATCGGTCGGCACCCAGAGATTGCCGCGTCGATCGATGTCGAGATAGCCGCTGGTGCTGGTCGCCGGCAGTGCGCGGCTCTCGTCGTGAAAGGCAGGCTCGTTCTCCGCTTTCGCCCAGAGATGCGCAGCCGAGCGCGCCCAGATCGTGTGCTGCCGATCGACGACGATTGCGTCGATCCGTTCGTTGGCGGGATTCGCCCAGAAGGTCCAGGCGGCGTTCGCGAAACGCCCGATGCGGTTCGGCGAGGCGGCGAAAATTGCGTGCGTGGACTTGTCGAACCACACGGCCGTCGCCTCTTCATTCGGCCATCCTGCGATCGCCGCAAACGGCTGTTTCGCAGTACCGCGAAGAACTCCGCGAGCGGTAGCGATCCAGACGGTGTTCGCGTCGTCGATCGAAATCGCATTCGGTTGCGGCGCAGCGACGGCATTGAACCGCCGTCCATCGAAACGCGCCAGACCGCCGTACGTGATCACCCAAATAGATCCGTCAGGCGCGGACTGCACGTTGGCCACGTAACTCGACGGCAGCCCCTCGCCGAGTCCGAAACGGGCGAAGCGATTCCCGTCGTAACGATAGACGCCGTCCTGCGTCGCCACCCAAAGAAATCCGGCCGTGTCCTGCGCCAGCCGCATCGCCGCGAGATTCCCCAGCCCCGCCTCGGTGCCGTACGTGCGGAATGGACGAATGCCCGCCGGCAGAACCCGCGCCGCCGCCGGCACGGCAGCCAGCAACACGATCAACGCAACGCGGCGAAGAGACATGGGATGCGGATGATGGTAGCGCCGATTCGACTGAGCGTTACGATGTACACGTGAAGGAGCTGCAATGACGGTTCAGCCTCACCCACAGATCGATATCGATCGAAGCGCTATCGCGGTTTTTTGTCAGAAGTGGCGAGTTTCCGAGCTGGCTCTGTTCGGATCGATCCTTCGTGACGATTTCAATGCCGACAGCGATGTAGATATCCTGGTTACCTTCAATGAGTCAGCAAAATGGACACTCTGGGACTGGCAGTCGATGACAGAGGATCTCGAACAGATTTTCCATCGGCCTGTCGATCTCGTCTCGAA
Organism: Thermoanaerobaculia bacterium; assembly: GCA_035996815.1. Lineage (GTDB taxonomy): Bacteria > Acidobacteriota > Thermoanaerobaculia > Gp7-AA8 > Gp7-AA8 > JADGNZ01. The sequence goes on along the minus strand of DASYJF010000027.1, from coordinate 7,952 downwards.
GAAAGCGATAGAGCGGAGCGAAAACTACATTCGACGCAGACACATCCTCGAACATCAAGAGACGATCTATGCCGCGGGATGACGCATACCTGCTGGACATGCTTACGGCCGCGAAACGCGTTCGCGATTACGCAGCGAACCTCACGCGACCGATGTTCGATGAGAGCGATCGCGATCAGGACGCGATCGTCCGGAGACTGGAAGTCATCGGTGAAGCGGCGCGCCAGGTCTCGAAGGTGTTTCTGGAAAAGCACCCCGAAATCCCGTGGCCGAGCATCATTGGTATGCGCCACCGCCCAGCGCACGACTACCGAAATGTCGACGCCAACGTCATTTGGGAGACGGTTCAACAAAAAATCCCAGCACCTATCGCGGCACTTGAACGTCTCGTTCCACCTGAATAGCCTGCCGGCTTACGATGCGGTGGGTGAGCGATAGGATGTTGCGCCATGCGCAGACTCCTCATCGCCACCGCCCTCCTCCTCGCCGCCGCCGCCCTGCACGCCCAATGTACCGACGTTGCCGGCATCGTCGGGCAACTCGATGCCGCGCGGATGAAGCAGACGGACGACAAGCTCGTCTCGTTCGGAACGCGGCACACGCTGTCCGATACGACGTCCGAGACGCGCGGTATTGGCGCGGCGCGGCGCTGGATCTTCGACGAGCTTTCGCGCGTGGCGGCGGCGAGCAACGGGCGGATGACCGTCGCGTATCAGTCGTCGATGCAGCAGGCGGCGCGGACGAAGAATGTGCCGGTGGAGATGATCAACGTCGTCGCCACCATCCGCGGAACGGCCGATCCCGATCGCATCTACATCGCCACCGGCCACTACGACTCGATGAACTCCGACGTCATGAACGCAACGCTCGATGCGCCCGGCGCGGACGACGATGGGTCCGGCGTCGCTGTGATCATGGAAGTCGCACGCGTGCTCTCGCAGCATCCGCTCGAAGCGACCGTGATGCTCGTCGCTGTCCAGGGCGAAGAACAAGGCCTACTCGGGTCGCGCGGTCTGGCCGAAGAAGCGGCGGCGAAGAAGTGGAACGTGGAGGGGATGATCACCAACGACATCGTCGGCGGCACGGTCGGCGGCGAGGGAGACGTCGACAACCGAACCATCCGCATCTTCTCCGCGAATCCGAAAGGCGCCGGCGAAGGATCGGCGCGGCATTGGGCGCGCTTCGTCCGCGACGGCGTCCGCCTTTACCTTCCGAACGTAAAGCCGCGCCTGATCTACCGGCTCGACCGCTTCGGACGTGGCGGCGATCACCTGCCGTTCTTCGAGAAAGGCTTCCCCGGCATCCGTTTCAGCGAGGCGAACGAGGATTACAGACACGAGCACCAGACCGTGCGCGTCGAGAACGGCGTGCAGTACGGCGACCTGCCCCAATTCGTCTCCGGCGATTACATGCGGCTCGTCGCCTCCGTGAACGCGGTCGCGCTCATCACCGGCGCCTGCGCTCCCGCCGCGCCGAAGAACGTGAAAGCAGGCGGCGCCGTCACCAACGACACGACGCTGAGCTGGGACCTGGGCGCGGATGCCGATCTCGCCGGCTACGAAATCGTGATCCGCGAAACGACGGTGGACGATTGGGAGCGCGTCATCCCGGTCGGCAAGGTGGCAAAGTACACATTCAAAGACTTCACCATCGACAACGTCTTCATGGGCGTGCGGGCGGTGGACAAGGACGGCAATCGTTCGCCGGTGCGGACGCCGGAAGAGAGGCTGCCGTAGAAGTGGATTAGTCGATCAGTAGATTAGTGGATTAGTGGATCAGGACCGTCAAAGTGTCCTGATCTACTAATCACTAATCACTAATCTACTGCCGTCACACCTTCTTGATCGACAGCCTCGCCGCGTGCGGCTCGACCAGAATCCGCGCGGGGTCGGCGACCGTGTTGCCGCGGCGTTTCTGGATCGGGAGGCGCGTGTAGACCTGCGTCGAGAGGATCGAAGCGTGCCCGAGGATTTCCTGGACGTCGCGGATGTCAGCGCCGGAGGAGACCAGCATCGCCGCCATCGTGTGGCGCAGCGAGTGCGGAGTGATATGGCGTTTGATTTCCGCGAGGCGCACGTGCTTCTTGAAAATGTTCTCGATCGAATAGATGGTCAGGCGCGTTCCCGAGCGGCCGACGAAGAGCGCGTCGGTGGTCAGGCTGCGGTCGGCGCGCATGTCGAGGTAACTCATCAGCGCTTCGATGACCACGTGCGACGTGATCGTCACGGTGCGGCCCCGGGTGGCCCGTCCGATGATGTGGATCTGGTTGTTCTCGACGCCGACGTCAGTAACATTCAGCGCCACCAGTTCGCCGATGCGGATGCCGGTCGAGAAGAGCAACTCGAGGATGACGTTGTCGCGGATGGCGCAGAAATAGCGATTGCGGCCGCCGGCGGAGTGATCGCGAGTTCCGGACAACGCGCCGATCTGATCCTTCGGAGCCGAGAGCAGCGCCCGCACTTCGCGCGATGAGAGCACGGTCGGAACGCGGTTCTCGACCGGCTTGCGGATCTTCAGCTTGCGCGCCGGCGACTCGTGGAAGATGCCCTTCTCTTCCATGTAACGGAAGAAAACTTTGAGCGCGGCGACTTTACGGCGGATCGACGTGTCGCGATACGGTCCCGTCCCAAGCTTGTCGAGGTATTGCTCGAGATGCTCGGGGGTGATGTCGACCATGTTGGCGCCGTCCACGTGCACGTGAAACTGGCTCAGGTCGGACTGGTACGCGCGGATCGTGCGATCGGAAAGATTCCGCACAGCCTGCCCATGCTGCAGAAAATCGGCGATCGCTTCTTGCACGTTCATCATCACACTCGTTAGAAAAATAGTTTTATTGCTGGTTGGGGGGACACGCGGCAGTGTAGTTCCCGTCATGCGATTGTCAAGAATTATTTGCCCGATCGCGATATGCTGTAAAAGCATGACAGCAGCCCATTTGGAGGCCGGAAGGGGCGACGTTGTAAACGTCCGTTGACACCATCGTGAAAGGCCAGAAGCTCTTTGTCCGTCCGATTGAAGCCGCCGATTCCGATGCGGTTCGCGCCTTCGCCGCGCAGCATGGGGGATCGCCCGCGGCCCGCTCCGGACTGCTCGGCAAACTCGTCGGCGAGTTGGTAGCGGTGCTCGCGATGGACGTCGAAACCGATGCCGTCCGCGTCGTCGATCTCGTCGTTGCCGAAGAGTTGCGCCGTAAACGCATCGCACGCGTCATGCTGAACGAGCTCGCCTCATTGGCGGAAAAACTGGAGCGGAATTGTCTGATCGCGGACGTCAAACACACCGAGTTCCTGCGGCGCGTCGGTTTCATTGAAGATCAAGGTGTGATGAAGCGGAGGGTGGGACGTGAAAACTAGAAACCAGAAAGCAGAAACCAGAAATAAGCTCCGATCACTCGTCACCGTTCTGGTTTCTGGTTTCTGGTTTCTAGTTTTCATCAGCTGCTCCAGCCCCGCCCCCACCACCGCTCCCCTCCCGCCTCCGCCCGCCCCGGTTCCGATGCCGGTTGCGGTCGTCGAGCCTGTGAAGGTACCGACGCTCGATGAAGTGCGCTCGCTGCCGACGAACAATCAACTCGATCTTTACGAGGCGGGACTCAGGACGCTGACGCAATCGGCCGATGCGCAGACCAAAGGGCGGGCGCTGACGCTGCTTGCACTTTTCTACATCGATCAGAAGCGGACCGCCGAGGCGCTGCCCGTCCTCGGGCAGGCCGCGAATGCCGATCCGCTCGCCGCTCCGTGGCTTCGTCTGCGCACGCTCGACATCGAAGCCGCGGACAAACGCTGGCCGGACGCGCTCATCGCCACCGTCCGCATCATTCACGACACGCCCGCCAGTTCCGCCGCCACCATCGCGCGGCTGCGCCTTCCGGCGCTCTACGCCGCCGCGGGCGACGCTGCGAATACCGACGACGCATTCAAGTCGGCGAACACCATCACCATCGACGCGCTCACCGAGGAGGATTTCGTCTGGCTGGCGAAATCGCTGGCGAAGTCGGGGCGGATGGATCTCGCCAATCCGCTGCGGATGCGTCTCCTCACCGAATTCACGCAGGGGCGCTTCACCGAGGACACGTACGATCACGTTTCGCAGTACACGCCGTCGCCGCTCGACGCGCTTACGTTCGACGACGAGCTGGCCATCGCGCAGAAACTCGGCCGCAACGATCGCTACGGACGCGCCTTCGATCTCCTCGAACGGATCGCCACACGCTTTCCGAAAGAGTCGGCGGCATCGAGCGCATTTCGCGCGGTCCGTCTTCGCGCGCTCTTCAACTCGCGCCGCTACTCCGATCTCCTCGCGGAAACCGACCGCGCCAAACTCAAAGATCCCGCGCTCATCATGACGCGCTCCCGCGCCGCCTGGCGCGCCAATCAGCCGAAGCTCTTCCTCGCCGGTCTGCGGCAGGTCGAGAAGCAATATCCGTCCAGCAGTGAAGCCACCGAGGCGAAGGTTTTGCGCGCAAAGTACTACGTCACCGACGAGGTGAAGTACGACCTCGCCATCACCGATCTCGAATCCGCCATCACTGCCGGCGCGCTCGGAAACGAAGGCGAAAACCTCTGGACCCTCGGCTGGACCTACTTCCTCGCAGGCCGTCCCGACGACGCGCTGAAAACGTTCGACCGTTACGCGAAGCAGCTCCCCGACGGCGACTACCTCTCGAACTCGCTTTTCTGGACCGCCAAGATCCGCGAACGACGTAGCGACGTCGCCGGCCGCGACGCCGCGCTGCACCAGCTCGAGACGCTCTATCCCTACAGTTACTTCAGCTACCGCGCTCGCGCCATCATCGGCGAACCGATGCTCGCGCCGAACGAGATCGCGAACGGCAACGTCTTTCCCGATCTCGACGCGCAACTCGCTACCGCGAACGAGCCGCGCATCGACGCCGTTCGCGAGCTTGCCTGGCTCGGCCTCTATCGCGAAGCAACACGCGAGATGAAAGCAATCGCCGCCGCGAACCCCACCAACCTCGGCATGCAGTTCATGCTCGCCGATCTTTACGTGCAAGGCGGCGAGCCCTTCTCCGCGAACAACGTTTTGCAGCGCAAGTTCCGCCAATTCGTCCGACACGGCGGCACCGGAATCCCGCACCGCTTCTGGGAAATCCTCTTCCCGCTCAACTACTGGGAAACGATCAAGACCGAAGCGGAGCAGCGCCAGATCGATCCGTATCTCATCGCTTCCATCATCCGCCAGGAGACCGGCTTCGAACCGACCACTGTCTCCAACGCCGACGCCATCGGCATCATGCAGATCATGCCCGCCGAGGCCGCGTCGATTGCGACGCGCGCGGGCCTCACGCCACCGACGCGCGAACAGCTTTTCGATCCGAAGCTGAACATCGCCATCGGCGTCGCCGAGTTCTCGCAAAAGCTCGCGGCAGAGCACGGCAACACGACGCTCGCCATCGCCGCCTACAACGCCGGCGAAGATCCCGTTGGCAGATGGATTGCTCAAACGCCCGTCGATGATGAGGACTTATTTGTCGAATCGATTCCGTTTGCCGAGACCCGGCTTTATGTGAAGACAGTCAGCCGGAACCGATTTGAATATCGGCGGATTTATGAAGCACCAGCAAAGCCGTAGCACCCATCTCCCCCTCGCAATCACCCTCTCTCTCCTACTCGCCACCACGGCCGTCGCGGCTCCGGACCAACTCATTCTCGGACGCGATACCGCGCCCCCTTCCGACATCAAAGGTCCGATCGACCTGACCATTGATCTCGCCATGGTTCCCGACTTCGATGACGCGCGCGTCACCGTGACCGTCGACGGCCAGAAGATCGTCGAAGCCCTCCGCTCCCCGTGGCATGTCGCGATCGATTTCGGTCCGCTGCCGGTCGAGCACAAGATCGTCGTCACGGCGGCTGCGAATCAAAAGCGCATCCAGTGGCAGACTACGATCAACAAAGGCCATCAAACCCTCGGCGTAAAGATCGCGCCCGTCGATCCTGCGAACCGCATCTTCGAAGCGAACGTGACCTCGTCCGACGAAGACCCGATCGTGAGCGTCTCCGCGTGGGACGATGGCAAGTCGATCGCGACCGTCGAGCAGCCGCCGTATCAATTCACCATTCCCGCCGAACACTTCGCGCAGAAAACCGTGCAGGTCACGGCGCGCACAAAGTCGGGCGCCGAGGCGGCCGACTTCTGGTCCGCCGCCGGCGATGTAAAGAGCGAAGCGCTGGAAGTCCGTACCGTTCCGCTCTTCGTCTCCGTCGTCGACCGCAACGGCACCACGCACGACGATGTCGATCAGGCGCTTTTCAAAGTTGTCGACAACGGGACGGAAGGACACATCCTGCAGATCGGGAAAGCGTTCAATCAACCGATCTCGATCGCGCTGCTGCTCGACGCGTCCACGAGCATGACCTACGAGATGCCGAAGGCCACCCGCGCCGCCGTCAACTTCGTCGAGACGACGCTCAAAGACGGCGACCGTTGCGCCGTCTACTCGGTGCGCACCAGCCCGCACCGGGAGATGGAACTGACCACCGATCGCGCCGCAATCGGAAACGTTGTGAAGTCGATCAACGCCGAGGGCCGCACCGCGCTCTACGACGCCATCCGCAGCGCCGAGCGCGAACTGCACGACGAGAAGAACCGGCGCGGCATCGTCATCCTTACCGACGGCGGCGACACGTCATCCATCTCATCGTTCGACGAAATCGACCGCCTGACGAGAGAGGCCGGCGTTCCAATCTACGTGATCGCGTACGACAGCGGCGTCAACGACGACCCGCCGCAGGACCTGAACCGCCTCCAGTACCTCGCCGCGGAAACGGGCGGCTTCCTGGTGACGGCCTCGGCGCAAAATCTCCAGGCCCGTTACGCCGACATCGAAAAAGATCTGCGCGCCCAATACGCGATCACCTACCAGATCACCGATCTGGCCCGCCACAACCAATGGCGCAAAGTTCACGTGATGCTGAAGTCGCCCCAATTGACGGCGCGAACGATACGAGGCTACTTCGCCCCCTGATTTTCGATCACCATAACGCTGCCGAACCGTCCGATCAGAACCGCGCCCGCCGCGGCGACATCCCTGATTACAACACGTTCGTCATACGCGTTCGTCTTCATCCACGAAGGCATTTGGATCCGATGCGGGAGGATGCGCCGCACTCCCACGCGCTTCATCCGCATCCGCGCCAGCCGCCGCAATCCTCCGCCCGACGGCTCCAGTGGGACCTGCAGAACTGCCACGCCGCGCGGATTCAGAAGACGCAGAAGTGAACGAATGAGCTTGTACCCCTCGGCAGGACGGATGTGCTGAAAAACGAGAAGCGAACAGATGAAATCGAATCGGCCCTCTACTTCACCGATCTCCACAAACGTCACATTGCTCACCCCCGCATCCAGCGCATTCTTCCGCGCATGTTCGAGGACGGAAGGCGCAATGTCGGCGCCGACCACGTGGACCGCGCGCCACGCCAGCGGGATCGTGAGCCTGCCGGCACCGCATCCGAAGTCGAGCACCGAGGTGAGCGGAACCTCGCGTCCGAGCATCGCCGCGATCGCCGGCAGCAGCAGCGCGATGTCCGCATCGCCCGTTTCGAGAAACGCCTCCTCGCGAACGCCTTCATTCGTCAGCACCGGAAAGTACGGCTCGCGTCGCGCGAGTTCTTCCCAGTCCGAGGGCGTGCGATGACTCACATTCGTCAGGATACGCGGAGCCGGCGTGGGCGCGCGTCGTCTCCCAGTCCAACGCGTTGGGATGATTCACATTGCAGGATACGCAGACCCGAGTCCACGGCGCGCGCGAAGGCGCGCGTGACAATACAGCCCCGCGCTCTGCGCCATACGCACTAACTTAGGGTTGGGGCTATCCTAAGTGTATGAATCAAAGGGTGGATGAGCGGGAGTGGATTCAGTATCAGTGGGATTATTTGGTGGCGCTGCTCGGGGGCGAAGAGCGACTCACACGGTCGGCGTACGAGACGGGA
>DASYJF010000026.1:0-30582 GCA_035996815.1 Thermoanaerobaculia bacterium | reverse complement strand
CTCGCAGCGTGTGATGCTTGCTCCGTCTTCGCGATCTCACCGTCCACCGCCCTCCCAAAGCGGTGGCTCGGTCGCCACCGCACTCCAAAGCTTCGCGAAATGTGCGGGGAGACGCGCAAGCATGAGACGTCCCGAGGAGTGCTGCATTCCTCCGCGGCGCCGCGTCTCCGCGTGATCAACAGCCGCACGCGCGTCGTCGAGTGCGAGATCGCAGCCATAGCTCATCTCGTGAAGCGATTACGAACGTGCCGGTCATTGTCATCCTGATACTTTGCGGGGAAATTGTGACGCCAGTTTTCGTGCGCAGCACTTTGGAGTGCGGTGGCGACCGAGCCACCGCTTTGGGAGGGCGGTGGAATCTTGACGACTCGCAGCGTGTGATGCTTGCTCCGTCTTCGCGATCTCACCATCCCCCTCCCTCCCAAAGCGGTGGCTCGGTCGCCACCGCACTCCAAAGCTTCGCGAAATGTGCGGGGAGACGCGCAAGCATGAGACGCCCCGCGGCGCCGCGCCTCCGCGTGATCAATTGAACTGGTAGTCGACCCGCTTGCTCTTCGGATCGATGCTGACGACGAGCTTGCGATTCACGCCGGGATCGAAACTCTGCGCACGCAGCGTCTTGTGATCGTTGATGGCGAGCGACGGGATCACCACCCAGACATCGAGATCGGCGTTCTTGGCGGGAAACTCCTTCGTCACGTTTACCTGACGTGGAACATGCGTGTGGATGAAGCGCCGCTCGGACCAAAGGTTCTCGCGCGCCACCTCATCCGAACCGGCGCGGACGACGATGTAGCCGTCGGTGACGGTGCTGTTGACGACGGTCGTAAGCGACGCGGTTCCGGCCGCCGTGATCGCAGGTGGACCGGGATGCGACGTGGTCATCGGACGCGCCGTCGTCGAGGCGACCGGTGCGGTCGTCTGCGTCTGCCGCGGCTGGGTCGAAGTCCGTGCCGCGCGTGCAGCGGCGCGCTCCGACTTCACGCGCTCGTCTTCCTGCTGCGCGAGTTTCAGATACTGCGTGGCCGCGTCGGAGCTCGGATTGATGTCGAACGCCTGCTGGAAAAAGGGAATCGACTCCGCGAACTTTTTCGCGTTGTACAGCGCCAGTCCTTGTTCGAAGTTCTGCTGCCCGACCGCGAGCTGCTGTTTGCCGGCTTCATCGCGTGTCCGGATCTGCGACAACTTCCGCGCGATTTCGTTGATCGCGGGTGAGCGCGGCGCCAGTTTCAGAAGCTGATCGTAGCGATCGTACGCATCGGTCACCCGGCCTTCGTGGAGGAGGCGGTTGCCTTCCTCGCGCAGCTTCCGTTCCTTCGCCACTCTCGCTTCGGCGCGGGTATCGACCGCCGGCACGTTCACCTTTTTTGCGTTCATCACCAGCATTGCAATGCCGAGGATCGCCAGGAGGATGCAGGGGATGGCGATGAAGAGGATTGGATGGATGCGCGTCGTCAGCAGCGGCTTCCAGATCGGCTTCGACGGTGTCTTCGCCGCCTTCGCCGGTTTCACTGGTTTCACCGCGGACGACGGCACCGTTTGCCGCGCGTGGCCGGGACTCGGATTCGTGTCGAGCGGCTGCGGCGACTCCACCGTGGTCCCGTGCTCCGCCTCGGGGAAAGGCATCTCCATCGTCGGCAGCTTTTCGTGATCGCTGCGCGTGGCCACCGTCACGTCGGCGAACATCGGCTCGTTCGAGCGCATCGGACGCTCGCCGCGGATCACGGCGCGCAGCGCATTGGCGAGATCCTTCCCGCGTTGGTACCGCCTGGCCGGATCCTTCTCCAGGCAATGCATGACCACGTCCGCGAACCCCTCGGGGATCGTCGGATTGATCTCGTGCAGCGGCGGAAACGGCTCGTGAACGATCTTGTACGAGATCGACGTCAGCGAGTCGCCGCCGAACGGCTTGCGATGCGTGAGGCATTCGTAGAGACAGATGCCGAGCGAGAAAATGTCGCTGCGGCCATCGACCGGCGTCCCTTTGATTTGCTCCGGCGCCATGTAATTCGGCGTGCCGAGGAACTGGCCGGTGGTCGTCAGATTGGCGACGCCCGAGGTGATCTTGGCGATGCCGAAGTCGGTGATCTTGGCGCGGTTGCCTTCGAGCAGGATGATGTTCGCCGGCTTCACGTCGCGATGCACGATTCCCTTCGCGTGCGCGAAGTCGAGCCCATCGGCGACCTGCGCGCAGATGTCGGCAGCCTGCTCGAACGAGAGTGGCCGGCCTTGCGAAAGTACCTCTTTCAGGTTTTGCCCTTCGACGTACTCCATGGCGATGAAGGCCATACCCGAGGGCTCGTCCTGGCCGATGTCGTGGACGGTAACGATCGACGGATGGTTGAGGATGCCGGCGGCCTGGGCCTCGCGCTGGAAGCGCAGCTGGAACTCGCGCGTGTCTTCGTCGTCGGCGTGCGCCGAGGGGCGGATCGTCTTCAGCGCGACCAGCCGACCGATGAGCGGGTCCTTCGCCAGATAGACGATGCCCATCGCGCCCTTGCCGAGCTCACGAACAATCTCATACCGGCCGAGCTTCACCTGGTTCCGCTCTCCCCCCGCGTCAGCTCCCGATCCGGGAGGTGCGTGAGCCGCCAATCATAACTCCCTCGCCGAGGGAGTCGGGAGTCGGGGGTCGGGAGTGGGAGTGAAGAGCGAGTTAGCAGACGATTTGTCATCCTGGGGGGTTGTGAGGAATGTGGCGTCCGTTTCGTGCGAAGCGCGGCCACGCGCAGCGTGTGATGCTTGCTTCGGCTTCGCGACGATGACCCGCCCCCCTCCCTCCCAAAGCGGTGGCTCGCTCGCCACCGCACTCCAAAGCTTCGCGAAATGTGCCGCGCGTCGCGCAAGAATGATCGGGTGGCTCGCTCGCCCCTTCTCCCACCCCCCACCCCCCACCCCCGACCCCCCACGTTTTAAATTATGATTCACCTCCTTTTGAAATCGCCAAGCGAGGGCAGCCAACATGAAGGTCTATTCGGGTTCTGAGATCCGGAATGTGGCCGTTGTCGGCCACAACGACACCGGTAAAACGACGCTGGTTACGCAGCTGCTGTTCAACGCCGGCGCCATCACGCGGTTGGGACGGATCGATGACGGGACTACCGTCACCGACTTCGATCAGGACGAAATCGATCGCAAGCACTCCATCTCGGCGGCGATCGCGTTCGCGGAGTGGCAGAGCACGAAAATCAATTTCATCGACACGCCCGGCTTCGGCATCTTCGTCATGGAAGCGCGCACGGCGATGCGCGTGGCCGACTCCGCCGCGATCGTGGTCAGCGGCGTGACGGGTGTCGAAGTCTCGACCGAGCGCGTCTGGAAATTCGCGGAGGAGTTCGAGCTCCCGCGGCTCATCGTCATCAACAAGATGGATCGCGAGCGAGCCTCGTTCTCTCGCACGCTCGACGCGCTGCAGAAGAAGTTTGGCAAGAACGTTGTCCCGATTCAGCTTCCGATCGGCGAGGAGAAAGACTTCTCCGGCGTCATCGATCTCGTGTCGATGAAAGCGTGGAAGTACTCCGCGGACGGATCAGGCAAGTACGAAACGATCGACATCCCCGCGGAGTTGAAAGCCGAGGCCGACGACTATCGCGCGCAACTGATCGAGAAGGTCGCCGAGGGCGACGACACGCTGATGGAGCGCTTCTTCGATCAAGGCGGGCTGTCGCAGGAAGAGCTGCTCGATGGATTGAAGCGCGAAGTCGGACACCACGAGATCTTTCCGGTCGTCCTCGATTCGGCCGCGCACAACATTGGTGGACACGCGATTCTCGACTGCATCGTGGCGATGCTGCCTCCGGCCGACGATTTCAAGACGGTCGATGGCAAGAACAAAAAGGGCGAGCCGACGACATTCGATCGCCGCGCCGAGGCCTTTCCTTCGGCGCTCGTGTTCAAGACGTTCTCCGATCCGTTCTCCGGCCGCGTCTCGCTCTTCCGGGTCTACTCCGGCACCTTTACCTCGGATCATCCGTACTGGAACACGACCAAGGATCATGAAGAGCGCGTCGGCAAGCTACAGCTCATTCAGGGCAAGCAGCAGGTTTCCGTTCCGGAGCTGCGTGCCGGCGACATCGGCGCGGTCGCGAAGCTGAAGGACGTCCACACCGGCGACACGCTCGCTACGAACCAGCATCCGATCGTGCTCGAGCACATTCACTATCCCGAGGCCGCGATTTCGTTTGCGGTCGAAGCGAAGGCGCGCGGCGATGAGGACAAACTCGGCGTCGCCATCGGCCGCATCATCGAAGAAGATCCGTCGATCAAATTCGGCCGCGACGAACAGACCAAAGAGTTCCTCATCTCCGGCCAGGGCCAGCTGCACGTCGAGATCGTCGTGTCGAAGTTGAAGAAAAAGTACGGCGTGGACGTGATCCTCCATCCGCCGAAAGTGCCGTACCGCGAAACGATCACGAAGCCCGCCGACGCGCACGGCCGCCACAAAAAGCAGTCGGGCGGCCACGGGCAGTTCGCCGATTGCAAGATCAGCGTCGAGCCGTTGCCGCGCGGCGGCGACTTCGAATTCGTCGACGAGATTTTCGGCGGCTCGATCCCGCGCCAGTACATCCCGGCAGTCGAGAAAGGTATCCAGGACGCGCGGAAGAAAGGCTTCCTGGCCGGCTTCCCGATGGTCGACTTCCGCGTCCGCTTGAAGGACGGCCAGTATCACGACGTCGATTCGTCCGAGATGGCGTTCAAGATCGCCGGCTCGCTCGCGTATCAGCAGGCGATGGAGGCGGCGCGCGCGACGCTGCTCGAGCCGATCATGCACGTCGACATCAACGCGCCGGCCGAGTACATCGGCGACATCATGGGCGACCTCAATTCACGCCGCGGACGCGTGGAAGGCGTCGATGCCGACGGCGACGCACAGACGGTGAAGGCGCGCGTGCCGCTCTCGGAGATGCTGACCTACGGCTCGACGCTCCGCTCGATCACCCAGGGCCGCGGCAGCTTCCACATGGAGTCATCGCACTACGAAGAAGTCCCGCGCAACCTGCAGGAGAAGATCATCGCCGAGCACAAGAAGCTGCAGGCGGAGCACCAGGCGGCGCATTAACGGTTCTGCAAATTGCGACGCGCCAGGCGACATGAAACAAATGTCGCGCGCCGTACGTAAGTGCGGAGTCTCCGCTAGAATGCCGCACCTTGACAATTGAAGAGTTGCGCGCCGCGTGGCGCGAGAAGCTGTTCTCTGAGCATGCATGGGAGTTCGATCAAACTCGCCAGCCGGCCGACGGAATTCTTGAGGGCGTGTGGCTCAAAAAGCACGCCGAACAAGCTCCGTATGGGGCGTACCTGAAGCCCACAGCTCGATGTGATTACCCAGCGGCTGCGCATGAAAAGATCGTGTCCGATCTAGCGTTTGACCTGAGGATACCCGTAGCGCCTGTTCTTCTGTCGGACTGCAAACTCGTGTTCAAGCGGCCTCAACTCGAGGCGTGCATCTCCCTTGTAACGCACCCTTCTACGCCGACGTGGCCGTACGTGCTATCCCGCAGCACGCTCGCTTCATCCGTGGGTAACAGACTTCGCGCGGCGGCACGAGAGCAGCTTTCGCTGATCGCCGTGCTTGATCTGTGGATCGAAAACTCTGACCGCGACAACCCCGGCAATATCGTTTACGGAGACGATGGGACGGACACTCGCCGTAACGGCTTCGTCGCGATTGACCACGCCTCATCGTTGGGTGGGCGCGAGGGACGGTGGCGAAATGGAGGCTGGCGATCGATGAATCCGACCCCACTTCCGAAAGTGATGGTTTCCCTCCTTGACGTGCAGGTTATGCTTCGCGTGGCTGAAAACATCGCTTCTTTCCCGGATTCCATCGTCGAGTCTTGCGTTGGGCGCATTCCGGACCGATATATGAATGCGGCAGCTAAGAAGGACGCAGTTAGCGGATTGGTCGGGCGGAAGAACCTTCTCTCGGCCCTCGTTTCGCAGATATGGAAAGGCTAGTGATGAAGCTCCCGGCGATACAGCTCCCGACGAAGTACCACTTCTCGACGCTCTGGCACGAGCAAGAACTCGGCTCCGGCGAAGCTGAGCCGTTCGCGGTCATCGTCGAGTCGCGCCGATATGTTTACTGCATCGCTTACGGGCTTATTGGTGATGATTCAACGGTCTCCGGTCAGGTGCTGCGTAGCTTCCCAGATGTCCTGAAAGAGCAGGTGGCCCAAGCCTCCAAGGTAGTGAGCGGATCACGCAGGCTTGCACTGCGCGAGCTATTTCGGGGACTCACCTGGAATGTGTACGCAGACGAGATTAGAACTAAGTGGAGTCCACGAGGCATCGAGTCGTTCACGCAGCATCTGTTCGCGAAGCATGTCGAGAACTGGGTGCCGTCCGTCTGTGCTACCGAACAACCGCTGGATGCGCCTCTTCGCGCAACGTATCACTTCAAGCTGGGTCTTGCGTACGCCTGATCCACCTGCGAAGCGAAAAACATCCCAGGCGCTCGCTGCTTTTCTATTTTTTCTTTCGCCCGCGTCCCTCGGTGTCGTCGCTGCTGCCGCTGCTTTCACCTTCAGAACGGTTCCCACCTCGTCTCTCGCGGCGGTGCCCCGCCGTCCGTATCGAGCGTCTTGCCAGTGAGTTCCTCATAGGGAGAGGTCAGCCGCTTGCCTGTAACCTGGTGAGGCCAGGTTCAACGCTGCGCTTCATCGATTTCCTCACACCCTCTGAGCTTCGTCACGCGGAGCCGCGGAGGGCACCCGGTTTTCCCCGCGTCTCCGCGTGAAACACCCCGGGGAAATTCGGCGCTTCGTCACTCATAGGGGTAGGGAAATCCGCCCCCCACGACACACCTTCGCAGGAGGAGCGTGTGAAAACTGATGTGAAGAAGGACAACAAGGCTGCCAGCTCCCGCCCCACGCCCGCTGACCTCCCGCCGCTTCGTCGCGTAACGGCCGCCGACGTTCAAAAGGTCGAGGCGCTGGTCCGCGCACGGCGTACCACCGGCACTTAGTGCCCTCGCGGCCGGTTTCTCTGGCGCAGCGCACGGCGGATACGTTCTTCGAAGTCGTCGTCATCCGCCTTGCAGAGCAGAAACGGACGGATGATCCGTCGCCGGACGTCGATCAGATAGGCGATCAACAGGGGAGGAACGTCGCTGGGGTACCGGCCGGTCTTGGCCAGATACACCACGTCAGCGTCAACAGCAGAAACCGACCCCGCCATCCTCGGGTTGCGCTTGATCTCCCGCAGTTTCCAGGCGACGGCGTCGTTCACGCCGGCGATGTGCGCCAGCGTCAACTGATCCTCCTGAAACCCGTCCAGCAGGCTGTCTGCGAGGTCGAACGCCCAGTCATCCATACGCTTCTCTCTCTCAGCCCAAGGAACCTGAAGGGTACACCTTTGGATAGCCGTACACCAGCCGTCTCTTACTGCAGAATTCACTTGCCTTCGGAGGTATGGCGATGTACGATACGCCAGCTCAAGATGGAAATAAGGAGTATCGCATGCCGAAATCAACCGCTCGCGGTGGCGTCAAGACCACCATTTCACTCCCTGAGGATGCCGTCATCGTCCTTCGGGAGCTCTCAGAGTTACGGAATGTCTCCTTCGCCGAAGTGGTCCGCCGCGCCCTGACGATGGACAAGTACCTCACCGATGTACGCAAGGATGGTTGCCGCATCCTCATCGAGGATCCCGAGAAGCTGATCAAGGAAATCGTCATCTTCTAGGCGGTGTGCCGTGAAAACGCGCGACTACCTCGCCTTTCTCAATGATGACGACCGTATCGGCCGCGCCGCTGCGATCGCACTCGCGGAGGCTGGGGTCGCGGATCGGGACACCGTCTTTCGAGAGCATCCTGAGTGGCATCGGTCCGGGACGCTGCACGCGCTTCTCGCGCGTGCGCATGACGCGCTCGACGCCGACGCGAGCGTTGCGCTCGAGTTGACCACGTTCGTCGTGACGCATCTCGCCGGCATACAGGTGCCCGATTCCCCGTCGTTTCTCCGGCCGCAGCTCGAGGGGACGGCGTGGAAAGAGTACGGCAACGCCCTCTACATGGCGGGCAACCGCAGTGACGAAGCACTCGCCGCCGCCTCGCGCGCCGCCGCGATCCTTGCATCCGAAGATGTTCTCGTCGTCGATTACGCCTCCGCTCTCCTGCTGATCGCACTGATCGAGAGCAGTTCCAATCATTTTCCGGAAGCGGAAGCCGCCCTCGCGAAAAGCCTCCCCGTTTTCGCGGAGCATGGCGAGGCGCGGCGTTATCTCGATGCCATTCAGACGCACGCCATGATCGCATTGGCGCAGGACGACGTTCCGGAAGCGCGCGACTGGTACCTCGGAGCGTACGAGGAAGCGTTCCGTCTCGAAGACGATCACGAGTGCGCACGCATCATTCACAACCTCGGCTATTGCGCGCTTCGGCTCGATGACCTCGATACGGCGAACGACTACCTTGCGCGCGGGGTGAGTGAGATGACGCGGCTCCGCATGACCGGGGAGATCGAGCGGGCCATTTCGAACATCGCCGGCCTGGAACGGAAACGCGGTCACCTCGACAGGGCCGTCATCGCGCTTTGCGGTGCCTATCCGAAGCTTCTCGACCGCGGTCTTGTCCAGGATGCAGTCGCAGTCCTGGTCGACATCCACGACATCGTCTTCGAGATGACCGGCGACGTTGAGTACGCGCGTTCCCTCTGCGCGAAGCTCGCCATCCTCGGCCGCTACGACGTGCCCGCGAATGTGCGCGAGGCGGTCGACTACCTTCGGGCCACCGTGGCAGGCACGGCGTCGGAGAAGGTCATGCGGCGCGCGGTGGCATGGGTGCGGAGGTTCCTTCACGAAGTTCTGGCCAGCTCCTCGGCGCGCTTCACGCTGCCGGCAGTCCCCGAGGTCGACCGGTGAGAGACCACCATCCCTCGCCGGCCGGTACTCGATCGTTGGAGACCTTGACTACGGATGCGGGGACGACACACGGAGGTCGTCGCCGAGGAGCTGGACGATATGTTGGATGAGGAACCGCCGGTCCGCGTCGAGGATGTTCGCCCACGATCGAAGCACGGCGCGGGAAGGCTCCTGCCGGGATCCAGTGCAGAGATCACGCTGTCGCTCGAGAAAAAGCAGGTCACGCGGATTGACTGGCTGGCCGCCGAGATCCGCGCGGGCGCCGGCATCTGGATCACGCGATCCGCGATTTTAACGGCGTTCATCGAGGCCGCCTTGCGTTCCGAGCCGCTTTGGGAGGTCCTGATCTCACAGAGCCGGAGGGTTCGCACGCCATCGCTCATGGTTCGCAGCCAGGAGCAACCGGAAGAGGGTCGCGGGCGGGCCGGAAAACGCGTCCTGAAAATGGCGAAGTACCTTTTGCGAACGCGGAGCCGTCATTTCAAAAGGGACGATGGCTTCTGAAGAAGCGGTCCGCAAATGTCAGACGGCAAAATAGCTTCTTTAGAAGTGAAACCGACATCTTTAGATGACAAACGCAGTCTGCATACGGCAAGTCGCCATCTTTAGATGACAAAACGCCATTTACATCGCTGTTTCGCAGTCTTTATTTGTCCGAAGACCTTCTGCAGGCCTTGAATTGACATCTTTAGATGTCAAAAAGACTTCTGCATACGGCAAAGTGACATCTTTAGATGGCAAATTGCCATTTCCGAAAGCTGACGCCCACCTTTTAATGACCTCGGTAGCTTTGCAGAAAGTAATCGACGGTCTTCACCCGATGTAACGCCAATCGCATCCTGCCAGAGGCTCCGCTCATGAGCGAATTCGCGTCTGCGACGCTGGGGCTGCGCCCGCGAATACACAGGAAACGCTCGCTCGATACCAGCCTGCCGTCTTCGCTCCACCTGAACATCCACACCTATTGAAGTTCAGAGCTGTAGCGGCTGTTTTACATGTGCGCAGTTCCAATTGTGAGGGCGGCGGCCTATCTTATGGCATCGGTCGATTGTAACGGCACATGCGCATAGTGCCGATTGCCCGCGTCGAACGGCCATTTGCCGCGGTGCCATTACGCCACAGTCATCGCGCGTCGCGCTGCCTGACGGTCTTACTGTCCATAAGGAGGACAAATCATGTCTGAAACTGTAGTCACAGGTGTGCCCGGTGCCTCGGCGGAATTACCGCCCACGCCGACCACCACGCATTATCAAGAGGTGGCGAAGCAACTCATGGCTGCGTTCACCGATGCGGCCGGCCTCATTCCAGCCTTCGAGGCGAAGCATAAGGCCACCGCGAAGTTCGTTCAGTCGCATTCGGGATTTCCGAACGACTTCATTTCCACGGTCCTTGCCGCGGTGGATGCCGATCCACAGCTGCAGAACGTCGATAAATTCGACGTCGTCGCAGCGCGCGACACCCTTCAGTACCTCGAGGCATTCCGCCCGGTCATCCAGCAGGTGGAGACACTCCTCGAGAACATGAAGTTCAGTTGTGCCGCGCGTAAGGCGAGAGTCGTCGCCGACGGTCTGCAGATCTACGCCATCGCCAAGGGCCTCGGGCGCGATCCCGGAAGTGCCTCTGTCGCGACGCTCGCGAAGGTCATGAGGCAGGACCTGAACCGCCCCGGACGCCGCAAAACCAAGACGAAGGAGGGCCCGAAACCGACCACGAGTACCACTGTGCAGTAGAAGCCCGCACGGCCGCGTGTCACCGCGGCCGTGCGCAACCGACGGACCCCTAACCGCTAGAGAAAGGAGTTTCGCGTCATGCGAACGATACAACACAACCAAAGCTGTACCGTCATTCCGCCGCACATCATGCGGCACGTGGCGGAGCACGGCGACGATGAGACACGAGAGAAAGCCACCGCAACCTTGCTCGATACAGAGCGCATCGCACTGGACCGCTCTCAATTCCTCATCCAGGCGCCAGATGCGGCCGCGGCCCACCCGGCCAAACGCCGCCTCGTCTACGACGCCCGTCACCGGCGCACCCTTCCGGGCAAGCTGGTGCTGGACGATAACCACACAGGCAGT
The DNA here is from genome assembly GCA_035996815.1 of Thermoanaerobaculia bacterium. Taxonomy (GTDB): domain Bacteria; phylum Acidobacteriota; class Thermoanaerobaculia; order Gp7-AA8; family Gp7-AA8; genus JADGNZ01. The sequence continues at coordinate 19,642 of DASYJF010000026.1, read as the reverse complement.
ACTGACATCGAAGCGGTCGAAGCATTCGACGGCTGCGGCGCGACCTATGACTTTTACGCCAAAGCCTTCGGAAGGCATTCCATCGACGACAAGGGCCTGCCCCTTCTCTCCACCGTCCACTACGGCACGAATTTCGACAACGCCATGTGGAACGGAAAACAAATGGTCTACGGCGACGGCGACGGGAAGCTCTTCAACCGCTTCACCATCGCTCTCGACGTCATCGCCCACGAGCTCACGCACGGCGTCACGCAGTTCACCGCCGCGCTGGAGTATCGCGATCAGTCTGGCGCTCTGAATGAGCATCTGTCGGATGCGTTCGGGATCATGGTCAAGCAGTGGATGCTTGGCCAGACCGCGGCGCAGTCCGACTGGCTCATCGGTGCCGGTCTCCTCGCTGCGGGCGTCCGCGGCAACGCCATCCGCTCCATGAAAGCGCCTGGCACCGCCTACGACGATCCGTCGCTGGGCCGTGATCCACAACCCGCGCATATGCGCAACTACGTCACCTCGGCCGATGACGACGGAGGCGTGCACATCAACTCGGGAATCCCGAATCACGCCTTCTATCTCATCGCCACGGGCATCGGCGGAAATGCCTGGCTCGGAGCCGGCCGGATCTGGTACCGCGTGCTGAAGACGCAACTCTTCCCGCACGCCGGTTTTCCGGACTTCGCGTCGGCCACGACAGTCGCCGCCGGAGCGATCTACGGCATAGGCAGCACGGTCCAGACCACAGTCGCCGAGGCGTGGTCAGCGGTCGGATTGCCCGTGCCGCCATCGCTGCTGCGGAAGCGGCGTCCGGCGAAACGCGCGAAATGGCGCAATCGCCCGCACCTGCCTGCAGCTGCCTGACCCCCCCAGTCTCCAGTCCACCAACCATTAACCGCGGCGGGCGCGGCAACGCGCCCGCCCTTAACCGAAATGAAAGGAAAAACATCATGAGCACAGGACAACAGCATCACAGTGAAAGCAACAACGTTTCGTTCGAGAGCATCAACGCCCACGTCAGCAACATCGATCTGTCCGAGGTCACGGCGCACACCGCGGCGCCGCAGACGGCAGCGGAACGCGCCCAGAGACTGATGACCGCCTATACGGCGGCCCGTCCGATCCTGATCGCGGTCTCCGCGATCCCGCTGATCCCGGCCACGTGGCGCGCCATCGTGACGACCCTCGTCGCCGCCCTCGACGGAGTCACCGACACCTTCAAGGCGGGCAAGGACCTCGCCGTCGGCAACGGCACCCCGGTCAACACGATGGAACCGAAGCTCCCGGCGTGATGCCGCACCCATCACACAACGAAAGGAGAACGACATGTTTACATCCAGAAAGTAGCCCGTCACGCCGGCCACGGCCGTTTCGTGCCGAGGGCCGACGCCCGCCGTTACCCATGGTTGACGGTCGTGGAGACGATGCTGATCCGCATCCCCCCACGCCGCCGCCTGCGGCATCGCCGCAGCCGGTAATCCACAAGCAGTAAAGCCGGGGCTCGCAAGAGCCCCGGTGTTGCTCGGGGAGATATCCGTGCAACTCTCGGCGAACCAGTTCAAGCGGAGCCGCGGACGTCGCAGCTAAGTGGCATGGTGCGAAGAACTGCCGATTCTGAGCCTCGCTGGAAACCAGGCAAAGGCCTGACCCTCTGTCAAAAAAGACCCTCTGTCAAAACGTCATGGAAAGCGCCGTCTAAACACCTCTGGTAAGAAAAATAGGTTGAGTGGGTAGGGAAGGACCTCGATGTGTCACACCTAAGCAGGATGAAAAAGTGTCTGCTGTATCTCGGAATCTTGATCGTCGCCTTGCCGCTGCGTGCCGATCCGGTTCGGGTGGATATCAAACCGGAGGGGCGGTCCGGCATCGTCGTGCACTTTGTCGATTGCGATGGGAAGGTGGTTGAGCCGATGCCAGCCGACCTGTACGTCGAGGTGAGTGCCACGGATGGGTATGTCCGGCCTCTGTCGAACACACCAACGAGTTGGAACCGGAAATCGGACCGCAGGCGCGCACAGCAGACTGACATGTACGAGATTAGCAGTCCGTCGCGGCTGTGGCCCGAGGAAACGAGCATTCACGCGGTAGTTTTCGATTCCGCGGGCCACGTCGTTGGTGAAGCGATATTGAAGGATGTCGTCCTCCGCGCACCCGCGTGGTTCGGTCTCCTCATGGCGTTGATCGGTGCGGCGATCGCGGCCTTTGTCCGGATCGGCTTCACGCATGACCGCACGCTCTCGTCCGTTCTTTATGGCCTCCTCGGCATACTGTTCGCGGGGATCCTCGCGTGGGTGGCTGTCGAGACGAACGAGGTGTGGAGTTTCTTCGGTTTCGAGAAGCCGCCGCTGCGGACGCAGTCCTATCTGCTCCTCGGTCTCGCCCTGGGCGCCTTCAATCCGCGCAAACTGCTCAGCAAGCTGACGCAGGAATCAGAGGATGAAGCGCTCACCGCGCGACAAGTGCAGAAACAGATCACCGAGCTCCTGACGACGGAGAACCTCCGCAAGCCGTTTCGCGAAGAGCTGGAGCAGATGCTCTTTGATGAGAAGTACGTCAGCGAGCAGTCGCCCGCCGTCATTGGGCGGCTGGAAGTCGGACTCCTTGCCGCGAAGAACAAGGTCAAGCTGCCCGCGGACTTAAGCAATTACCTGTCGCCGCGGCTCACACGCATGTATCTCGGCTCCTACCGGAGAAACTTTGAGGCGACTTGGGTTGCCCGCATCGAATCGGAGGCGAAGCAGATCGTTTGGAAACGGCGCACCTATTACGAATACGTGCGGAACGACGCTCGTCCCTCTTCCGATCCGGAAGTGACTTCGATTATCACCGCGACCATTCCCATGCCACTGCGCGAGCAGTCGTCAGCGGCGTTGCGGCGTTTCGGACCGGTGATGAGGTCGATTACGTTCAGCATCCGCGATTTCGACGGAGGTCCTCCGCTCAAATTCGAGGGCAGCCAGGGTACTCAGCTCCATCCAATGGTCGACAAGGACGGCGGCCCGGCGACGCACGCGCCGGTCGATGTAGGCTTCGAATATGACGACCGCGCGAAATCCGTCGAAGCGAAATTCTCGTTTGCTTTTCCCGAAGCGTTTCGAGCGATGCGCGTCGTCAGCGTGGTCATCGAGTCCGAATGCGTGGGGGAGTTAACGGACGGGTTGGCATTTCTACGGGTGGCGCAGCCAACGTTCCGCTATTCCGCGTCGCTTCAATTTGAGCCCAAGTTGCCTCACAACTACGATATCGCCGTATTCGAGTGGAAGGAGCAGGGACGGGATACCACGTCGCTAGATGAGGAGACCGGAGCTGTGCAACTGACGGGCTGGCTGATGCCGGGTAACGGCGTGTGCATCGCCTGGCGTGGAACAACAGAGGGGTCCGGCAGCGTTTCGGGTGAGGTTGCAGCAGGACCATCATTGGCGCAAACGGTGCTAAGATTTCTGCGATGGAGGAAGCGAACATGAAGGCGAAGATTGGTGGAGTGGAAGTGGCTGAAGCGGTGGTTTGATCAAGGGCCCGCCTCACGGTGCGGTCGCGTTGATCATCCGCGACAAACATCGTCGGAGCAGTGGCCCGGGAAGGCGCACGCCTTTAGGTCGCGCGGAATGGCCATGGAACGGTGTTCCTCTGCGTTCCCTCGGCGATCAGCAATCGTTCGGTCAACTGCTGTCGCAGCATGCCAGCCCGGTGCGTGGGAACGCGGGTGACCTGGCGCAACAAACTCGCGCCGCGCGATATCGAACTCATTCTCGGCGGAGCGTTCGTCGCCCTTCTGTTCGCCGCGTCGCCGGCGAGAAACGTCGTACGCGGCCCGTCGGAAGGCATGCGGCCGAATCATATGTGCGCCCGCGGCCCTCAGTTCGCGTAGAGGCGGACGTCATCGAGCGCGATGCCGAACAGCGTCGAGGTCTTTGCGGTGTAGCGGAAGCGGACGTGCACGCCCGAGCCGGGGGATACGCGGTCAGGCCTTCGGTGATACGGGGTCAGGCCTTCTGATCAGACGTTCGCAATCCACCGTAGTGCCCGCAGCCCCGGCAGAAAGGCGTATGCGCCGCCGCGCGTGGTCACGAATCGACACATGTTCTTTATGCGGCTTCGCAGCGGGTCTGCCTGAATGGTCATCAAGCTCGAGCACGAGCCCTGGTCACCGATGAGCGGATCGACTTCATTGTGCAGGCCCCCGAACTGCGGATTGTTGATCCATGTCTGCTGCACGAATTCGAACTGGCGCTGCAGATCGCTGTTGAAGCAGATGAAGTGAAGGCCGCGCTTCTTCCCGTCATCGATCATCGGATGGGCGTCGCCCTCGGAGAGGCGAACGCCGTATGAGCGGCCTCGGCGCATGATGCGGTGCCGGTTCGCGGTGAGCAGCCCTTCTTCAGGCGTGGCTCCGAGTGAATTGCGCGGGTTCGCGCGGCGCATGTGCGCTCCGATCGGACATCCGAACCCGTTCGCATCGGACGAATAGTCGAAATCGTTGACTGGGTTGAGCGTTTTCGGATCAGTCCAGGTGTCGCGGTCGGGGGCGAGGACGAGAGGAGTTCCGCTGCGCCAACGCCCAACGAACTTTGCGCCGAGCTGATCGCGCGCGATCGGCTCCGACGAGCCGTCGCCGTTCTTCGTTGCCTCATCGCAGAAGCGCCAGAACGCCGCGACGTCCTGCTCGAGCTGACGGAAGACCATGTAACTGCCGTTGCGGCCGAGATCGTGCGTTTTCGATTTGATATCGCCGTCGCCGGAACGAGGCAGCAGGTTGCCAGCGTCGAGGGCGGCATCGACGGCCGGGCTGGGCGCCATGTTTCCGTACGCGTCTTCGTACGACATGAGGAACTCACCGGGCGGCAAGGGCGTGACGTGCCCCGTGCGTGCGAGCTGCCGCTCGTACTGTTCGGTGCCGTCGATGGCCGGTTGGCCGACGCCGTCGTTGAATCCGAAGTGCTCCTTGGTGTCAGGCTGCCGGCCGGCACGCAGCATCTCGAGGACGGTGATGCCTCTGCTGGACGCGAGCGTGGACTCTTCCTTCTCGTAGTTGTCGATGTCGGTCTCGTCAGCTGCATACAGCATCAGGATGATGTCGACGGGACGCTTCGCGTTTCCCCACCACCACTGCGCTGGCTCATTCGATCCAGTGTCGCCCAGGATGCGCGCGCGGCGATCGCTGTGCATTCCATCAACGAACGGGAAGCTGAAGGTCAGCAGGACGTCGTCGGGAACAGCGAATTTGTGGAGGCCGCTGTAGGTGATGGCGAGATTCAAGTTGCGCGGGGGGCGGGCGTTGTCTGGCGGTTTGACCGATGTCGTCACCCTGGCCGATATGCCGGCCAGCCACCGCTTTGTCGCAACCGGATCGTCGATCTGCAACAGGAGATAGCTCGCGCACTCGTGGTACTTGTACGAGCTGATAACGATCCCCTGAACGTCGCCCCGCTCGATTCTTTCGCCGCCGCTGTCGTATTTTTTCAACATGTGATCCTCAGAGACGGCGGAGCCATTGCTTCGTGGCGGCGGCGTCAAGATCCGTGAACAGGTCGCGCCGGATCGCGCTGTTGTTGTCGACGGCCTGCACCGTCAGCTTCTCGTACGCACTGTAGAAGACGCTCGACGGCACCTGCTTGTTGCGTGCGATCGCCTTGAAGCGGGCGCCGTTTTTCGCACCGTCCAGAAAAAGCCATCGCGCGCGCGGGAAGCCGATGGTGCCGCCCCAGATACCTGTCAATCCCTTGCTTGCTTTGTCGATGAAGTCATCGAGATAGTTCTCCCAACTGCCGTCGAAGTTGCTGCAGAACAGCAGCCGCTTGCCGCCGTCGAGGAATGCCCAGTGCGCGAAGTGAATGCTCGGTATTCCGCCGAGTGTGCCCTTCGTGGAAAGGCGGGCGCCGATGCTGGCGCCCATCAATACGGCGCGCGCCGACACGCGTCTCGCGAATCCCGCCTTGATGTCCGACATGTTGGCCATGTGGTTCTGCGCGAAGAAATTCTCGCGTGCTCCGAGCTCCTCCTGCAGTCTCGGATCGACGTCGCCTTGCCACTCGCAGTCCCGTAACTCGCGCCAGCGGAGATACGGGAGGAAGAGGATCGTGAGCAGGAGGTTCCAAAGGAAGCCCGGCAGCCGCGGGATGAGGGGCAGCCACGGGCGGAGCTTGTCCACCAACGACACGTTGGGCGGTGGCCGTAATGCGAATGCAAAGGCAGGATTCGCGCGTACGCCGTCCTGAATTCTCTTCCGCGCGGCGAGCGGATCGACCGGTGTCAGGCCATTTCCGGCGACCGCGTCGGCGATGTCTTCGATGGCGTCGCGCAGTCGGGCTTCGTCACGGATGCGTTGTACGACGCGCCAGGGCGTGCCGATGTGATACGCACCCGGTTTGACGACGTGCGCGAGGAGATACTTCCGCATCGCACCGGGGTCGGCGTTTACCGGCCCGCTTCGGCAGCACCGCAGGATGGCGTCGACCCCGACAGGAAAACGACGGAGCAAATCATCGACGAACGCTTTGAGGCTCCCATCGATATTGTTTTCCCACACGAGGTAGGTGTCGCGGCGGCGCTCCGCGAGCGGCGACCCGCTGCATGGATAGGAGTCGGTGTCCGGATCGGGCGGAAAAAGGTTGATGCTCGCGAAATGGACGCTGTTGAAGTCACGGTATCGCAGCAGCGCGTTGTTGTCGGGATCGGCGCGGATAGCCTCGAGTGTCTTCGTCAATTCGTCCAGGCGGGCCGGATCGACGGCCGTCGTGAAGTTGAACACTGTGTGATTCATCGGTCTCCTCGGACGGTGTTAATCAGGAGAGACGCGACGCGACGAATTCCCTACCCGTCACGGGGAGAGGCGACCGTGGAAGCCCGCAAAGCAGAATGGCGCACAAGGTGGGCCGGGATCCGTGGTCTGTCGCCTCTACTGCACCTGCGAGGGTGGTTCGAAGCTTCGTCCTTCTTCGTCCGCCGTCACGTACTCACGAACGTACCGGACGAGTTCCAAGGTGGCAGAACGTCGTTGGACTGCTTCACGAAGGAACGACAGCGCTTTGCTGAGGTGAAGTTTTGCACCTGTCCTAGCGAAAGCTTCGGCCGCTTCGCCGGCCATCACACCGGCCTCGCCCCACTCCTCGAGCCGCAGAAGTTCCTCGGTCACGTCGAGCTTCACAAAACCGGCATCAGCGGGCATTTTTAGCGCTTCGAAGGCCGCAGCAGCATCACGAAGCCGAGCTAATCCTGTCTCTATCTCGCCTACGCGGAGATCAATGACGCCGAGCGCCCAGTCGGCACGAATAACCTCGGACTCGGCTCCAAGTTTCCGGTAGCGCTCTTGCGCTTCGCGGGTGAATTCGCGCGCCTCAGCATAGTTGCCGAGACGAAGATGCGAGACGGCGATGTTCACGGTCACGTATGCGGTCATCTGCGGATCGTCAAGCTGCTGCAACTGTTGAGCAATAAGCAGGTAGACACGAAGACCCTCTGCGGTTTCACCCTGTTCGGTGAGCGCGATCGCTTCGAGGTTTCTCGCGTGAATGACTCGCTTTACGTCCCGATATTCGGCAAAACGATTGCTTGCTTCACGCGCGGCTTTGATCGTCTCCGCGAACCGGCCCATCTTGAAGAGCACGGTGCCGCGCGTATAGATGATCTGGGCGCGCATGAACGCGCCGGTCCTGACCTCTTCCGCGAAACGCTCTGCCGTCACCGTCGCGTTTAAGGCTTCATCGTAGCGACCGAGCATCCGCAACGCGTTCGCTCGGTTCTTCCAAACCTCGCCGTGACATTCAAACTGCCCTTGCTTGTCATCGATGCCGTAGGCGATTGAATCCGCGGCGACCAAAAGTTCCAGAGCGCGCTTCGGGTTGCGGTCAAGTTCTTCAATTGCCGCGTCCATGACGCGTCGGACCAAGCTCTCCGTTGTGGCGTCCGGATGCGCCGCGAGGTATGCAGGCCAAGTCTCCACGGGTTTCCCGATCAAGGCATTGAACACCAATCCTGCGGAACGCTTCTCTCGCGCGACTCGATCGGCATCCCTCAGAACATCCATGATTCGCGGAGGCTGGCCGCTCGGTACGTCCACCGCCGTTGTTGCCACCTCGGTCGCCACCAGGCGTTCAAAATCCTGAAGCTCGCGCAGCCGTGCGGCACAAGTAGTACACGATGCGACGGCAACCGCGACGGCCGCCGCGTCTACTGCGTCTTGGTTGTCATTGATGTATGCGAGAAGATCCGCGGTCGTTAAGTGGCGATGGCCGCTCATGCGGTAGTCCTCCGCAACCGGCAGAAGGCCGCACGGGCAGCAAGCAAGCACTTCGAGATGAGGTTCTTCGCCGACCCGCGCGCAAGAGATGCCATCGCGCCGATTTCATCCGGCGTGTACCCCTCGCTGTAGCGCTTGCGGAGCAGGTCGCGGCAGCGTTCCGGCAGACGGCGCAGTACGTCGGCCAAGAGTAGCCGCGTGATGGCATCGTCAGCCACCGATGTTGGATCGACGTACTCCGCAATGTCGGGCGGCAGTTCTTCGCCGCGGTGCTTGCGCCAGTAGTAGCGGCTGGCGTTGCAGACGCCGCCGATGAGCCACGCCCTTTCATCGGCCGGGCTCCGGGTAACCTTCGCCTCGTGTCGGATGAATGAAATGAACACGTCGTGAATGACGCCGCAAACCTCATCGCTTGGGATTTTGAACCGGCGCGCCGCGATGAAGTGGAGCAGATCGTAGTTAGCCAGGTATGCGACCTCGGCTCGTTGCGAGCGCGGCAGCGGTTCGGCGTTCGTATCGTCCGGCATCGCGAAGGGTGCGCCGAGCGGACCAAGGCGCGCGGGCTCGCTCGGAGTATACGCGCCGAGGTAACGAATCCGTCCTTCCTGCCCAGCGGGATGTGACGATTTCGGTCGTCGCGTCATTCCTTCCCAAGGAGAGGGCCCTCCCCACATTTTGATCACCGCCTCGCACTGCCGAGCGCGGAGAGAGGAGGGTCTATGTTTGACTGGGAGAGCCTTGTAACTCTCGCAAGCATGCTCGGTTTCCCACACGGGTAGGACAGGCCGAATCATCGGGCGTGGAGCCGGTCTCACATTGGCTCCTCGCCCGACGTCGGCGGTTCAAAGGGCCTGTCGGGATCAACGTCGGCGCGGTGGAGATATCGGCGGACATAGGCGACGAGAGAAGCGTCGGCCTTCCGGAACTCGGCAGCGTCGCGAAGATAGGCAAGTGCGGTCGCGGCACTGACGTTCACGCCAGCGGCCAGGAAGAATTCCGCGAGCGATCGGGCGAGGTTCTCAGCTTCCTTCGCCGCCGAAGCATCCGTCATTAACTCTTCCAGTAGATCGAGCCCGACAAACCCTGCGTCGGCGGGCATCGACAGCCGCTCGAAATCTCGCATGGCCGCTCGCAACTCACGGATGCCGCGCGAACGATGACCTTCCATGATCGTGATCTTCGCGCCGCACCAGCGCGCGCGGGCGAGCTCGGATGTCATGCCGAGCTGCCGAAAAAGCTGCGTCGCACGATAGAGCCAGTGCCGAGCGAATGCGGGTTGGCGGCGCTTCAGATCACAGGCGCCGAGGTTCATATAGACCCACGCGAGCGCGTTGCGGTGGCGCTTCGCCGACAGCTTCTTCAGGAGGTCGCTAAATATCGCCCGACCATCGTCCAGGCTGCCTCGCTCGACGAAAATGCAACCTTCGATCATCCGCGCATGGAGTGCGCGTGTGCGATTGTGTTCCTCTTCGAAAATGCGTCGCGCTTGGCCTGCGGCCTCTTGTGCCTGCGGCCATTTTTCCATTTTGAAGAGGATTCCCGCTCGGGCGTAACGAACTTCTCCAATCTCAAAGATGCAATACCGCGCATCGACGAAGTGCTGCTCGGCATCGATCAGGACTTGCATCGCTTCCTGATACCGGCCAAGCATACGCAGGGCGTTCGCGCGGCCCTTCTCCCCATACCCGCGTAGCGCCAGGACGAGTAGCTGTGGTGATATCGCGAGACGCTCGGTGAGCGCGATTGCTGCGGCATAGAGTTGTTCCGCCCGAGCCGGCTGACGGTCGAGCAACGGAAGCGCTGCATCCAGCAGTTCGCGCGTCGCAGCTTCCGTTGCAGCATCGGCGGTCGTGCGGATGCGCGCGAGCCATGCCTCGAAATCCGCATCGGAAAGAGCGCCAACCAGAACTCCCAGATTCTTCGGCCTCGCTGATCGACGTGACGCTGCTTTGCGGTGTCGGTGGTCTGCCGTAGTCTTCGGCAAAAGCGTACGAAGCGCGACACCCTCGGGCTCGAAGAGATCAGTGCGCGGCACGGGACGACCTACGATCCGGCGAATCGCCGTCGTCACTTCTTCCTGAAACCTCCTGGACGTTGGCTCACCCTCGCGCGCGCGAGCCAGGTGGCCACGGCTATAGCTCGCCAGCGCAGCAAGGCGCGCGGGCTTAACTCCGTGACTCTTGATCATGAGTTCGAGCCGGGTCCGCAATACGGGTTCCTACCTTGGCCTCATCGCCATCGCGATCCGCTTCTGAAGCCTCTTTTTCTGTCGGGAATCCGAGTACAGCGGCCTCGCTGACGTGTGCAGAGATGCCCGGCGAACATCCGATGCGATCGTTGTCAGTGGTGCCACACATAGGGAGTGACGCCACGTCGCGTTTCCCTACCTTTTGGCCCGAGTAGTCACAAATGAGACTACTCGCCGGTCCGTTGACTTCGGCCGCTTGCGCGTGGTTTCCTGCCGCCGTTCGTATACACGTCCATCAAATATTACAGGGCTGCCTCCCGCGAGAAATCCCTGTGCGTCATCGGAGAACGGCCTGAGAATGAACGCCAAGAGCTGCAAGCGACCGGAGACGAGCGATGGCGGCGCATCACGGTCCCCGTCAACCAAGGGGATGTGTCGCGGGCGCGCCAGAAAGCGCGCATCGACCAACCTCGCGCCCATTATCACGAGTGTCGTTGCCGGCTTTGTCGACTCGCTGCGGTCTACAGGCGAGGGTGCTCTGCCGCTCGTCCTCGCCATTCGGCCGGAGCTGTCGATCAAGAGCATCGCCGAGGACTGTCCGGAGTTCGCGCGCCGCGAACGTCTGCTGAGCGCCGCCGAAAGGCGTTTCTTCAAAACAATCGAGCCGCCTCTTCGCGCCGCCCTCGTCCGAGTTCTTAGCTCGGCGGCTCGCGACTTCAGGAATGCGAACGGAGCCACACCATGAATCTCCGTCGCGCCTGCGGACCGACGCGTCAGGCGCTGGCGTATCTCCATGCGACCCGCGGCAGCCGGCCAACCGCCCATCAAGTGCGTCCGTCGCCACGTCTTCGTTTGCAACTTCGCGGCAAAACATCCGGCCTCTTTGGTCTGCCGCTGCGGGCACGTGTTGCTGACCTGCTTGCCGATGCCATGTTGGCGATGGGTGAGGCGATGGCTATGTGCGAGACCGAACGGTCTGCGCCGCTGGAGGCCGCTCGTCTCGCAACGCAGTTACGCAGCGCTTCCGATCACGTGAACCTTCTGATGAAAACGATTTCTGACTGAATGCTTGGGAGAGAGCAAAAGGGCATGACTGTTATGGCGGCTGGCGGCCAACCTACCCAAAGGCACAAAGTGCTTCACCTCGTGCCTACTACCGATGCGCGGAATTGATGGACCGGGACCTTCTCTCTCTGCCTTTCGCTGCCAGCCGCCACCAGTCCAGCTCGACCATGCCGGCCCAGAGGGGTGATTGCATGCCGATGGAATTCGACTCGCCGTTCGACCGGTGGATGCGCGCCCACGACATCCGACCGCTTCGCCTTTCACTGAAGACGAACGTCAGCAGGCCGACCATTCTCCGCATGCGAAAGGGCAGCCTGGGCAGGGCAACAACGAGAGCCAGACTCGTGGCCGCATGTTCGAGGATGGTGGGGCGGCGAGTCACGGAGGCGGAACTCTTCTTTGCGTTGGCAGCAGATGCCCATCGCGAGGGTGGAACTTCTTCGATTGCGTTACACAAACACTAAATGGCGCGAACGGCGCGACCCACGAGCGAGGTTGAGTTTCGATTTTGCGGCCCCAAGCGTCCAACCACGATACCGACATGGAGATTGGCGATGCGTCATTTACTGAAGATCACATTCCTTCTGACGTCCTGCCTTCTGGTCGCGCCGGCCATTGCTGGAGCTGTTGGACGCCCAATTCGATCGGTCAATGTCGATCGGCAATCTGTGAATGTTGCTGCCGCGGAGAGCGCCACCGTCAGAATCGACTTCGGTGCGGCAGGACGGGCCACGGTCGTTATCGTCGATCGCGACGGCTACCCTGTGCGCACTCTTCTCAATTCGCAACCCGCAAGCGGCTCAATCACGCTTCATTGGGATGGCCGCGACGACAGCGGCCGACTTGTCGCTGACGAGGCGTATTCGCTCAAGATCGACTGGCGCGGCCCTGGGGGAACGGACACCTACTTTCCGGCGAACGAGCCTGCGGCAATGAGTGCGGTCGAAGTACGTTCGTACGATCGGCGGGCCGCAACACTCGCCTACAACCTCTCCCGCGCATCGCGCGTTCACATCCAGGCCGGGACCGCCGCGATCGATCCGAAGACGAAGAAGCTGGTCGGGCCGGTCATGAAGACACTCGTCAATCGCGAACCGCGCGTGAGTGGAACGATTTCCGAGCATTGGAACGGATATGACGAGAGCGGCGGCATCTTCGTCCCGGACCTCGAAGATTTCGTCGTTGCCATCGCCGCGACGCCGCTGCCGGAGAACTCAATCATCACCTTCGGTAACCGGCAGCGTCGGTTTGTGGACGCGCTGAGCACTCGCCGCGGGGCGTCGCTCTTCACCAATCGTCAGCACCGAGAGCATCACATGGGACTGCCCACCGCCGACGACGTCTCGCCCGCACTCGTGATCGAACCGCTGAATGCGGCGTGGTCGGCGGCCGAGCGCGCGTGGATTACGAGCGGAACCGCGCTCCGGCTGCGACTCAAGGTCGAAGGACCGACCGCCGCCGCTTTTCGGCGACACCCGGCGACGGTTGAGCTTTTTGTCGACGGGCAGAGCATCGGCACTCCGTCGCGGAAGACGAGCGATGTGGTTGAGGTCCCACTCCATCGAGGCGGAAACGTCTCGCGGGTCTCGATCAACTGGAACAGCGACTGGGGGCCGGTCGCGGCGAACACCATTCAGGTCCGCGTTGACGGGCCTGGGCCTGCCCCTGGAGGTGGGAATTGACACGGCCGCCTGTCGCCGGCCAGGACGAGAAACGCAACGTCGTGTGCATCCGTGGAATGCGCGTTTGGGCGGTTGTCGCTGTGATCGTGTCGGCGGCCACGGCGGGCTATGCGCAGATGTTAACGATCACGCCCTCGCAGGTGTACGTGGTTGAGCGTCAGGAGACATTCGTCACACTGAGCGGCAGCAATCTGACCGGCGCATCCTCAACGCTCGTCGACTTCACTCTGGGAGATCAAGTTTTCGAGCTCGCGCCAAACACTGCCGCAGCGACGCAACTCGAGGTGTGGATCCCAATGCCAGTTGCAATGAACGTCGGCCAGTACTCCGTCACGGTGAAGACCACCGATGCGGGCGGCGCCACGACAACGATTGGGCCTGTAGTCTTGGGCGTGGTCGCCCGCGCGGGCGTTGCGCCGGCCCCTTCTCTCCCTGAGGTGGTCGTCGCTGATGCGACGTCGTCGTCCGGGGCTTTCGTCACCTTCGATGTGCAGGGCGCGAGCTGCGACCACGCATCCGGCTCCCTTTTTCCGATCGGTACGACAACCGTGACCTGCTCGGTCGCGAACAGCTTCGGCACCGGAGCCAACTCCTTTTCCGTGGTCGTGAATCCGCTGTCCGGTACTCCACCGATTCTCGGTATCCCGGAGATCGTGGTCGCGGAGGGAACCTCGCCCTCCGGAGCCAACGTAACGTTCGATCCCGCCGGCGCGACCTGCGATCGTGCGTCCGGTTCGCTTTTTCCGATGGGCGACACCACCGTGAACTGCACGCAGACGAACAGTTTCGGTACATCGACCGGCAAGTTCCTTGTCGTCGTGACGGACACCATCCGCCCGGCTCTTTCGCTTCCGTCGAACGTCAACACCGGTAACCCCGTGGTCACGTACACGGCAACCGCCACGGACAACATCGACGGCGCAATTACGCCGGTGTGCAGCCCGGCCTCCGGCTCGACGTTCCCGAATGGCTCGACGGTCGTGCTGTGCATCGCGACCGACGCGCATGCGAACTCGGTCTCGGGAAGCTTCACCGTAACGCTGACTACTCCGACGCTCTCGGATTTCACGGCCTCGCAGAACGTCTATCAACTGAACCCGGCCGCAGCGGGGTCGGTCACCTACACGTCGAATGTCCCGCTCACGCTCACGGAGACACTCACGATCCGGTCCGACGCGACCGGTGCCACGGTGAGAACACTCGTGAACGCCGTGCGAACGGCAGGGAGCTATCAGGACGTCTGGAACGGAACAAATGACAGCGGACAACTGGTCGCCGACGGTACATATCGCTACTTCGTGACGGTATCGGCGAATGGCTCGACGGTGACGTGGGACGACGGAACCCACTTCATGGGAACGACGCAGACGCAACTTCCGTATCCGAAGTGCCGCAATTCTTCCGGCGGGCTCGTCCCCTGTAACGACAGCAGCATTAACTTCGATCCGTACGCGAACATGCCGCTTCGGATCAACTACTGCGTCGGCGACGGAGATCCTCCGGCGTGCAGCGGAACCACGCCGTACGTCGTCATCATCAAAGCCCCGACGATTACGGAGACCGACCCCGGTTGCAACTACTGGGATTGCGTGATGAGCGTCTACCAATCGAGCGGCGCTCATGAAGAGGCGTGGTATGGAGCGGGCGTGAACGGCTCCTTCCTCGCCCCCTATGCGGTCGGTGTGACAGTGATCCGTCGCAACGACATCTGGCCGCGGAACCTGACGCTCGTCTACGGCACCGTGCCGGCTGTCTCGAACTTTACGATCTCGTCGCCGATATTCAACCCGGCGGCAGCACCGAGCGTGACAAATGGCGAGACTTTCAGCATGACCGTGACGACGTTCCAGGCGCGCTCCGTGATCTTGACGGGCAAGTTCAAGAACGTCTCCTCTGGCTCGGTATTGCGGACCGTTACGTCCGCTTCGCAGCCGGCAGGCCAGGTGACGCTGAACTGGAACGGCCGGGCCGACAATGGCGCGTGGGTCGTGCCGGGTTTGTACGAAGCCACAATTACAGTGACCGACTCCGCGGGAGGCTTCGTGGTTCTGAAGCCTTTCATCGCAGTGCGTTATGAGTGAGGATTCT
The DNA here is from genome assembly GCA_035996815.1 of Thermoanaerobaculia bacterium. GTDB lineage: Bacteria > Acidobacteriota > Thermoanaerobaculia > Gp7-AA8 > Gp7-AA8 > JADGNZ01. Next base: position 4,392 of record DASYJF010000026.1, on the reverse strand, counting down.
ATGATCGTCCGATTCTTGCGTGTCTTCACCTCGGCTGTGGTCTTAATGCTGCTCGCCGTGCCGCTCTTCGCTAGTTTTTGTGTACCCGGATCAAAGCCTCCGCAATCCGCTCCGCCCGATCCGCCGCCTCCGGTCTGTGAACCGAATGCATGCGACAGATGCTCGAAGTCGCCGTGCTACCTCGCGACCGGAACGTATGTGAGCGATTTCGTCGATCTGCAGATACCGACAGCCGGCATGTACCCTCTGACGGTTGCGCGTCGCTATGACAGCAGCCGCCTGTCGGATGGTCCCCTCGGGGTGGCGTGGTCGTCGAGCCTCACGGCTCATCTCTACTACGCGACGTATCTGGTTTCGGCGCCAAGTACCTATTCCTATGAAGCCGACATCGTCATGCCGGACGGTGTCGTCTATCAGTTCACAACCGGCGGTGGCAGCGGGTTCACGCCACCCTTCGGACGCTACGACTCGCTGGTGAAGAACGGCGACGGAACGTACTCCTTGACCCTGCAGCATTCGCGCTCGGTCTACCGATTCAACGCTGACGGCTCGCTCGCTTCGCTCACCGACGGTTTTGGTAACGTCATCACCTACACCAATGATGCTTCAGGACGCATCCAGCGCATGGCTGACAGCGCAGGATCAGGCCGGTACATCGATGTGACCTGGGGGGCGGATGGCCGGATCGCCTCGTTCGCTGACAATGCCGGAAGAGTTTTCAAGTACTTCTACGAAAACGGTAACGGCACGCTGAGCAGCTTTTCCGATGCACTTGTCGCGTCTGACACTGCGTCGAGGTCGACCTACTACACCTATGTTTCAGGGCGATTTGGGCCCGTCCTCAGCCGGATCGCCGACCGTTGGCATCGCGTGATCTCGGACCTCGACTGGAATCCGAACGGAAAACTAAAGAGCTATACCGAAGGAGCGTACGACGGCTCGACTACTTCCCCCGGTGAGAAATATACCTACGCATATTCGCCGAGCACATTCGGTGGCAGCGTGACGAAAACTAACTCAGTCGGTGTGGCCAACTACAACTACTCCGCAACCGGTCTGGTGAACGATTCCACGACTAGCTACGACGCGCTTGGGAATGTCACCAGTAACTCCTCCGGTGGGGGATTCAGATCGTATGAGTACACCGGCATGGGTAACATCTGGAAGATGTCTTCCGGAGGCGTGACCTGGTGGTACGCGTACGACACGAACTTTTCCGACAAGGTCGTCTCCATCATCGCGAAGGACAACTTCGGCAATCCGAGGACAGATTGGGCCGGCTGGGAGTACGAATACAACGCGCCCGGCACGACCGCTGCGGGCGCGTTGACAAAGGTCTTTCGCGTCCGCTCCGACACCACGACGAGAGATCAGGTTGCCAGCTACACATACGATAGCCACGGCCATGTCCTGACCTTTTCTGACGATAATCGATTGATGAAGACATTTGCCTACAACACGGCGGGCGACCTGACCTCCGTCTCTGGATATACCACAGCATATGGCTATGACTCGCTCGGCCGTCAAACGTCAATGACCTCTCCGGACGGCAACGTAACAACCTACACGTACAACGCTCGCGACCGCATCGCTACGGTGACACTTCCGAAGCCAACCGCGACGTCGACGCTCAACTTCGTCACCACATACAGCTACGACAACTATGATTCAGCCTCCGGTCTCGTATTCACAACCGTCACCGATCCGAACGGTCACGTCACAAAGAGCGGATACGACGCGCTCGGCCACCTCGTGCAAGCGATCGACGCAGGCGGTAACATCACCACATTCACGTATCAAAATAATCTCCTGAAGACGATTACCGACGCCAACGGCAACGCGACCACCTACCTATACAATGCGAACCGGGAATTGAACGGGACGACGTTTCCTGATGGAACGAGCGAGTCCTACATCGTCACGAATGGCGTACTCTCCTCGAAGACCGATCGCAAGGGACAGCAAGTCTCGTACTATTACGACGCATTCGGCAGGATTCTCTCGGTCATCTATCCAGGCATCTCCAGTTCGTCCGGAGGATGGGCCGGTCAGCAGTATAGATACGCGGGATGGAGCACAGGTCAAAGCCCAGGTCAGAATCTTGTACAGATCGACGACTCTCAGCCGGCGGCGGCGACCACCTACCAATTCACGTACGATTCGTCGTTCCGGCTCACTGTTCAAAATATCGTAGGCGGCGAAAAGACCACGTACACGTATACCGATCCTGTCGGGTTTGGAGGCTCGCTCGTTGCCGGCTACACAATCGCGCCTGCCGCCGGCACAAGCGGAACGACGCAGAGCGTCACATACGGCTACGACGCGCTCAATCGCATTGGGAGCATCGTTTGGAGCTGGATGCCGGGCCAGCCGTTTACAATCAGTTACGTTCCTAGCGGGTATTCCAGGATCACGTATCCGAACGGCCAGACCCGAACGTTTTCGTACGATAATCAAGGCCGGATGACGAACGTTACGAACAACGATCCGCAGGGGAACCTTTTGGCGTCGTTCGACTACGGATACGACCACGACTGGACGGCTGGAACCGATACCATACTCGGGCAGCGGACGAGCGTCAGCGTGGCCGCGGTAGCGGGCACGTATCTGGAAACCGGCCTCACGAAATACGGCTACGATCCGTTGTACCGGTTAGCGAGGCAGGACCATCCGAATGGTTCCTACGAGACCTGGGCCTACGATGCGATCGGCAACCGGACTAGTTGGCGCACGCCGTTCGGTAGTACAGTCGGGTCCACATTCTTCAAGAACGGCACGAATCCGAACAATGGTCAGCGCCTGCGCAACGACGGCAACGGTTCTGACTACACGTACGATGCGAATGGCAATGTGACTAGGAGCTCGCCGGGCGACACGTTCTCCTGGGATTATGCCCGCCGGCTGACGTCGTACGCATCATCGTACTCCTCGGCCACCTACTCGTACGACAACCTCGGGCGGCGCCGGTCGACTACTGTCAACGGTTTCACTACCCGCTATATCAGCGAAGGAATGCAAACTGTCGGTGAACGGAACACGAGCACGGGCGTCTCGAATGACTATCTATTTGGCCCAGGAATCGACGAGCCGCTTGCCAAACATATGGCAGATGGTTCGATCTGGTACTACGGCGCCGACGGCCTCGGCTCGGTGGTGGTCATGACCTACTCATCCGGCATCCTGGCCAACTCGAATCGATATACTGTCTGGGGACAGCCAGCGGTGACGAACGAGCTATTCGGTTATACCGGACGCGAAAACGGCGGCCCGTCTTGGTTCTACCGCGCCCGCTATTACGACGCAGCGACGGGACGGTTTTTGAGCGAGGATACGGCGAAGTATCTCGGCACGAGTGGATACGCCTACGTCGGCAACATGCCGATTTCGTACGTAGATCCATCCGGCGCCGTGGCCGTAAACCGAAACACCACGTCACACGACGAGGATTGGCAGGAGGTTATTGCTCACTGCGGCGGGCGCTTCGTGAACGGATGTGCGAACTTGCGAGGGCATTCAGAATGTGTGTGTAGTGGCGGGTGCGACCTCGCGACCCGAGCTCTCGTCTATATACCGCATGTGTCGATAAACGCGTCCATTGATGTGCATATCGCAACAAATTCGCCGTACCACACACTTGCGGAAATCAGGGCGCATGAGCTGGGCCATGTCTCAGAGTTTAACCAGATCATCGATGGTCTCGTAAGTCGCGGTCAGGATTTAGAAGCGCAACGATATTCGTCACTCTTCGCCTGCAAGGCCGGATGCGTTGGATTTCTTTTCGGGGGCGCGATGCGGAATCTTGGCACCGCCATTGGTGAGTTCTTTCACAATGAAGGTTTCTAATGTCTTGTCTCAGCATTCGCGGGCGGCATTGGCGTTCTCAGGTGTCGGCGTAGCGGTCGCGCTCGGTGCGTTTGCGTATCTAGCCATTTTTAAGGTGCCGCCTGGAGCGCCGCTCACAGTGGCCGTACTTAGGATCTTCGACCCATTTCTGAGGTTTCCCTCCAGCGGTGGTTCCGTATTCTTCCTGTCGTTCGCGTTCAACGCGCTGTACTATTTTGGAGTTGGACTGGTGTCTCGACGGGTACTTAGGAAACAATGGCCGGCGTTGGGGAAGATCGTATTGATCGCTGCCGTCGCGAGTGTGCTGAACGTTTCCCTTCAAGCTATGTTCGCTGCCTGTGAATACGCTCTGACTGGCCGACTCTTCGTTACTTGAGGATGAGCCCGGAGACGTATACTGTCGCCTGTTATGGCGGCCACGGCTTCGCGACAATTGCCAGCAGTGGATCGCCGGACATCCTATCGGGTTGCTTATGAGCCTTCCACATGTTTATTCGGACAGTCGCATGTCACGACACCAGCTGAGCCGTGCCGCTATTGTTCGTCTGG
>DASYJF010000025.1:0-58408 GCA_035996815.1 Thermoanaerobaculia bacterium | reverse complement strand
GTACGCCGACCGTGTGAGTCGCTCTTCGCCCCCGAGCAGCGCCACCAAATAATCCCACTGATACTGAATCCACTCCCGCTCATCCACCCTTTGATTCATACACTTAGGATAGCCCCTCCCCTAAGTTAGTGCATATGGCGCTCGGCGCGGGGTAGGGCGATGCGCAAATGATTCGCGGCCGCGGAGGCGGCCGCAACAACGTGCTCGCGGGGCGCGACTTCGCGCGCGAATGTGGTGGCCGCCTCCGCGGCCACGGATACCGCGACGGCCTCGAACCCTGCGGGGCTGCATTGGGGAGCGCGCCTCCGCGCGCGACGGCGCGACATTACAGCCAGCCGGTTCAGTCTTCAGTCGTCCGAGCTTTACCAGCACAGACAAGAGTGTCTGTGCCACGCCGGCTTGACCTGTTGCCGCATTGCTCCAAGCCCGAAGGATGAGTGAGCCGCGCGCTTAAAACGCCTGCCCGCTTGAGAAAGCCACCAGCCATCCTTTGCGGCCGAGGGGATCGCGGTTGAGGGCGTAGGCGAGGTCGAAGCGCAGCAGGTTTTTCGGCGTTCGGGGGAGGCCCATGCGCAGGCCGATGCCGATGTCGCTTTTCAAGTGCATCAGGTTGGTGAAGCCGCCGTTGGTGGCGTTGCCGGCGTCGGCGAAGACGACGACGCCGGGCGAGGCGAGCTGCAGAATTTCGCGGCCGAGGTAGAGACGCTCTTCGACATTCAGAACGATGGCCCGGCTGCCCGAGAAGGCGTGAGCGCGATAGCCGCGGAGGCCGGTCAGTCCGTCGGCGAAGAATTGCTGCTCGCCGTCCATACGCCAGCCGCTGCTCAACGACAGGCGGCTGAGGAAGGTGGTCGGATGCGATGCTCGTCCGCCGCGGCGGACATAGAGAACCGAGGTACCGGCGAGCGTGTTCTGCGGTCCGCCGTCGAGCCGCGACGACAGCGCGACGGCCGGCATGATGAAGCCGTTGCCGAGCCATTTGCCGTCGCCCGCGGCAACGCGGAAGTACGATGTCGTCCGGTCTACGCCGAGCGTCCGCGGCGAGATCGCTCCTTCGATTGAATACTGCCGTCCGAGGTTGAAGTCCTCGTAGCGAATATCCTTGTTGACGAAGTTGAGCTTCACGAAATCGTTTGCGGAGCTGTCGTACCGGACGAAGAGGTAGCGAAACTCACGATCCGCGGGGAGCGGTTGTGCCACGCCGCGATTCATTTGGGCGAAGGAGTCGTCGACGGCGCGAACTCCCGCGGTGAGGCGATGCGCAGTGACGTCGTTGGGATCGAGAGCGACGCCAAAACTCGCGGCGATCTCGCGATGCTGCTGCCGGAACCTTTCAGTCTCGATGCCGTCGCCGTAAAGATGATCGAACTGACGGAAGCCGCTGAAAGAAGCGTCCGTCGCCCACGGCGTGCCGAAGGAGTAGAACGGCCGCGTGACCTGAAAGCGGTGATCGTAGCCGTCGGAGTTGACGCCGTAGCCGAAGTTGGCCTTCCAGTAGGGCGCGAAGAAGGCCGGATCGGTGTAGCTGACGCCGAGGCGGGAGCGGTCGACACCGTTCTGCCATCCGAGCTCGAGATCTTTGCCGAGTCCGAGAAGATTTGTCTCAGCGAGGGTCGCGCCGACGGTGCTCTTTCCGCCTCTGCTGCCGGCTTGGGTTTCCGGCGCGATCGACCAGGAATCCTGCGTGGTCACGGTGACGTCGACGACGCCGTCGTGCGGCTCGGAGGGAACGACCGAGGCGGATTTGAGGAAGCCGAGCGCGCGTAGATTGCGTTCGGTCTCGGCCAGCCGCGGCGGACTGTACGGATCGCCTTCGCGGAAGAGGAGAAACTTCTCGATGACCGATTTACGCGTCTCGATGTGCAACCGGTCGGCTAGTTTGTAGAGCGGTCCGTGGCCGGCCTCGGCGTCCGAATACACATCCAGCGGATGGATGGTGATGGTGCCGATACGGAGAAGCTGCTCCGTTTGCGCGCTGAGCGCGGCGGCGACTGCGAATCCCAGGAATACGAGGAGGACAGATTTCACCGGACGGTTTTGAGGGTAGCAGATCGGGGAGTTGGGGGTGGGGAGTGGGAGAAGAGACCAGCTCCGCGCCTCCGCGCCTCCGCGTGAAAAACTTTCTCGCAGGATTGGAAACGGAGGCCATCTCCCACACCCCACACCCCACACCCCACACCCCACACCCACACCCCACTCCCCATTTGCTATCCTGCGCGTCACACCAATCCCCGGAGGAAATCCCTTGGACAGTTATCGTGGCGGCTGGATCGAAATCATCGCCGGAGGCATGTTCTCCGGAAAATCGGAGGAGTTGATCAGGCGCCTGCGCCGGGCCGTGATCGCGCGGCAGCGCGTTCAGGTGTTCAAGCCGCTCATCGATGACCGCTTCAGCACGGAAGACATCGTGTCGCGCGACGATCGCAGGCTGAAGGCGCACGCGGCGGCCACGAGCGCGGAGTTGCTGACGCGCGTCGAGATCGGGATGCAGGTGGTCGGCATCGACGAGATCCAGTTCTTCGACGCCGGCATCGTTGACGTCTGCATGCAGTTGGCCGACGCCGGCATCCGCGTGATCGCGGCGGGACTCGATCAGGATTACATGCGCCGTCCGTTCGGGCCGATGCCCGCGCTGCTGGCGGTGGCTGAGGATGTGTCGAAGATGCACGCGGTATGCGTGCGATGCCGCGGCGCGGCGCATTACTCGCAGCGCGTTTCGGGCGGCAATGCGCAGGTGGAAGTGGGCGATTCGTCGTACGAGGCGCGATGCCGCGCGTGCTACGAGTTGTACAAATCCGCCCCGATCGAGGAGCCTGCGGTGCAGCTAACCATCACCGCATCGGCCTAACGCCGGCACGGCCGGAGCGTTGGTTGCCAAAGGCTCCGCCAGCAGTCTTTCGAAGAACGTTCGATCGCGTAAGCCTTCTCATGAGCGGCGTGACATTTGTTGTCAGTGGCCGGTCAATAGAATGACCTTCGCGCTCGTCCCGGAAGTCCCGTCGATCATGTAACTTGCTCACTGTCAGTAGGATAGGTGGTGCAAGCGCTCTGGTATCGGGCTTGCCGTATACTCTCCATCTTCCCCAACCAAAGAGAGGTCGGCGTGAAACGAAGACAGAAGGGCTTCACCTTGCTCGAACTGCTAGTGGTCGTCGCCATCATCGGCATCATTGCGTCGATCGCGATCCCGAATCTGCTCGTGGCGATCCAGCGCGCGAAGCAGCGCCGGACGATGGTGGACATGCGCAACATGGCCACTGCCTGGGAAGCGCGGAACAGCGAAGCGAGCCGCTACAACGCCGCGGGACAGGCGAACGGCGTCGAGGGCGCCGACCAGCTGATCACGACGGATAACCTTCAGACGATGCTGGAGCCGACCTACATCCGGGTGGTGCCGAAGGTCGATGGATGGGGGAAGGGGTACCAGACGTACACGAACAAGGCTTTTGGCAGCGCCGCGAAGGCGAACGTGTACGCGATCCTTTCGGGCGGGAAAGACGGGGTCATTTCATCCGATCCGACCACGGGTCCGTTCACGAATTTCGATTGCGACATCGTCTACAGTAACGGAACCTTTCTTTCGTACCCGGACGGAATGTTGTTGGGCAAATAGTCGCGTACGATCGTCAAGAACGACGGCATGCACACGCTCCGCCCGCTGGGAATCCTGGCACTTTCCTGCTGCCTTCTCGCGCCACTCTACTGCCGGCGCGCCGATGCTGGTTCCGGCGATCCGGTCGAACGCGAAGCCGAGGACGCGCTGGTGTCGTACCTGCGGATCGATACGTCTAATCCGCCCGGCAACGAGACGTCCGGTGCCCGTTTTCTGCAGCAGCTTCTGATCAAAGACGGCATCGACGCGAAACTGATCGGCTCCGATCCGAAACGGCAGTCGGTGTACGCGCGGCTTGCTTCCGGGACTAACGAGAAGGCGCTGGTGCTGCTGCATCACATCGACGTCGTTCCTGTCGTCGCCACCGAATGGACGAAACCGCCGTTCGCCGGCGTCCGCTCCGGCGGCTACATCTGGGGACGCGGCGCGCTCGACATCAAGTCCCTCGGCATCGCGGAGTTGATGGCGTTCGTCGATTTGAAACGTCGCCACGTGCCGCTGCGGCGCGATGTCATCTACCTCGCTGTAGCCGACGAGGAGCTCGGCGGCGTGAATGGTTGCCGCGCGATTCTCGAACAGAATCCGGAGCTTTTCGCGAATGCCGGTTTCGTACTGAACGAGGGCGGCTACAACGAGACAATCGTCGATCACGTTTCGTTCTGGGGCATCGAGGTGCAGGCCAAGGTGCCGCTCTGGCTGCGCATCACAATGAAGGGGAGCGCGGGCCACGCGGCGTCGCCGCCCGACGACGGAGGCACGCTCGGCAAACTCGTTCACTCGCTCGATGCGATCAGCCGCATTCCGACGCCGTATCACCTGACGCCCGCCGTAGCGCGCTCGTTTCACGAAGCGGGGAGGGCGCGGCCTGACGAACGCGGTGAGGTGTTGCGCGGAATTGCCGAACCGCTCGACGTCGCGAAGATCGAGCGCGTCCTTTCGCCCGGCTACCGCAGCCTGCTGCACGACACGATCGCCATTACACGCGTCGACGGCGGCAGCGCGATCAACGTCCTTCCGGCGAATGCGTCGGCGGATGTCGACATTCGTCTTCTGCCCGACGAGACGACAGATGCGATGACGGCGGAGGTGAAGAAGACGCTGCCGGCGGGCGGGGAGTTGCAAGTGCTGCTCGCGGGTCAGCCGGTTCCGGAGAGCTCGATCGACACGGAGCTGTTTCGCGTGCTTTCGTCATCGTTCAGGAATGCGGAAGCAGGTTCGGTCGTCGGCACCGCGGTGGGCTCGGGGACGTCGGACAGCCGCTACTTCCGCGCGCGCGGCATCGTGGCATACGGTATCGCGCCATTCAAAGTGAACTACTACGATGCTGACACGGTGCACGCAAACGACGAGCGAATTCGCGCGCGGTTCTTCGCCGAGGGTGTGCGGCTGATGCGGACAGTCGTGACGCGTTTCTGCGGATCGGACGCTCGATGAAGCAGCGCTGGGCGTTCGCGGCGATCGCGATCTGTGCTCTGGCCGTCTTCGCGCCGGCATTGATTCGGAACGAGGTCTTCTCGCTTCGCGATCACGGCGATTACTTTCAGCCGCTGCATTGGTTCACCGCCACGGAGTTGCAGCACGGACGGCTGCCGCTGTGGAACGCGTACAACGCCTCGGGCGAGCCGTGGCTGGCCAATCCGCAGACCGGTGTCTTCTATCCGCCGGCCTGGCTGTTCGTCGTGGTTCCGTTCGCGCGTGCGTACACGATCTATCTCCTGCTGCACGTGATTCTATTGGGGTGCGGCGCGTATCTGCTGTTTGCGCGCCTCACGCGGCCGGGCGGCGGCGCGCTGATGGCGGCAGTGGCGCTGACGTTTTGCGGACCGGTCATGTCGCTGCTCGACGTCTCGAACAATCTGACGACGTTCGCGTGGGTGCCGCTCATCGTCTGGTGCGCGCTCAGCGATGTTTCGGCGAAGACCTGCGGCGCGGTGATGGCGCTTTCGTTTCTGGCGGCGGAGCCTTTCTTTGCGTCGATCGGTGCGCTGATTTTTCTCGCGGTCCGGCGTCGCGGCTGGAGCGATCGGATCGAGGCCGCGGCGATGGCATTCGCGCTTTCGGCTGTACAGCTTTTCCCGTTTCTAAGCTGGATTGCGAATAGCGACCGCGCGCACGGCGGCATGACCAAACAGCACATCCTGACCGGATCGTTGCCGCTGCGCGACTGGCAATGGCTGGTCATTCCGCCGAAGCCGGACGCGGTCTTCGATCCGACCATGGGTCAGCAGTTTCTTCCGATCCTCTACGTCGGCCTGCTGACGATCGTCTTTGCAATGATCGGCATCTTCGCCGCCCGCCGGCGGGCCGTGGGGTGGTCGGTTCTCATCGTACTGGCGGCGTTGGTCGCGGCAGGCAGTCACATTCGTCCGGTTGGCGACACGGTGTCAGCATTGCCGCTGACGATCTTCCGCTATCCGTCGCGTGTCGTGCCGTTCGCGGTGCTCGGGATCTGCGCGCTGGCCGCGTTCGGTTGCAACCGGGCCATCCGCAGCGAGCCGGTGAAACTTTTCCTGGCGCTGCTGCTATTCGTCGATCTCGCCGTGCGCATCCAGCCGCTGCTGGCAACCGAGCCGTTCAATCCTGCTCGCGTTCCGTATCCGGCATCGATCGGACGCGATTCGAAGATCGCCCGGATCGACATGCTGAAAGACATCAACCGCGAAAGCTGGATCCTCGGCTATCTCAACCTGTACCAGCGGCGGTTCGACACGTGGACGCCCTCACCCGCCGTGGCGCAGCGGTATGCGGACCTGATCAGGACCGCCACGTTTCGTGGCCATCTTCCGAATCTGAATTCTGTCTCTGCTGGCTACATCCTTGCGCCGCGGACGTTCGTTTCATTCCCGGCCATTGCGTGGACGCCGGACGTGGTCGTCCATCGGAACATCCAGGCGGTGCCACTCGCATATTTTCAGGATGCGAGTCATCGAATCGCGCTCGTATCGACGCTGGCGTTCACGACGTCGTCGGTTTTCATCGACGTCAATGCGCCGTCCGCGGGAGACGTCGTCGTCACGCAACAGATGAGCAGCGGATGGAGAGTTGAAGTCGACGGAGCGCCCGCCACTGCGAATCCGTATGCGTTGTTTCGCACGGTCGCCATCGGCGCGGGACATCACTCCGTGAAGTGGATTTATCGTCCCGCATCGCTTCTTGCAGGTGCAATTCTGACGATCATCGCGCTCGCGTACCTGCTCTTTTCGAGATGGTTTGTCAAGCGAGATGCGCGCGGAAAATTTCTTCGCGTGTCACTCAGAATTGCGTAGCAACTTTCAGGAAGTGGGGGTGTAGAATCCCGCTCTTCCAAAGATGGCCAGGGGCAAATTCAATGCTAAGTATCGATGATCGTTTGAACCAGATCATTCGCGAATTAATTGGTAGTGGCATCACTCTCGAGCAGGCCGTAGAGGCCTTCGAGGGGAAGTACATCGTGGCGGCCATGTCGGCCAGCCGCGGCAATGTGACGCAGGCGTCGAAGGCGCTGGGCGTGCATCGCAACACGCTTCACAACAAGCTTCGCTCGCAGACGATGCTCAACGGATTCGCTGATTCCATTCGCCCGATGCGCCGCCGCCTCTCCGCGCACAGCGCACGCGCACCGAAACCGTCGAACGGCAAAACCACGCGCTCGCGTTAACCTAGGGAACCTTTGCCACAGTCGCTCTCGCTTCCAGGTTCCGCCGGTCTCCGTCAATCGATTACTGATCTCCTCCGCCGCCGCGGCAGCCGGATGCTTCCGATCAAAGAGATCTGGGAGCGTCTCGAAGGCGTTGACGCCACGCGCGAGCAGGTCGAACGCGCCGTCGTTGAACTGGAGCAGGACGGCATCGTCGTGGCCGTGCGCGGCAAGCGTTACTCGCTGCTCGAGTTCACGCCGTATCACGCGGGACAGATTCGCGTGCATCCCGACGGCTACGGCACGGTCTTCGGCGGTGGAGGCGAAGAGCACGACGTCTTCATCGACCGCCGCTCGATGAAAGGCGCGATGAACGGCGATCTCGTCATCGTCCGCGTCGACAAGCACGCGCCGAAGTACCACACCATCCGCCAGCGCAAACTGATCATCGGCGAAGTGTCGCAAGTGCTGCGCCGCGCGCATCGCACGGTCGCGGGACGCTTTCACGCCGATCCCGATCAGCCGTACGTCACGCCGTTCGACACGCGCCTCGATCACGATGTCGTCATCGACCACGACGGCACGCTCGACGCGCGCGATCAGGAGATGGTGAACGTCGAGATCGATCGTTATCCCGACCGCACCAGCCACATCGCCCGCGGCCGCGTCGTCGAAGTCCTCGGCATGATCGGCGAGCCCGGCGTCGACATCGAGCTGGTCATCCGCAAGTTCCACATCCCGCATCTTTTCCCCTCCGAAGTGCTCGCGGCTGCGGATGCCATTCCCGACGAGGTGAAGCCGGACGAGCTCGCGAAGCGCGTCGATCTGCGCGAGCACAACATCGTCACGATCGACGGCGAGACCGCAAAAGATTTCGACGACGCCGTCGAAGTGCAGCAACTCCCGAACGGCAACTACCTCCTTGGCGTCCACATCGCCGACGTCTCGCATTACGTGACCGAGGGGAGTGCGCTCGATGAAGAAGCATTCGAGCGCGGTACCTCGGTCTACTTCCCCGGACGTGCGGTGCCGATGCTGCCGGAGCGGCTTTCGAACGGCATCTGCTCGCTGAATCCGCGCGTGGAGCGGCTCACGTTTTCGGTCGACATCGAGATCGATCGCAAAGGGCGCTTCGTCGATCGCAAGGTCTATCGCTCCGTCATCCGCACGAAAGAGCGCATGACCTACACGAACGTGAACGCCTTCCTCGTCAACGAAGGCGTCGCGCAGCCGAGCGGTCCGCCGCCGCACGGTGTCGTCGTCCCGGAAGCGGCAGAACTTCGCGAACGCTATGGCTACCTGCTCGCCGACTTCACGCGGATGTATGAGCTGTACGACATTCTCCGCAAACGCCGCGAAGCGCGCGGCTCGATCGACTTCGATTTGCCCGAGGCCGAGGTCATCCTCGATTCGGCGGGCGTGATCGACGCGATCAAGCCGACCGAGCGCAACGTCGCGCACCGCATCATCGAAGAGTTCATGCTCGCGGCGAACGAAGTCGTGGCCTCGGAACTCGTCTTCGCCAATCAGCCCGGCATCTATCGCGTTCACCAGCAGCCCGACCCGCAGAAGCTGCAGGACCTTCGCGAGATCCTCAAAGAATTCAAGCTCACTCTGCGCGGCGACCTCGAAGACATGCGTCCCGGCGAACTGCAGCGCGTGATGAAGTCGGTCGAAGGAACGCGCGAAGAGCGCTTCCTTAGCAACATCGTCCTGCGTTCGATGAAGCGCGCGTTTTACTCCGAGGAGAACATCGGGCACTTCGCGCTGGCGATCGCGAACTACGGACACTTCACCTCGCCGATCCGCCGCTATCCCGACCTCATCGTCCACCGCCGCCTCGGCGAGTTGACCGCGACCGGTCCGCTGTACGGCGAGAGGCTCACCGAGGTCGAACGCGCGCATCCGCTCTACGCCGCGCAGTCGAGCGATCGGGAGCGGCGCGCTGATGAGGCTTCACGCGAAGTGCTGGAGTGGAAGAAAGTCATCTTCATGCGTGACAAGGTCGGCGAAAAATTCACCGGAACCGTCACCGGCGTCGCGTCGTTCGGCCTTTTCATCGAGCTCGAAGAAATCTTCGTGCAGGGGATGGTGCCGGTGGCGACGATCGGCGGCGACTTCTGGGTTTTCCGCGAGCGCGAGCACCGCCTTCGCGGTGAGTCGACCGGCCGCGAGATGCGCCTCGGCGACAAAGTTACGATCGAGGTGAAATCGATCGACGAAGACCGCCATCAGCTGGAGTTCCGCCTGCTCGAGATCGGTGGATCGCCGATTGCACTACGCGAACGGTGAAACGATGGAACGGAACGACTTAGCCAAACAGATCACCGCTCTCGTCGACCAGCGCGTCGCCCTCGAAACGAAATTGCAGAACGAGCCCGGCGAAATCTCCGAGGGCCGCGCGCGCCAGTACAGCGACGACTACAGCTCGCTGCAGCGCAAGCTGGCCGGACTGTTCAAGCAGAGTAGCGACGAGACCCAGCGCATCACTCTGATGCTCGAGCTGATGCGCATCCTCGAAAACCGCCTCGTCTACCTCCACAACTTCATCGTCGACACGACCTCGGACAACCGCATCCTGGCCCAGCTCGTCACGCAGTTCATCGAGCAGCTCGGATCGCAGCGCAGCAGCGTTCTGACCAAACTCGAAGCGACGTACTACCGCGCCGTGGCCACGCTGTATGCCGGCGACGTCGCCGGCGCACGCGACGGATTTTCGGAAGCGTGCGCGTCGGAGGAGTCCGACGAAGCGAACGACATCAAATACAAGTCGTACGTCATCCTCGGCCATCTCTCGCACGAGGCGCACGACTACGCGCAGGCGAAGGATCTGCACGAGCAATCGCTCCGCTACTCACAGAACAACAACGTGACCGCGCAGGCGCTCGCGCTGAAGGCGCTGAATTCATACGCCATCGGCGACCGCGACGACGCGCTGCATCTGTTCAAAGAATCGCTCCAGCTCTTCGACGCCAATCAGCCGTTCTTCAATTCGTACTTTTTCCGCAACGCGCTCCTCTTCTGCGGCGCGATCCATTTCGACGCCCGCGACTACAAGAGTGCCGCTCCGTACTACCAACAAGTCCTCGAAAACGTCGAACAGAACTCCTACGACTTCTTCGACGCCCAGACCCACCTCGGCCGCATCGCCTACGCCCAGCAGCAGTACGACGACGCCGCGGCGTCATTCGAGAAAGCCGCGCAATCGCAGAAGCTCAGCGAAAACGAATACATCATCGACACCTGGTTCTGGATCGCCCGCACCCACCTAAAACGCAACGACACCGGCAGCGCAAAACCCTACCTCGAAAAGATCGCCGCGACGGACGTGAAGTACGAGAAGAAGGCGCAAGCCGTCGAGCTGCTCCAGAAGATCGCGTGATTTGCGTTACATCTGCGTAATCTGCGGATAAAACCTCCATCCCCAGATTACGCAGATTTCCGCAGATGAAGGCTTCAATGAAACCGCGTCACGATGAACGCGATGTCGTCGCGGAACTCGTCGGTGGCGGCGAAGGTGGAGACATCCTCGAAGATGCGATCGTAGACGGTGGTCAGGTCGGCGTCGTGCGCGTCGTCCATCATCGCGACGATGCGGTCGAGCGAGTAGAAATCGCCGGCGGCGTTGCGGCGATCGGTCAATCCGTCAGTGTACATGAAGAGCATGTCGCCGGGAGCTACCTGCAACCGGTGCTCTTCGAACAGCATCGATGGCATCGCGCCGAGGAGATGGCTGGGGGCTTCGTGGACCACAGTTTTTCCGTTCGCTTTCTGCAACAGCAGGAACGGTGGATGCGCGGCATTCGAGTACACCAGATTGCCGGCGCTGTCGATGCGGAAGAGCTGCGCGGTCGCGAATTGCGTCGGCAGCGAAACGCTGAAGAGGAAGTCGTTCAGGCTGGCCATGAACGATGACAGCGACGTTCGCGAATCCGATTCCGTGTGGATGTAGCTCTTCAGCAGCGCCACGAGGATTGACGCCGGCAACCCGTGGCCGGAAACGTCCGCCACGAAGAGGTACATTAGTTCGTCCTGCAGGAAGTAGTCGTAGAAATCGCCCGAAAGCGTTGCATTGGGGATGTACGCCGACCGGATTTCGATGCGCGGCCCGCGGAAGAATCCGTTCGGAACCAGCGCCTCCTGCACGCGCCGCGCGATCTGCAGGTCGCGCGTGATCTGCTGATTCAACTTCCGCAACTGATCCTGATAGCGCTTCATTCGCAGCAGCGCGCGCAGGCGAGCGAGGAGGATTTCCGTGTCGGATCCCTTCGTCACGAAATCATCGGCGCCGGCTTCGAGTCCTTCCACGACAGTCTGCGCGGCATCGGCGCCGGTCAGCATCAGCACGGGAATCGTCTGCAGGAGCGGATCGGCTTTAATACGCCGCGTGACTTCCAGCCCGTCCATCAGCGGCATGCGGTAATCGACGATGAACGCCGCAGGCGTGATGGCTTGCGCAAGTGCAAGCCCTTCCTCCCCCGAGGTGGCCGCGGAAACGTCGAAACCGCGCCGTTCGAGAAAGCGCTTCGTCACCTGCAGGTCATTCGCGCTGTCATCGATGAGCACGATGCGCTCGCGGGTGGGGGTGGGGTCGGACATGAAGGAGGCGAAATTGTACTGTTGCGCGGCGTGCAACGTTACAACCGCGTCACGCCCGGTGACGGCTGCTAACCTTTGCCTTACCTCATCGTCTCAGCGTGTGTGAGACGAACGGTGGCGCTCCTGCTCATGTGGATTCCGGTGACGGCCTGTCAGCTTCCCGAAAACGCAAGGCGCGCCGCAAACCGGGCGGTTTTAACGTTCGTTCTCGAGTCCGCGATCGATCTGCAGGGCCGGACGGTGCTCACACAGAGCAGCAGTCGTCCGGTTCTGCAGTCGACGCCGAAGCCGCCTGCGACAAAGACTTGCGCACGTCAAAAACCGGCGGCGGCGAAACCGCGCGTGCTGATCGCGCGATGCCCGGTCGCGAACGTTACCCCGCGCCCATTCCCGACATCTTGAAGACCACCGGGATGATCACAAAGAGCTGCACCGCGTCGAAGATGCCGTGCGCGATGATGCCGGGGATCAGGTTCTTCGTTCGATAAAACGTGAAGCCGATCACGAGCGAGATCAGCGTCACGCCGATCAGCAGGAACGGCTGGCCGAGGCCCGAGTGGGCGAGAGCGAAAAGGATCGTTGAGGCGATGACGCCAATCCGCTTCTGAAGCCAGCCGCGGAAGAACGCCTCCTCGATCGTCATCGCGGACAGCACGATCACGCACTTCTTCCACAGCGGCAGTGCGGCCATCCAGCCGATCATCGGCGATGGTTGCGGATTCTTCGGCATCAGCCCCGAGGCCACCAGGAGCAAGCCGATGATCAGCGCGATCGAGATGGTCACGATCCAGCCGCCCACGCCTACCGCGAAGCCGGTCAGGACCGCTTCGCCGTTGCCGCGCCGCGGGATGTTCAGGAACTCGCCGAGCGGCGGGCGCTGCGTCAGGAGCCACCAACCGAGGAGGAAGATGAAGAGGATGGCGTGCAGGCCGAAGAGCGAATAGAACGGAACGCGCCGCAGCTCCTGCGCGGTCGGGATTCGCAGCGACGAACCGGTGATCAGGATGACCAGGCCGAAAAGCAGGATGCCCAGCCAGACATACGCGATGATTTTCATCGTCGTCGACGAAAAATGATCGACGGAGAAGAGGTGGTAGCGCTCGTTCATCACGATCATCGCGACGTAGACGAGTGTGATGAAGATCAGTGGGAAGACGTAGTGATGCATCGGCGCGAAAGTCTAAGCGATCATCCCGATGATCGCGCTGAGAATCGCGTCGAGCTCCTCGGCGGATTCGAAGAAGTGATCCGGATTCTCGGCGCGCAGTTTCTCCTCGGGAGTCTTCCCCGAGGCGATGGCGATCGTTGTCGCGCCGTGCGGAACGCCGCAGCGGACGTCGTAGATCGAATCGCCGATGATCACGACGTCCGAGCCGCGAAAATCGATGCCGGTGATCCCGGCCGCGCGTTCGACGGCAATCGGCGGCAGCTCCTCGCGGCGCGGCGAATCGCTGCCGAACGCGCCGAATGGAAAGTAGTCATTGAGCGCGATCGCGCCGAGTTTCAGCCGCGCGCCCGGCTCGATGTTGCCGGTGAGCAGCGCGAGCGTCAGCCGATCGTCGGCGGAGACCGCGTCGAGCAGCGCGCCGATGCCGGCGAGCGCGCGAACGCGTCCCGGCGCATTGCGCGCGAGGCCGGCCAGGTAGTGATTCCAGAGAACAGGGAAGCGCGATTCGATGTCCGCGGCATCCCATCCCGCGTCGCGCAGAATCATGCTCGCGATCTGCGGATCGGTGCGGCCGGAGAAGTCGTAGTGGCGGACGTCGCCGCGAAAGCCGTAGACCTCGGCCAGCCCTTGGGCGAACGCCTCGCGCGAGGCGCCGCCGTCGCTGACGAGCGTTCCGTCGATGTCGAAAAGCACGAGGCGGCGTGGCGTCGAAGACATTGGGGCGACAGGGTACACTTCGCCGCCGGTCATGAAGAAAACGTCCCTCGCGGTCCTGTTCCTCACCGTTTTCATCGATCTGATCGGCTTCGGGATGGTCATCCCGTTCCTCTCGTTTTACGCGCGCGAATACGGCGCCAGCGGCACGACAGTGGGGATGGTGGTCGGCATCTACTCGATCATGCAGTTCTTCTTCGCGCCGGTGTGGGGACGGATGTCCGACCGCGTCGGACGGCGTCCGGTGATTCTGATCAGCCTCACCGCGAGCTGCGCCGGCTACTTTCTTTTCGCCTTCTCGCGCAGCCTCACGATCCTTTTTCTGTCGCGCATCGTGGCCGGTGCGGGCGGCGCGAACATCGGCACCGCGCAGGCCTACATCGCCGACAAGACCACGCCGGAAAATCGCGCCCGAGGGATGGGGATTATTGGAGCGGCCTTCGGGATGGGATTCATCCTCGGACCGCCGCTCAGCGGAATCCTTTCGCACCTCGGCACGAAGCACGGCATGGCCGGCAATCTGCTGCCAGGCGTCGCGGCCGGATCGCTATCGCTCATCGCGCTGGTGATTGCGTTTCTTGTTCTCGGCGAATCGAAAGCGCCCGACCTGCAGCCGCGCAGCGGAATCCCGCCGCAGTTCGACAAACGTGTCTGGCATGAGGTGGCAACGCACGGATTGCTGTTCGCCGTCATCGCCACGCTCTTCATCACGCTGCTGGCCGTTTCGGGGATGGAAACCAGCATCACGCTGCACGCGCGCGACCGCTTCTACTTCGCGCAACTCGACCTTGCCTGGTTCTTTCTCTTCATGGGATTGATCGTCGCCACGATTCAGGGCGGCCTGATCGGACGCCTGGCCAAACGCTTCGGCGAAAAAGCGCTGATCGCGGTCGGCGCGGCGTCGTTCACGATCGGACTGGCGCTCGTTCCGCTGGTCTGGCGCGTACCGATGCTCTACGTCGTCGCGTTTTTCATCGCCGTCGGCCAGGGACTCTCATATCCGTCGCTGACGTCGCTGGTGACGAAGGCCTCGCCTCCGAGCGAGCACGGGAGCATGCTCGGCCTGGCCTCGGGGATCGGATCGCTGGCGCGCTTTCTCGGTCCGATCTGGTGCGGATTCCTCTATGACCTCGCGCAGGCTCGCGGCGCGTTCTACGGAAGCGCGGTGCTGACGGCGATCGCGTTCTTCATCGCGCTACGAATGCGCAAGCAGCCGTTGCTCGCCGAGGCGGCAGGATAAAATCGCGCGCATGTCGATTCTGAAAGTGGCCCGCCTCGGCCATCCCGTCCTGCGCATGAAAGCTTCCGACGTCGAACCGGCCGACATCAAAGCGGGCAAGTTCCGCGCGCTCGTCGACGACATGATCGAGACGATGCACGAATACGAAGGCGTCGGACTGGCCGGCCCCCAAGTCCACCTGCCACTGCGGGTTTTTGTCTTCGAGGTGCAGGAGAAAGTCGCCAAACGCCGCGGCATCGCCAAACTGAATGCGGGCGTCTTCTTCAACGCCGTTTACGAGCCGATCGGCACCGAGACGATCACCGACTGGGAAGGCTGCCTCAGCGTCCCATTCCTCGGCGGGGAAGTAGCGCGTTACAAACGCCTCCGGCTATGCGGGCTCGATCACGAAGGCAATCCGGCGGAGCTGGAAGTGACTGACTTCACCGCGCGTATCTTCCAGCACGAAACCGATCACACCGACGGCCACGTCTATCTCGACCGCATGCCCGATCTCACGACGCTCGCATACACGGTCGTTTTGTAGCGCGCATGCCATACCGGCCATCACTGCGTCAAGAAGCCGGCATGAGAAACGTAGGCGCTTCTTATTGCTGCTGAAAAAGGCGTTCCCTTGTGATGAGCGGGCGCGTCAACGCGTCGGAGTGCGCGTGCGCGGCGGCGATGCGCGCCGGCGCGTCGGGTTCGTGCAGGAGCACGCTGACCTGGGCGCGTTTGAAGAGCGCCATCGCATATTCGGGGTCCGTCGCGGGGACGCGATCGAGCGCCGTTCGCGCCTCGTCGAAACGCCGCAACGCGAGGTAGAGCACACCGAGCTCCGTGTCGTGCCGGAACGCCGATCCTTCCAGCGCACGCGATTTCTCGAACGACTCCACGGCGGCAGCGGCCTCTCCGAGCTCCATCTGCATGATGCCGGTATGCGTCAATTCGGCGGCGGTAGGCGAGCGGAGCGCGTAGATCTTCTGGCGCAGACGGACCGCTTCGTCGATCTGTCTCTGCCGTTCGCGCAGCAGCGCCAGCGCTTCGAGCGCGGGAACTTTGTCCGGCGTTTCCGCCACGATTCGCTCCAGCATCGGCACGGCCTTCGGCCATTCCGCGGTTCGCGCGTAGTGCAGCGCCAGGTACGTGCGCACGTCCGCCGAATTCGGGGCGATGACCTCAGCCCGCCGATACGCGGCGAGCGCTGCCTGCTCGTGGCCGAGGGAGGAGTGGGCGGTGGCGAGACGCAGCGCGGCGTCGAGGTTGTGCGGATCTTTAGCGAGGATCTGATCGAGGAGCGGAATGGCCTGCGCGTACTGCTCGCGGACGAAACGCTGCGCAGCCTCATCGAGGATCGGGAACATCGGCGCCATGTCGACGGGCCGCGGCGCGTCGGCGCGGACGATCGGTTTCGCGACGGAGCTGACGTAGCCGAGGGCCGCCAGCTTGCGCTGCTCCTCGGCGGAAAGATTCGACGCGCTCTGCTGCGCATCCATCGACGGGATCGGATACTCCTGCAACGCCGCGCGTGCATTGCGCGAGAGACTCGCGCCCGCGGCAAGGTCGTGCGTCTCACCGGGATCGACGGCGACGTCGTAGACCTCCAGTCTGCCGGCCAGGATCGCTTTGCGATTGCCATCGACCGCCATCACCTGCGGCTGCCAGCCGAAATCGAGAAACGGTTTCATCGCTTCGCCGACGACGACCTCCGCATCGCCCTTGAGCAAACTGTTCGTCGCGTCGATGCCGGCCCAATCGAGGATCGTGTGGAAGATCCGCCGGGTGCTTACAGCGGTGTTGCTGACGCCGGCGGGAACGCGCGGACCAATCAACACGAGCGGAACATGCATCGTGGCCTGATAGAGAAGATCGCCGTGCTGCTGCTCGCCGTGCTCGCCGAGTCCTTCGCCGTGATCGCCGGCGACGACGATCGCGACCGGCCCTTTCACCTGCTGCTGAAACGCCGCGGCGAGACGGCCGAGTTGACTATCCATAAAACCGACCTCGCCGTAGTACGGCTGCTTCGGATAGCGGCTGCGAAACGGTTCCGGCGGCGTGTAGGGATAGTGCGGATCGTAGTAATGGACCCAGAGAAACAGTGGCTGCTTGCCTTGGGTGTCGGGTGTCGGGTGTCGGGTGTCGGCTGAGCGGCCGGTCTCCGACTCCCCACTCCCGACTCCCCACTCCCGAAGAAACGCGATCACGCGATCGGTCGTCTCCACCGCCGTCCGTTCGGGACGCCCGCCGGGAAACTCGTCGTCGTAAAGGTCGAAGCCGCGCGCCAACCCAAACCGCTTTGCCAGCGCGAATGAAGATACGAATGCCGCTGTGCGATACCCCGCCGCATGCAAGCGCTCGCTGACAAGAACCTGCGTTTCGCCAACGTGCCGCGCGTTTTCGTGAACGCCGTGTCCGGCAGGGTAGAGGCCTGTGAGCATCGACGTATGCGACGGCAGCGTCTGCGGCACCGCCGCGTAGGCCCAGCGGAAACGCCGTCCGCGCGCCGCCAATGCATTGAACGACGGCGTCGTCACACCGATCGCGTCCGGGCCGGCAGCGTCAGCGCGCGTGGTATCGAGCGTAACGAAGAGAATCGACGGCGGCGGCACAACGCGCGCGGCACTCTCCTTGCGGCACGTCATAGACGCGGCCGCTAGCAACCCAAGAGCGACGATGGATTTCCGATTCATCGCAGTGAGTTCTAACACGACGAACCGTAGCCCGCTTCGTAATCGACGATAATCACAGGAGCCCATGCGCCCCCTTTTCCTCGTTCTAGCGTTCGTTGCACAAATCGCTGCTGCCGCGAACTTCCCTCCCGCCGCCGTGCCGGAACAGGCCGTCTCAGGACGCGCCTTCGGCCCCGCTGCCGGAAATCAGCAGACTCTGGCGATGGCCTCGGACGGCAACATCGGCTTCGTGGTCTGGATCGATCAGCGCCGGGGAACCACGGATCTTTTCGGCTCACGCATCGACGCGAACGGCGTCTCGATGGATCCACTCGGCATTCTCATCGCTCCCGACGCAACCAGCGGCACCGTGATCTGGAACGGCCGGCAGTTCATGGTCGTCTCCGAGCGCGGCAGCGAAAAGACCTTCAGTTATCTCATCGACGGTGACATCACCGGACGCAGGACCCTGACGCTGCCCTTCTCGTCGGTCGCGGCAACGATGGGATCGGGTCTGGATGCGCGCATCCTTTTCATCGCCCTCAACACGGCCACGATCGTCGATAGCGACGCCAACATCGTGGCGTCCGTCCAACTGGCCATGCCCTCATCGCAGTCGTTCGCCGTCGCTGGTGCAGGGGAGGACCAGTTCCTGATCCTCCACCCAAATCTAGGTACGAGCCGCGAACTCTTCGCCGATCGCATCGACCGCGACGGCAACTTCCTCGGCACAGCCGACGCGGGCCTCGATCTCAACGTCATCGGCCCGACGCTCGCCCTCGCCGGCGGCAGCGATGGCTACCTGCTCGCCGGCCGCGGCTCATCCGAACGCGAGCTCCTGATTGCGCACCTAAACGTCAACGGCGTTGTGACCTCACAGCGAACGCTGCTGCCTTTCGAGTCGGGACTGCGCGTCTCGCTCGTTCCAGCGGAGAAACTGGCCGTTCTGCGAGACGACGATCAGTATCAAGTCACCTGGACGACATCCGAGCCAACCGGCGACGCACACACGTGGCTCGTGACGGAGCCCGCAATCGGCAACGGCCAGTTGGAGCGGGAGCCGATCCTCGACTGGCTCGGCAACGGCTACGGAGTGACCATCGGCAAAATTGCGGACCACACGTTCGTCGTGACGGATGCCTTCCGCATCGGTGTCTCCACGAACATCGATGCGGTAACGACGCGCCTCGGCAGCCCGGGCCATTTCGAGCTTGCCTCGTCTGCCACGCAGCAGACCACGCCGCAAGTCGCGATCGCGGGGAGCGGATATGCGGTGCTCTGGAACGAATTCGGTCCTGACGGCTCCGCGCATCTGTACCTCCACCGCTTCGTCGGTTCATCGGCCTCGGACATCATCCAGATCGCGTCGAACGCGGACGGACACGCCATTACCGGCCGCATTGCTACGGCGCGCGGCACGTATGTGATCGCCTGGACGACCTCGCAGAATGTTTCGGGGACCGCCAGCTACCTCGTACGGCGTATGTCGGCGGCGACGGGCCAGTGGCTCGATCCCGTACCGGTTCCGCTGACGAGCGCGTTTGAAGTCATGCTCGCATCGAACGGCGACAGCGTGTTGGCCACGTACACGATCGAATGTAGTTTCCGCTGCCTGCGCGCCCGCGGCATCGCCGCCGATACCGCGGCGCCGTTCCTCGGCGCCGAGACGATCATTCCCGGGACGAATGCCGCTGACGAGTTGTCGATGTCGAGCGATGGCCACGACTTTCTGCTCGCATGGAACGATAACCTCTGCACCGTCGTTTGCGACGCCTCGTTCCCCACCCGGCTGCTCGCGCTGCGCCTCGATCCGAACGGACGCGCACTCGACCCGAACGTGATCGTCATCGAGGAGCAACAGAACGCGCCTTCGCACAACCCATCGGCGGCGTGGATCGGAAACAGCTATGCGCTGGCGTGGGCTGGCGCCGACGCGATCAGAGGCCGCCATGTCAGCTCGTCTGGCGTCACCGACGCAATTCGCAACGTCTTTCCGCGGCCATCGCAGGTCCGC
The DNA here is from genome assembly GCA_035996815.1 of Thermoanaerobaculia bacterium. GTDB lineage: Bacteria > Acidobacteriota > Thermoanaerobaculia > Gp7-AA8 > Gp7-AA8 > JADGNZ01. Next base: position 38,796 of record DASYJF010000025.1, on the reverse strand, counting down.
TCGCCGTTCCTGGTCGCGCATGGCAACGATCTCTTCCTGCTCTTCACGTCGCAGACCGGCGATGCGGTCAGCTCCTCCGCCGTCGCGCTCGATCCGCAGACGCTCTCCGGCACCGGCAACGCATCGCTGCTGGCCAGCAACCAGCCTGTGAATGGCACCATCTCCGCCGCCACGCTCCCGAACGGCATCGCGATCGCCTACGACCGCATCGACACGGGCGGCGGCAACGTCGGCCGCGTCTTCACGCGAATTTATGGAGAACCGTCGCGCCACCGCGCGGTCCATCGGTAGTCACAAGGCGCTACGGCCGCGCCAGCTACAATCGCGGCATGCTCAACTACATCTGGTTCGGCCTGATGGCGATCGCGCTCATCGTGGCCATCTTCACCGGCAACGCCGCCGCGCTGACGAAAGCCTCCGTCGATTCCGCGAAGACCGCGGTCGAAATCTCGCTCGGCCTCGTCGGAATCATGACGCTCTGGCTCGGCATCATGCGAGTGGCCGAACAAGCCGGATTGATCGCGATGCTGAGCAAAATCCTGCGTCCGATCAGCCGGATCGTTTTCCCCGAGGTGCCGCCGGAGCATCCTGCGATCGGAGCGATGGTGATGAGCCTCTCCGCCAACATGCTCGGCCTCAACAACGCCGCCACGCCCCTCGGCATCAAGGCGATGGAAGAGCTGCAGACGCTGAATCCGGACAAAGAGACCGCCTCGAATCCGATGGTGACGTTCATGGTCCTCAACACCGCCGGTGTGCAGTTCATCCCGACGACGATCATCGGCGTGCTCGCCGCCTCGGGCTCACTGGCGCCGACATCGATCATTCCGACGACGTTGATCGCAACTCTCTGCGGCGCCATCGCGGCAGTGACCACCGCGAAGCTGCTGCAACGATTCTTCCCCACAAAACTCCCACCCCCCACTCCCCACCCCCCACTCCCCGAGGTCAGCGCGTGATCCGCGAAATCCTGCAAGGCATCTCGCTCTGGGCCATTCCGGTAATCCTCGTCGGCATCCCGCTGATCGGACTGATTCGCGGCGTGAAGGTCTACGACGTCTTCATCGAAGGAGCGAAGGAAGGCTTTCAGGTTGCCGTGAAGATCATCCCGTTCCTGGTCGGCATCCTCGTAGCCATCGGCATGTTCCGCGCCTCGGGCGCAATGGACCTGCTCACGAACGCGCTCCGCCCAATGCTCAGCCGCACGATTTTCCCGCCGGAGCTTTTCCCCCTGGCGATCCTGCGCACGCTCAGCGGCAGCGGCTCGCTCGCACTGACGACGGACGTCATCAAACGCTACGGCCCCGACTCGATGCTCTCCCGCATGGCCGCCACGCTCTACGGCAGCAGCGAAACGCTCTTCTACGTGCTCGCGGTCTACTTTGGCGCGATCGGGGTCAAGAAAACGCGGCATGCCATCCCCGCCGCACTGGTCGGCGACACCGTCGCCGCAATCGTCGCCGCGGCGGTGTGCATCTGGATGTTTCGCTGACGTCTACGCGACGTTGCTGGCGTCGTCGCGGTGCCAGCGGCGTTGCACCTTCTTGACCTCGTACGTCCCGAGTCCGGTGATGATCAATCCGGCGCCGAGGAGGACGAGGAGGTGGATCGCTTTGCCGGCCACTTTCATCGCCAGCGCGGTGATCCAGCCGCCGATGAAGAAACCGCCGAGGGTGAGCAGGCCGGCGCGGATGACGAGGCCGTTGGCAGTGTCGCTAAGGGTGAGGGAGTTGTCGTTGTCCATGCCTACGACGGAGCAACATGTGCGCCCGTTCGGGACGCGGCGTAGATCAGCGCTCCTACGAGGATGGCGATGGCCGCGGCGAGGAAGTTGAAGCGATTCATCGTGAAGAACAGCACGAGCGAAATCACGGTGCCGAGGATCGGTATCACGAGGCCGGGCGTGCGGAAGCCCTCACTCAACTTGCGCAGAAACGGTACGGCCGCGCAAGTGAAGAGGTACGTGGTCAGCCGGGCCACAGCCGAGAGCATCGCTAATTTTGCGAACGATCCGGCGCAGGCGAGGACGGCGGCGAAAACGACGTGAATCAGGATCGCCGTCGTCGGCGTGCGAAAGCGCGGATGGACGTAGCTGATGGCGCGCAGTCGTGGGCGTCCGAGCGAGATCGCGTACAGCATGCGCGATCCTTCAAGGACGGTTCCGGAGTTCGTCCCCGCCATCGACAGCAGCGCGCCGAGCGTCACGATGATGGCGCCGAGCGGTCCGACGAGGGCGGCCGCCGCGTCGGCGATCGGCGTGGCGGTCTTCGAGAGATCGGGAAGCGCCGACATCGCGCCGAGTTGCGCGAGGACGTAGATCGCGGCGATGGCCAGCGTCCCGACGAGCAGCGCGCGCGGCAACTCCTTGCGCGGATTGCGGAACTCGCCCGCGGGTACGCCCATGTTCTCGAAGCCGGCGTACGCGAACAGCATGAACAACGCCGCGCCGCTCCAGTCGGTACCGGGAGCGGGAAGGTGCATTGACGCCGGAATCGGATTGTGCCGCCACGCGATCAGCGCGACGACGATGAAGCCGACCAGCGGAATCAGCTTGCCGAGGGTGAAGACGTAGATCGAGGCGGCGCCGTACTTCACGCCGAGGTAGTGGATCGCGGTGAGGATGCCGATCGAAATCAGGATGACGGCGATGCGCGCCGACGCCGTTCCCAACGACGGAAAGATGCGCGCCAGCGAGACCACGAATCCGTTCGACAGCGCCGCCAGCGACGTCACGCGCGCCAGCCAGTTCATCCATCCCGTCTCGAATCCGATGAAGTCGCCGAACGCGGTCTTCGCATACAAATACGCGCCGCCCGGCTCACTGAAATGGCTCGCGGCCTCGGCGAAGCAAAGCACGAGGATGAACACCGGCAGCGCGAAAATCAGCGGCGCCCAAAGCGAGAAGGGGCCAAGCAGTTTGTACGACTCGGTGGGCAGCAGAAACACGCCGCTTCCGACGACGGCGTTGATGCACATCGCCACCAGGCCCCAGAACCCGACGGCCCGGACCAGTTTCTCAGTCGAATTGTCTTGCATGATTTTCCTTGGGAGTGGGAAGTAGGGTGTGGGGAGTGGGAGAACGAGCTCCGGTGTGGCTGTTCTCCCACTCCCTACACCCCACTCCCCACACCCTACCTCACAAAACCTCTTCCTCTTAAAACCCGTCCCGGCAACGCATTCGTCATCGTCCCATCGCGAAGGACAACGCCACCGTTGACGATCACGTCGACGATGCCTTCGCTGAAGTGATGGGGGTCTTCGTAGGTCGAGACGTCGCGGACCTTTGCGGGATCGAAGACGACGACGTCCGCCTTCATGCCGGGACGGAGTACGCCGCGGTCGGTGAGGTTCGTGCGGTCGGCGGCTTGCGAGGTCGCCTTGCGCACGGCTTCCTCGAGCGTGAAGAGATGCTCGTCGCGGACGTAGTGTCCGAGGACGCGCGGGAAGGTGCCGTAGGCGCGGGGGTGAACGGCCTGGCCAGCGGCGCGAGATGCGGGAGTGGGCGAGCCGGAGTCGGAGCCGATGGAGACGAACGATTGCCGAAGCGCCGTCTGGACGTCGGTCTCGTTCATCGAGAAAAAGATCACGCTCGGCGAGCTGGTCGTGTTCGCGAAGAGCTGCATCATCGCTTCGTCGGGTGCGACGTTCATCATCGTTGCGATCTCTTCGACGAAATGCTTCTCGTACTGCGCGAACGAGGGATTGCCGATGCGCGTGATGTAGATGCCTTTCGGTCCGCGCTTCGTGAATTGCTTCTGCAACGCGTCTGCGATGCGTGCGCGGTCGGCGGGATCGGCGAGGCGTTTCTTGAAGTCCGCGTAGCCGCCTTCGAGCGACCAGTCGGGAGCGAGCGTCGAGAGCGACGTCGATGACGCCGCGTACGGATACACATTCGCCGCGACATCGAGCCCCTCGGCGCGCGCGGCGTTGATGCGCTCGATCACGTGCGGCATGCGGCCCCAGTTCGCGGCGCCGCCGACTTTCAGGTGCCAGATATTGACCGGGATTTTCGCCTCGCGACTGATCCGAAATGCCTCGTCGAGCGCGCTGTCGATGTGGTCGCCTTCGTCGCGAATGTGGCTGAAGTAGACGCCGCCGCGTTTCGCCGCGACGCGCGCGAGGTTCACGATCTCGTCGGTCGTCGAATACATCGCCGGAAGGTAGATCAGCGACGTGGAGAGACCGATGGCCCCTTCGCGCATGGCCTGATCGACGATCGCTTCCATCTCGCGCATCTCGTCGGCGGTGGGTGGGCGATTGACATCGCCGATGACCATCTCGCGCGGATTGTCGGCGCCGACGAAGAGCGCGAAGTTGATGGCGCTGCGGTTCTTCTCGAGGAGCGAAAACCATTCGCCGAGGGTGTGCCACTTCGGGCGGTTGGTGGGATTCGCGGCATCGATCTGCTTCTGACTCAACGGACCCGGCGAACTTCCTTCGCCGGTGACCTCGGTGGTGATGCCCTGGCGAACTTTCGCCTCGAGATGCGGATCCTGAAACACGGAGTACTGCGACTGGCCGAGGAGGTCGATGAAGCCTGGTGAGACGATGTTGTCGTGCGCGTCGATCGTGTTCGCCGCCGTTACATTCGACAGATCGCCGATGGAGACGATGGTGTCGCCGCGGACTCCGAGGTCGCCGCGATACCACGGCGCGCCCGTGCCGTCGATGATGCGTCCGTTGATGATTTTCAGATCGAGCATGGTTGGTTTCGGAGTTGTGGCGCAGCCGGCTGTGAGAAGGCAGAAGGCAGAAAGCAGAAGGCAGAAAGAAAGCTGACCAATCGACGTCGTCGAAAACTTTCTGCCTTCTGCCTTCAGCTTTCTGCCTTTCATTTCATTCCTTTCACGAGATCGTCGAACGTCTGCCGGTCGCGGATCAGCCGTCCGTTGTCGCCGTCGATGAGCATCTCGGCCGGCAGCAGCCGCGCGTTGTAGAGCGACGCCATCGAGAAGCCGTACGCGCCGGCATCGCAGAAGGCCAGCAGATCGCCGACGTTCGTGCGATCGATCTTGCGCGTGATGGCGTGGCCGGATGGGTCGCGTGTGAAGACGTCGCCGGATTCGCACAGGTTTCCGGCGACGACGACATCATCGTGCATTTGTTCAATGTCGAACGTCTCGCGCAGCGATGCCGGCGATCCGTTCGTCGCGTTGACGATGTGGTGATACGCGCCGTATTTCGATGGCCGCACGAGGTGATTGAATCCGGTATCGACGCCGATCCACCACTGTCCGTGACTGATGCGCCGCGACGTCACGCGCGACAGCAGCGTGCCTGACTCCGCGACGAGATAGCGTCCCGGTTCGAGTATCGCGTCGAGGTCGCGCGCGCGAAGGAGCCGGTCAGCGATGCGCGTCAGCTCCGCGCCGTAGTCGCCGATCGGGAACTCCGCCGCGCCCGGCTCGTACGGCACTGAAATTCCGCCGCCGAAATTGATCCAGCGCAGGTTAGGAAAGTCCGTGGAGAGATCGAGCAGCCGCCGCGCCGACTCGATCAACGGCGCGATCGTGTCGATGCCGGAGCCGATGTGCGCGTGCAGCCCGACGACCTTCCGTCCGCTGTCCTCGACCACCATCCGCGCTGCATCAACCTCGGCCAGATCGATCCCGAACTTCACGCCGCCCCCGGCCGTGACGACATCGACATGATGTCCGGCGCCGATGTCGGTGTTCACGCGCAGCGCGATCGGATTCTGCAGGTCGAGCGCGAGGATGCGATCGATCTCCGACATCGAATTGAGGTTGATCACGATCCTCTCGTCGCCGATCGCGCGCAGGTCGTCGTCGGAAACATTCGAGCAGGTGAACCAGATGTTGTCGGGCGTGAACCCAGCCTGCCGTGCGACGAAAATCTCGCCGGGAGACACGGCATCGCATCCGAATCCCGCCCCGCGCACGAGGTCGAGAATGGCCAGCGCGCCGTTCGCCTTCATCGCGTAAAACGGACGGAAGGGGAGTGCCGAAAACGCGCGGCGCACGCGCTCGATCTGACGCCGGATCACCTCGGCGTCGTAGACGTAGAGCGGCGATCCGTAGCGTTCGATGAGGTCGGGTGCGGAGACGTTGCCGATGTGGAGAGTGTGGTCGAGGACGTGGAGCATGCGAGGCGCGCGATTATAGGGCTTGGGCGGCAACGCTACCGGTCGTGCCGGTTAGAATAGCGCATGCAGCAATACCTCGAGCTCGTCCGCGACATCCTCGATCACGGCACGCCGAAATCCGACCGCACTGGCACAGGCACTCTCAGCATTTTCGGACGCCAGCTCCGCTTCGACCTCGGCGCCGGCTTTCCGCTCGTGACGACGAAGAAAGTGCATCTGCGATCGATCATCGTCGAGCTGCTGTGGTTCCTGCGCGGCGACACGAACGTCCGTTACCTCAACGAGAACAAAGTCACGATCTGGGACGAATGGGCGGATGCGAACGGCGAGCTCGGTCCGGTCTACGGATACCAATGGCGCTCCTGGCCCGCGCCGAATGGTCAACATATTGATCAAATCTTGCAAGTCATCGAGCAGATCAAACGCAATCCCGACTCGCGCCGCCACATCGTCAGCGCCTGGAACGTGGCCGACCTCGACCGCATGGCCCTCGCACCGTGTCACGCGCTCTTCCAGTTCTACGTCGCGAACGGCAAGCTCTCCTGCCAGCTCTACCAGCGCAGCGCCGACGTCTTCCTCGGCGTCCCCTTCAACATTGCCTCGTACGCACTCCTGACGATGATGGTGGCCCAGGTCTGCAATCTTGCGCCCGGCGATTTCGTCCACACGTTCGGCGACGTACACCTCTACAGCAATCACCTCGATCAGGCCCACGAACAGCTGACGCGTGAACCGCGTCCGCTGCCGGCGATGATGTTGAACCCATCCGTGACGTCGATCTTCGACTTCCAGTTCTCCGATTTCACGCTCGAGCACTACGACCCGCACCCGAGCATCAAGGCGCCCATCGCGGTGTAGTCATCCTGTGAGCCGCCCCTTCGGCGCTCCGGCGTTGGAGCGCGAAGCGCGGAACGCCGCAGGACGGTCGAAGGACCCCCCGCGTGCTTGCATCGTGATTTACCGCTTGAACGCGGCAAGCACGATGGGGGGCTTCGACCGTCCTCCGCTGCTTCGGCTTCGCCTACGCAGCTCCGGCGGCTCAGGATGACGGCGTGGTTCGCTGCGCCCGCGTTGACGCTGAACGTGTAAACTACTGACGCTGCCACTGTTACCGGCTCGGACTCGCCTGTGACGGTGTACGCCGGGTGCAACGGTGCGCGTTCATCGTGCGACGCTGCCAAGCCACTTGTGCGCGCACGTGTGCACCCACCGTGCGATCTTGCACCACGGTGTGTGTGCACGTGTACACCGGCCGTGGCACGTTGCACCACGCTGTGTGTGCACGTGTACACCGGTCGTGGCACGTTGCACCACGGTGTGTGTGCACGTGTACACCGACCGTGGTACGTTGCACCACGGTGTGTGCGCACGTGTACACCGGGCGGTGGTACGTTGCACCAAGGTGTGTGCGCACGTGCGGCACTGGGCATGTACGCGCCAGAGGTGTCAATAAACGTCACCCTCTCACGTCAGTCCGTCTGTGCCGTTCCTCGGCATATCATCCCGGCCGCATGCGCATCTCCTTTCTCGTCGCCGTCGCGACGAACGGCGTCATCGGGCGCGATGGCAAATTGCCGTGGCACCTCTCCGGCGATCTGAAGCGGTTGAAGGCGCTGTCGATGGGGCATCACATCGTCATGGGGCGGAAGACCTTCGACGAGATCGGACGCAAGCCGCTGCCGGGCCGCACGAACATCATCATCAGCCGCTCGCCGATCGAGCCGCAGGAGAACGTCGTGCCGGTGGCGACGATCGATGAAGCGTTGGCCGCGATTCCGGCGACTGAGGACGAAGTGTTCATCCTCGGCGGCGCGGAGATTTTTCGCCAGACCATGCATCGCGCCACGCGGATGTACGTCACGCAGGTGCATGCCGAAGTTCGGGGCGATACGTACTTTCCGGAGTTCGATGACGTCAATGAATGGCGGCTCGCCGATCGCGAGGATTTCGAAGCGGACGCGAAGAACGACTATCCCTATTCGTTCCTGACCTACGACCGCGTTGCTCCGGCGATCCATCCCATCGCAGAGGAGGGGTAGCATGCGCGCCGCATGTGGCGCCTGCTGCGGACCAATCGCGAATTCCGGCTGCTCTACTTCGGGTCGCTGATCTCGCTCGGCGGCGACTGGTTCCTCACCGTCGCGCTGCTCGATCTCGTCCTGCAACTCACCGGCTCGGCCACGCTCGCGTCGCTGATGTTGCTCTGCCAGACGCTGCCGATTTTCCTGGTCACGCCGATTGCCGGACGCGCTGTCGACCGGCTCGACCGGCGCAAGCTTATGATCGTCGTCGACCTTCTTCGCGCCGGCGCGTGCCTGCTTCCGCTCTTCGCACGGACGCCGGCGTTGCTGCCCTTCGCGTATGCGGGCGTGATCGCAATTTCCATCGGCTCGGCGTACTTCGAGCCGGCGTCGCAGGCCGCGTTGCCGAACATCGTCGCCGCCGATGAGCTGCATGTCGCGAACGTGTTGATGGGATCGACGTGGGGGACGATGCTCGCGGTCGGTGCGGCCATCGGCGGCGCCGTGACGATGCGCTTCGGCCGCGACGTCTCCTTCGTCGTCGATGCGCTCAGCTTCTTCGCCTCGGCGGCAATTCTCTGGCGCATGCGCGCACAGTTTGCGGAAGAGCGGCATCAGGAGCATCCGCCGCTGATGGAGTCAGTGCGCGAAACGTTGCGCTACACGAAATCGCATCTGCGCGTGCTGGCGCTGCTGACATCGAAAGGCGGCTACGGCCTCGGCGCGGGAGTCGTAGCGATGCTCAGCGTTTTCGGCAAAGAAATCTTTCGCGCCGGCGCATTCGGAATCGGTCTGCTCTTCGCCGCGCGCGGCCTCGGCGCGCTGCTCGGGCCATTTCTTCTTCGCGCCGTCGGATCACGCCGCGACGATTTGCAGTATCGGCTCATCGGCCCGGCAGTCCTCGTCTTCGGCGTCGGCTACATGTGCCTCGGCCTCTCGCATTCGCTGCTCATGGGCGGCATCGCCGTCTTCTTCGCGCACCTCGGCGGCGGCGCGCAATGGCAGACCTCGACCTACGGATTGCAACGCGAAACGCCGGACTGGATTCGCGGCCGCGTCTTCGGCGCCGACTACGGCTTCGTCACGCTGACGATGGCCATCTCCAGCCTCGGCGCCGGCATCGCGTCCGACCGCTTCGGCCCGACGGCCGCCACCATCGGCGTCGCGTCGATCGCGATTTTGTGGGGGGTAGTCTGGGGAGCTTGGACGTGGCGCTTGTGGAAGTAAGAAGCTTCTCACGCCGCGAGCATCGCTTCCTCGGCCTTCCGCCGCTTCGTGCCCATGATCCATGGCACCGCGGTTTTCGGGATGGCGATCAAGAAGTAGACCAGGCCGGCCAGTCCGACCCATCGCGAGTGCGCCAGCGCGATCGAGATGATTCCGAACACGCCCATGAAGAAATTGTCGTAGACGCTTTCGAGCGTATCGACAACTTCCACTGCGTTCAGTTGGAGCTCATCGCGCTTCTTCCACGCCTGGCGATACATTGCGGCCAGAATCCAGAACACCGACGTCAGTCCGATGCCGTAGATCGTGAAGAGAAATGTCTGGCCGCCCGCCGGCAGTTCGGTGCGCTCGCCGAGGAGACCGTTGGTGAATAGGGTGAAAACGTATTTCAGGGGATAGACGTAGAACAGGATCACGAAGAGCAGCAGCGTGTTCAGAAACATCGTCGGCTTGTCCTGCAGCGCGTACCGCTTGAAGAAGTGATGATGCTCGAACCAGATGTCGATGAAGAGCCAGAAGCAGATCGCAAACGGCAGGAAGCCGCGCAGCATCTCCATCATCTGCGCGTACGTTTTTGGCGCTTCGAGCGAGACCACGAGCAGCGAGATTGCGAAGCCGAAGATGACGTCGCTGAAGGCCTCGACGCGCGACACTTCGTGCGCGCGGTTGCGGAACGGGATGGCGTGCGGCATGCGGCAGATTGTAAGCGGGGAGTTGGGGGTGGGGTGTGGGGAGTGGAGTGTTTGGAGCGAGAGATTGCGCTCTGATCGCGGCCTTCCACTCCCCACTCCCAACACCCCACTCCCTGCTGATACAGTCCGCCGCCATGATTTCCCGGGCCTACGAAGGCCATTCTCCGCGCATCGGCGACCGCGTTTTCGTCGCCGAAAATGCCACGCTGATCGGCGACGTCACGCTCGGCGACGACTGCTCGATCTGGTACGGCGCGGTGCTGCGCGGCGATGTCCATGCGATCCGCATCGGCGCGCGGACGAACATCCAGGACAACTGCGTTTTGCACGTGACGAATGGAACGCATCCCATTGAAATCGCCGAGGAAGTCACGATCGGCCATGGCGTCATCGCGCACGGATGCACGATCGCGCGCGGCGCGTTAATCGGCATGGGCTCGCGGGTCCTCGACGGCGCGACGATCGGAGAGCTGGCGCTGATCGGTGCCGGCGCTCTGATAGGCGAGGGGATGGACATCCCGCCGCGCACGCTTGCAGTCGGCGTTCCCGCGAAAGTGAAACGCGACCTGCGGATCGATGAAATCGCGCGGCTGGAGCAGTCGTGGCGGAACTACATGGAGTACAAGGAGAAGTACTTGAATCAGTAGATTAGTGGGCTAGTGGATTAGTAGATTAGGACAAATCCACTACCGCAGCTCCTAATCTACGAATCCACTAATCGACTAATCCACTATGCGAACTTACGCAGGCACACTCGACAAATCCCACGCCGGAAGCACGACCACGATCGCCGGATGGGTTCAGAAGCAGCGCGACTTTGGGGAGCTGGTCTTCATCGACGTTCGCGATCGCAGCGGGATCGTGCAGGTCGTCGTCGATCGCTCGAAAGGTGCCAGCGAGGAACTGCTGGCGATCGCAAAAGAGCTGCGCTCCGAGTTCGTGGTGCGCATCGCAGGCGAAGTCCGTGAGCGCTCGGAATCGACGAAAAATTCGAAGATGCCGACCGGCGAGGTCGAGATCGTTGCCACGTCGATCGAACTGCTCAGCCGCGCGGAGACGCCACCGTTTCCGATCGATGATGACGTCGATGCTGCCGAGGATCTGCGGCTGAAGTACCGCTACCTCGATCTTCGGCGTCCGGCGCTGACGCGAAATCTGATTCTGCGCGATCGTGTCGCGCATGGCGTTCGCGATTACATGCACCGCCAGGGATTCCTCGAGATCGAAACACCGATCCTGACGAAGTCAACGCCCGAGGGCGCGCGCGATTACCTCGTACCAAGCCGCGTTCACAAAGGGACGTTTTACGCGCTCCCGCAATCGCCGCAGATTTTCAAACAGCTGCTGATGGTCAGCGGGCTCGATCGCTACTACCAGATCGCGCGCTGCTTCCGCGACGAAGACCTCCGCCGCGACCGCCAGCCGGAATTCACGCAGGTCGACATCGAGGCCTCGTTCATCGATGAGGAGTTCGTCTTCAGCCTGATCGAAGGGATGTTCGCCGAAGTCTTTCCGCTGGCGGGGATTCCAATCACGACGCCGTTCCCGCGCATGCGGTGGCAGGAGGCGATGGATCGTTTCGGCATCGATCGCCCCGACACGCGCTTCGGCATGGAACTGATCGACATTTCCACGATTGCCAAGGCGATCGAGTTCGCCGCATTTCGCGAGGCCGAAACGGTTCGCGCTATCGTCGTCCCCGGCGGCGCGTCGTTGTCGCGCAAACGGATCGACGATCTAACCGAGGAGGCGAAGAAACTCGGCGCGTCAGGATTGGTTTGGATCAAGTTCGACGCGCAGCGCGGCTCATCGATCAAGAAGTTCCTCGATGACGCTGCGTTCGATTCGTTCCGCAACGCGCTGCAGGCGAATGAAAACGATCTCGCCCTAATCGTCGCTGGGAAGACCACGCGCGTTTTGGACGTCCTCGGATCGCTCCGTCTCAAACTCGGAAAAGAACAGAACCTCATCCCCGCCGACCGCTTCGATTTCCTCTGGGTCGTCGACTTCCCGCTTTTCGAATGGGACGAGGAGAGCGGCCGCTTCTTCGCTCGTCATCATCCATTCACTTCGCCGCGGATCGAAGATGTCGACAAGATCGAGAGCGATCCCGGCGCCACACTGGCCCGCGCGTACGACGTGGTCATGAACGGCCTGGAACTCGGCGGCGGCTCGATCCGCATCATCACGCCCGAGCTCCAATCGCGCATGTTCCGCGCCCTCGGCATTTCGGACGACGACGCCCGCGAACGCTTCGGCTTCCTCATCGACGCCTTCCGCTACGGCGCCCCTCCCCATGGCGGCGTGGCTCTCGGCTTCGACCGCATGGTCATGCTCATGGCCCGCGCCGACTCGCTCCGCGAAGTGATCGCGTTCCCAAAAACGGCGCGCGCACAGGATCTGCTGAGCGAAGCGCCGTCGCGCGTCGATGAGAAGCAGTTGGATGAGTTGGGGATTGCTCTCAAACGCCAATCCTGATCGCGCGAGGCGCGATCAGGATCTCCGGCTCGATTCGTCTAGCTCTGAGAGAAGCTGCTCGGCGTCGACGAATTCGCCGCGATCTGCCTGCGCGATCGATTCCCGCAGTTGCGTGGAAGTTTACTGCGCTGCATTGGGAACGCGGGCGTCCCGCCCGCTTTTGCATTCGCGCGATCCCGACAGCGGGCGAGACGCCCGCGTTCCCAGGCGATAGAGTATCCGGCAATGCGCTTCCTCCTCATCTGCCTCGGCGGCGCGATCGGAACCGGCGCTCGGTATCTGACCTCGCTCTGGGCGCTGGCCGCCTTCGGCGCTGCATTTCCGTTCGGCACGTTGATCGTCAATGGCGTGGGCTCATTTCTCATCGCTTTCATCGTCGAAACAGCAGGGACCACGAACGCGATCTCGCCGGACGTACGCCTGATGCTGACGGCCGGCGTGATGGGCGGCTTCACGACCTACTCCGCATTCAATTTCGAAACGAGCGCGTACATGCGGATGGGGCAGTGGACGACGGCGTTGGCGAACGTCGGCGTGACACTGTTCGGATGTCTCGCTGCTGGATTTGCGGGCGTGGCGTTGGCGCGGGTCCTATTCGCGCGATGACACCTGCTACCCTTCGCGCCGCATGAAACTGATCGTTGGACTCGGCAATCCGGGCGCGGAGTATGAGCGTTCGCGGCACAACGTCGGGTGGATGATCGTCGACGCGTTCGCGAAGAAGTTTCGCATCGACATCAGCAAGCATGAGAAGGACGCCATGACCGGCGAAGGACGCGTGGCCGGCGGCAGCGTAAAGGTGGCCAAGCCGCAGACGTTCATGAACAACTCCGGCGATCCGGTGAAGCTGTTGGTCAACGCGTATCTCGAATCGACGGACGACCTCATGATCGTGTACGACGACATCGACCTGCCGCTGGCGCGGTTGCGGATCAAGCCGAGCGGCTCGTCGGGGACACACAACGGCATGCGCTCCATCGTGGCTTCGCTTGCGAGCGAGCGGTTTCCACGGCTACGATTCGGCGTCCGCGGCGCGGAGTACCCGGATGGACGGCTTCGCGATTACGTCCTCGACGATTTCACTGCCGAGGAGGAGCCGCTGGTCAGTCGCGGAATCGAGCGCGCCGTCGATGCGCTCGTGCTCTTCGCGCGCGGCGATCTGAAACGAGCAATGAACGAATTCAACCGTGATCCAGAGGAAACTCCCAACCCATGAACATCCACACCCTCGGCGAGTTGCGCGCCACCGGCTATCGCATCACCTCGGTCAAAGATGAGATGCGCCGCAATCTGCTCGCGGCCATCGCGCGCGGCGAGACGCTCTTTCCCGGCATCCACGGTTACGAGCGGACGGTCATCCCCGCGATTCACAACGCGGTGCTGTCCAAGCACGACATCATCCTCCTCGGCCTGCGCGGCCAAGCGAAGACGCGCATCCTCCGCTCGCTGACGAACCTGCTCGACGAGCGCGTGCCGATCATTGCCGGATGCGAGATCAACGATTCGCCCCTCGCGCCGACGTGCAAGCGCTGCCGGCGTCTTGCAGCCGAACAGGGCGACGATCTTCCGATCGCATGGCTTTCGCGCGATGAGCGGTATCGCGAGAAGCTGGCCACGCCCGACGTCACCGTCGCCGATCTCATCGGCGACATCGATCCGATCAAGGCTGCGAATCAGCGGCTCACGTACGCGGATGAAGAAGTCATCCACTACGGCATCATCCCGCGCACGAATCGCGGCATCTTCGCCATCAACGAATTGCCCGATCTCGCGCCGCGCATTCAGGTGGCGCTGCTGAACATCCTCGAAGAACGCGATCTGCAGATTCGCGGCTTTCCGATTCGCATTCCGATGGACGTCGTGCTGGTCTTCAGCGCGAATCCCGAGGATTACACGAGCCGCGGCAACATCATCACGCCGCTGAAGGACCGCATCGACTCGCAGATTCTCACGCACTACCCGCAGAGCGTCGAGACGGCCATGCAGATCACGAGGCAGGAGGCGTGGACGGATCGCGATCACCCGATCGAGATCGAGATTCCGGATTACATCCACTCGCTGATCGAACAGATCGCCTTCGTCGCGCGCGGCTCGGAGCTCGTCGATCAATCGTCGGGCGTCTCCGCGCGACTGACGATCGCGGCGATGGAGTTGCTGCAGTCGAACATGGAGCGCCGCGCCGCACTGACGCACGACACCTCTGCATTTCCGCGCCTCTCCGATCTGGCCATGCTCTTACCCGCGATCACCGGCAAAGTGGAGATGGTTTACGAAGGAGAGCAGCAGGGCGCGGAAGTCGTTGCGCGCAAGTTGATCGGCGAAGCCGTAGCGAAGTTGTTCGCAACGAAGTTCCCGCCTATCGAACGCGCAGGCGTCGGTGCGCGCAACGAGCGCAATCGTTCCTACGCCGATCTCGAGGACGAAGAGCTGGACGACGCGTTCGCCAGCCACCGCGGCCGCAAACAGCAGCCGCCTCCGCGAAGGGAAGAGAAGAAGCCGGCGTCGCCTTCGGAGCCGAACTACGACGCCATCCTGGGCTGGTTCGTCGAAGGCAACAAGATCACGCTCTCCGACGAGCAGCCGTTCGCGGTCTACTTCGCGGAGTTGAAGCGCGTGCCGAAGCTGGCCGAGACGGCGGCGAAGTACGCGCAGTCATCGAGCGAACACGAACAGGCATTCTGGATGGAGATGGTCCTCGAAGGCATGCACCAATCGTTGCGCCTCGCGCGCGAGGATCTGGATTCGACGATCACCTTCGCCGAGATGATGAAGTTCAACGTGCTGCGGACGGTGAAGTAGGGGCGGTAGGTGCTTACGGCCGGAGCGCTGGCGTCCTCGCCGGCTGGCTCGGCTGCGTCCTCGCTGCCGAACGGGTGGCTTGCGCAGGCGTCTCGTTACAACGACACTCGAGGGTTTTGTCAGGTCGGCAGCGAGACGCAGCCGAGCCAGCCGGCGAGGACGCCAGCGTTCCATCGTGTTGCCGCGCTTTGCGGCGAGGGCCGATGTCGATCGCTACCTGCAAATCAGCAACGGCTACGGTTTGACGGCCCGATGCCGCCTCGGCGCAGGAGTTCCGTTGCCGGGAAGCGCGGGGGCCTCAAACGCGCCGATATCGACGGCAACGATTCCATCGCCATTGCCGTCCGTTCGCGCGCCACCGCGTTGATCGGTCGATGGCGCGTTGATCGAGTCGCCAGCGTCGATGGCGGGACTGCCGGCGCCGAGGGCCATCGTCTGCGTCAGTCCACCGTTGTTCGCGAGCGCGCCGAGGAGCGGATTGGCAACCGTCATTCCGGTGCAGGTCGTGTCGCCGAACTGGAGATTGTTTCCGCCGCTGATCAGCGCAGCCGGAGAGAAGGAGCAGTTGCCGCCGCTGTTGCTGGCGATGATGGTGTTGGAGATCCAGGTGACCGGGTTGACGTTGCCGAAATGGACCGCGGCTCCCGTTCCTGTTGCGGTGTTTCCGGCGATCGTGCAATTCCGGATCGTGACGGGCGCCGATTCGATGTAGAGCGCTGCGCCGGAGGCCGTCGATCCCGTAGCGGTATTGGCGGTGAATGTGTCGTTCGTGATCGTAACGTTGCTTCCCGGGTTCAGCGATTCGATCGCGATCGCGGCGCCGGCGAACGTGACGGTGTTGCCCGTGAACGTTGAACGGTCGATCGACACGAAGACCTTGAACGTCGAATTGCCATAGATGTCGATGGCGCCGCCGATTGGTGCGGTATTGCCGCTGAACGTCGAATCGGCGATCGACGCCAGTCCGCCCTGCATGCTGATCGCCGAGCCTCCGCCGCTGACGTTGTTCTGAAACAACGAATGTCTAACGGTGAGCGACGCGGTGAGGCAGCCGGTGCACAACTCCTGATAAATCCCGCCGCCGCCGCCGGCGGAGTGGCTTGTCTTGATGGTGACCGTATCGAGGGTCAGATTTCCGAAGTTCTGAATGGCGCCGCCGGCGTTCAACCCCGTGGAGATATTGCCGTTGGCGAATGTGATGTGCTTGAGCGTTACGTTCGCCAGTGCCGTGTCGCTGCCGAACACGTTCAGCATCCCCGTTGTGGTGCCGGTTCCCTCGAGCGTGATGGTGTCATTGCCATCGACCGTAACCGCCGGGAACGTCGAGATCACGTTCATCGCCGACGTGATCGAAATCGTTTGCGCACCCGCGCCGCAATCGAATGTCACGGTGCCGCCGGCTGCAAGTTGCGCTTGCAGCGCGGACTGGGTGCACGACGTCGGCGTGCCGCTTCCTACAACGCCTGCAGTGAGCGAAGTCGAAACCGCCGCACCAGCGACGAGGATGAGCAGTCGTACGACAGACCGATTGAGGACGGACAGATAGCGCAAGTTGAAACTCCTTAGCTCCGATTTTGTGAGATGACGCAGGAGGGTTGCCGATTCGTTGGCCCCAATCTGTGCTCGAACGGCCGATCAGCCGGTGATGTGGCTCACGCGGACGCCACGATTCCGATCGTTCCGAGGTACAGCAGTCACAATCGCCGCGCATGCCCAAAGGTCACTGCCGAGATTCGGCGAGCTGTCGCGGCAGATCGATCGGATGATTCGGGACCAGTCGCTGCGCGTCGCGCGCGAAGATCTCGACGATCACGTCCGCCGAGATGATGAAATTCAACGTGTTGCGGACGGTGAAGGAGGCAACCGCAACGTGGCTACCGCGCCGCGGCGGTCTCTCCGATTCATCAGCGTCAACGTGCCGCCGTGCGCCTCGGCGATCTGTCTGCTGAGGACCAGTCCGATGCCGCTGCCATTCGGCTTCGTGGTGAAAAACGGCACGAACAGGTTCGAGGTGATGCCGAGGCCGAGTCCCTCGTCCTCGATTTCGACGATGATTTCATCGCCGGCGCTTTGCCAGCCGATGTCCACGCCGCCGCCGGTTTCGATCGATGCGTCAGCGGCATTGCGGATGATGTTGATGAGAAGCTGTTCGAGCTGATCAGGATCGGCGTCGAAACAGATCCGCGGTCCCTCGGCGACGCGAACGGCGACTCGCGTTTCCAGCGCGGCGACGCGCGTAAGGATCTCGCCGATATCGATCGATGACCGGCGCGGAGGCGGCAGGCGGGCCAGTTGCGCGTAGGCGCGGGTAAAGCGAGTCAGCGCCTCTGCGCGGCTGGCGATCACGCGCATGCCGCGCGCAGCATCGTCGCGCCAGTCGTCGGGAAGGGGATCGCGCGTGACCAGCTGCTCCATGCTCGTCGAGATCGACTTGATGGGTGCCAGCGAGTTGTTCAGCTCGTGCCCGAGCACGCGCACGATGCGCTGCCACGCCTGGAGCTCCTCCTCGCGCAGTTCGCGGCGGATGTCGGCGATTGCCAGGAGCTGGTGCGGGATGCTGTTCTCGCGGAAGGTGGTGCGGCGGATGCTCCAGCGGCCGGAGGAATTCTCCATCAGCGCATTGAGGCCGATGTCCTCGATGGTGCGGCCGATCATCGTCTCCGAGGAGAGAGCGAGGAGTTTTTCGCCGGCGCGATTGACCAGCCGCAGGCGGGAGGCACCGTCGAAGGTGAAGATCGCGGCGTCGATCTCTGCCAGGACGGCGCGGAGGAGCGCGGTGGCATCGAGCGCTTCGATCTTTCGCGCCTGAATGCTGGCGCGCAGCCGGTCCAGCTCCAGCAGCACATCGCCGAGGGCGTCGTCGCGCGTGGCGCCGCGCGGGCGCAGCGAGTAATCCTCCTCGCGCAACGCGGTGACGAGATTCGAAAGTGTCCGCAGAGGATAGACCAGCTGCTCGTGCAACACATACGTCGCGGCAAAGAGTGAGACGAGCACCAGAAACACGATCGTCCAGATCGCTTTGGTCGATATGCCGCTGGTGAAGGCCAGCACCAGCGCAGCAGTGGCGGGAGGGATGACCGCGGCGAGGGCGATGAGAACGATGCGGCGCTCATAGCGGAGCGGCGCGCGACGCGTCATAGACCGTACCGTTGGATCCGGCGATAGAGCGCGCTCCGGCTCAGCCCGAGCGCGCCGGCGGCGCGGCTGACGTTCCCTTCGTAGCGGACCAGCGCCTTACGGATCAGCAGCGCTTCGACTTCCTCGATGCTCATGTCGTCGATTCTCTGCTCCGAGGGGGCCTGAAGTCCAAGATCGCTGCGGCCGATGGTCTGCCCGGGTGCCATCAGCACCGCGCGTTCGACGGCGTGTTCGAGCTCGCGGACATTGCCTGGCCAGGCGTGATCGAGCAGCGCCTTGAGTGCCGTCGCGTCGAAGCCGGAGATCTGTTTTCGATAGCGCTTCGTTTGCAGACGGAGGAAGTGCATCGCCAGCGGCGCGATGTCGTCGCGGCGCTCGCGCAGCGGCGGCACGCGAATCTCGACGGTGTTGAGGCGGAAGAAGAGATCCTGGCGGAAGCGGCCGGCGGCGACTTCCTCTTCGATGGCCGCGTTTGTGGCGGAGATGAGTCGCACATCGACGTGGCGCGTCTGCGAAGAGCCGACGCGTTCGAATTCGCCGCTTTCGACGACGCGCAGAAGCTTGGCCTGCTGCGCCGGGGGGACGTTTGCGATCTCGTCGAGAAAGAGCGTTCCGCGGTCGGCGATCTCGAACCGGCCGGCGCGGTCGCTGCGGGCATCGGTGAAGGCGCCTTTGACGTGGCCGAACAGCTCGCTCTCGAACACGCCCTCCGAAAGTCCGCCGGCGTTGACAGAGACGAGCGGCCGCGCGCTGCGTTTCGAGGCCGCGTGCAGCAGCCGGGCGATGACGCCCTTGCCGGTGCCGTTCTCGCCGCGAATCAGCACGTTGGCGTCCGAGGGACCGACGCGGCGGATGATTTCGAGCACCGGACGCATCGACGGCGCGGTGGCGATCATGTCGATCATCGCGGTGTTCGGGCTGACGGCGCTGGCGAGTGACGCGTTCATTCGCAGTGCCGCGCCGAGCTCGATCTGGTTGCGCACGATGGCCAGCAGCCGCGCGTTCTCCCACGGCTTCTGCACGAAGTCGCGCGCGCCTCTCTGCATCGCTTCGACCGCGAGCTCCACCGTGGCCCAGGCGGTCATGACCACGATCGGCAGCGTGGAGTCATACGCGTGGAGTTGCTCGATCAGTCCCAGCCCCTCGGCACCCGAGGTGGTGTCGCGCGTGTAGTTCAGATCGATGAGGACGAGATCGAAGACGCGCGCGCCCACCGCGCGAATGACAGCGCCCGGCGACGCAGCGCTCTCAACGTCGAAGCCCTCGGGCTTGAGCAGCAGCCGGAGGGCTTCGATGACGTCAGGCTGATCGTCAGCGATGAGAATGCAGGGCTTCATGCTTCCGGCGAGTTTAGTCGTACCGAATTGCCACGAGCGGGTCGATGCGGGCGGCGCGGCGGGCGGGGACGTAGCTGGCCACGAGCGCGACCACGGAGAGGACGATACAGATCGCCGCGAGGGTGACCGGATCGCCGGGGGCGACGCCGAAGAGAAGGCTGCGCATGACCCGCGTCGCGGCCGCCGCGGCGATGACTCCGGCACCGATGCCGATCGTCGTCATTCGCAGCGATTGGCGGAGAATGAGTCGGAAGACATCGCTCGCCTGCGCGCCGAGAGCCATGCGGATTCCGATCTCCGAGGTCCGCTGCGCGACCGAGTAACTCATGATGCTGTAGATTCCGACGGCGGCAAGAATGAGCGCAAGCAGCGCCAGAACGCTGAGCATGATCACGGTCACGCGCCGCCCGGCCAGCGACTCCGCGCGCATGGCCTCCGCCGTCGAAATCGAGAGGATGGGCTGGAGCGGATCGACCCGCCGCACGACGGCACGAAGCGCCGGCGCGAGCGTGGCGGCGCCAGCGGAGCGAACGACGATCGACATCCGCGTTGCGGGGATCTCCGCCTCCGGGAGATAGACGGTCTCGATCGGCGCCTGGCTCAGTGACTCGAACCGGACCGCGCCGACGACGCCGACGATGGTCCGCGGGTGGAGCCCGCCTTTTTGGTCGTGGTCGACGGAGAGGTCGATCTTCTGGCCGATTGGGTCCTGGCCGGGGAAGTGGCGTTTGGCCATGGTGTCGTCGATGACGATGACCTTTTCTCCAGCCGGGCTGTCGTGGTCGTTGAAGTCGCGGCCCCGCAGCAACTGCATGTGCATGGTCCGGAAATAGTTGGGGAGGATCTCGATGGTGGTGGCGATCGGATGATGCCCGCGCGCGAATTCGGGACGTCCGACGATGTCGAACGAGTAGACCGCTTCGCTGGAGCCGAGCGGAAGGCTGCTGGCGGCGCTGACGCTCTCCACGCCGGGGAGGGTGGCCAGTTCGCCGGCCAGGCGTTTGAAGAGTCCGGCCATCTGCGCGTCTTCCTTGTAGGCCGCGGCCCGCGCACTCAAGTCGATGACCGCGACGTTGCGGTAGTCGAATCCCGGCGAGACGTTGACCAGCTGGATGAAGCTTCGGATGAGCAGGCCGGCGCCGGTGAGAAGGACCAGGGAAAGTGCGATCTCGCCGACCACGAGCATGTCGCGCAGCCGTCCGCGTTTGCGCCCCTCGGTCGAGCCGCGGCTGGCGTCGTTCAGCGTTTCCGCGAGATTGGTCTTCGATGCGGCGATGGCCGGAGCGAGGCCGAAGATGACGCCGGTGGCGACGGAGAGGACGAGCGTGAACAGCAGCACCGGCATGTCGAGGGCGATGGAATCGAGGCGCGGAATGTTGCGCGGAGAGATGGCCACGAGGAGGTCGACGCCCCAGGCGGCGACGAGCAGTCCGATACAGCCGGAAAGCAGTGAAAGGATGAGGCTCTCCGTGAGGAGTTGCATCACGATGCGGGGGCGCGTCGCTCCGATGGCGCTGCGGATGGCGATCTCGCGATGACGGCTGGTGGCGCGGGCGAGCAGCAGGTTGGCCACGTTGGCGCAGCCGATCAGGAGCACGAGCAGGACGGCGATGAAGAGCATGACCAGCGCCGGCCGGACGTCGCGCGTCAGCCATTCGTGCAGCGAAGCGACGGCGAATCGGAAGCCGGTGTCATTGTTCGGATACTGCGCCTCCAGCCGCCGGGCGACGGTATCGGCGTCTGTGTTGATCGCCGCCAGCGAGCTGCCCGGACGTGCAAGGGCGATGACGTTGAGATAGACCGCGCCGCGTTGCAGGTATTCGCCGGGCGAAAGCGTTGGGGCCAGCGGAATCCAGTAGTCGGTGGCGCGGCTGCCGATCGGGAACTGCAGGCCCGGAGGCAGGATGCCGATGACCGTGCGCGTCTTCCCGGCCGTCCCGAAGAGGATCTGGCGCCCGATGATCTTGTGATCGGCCGCGAACGAGCGCCGCCACACGGCGTCGGAAAGAAGAATGACCGGAGGGCCGCCAATCCGGTCGTCCTTTTCGTCGAACGCGCGGCCGAGCTGCGGATGCACGCCGAGGATGGCGAAGCCGTCGGCGTTGATGGAGGCGCCGCGGATCTGTTGCGGGTCGCCGCCGGTGTAGAGATACGACGTCGATGGCTGATAGGCGGCCAGGTGCGAGAGCGTCTTCGACTGCGCGCGCAGGTCGACGATGTTCGCCCACGACATCTCCGCGGCATCGGCGGCGGCGTACTTCAGCGAGTTGTATCCGCCGACGGTGACGATGCGGTCTTCGTTCGGAAACGGCAGTGCGCGCAGCAGGATGGCGTTGACGAAGCTGAAGATGGCCGTGTTCGCGCCGAGGGCCACGCCGAGCGTGAGGATCGACACTAGCGCGAAGGTGCGGTTGCGCGCCAGCGTGCGCAGGCCGAAGCGGAGATCGTGGAAGAACTGGTTCATGGTGCCTCCTCAGGCGCTTGCCACTCAGGCGATAGCAAAGCCGCTGTCTGCCAGCCTGGCCTCGGCCTCGCGTTCGTGCGTCTCCTCGACCACGCGTCCGTCGAAGAGATGAATGCTCCTGCCGGCATAGCGGGTGAATCGAGGATCGTGCGTGACCATGCAGATCGTGGCGCCGCCGTCGTGGAGATCGCGAAGCAAGGTCATGACCGATTCCCCGTTCTTCGAGTCGAGATTTCCGGTCGGCTCGTCGGCCAGCAGGATCGACGGGTCGCCAGCCAGTGCCCGCGCCACCGCCACGCGCTGCTGCTGGCCGCCGGAGAGTTGCGAGGGAAAATGCTTCATGCGATGGGCCATGCCCACGCGCTCCATCGCCATCTCCACGCGTCGTTTCCGTTCGGCCGGCGGCGCCCCCCGATAGCTGAGCGGAAGCTCCACGTTCTCGTAGACATTGAGATCGCCGATCAGGTTGAAGGCCTGGAAGATGAAGCCGATCTCGCGGTTGCGGATTCGGGCGCGCTCGGCGGGGCCGAGGCGCTCGACCTCGTGGCCGGCCAGTGTGTAACTGCCGGACGTGGGCGTGTCGAGCAGGCCGAGAATCGAGAGCAACGTCGACTTCCCGCATCCCGAGGGGCCGCCGATGGAGACGTACTCGCCCTTGTTGATGGTGAGGTGTACGCCGGTGAGCGCGTGCGTTTCGAGCTCGTCGGTCAGGAAGACTTTGTCGACGTCGTGGAGGCGGATCAATGGTTCGCTCATGGTGTCTGGTTCCTCATTGGATGCGGATGTGATCGGAGCGATCCCAGGCGCTGGAATCGGAGACGATGACCTGGTCGCCGGGTGCGAGTCCGGAGCGGATTTCGATAGCTGAGGCGGACGCGCGGCCGAAAACGACCTTGACGCTTTCCGCTCGCTCGCCATTCACTTTGAAAAGCGTCCCCGGCGCGCTCTCCTGAGCGCTTGGCGGACGGGCGACATAGATGGCATCGGCGATGCGATCGAGCTCGATGGTGGCGTCGACGGAGAGATCGGGACGGGCGCCGGAGGGGAGCGCACCATCGATCGTCAGGTCGACGGTGACCGTTCCTTCGCGCACCGCCGGATCGATGCGGGCCACGTGCGCGGCCACCACGCCGTTCCGCGTATCGACCGAAGCGCGCAGTCCCACGACGATGTCCTTCGCCTGCGTTTCGGCGACGCGCACCTGCGCTTTCAGGCGATCGGGCCGCGCCACGCGCGCCACCGTGGTTCCGGCGGTCACGCGCTGGCCGGCCTGGACGTCGATCTGCTGCAGTACGCCGGCGATTCCCGCGCGCACGTGCAAGGCGTTGACGCGCGCCTGCTGCAGTTCGTTCATGGCCCGGCGCTGTTCGACCTGCGCGCGCGTGGCGGCGAGACGCGATTCCTGCGCGCGCCGCGAGACGCTCAGGCGCTCCTGTTCGATATCCGCCCGCCGCGCCAGTTCGTCCGCCGAGGTCTTCGACATCTCGCTGGTGATGTGGGCCGTCAGTCCCTGGCGCTCAAGCTCCGCGTCGGCGGCGGCGCGCAGGCGGGCTTGTTTGGAATCGGCCTCGACGTGAGCCACGGAGGCCTCGCGATCGAGACGCTCGCTATCGAGTTGCGCACGCATCGATTCGTGATCGGCTTCCGCGGCGCGCAGCTGCCATTCGGAATCGCGCGCCGCCTGTTGCTGCTGGTCGTTGGACAGTTCGAGTACGACGGTGCCGGCGTCGACGGTGCTTCCCGGCTGAACCACGATCCGCTCGACCCGTCCATCCGTCGGGATCGCGATCAACCGCACTTCCTCGGGGGTCAGGACGCCGCTCCCGCGAATCTCGCGCACCATCGGGCCACGCCGCACGGTGTCGATGACGAGGGTGTTGCGATCGACGGTCGGTACGGCGGCGCGCATCCGCGACAGGCCGAAGGTCACGAGGGCGATGGCGACCGCCGCGCCGACGGCGGCCAATCGTATGGTGAGCTTTCGTTTCGAAGGGGAGCGGGATACATCCATGCGCGGGGTCCTGTCGCAAGGCGGCTGCCGCGGAGCCGGAATCGCTGCAACTCGACACGCCGCCGTCAGTTACGTCCGACCGGGCTCGAACCGGCGGTCGCTGAAGTGTCCGATTCCGGGATTCGGGTGACCGGGCGCGAACAGCAGCTACAATCCCCGCGCACATGGCCAAGGTCACAGCCGAGATTCCAGGCGAACTGTCGCGGCAGATCGATCGGATGATTCGCGACGGATGGTTTCCCGATCAGGACGCGATCGTCCGCGAAGCGCTCGCGCATTTCGTCGACGCGAAAACCTTCCTCGGCGATTCTCCGCGCATGCTGCACCGCTTCGCCGCCGATGCGCTGAACGATTCGAAGCCCGAAGTCGCGCTGAAGTTCGTAAACCGCGGCCTGTCGCTGCTGCCGGCGCAGGACGCGACCGATTTTCATCTCTATCAGAACCTCGTCGAGTTGCGCGTGCAGATCCTGCTCGTCCTCGACCGCACCGCCGAGGCGCTGGCCGCGCTGGAAGAAGCACGCGAAATGCTGCCGAACAATCCGACGATTGCGAAATGGATTGCGAGACTAACGAAGAAGTGAGGATAGTGGCCAGTGGCCAGTGGTCAGAAGCTACGCGCCACATCTCTGACCACTGACCACTTGCCACTGACCACTCTCTCCCATGCGCCACCGGTACTCCTACCTCGATCCCGATCTCATCCGGCAGCTTTTGTCTGAGATGGGACTGCGTCGGCTCTTCAATCACCTGCTGCTGCAAAGTGGCGGTGACGTCGAGGAGGCGATGCGCTGGATGCGCGCGTTGCAGGATCGCGGATACATCGATCCCAACATCGATCTCGAAGCGTTCTTCGCGAAGTTGATGGAAGAGAACGTGATCGGGCAGGACGCGGATGGCAACGTCGTGCTCGGCGCGGGAGGCGAGCGGCAGATTCGCCGCGATGCGCTCGACGAAATCTTTGGCGGGCTGCAGAAATCGCTGACCGGTTCGCATTCAGTCGCGAATGCGGGGCAGGGGACGGAGCGGCTGACGGAGACGCGGCCGTACCAGTTCGGCGACGATCCGATGGCGATCGATTCGATTCGCTCGCTGCAGAACGCGATGAAGCACACCGATCCCGCCGACTCGATTCTGATGACCGAGGATGATCTGGAAGTGTTCGAGACCGAGCACAACTCCAGCTGCGCCACGGTGGTCATGATCGACATCTCGCACTCGATGGTGCTGTACGGCGAGGACCGCATCACGCCGGCAAAGAAGGTGGCGCTGGCGTTGACGGAGCTGATCCTGACGAAGTATCCGAAGGATTCGATCGACGTGCTGCTCTTCGGCGATGAGGCCACGGAAGTGCCGATCTCCGAGATTCCCTACGTGCAGGTCGGCCCGTTTCACACGAACACGAAAGCCGGACTGGAGCTCGCGCAGCGAATCCTGCGCCGCCACAAGCACAACAATAAACAGATTTTCATGATCACCGACGGCAAGCCCTCGGCGCTGACCGAGAACGGCATGCTCTACACGAACTCGTTCGGTCTGGACATGAAGATCGTAAATCGCACGCTGGAAGAAGCCGACCACTGCCGCCGCGCGAACATCCCGATCACGACGTTCATGCTTGCGACGGATCCGATGCTTGTGAACTTCGTCGAGCAGCTCTCGAAGATCAATCGCGGCCGCGCCTTCTACTCCTCCCCCGATCGCCTCGGCGAGTACATCCTCGCGGACTACATCCGCAACCGCCGCAAGTTCGTGCATTAACTCTCCGCGAGCTCCGCCTCTCCGCGCCTCCGCGTGACCGTTTTCTGTTTCGTGTCACGGCGCAGTTTCGAAAAACACTCCTCCCGGATCGAACGCACCAATAGGGAGGAACGCCATGTTCGAGACATCTGTCATACACGCCGAGGTCGTTGCGGAGAAGCGGGTTGGGTTGCTGACGGCGTCATTTGCAT
Organism: Thermoanaerobaculia bacterium; assembly: GCA_035996815.1. Lineage (GTDB taxonomy): Bacteria > Acidobacteriota > Thermoanaerobaculia > Gp7-AA8 > Gp7-AA8 > JADGNZ01. The sequence continues at coordinate 12,577 of DASYJF010000025.1, read as the reverse complement.
TTCACACGCTGGTCGTCATCGCCATTCTTGCGAATGGCATTCGGACGATCGAGTTCCCGACGAACGCGCCGAGGGAGTATGCGATCCCGGTCTTCGCGGTGCCCGTGCAGGTTCCGCCCGCCCTCGGCGTGCCGAACGGCGGACACAAGCAGTCGACACCGCCCGCGCCCGTAAAGCCCACAACCCCGACCGCGAACATGGCGCCCAGCACGCTGCCTGATCACACGGAGCCTGCGGCATCCGCGACGACGTCTACCGGTGACGTCACGGCGAACAGTAATGACTCCGGCTCCGATCAGCCGCAAGGAGTGCCTTGGGGCGTGGCGCATGGAATCGGAGTCGATGGTCCGCCGTCGACTGCGACGGCCGCTCCCGAGCCTGATGTGCCGCTGCCCGTCGGCGGTGATGTGAAGGCGCCGGTGGTCATCCGCCGCGTTCAGCCCGTCTATCCGAAGCTCGCAATCACCGCGCGGATGAACGGCACCGTCATCGTCGAATGCATCATCGACAAAAACGGCCGCGTGCGGGAAGCGCATGTCGTTCGCAGCACATCGGCGATGTTCGATCAATCGGCGCTCGAAGCCGTCCAGCAATGGCAGTTCGCTCCCGGATCGCTGCACGGAAACGCGATCGACACGATCTTCGATCTGACCGTAACGTTCCGCGTATCGCCGTAGTCGATGTGACACGGACCTTTGACGGATTCATGCTTGCACGCCTCGGGGCATATTTCGCGAAGCTTTGGAGTGCGGTGGCGACCGAGCCACCGCACTCCAAAGTGCTGCGCACGAAACGCGCGCCACATTTCTTCATAGCCTCTCAGGGTGACGAATCGTCATCAAGTGTCTGTGCTACCCGGTCCTATAATTCGCCCGTCCTTGTTCGTTCCCAAATCCATCGTCTGTTTTCGTGAGGGGTACACGCGCGAGCGGTTCATGCGCGATCTGATCGCCGGAGTGGTGGTCGGCATCGTGGCCCTCCCGCTCGCGCTGGCGTTTGCAATCGCCTCGGGTGTTCCGCCCGAGCGCGGCCTCTACACCGCGGTCATCGCCGGATTCCTGATCTCCGCGCTCGGCGGCAGCCGCGTGCAGATCGGCGGGCCGACCGGCGCATTCGTGGTCATCGTCTACGGCATCGTGGCGAAGTACGGCTACGACGGGCTCGTCATCATCACCATGATGGCCGGCGTGATCCTCGTCATCCTCGGACTGGCGCGCATGGGAGCGCTGATCAAATTCATCCCGTATCCCGTCATCACCGGCTTTACCTCCGGGATCGCGGTGATCATCTTCTCCAGCCAGCTCAAGGACTTTTTCGGAATAAAGATGGGCGCCGTTCCGGCCGACTTCATGGAGAAGTGGACGGTGTACGCGAAGCACCTTCGCTCCATCAATCTGCCGACGACGCTGGTCGCGATCGGAACGTTGCTCGTGCTGATCTTCTGGCCGAGGATTTCGCGCGTGATCCCTGCGCCCTTCGTGGCCATGCTCCTGGCAACAGCGGTCGTGCTGATCTTCAAGCTGCCGGTGGAGACGATCGGCACGCGATTCGGCGCGGTGCCGTCGTCGCTGCCGGCGCCGCATCTGCCGTCGGTTCCATGGACGCAGGTGAAGGAGCTCTTCTCGCCGGCGTTGACCGTGGCGCTGCTTGCGGCGATCGAATCGCTGCTTTCCGCGGTCGTCGCCGACGGCATGATCGGCACACGTCACAAATCGAACATGGAGCTCGTGGCGCAGGGAGTGGCGAACATCGTCTCGCCGCTGTTCGGAGGCATTCCGGCGACCGGCGCAATCGCGCGCACGGCCACGAACATACGTACCGGCGGGCGGACGCCGCTGGCCGGGATGGTGCACGCGGTCACGCTCCTGCTGATCCTTGTATTTCTCGGCAAATGGGCGGCCATGGTTCCCCTCTGCGCGCTCGCCGCGATCCTCGTCGTGGTCGCGTATCACATGAGCGAGTGGCGATCGTTCGCCGGTCTGCTGCTTGCGCCGCGCAGCGATCTGGTCGTCCTGATCCTCACCTTCGGACTGACGATCTTCGTCGACCTCACCGTGGCCGTGCAGGTCGGGATCGTCGTCGCTGCGTTGCTCTTCATGAAGCGGATGAGCGACATGACCTACGTCGAAGGCGTCAGCGACGAAATCGCCGATGCGAACGAAGATCCCGGCGAGATTGCCGATTCGCGCCGCGGCAAGCGCTTTGTCGGAGGGCGCGAGATTCCGGCGGGCGTCGAGGTGTACGAGGTCAACGGCCCGTTCTTTTTCGGCGCCGCGGACAAGATCAAAGCGGTGCTGACCGAGATCGCCAAGCCGCCGAAGGTGTTCATCCTGCGCATGCGCAACGTTCCGGCCATCGATGCGACCGGGATTCACGCGCTCGAGCAGATGGCGAAGAAGTGCCGTCACGACGGAACGACGATGATCCTGACCGAAATCCGCCAGCAGCCGCTGCGGGCCATCGTTCGCGCCCGCAAGCTGGAGCTGTTCGGCGGACGCCGGAATCTCGCGAAGTCGCTCGACGTGGCGCTGGAGCGAGCCGGCCAGCTGCTTCCGGAATCGTAGCGCAGGGCGATTTCCGGCAGTGCCGCTACTCCCTCAGTGGATGAATCAGCTTCATACCGTGCTGCTGTCGACCTTGCTGTCGCGCAAGGTTACAAACATCGTTCACGACGTCCGCGGCCTGGCGCAGATGATCGAAGAGGAACCCGATCTGTCCGAACACGAACGCGCGGCGCTGCTTCGCGCCACGCGGCGCATGCTGGCCGAGGCGGACGCGGTTCTCGGCTGGATCTCACAAGTGCCGATGAGCGGCGTGCGGAACTGACTGCCTACTCGCCCGCGGAGCACTTCGACATCGGCGGACAGTAGCCTTCCTGCGGCGAGATGTTGCGGTTCGCCGCGAAGCAGAAGTTCTCGACGAAGTTCTTCGAGTACTTCTTCACGACGTCGGCCGGGATGTCTTTCGGCGTCAGCTCGTGGAACGCAAACGTGATTGCGCCATTCGCGCTGACCGTGCCGAGGAGATAGCCGTAGACGTCGGTGCGGACATTCGGGCCGGGCGTGGCGGTCTCCGGCAGGCGATAGCGCACGGCGCCCGAGGTGCCGACGATCCATCCCGGCAGCACGCCGCCGTTCTTGCGCCAGTAGTCGCTGTCGTAAACGTTGTCCATGACGAAGTGCGAATGGCTGGCCAGCACGTAGACCTGCTTCTTGCTCTTGTCGCGCATCGCCAGCATCAGGTTGTAGACCTCGCGACCGGTTGTCTGCTGGTTCGAGAAATTGCCCATGCTGTGTCCGCACGAGCGGCTGTCGGGCAGCGCCGCGTGCGCGCCGAGGACGACCGTGCGGATGGACGCGTCGGCGGCATCGCGGTCGAGCACCTTGCGCAGCCAGGCCATCTGCGCGTCGTCGAACATGTCGCACGAGCCGTTATCGAGGGTGATGAAGTCGATGCCATTCGTGACGACGTGAAAGTACGTTCGAACCGCCGTGTCGCTTGGATCGTCTTTCAAACGCTGATCGCGAATGGCGGCGATGTTGAGATACGCGCTGAACGCTTTCACGAAGCGGTCGCGCGACATCGGCCAGATCGTTTCGTGATTTCCGATCCCGACAAAAACAGGAACGCCACGATCGTCGAACGGCTTGAGCTGGTTGTCGATGGCGTCTTTGAACGCGCCGGTCAGGTAGTTCTGAATGTTCAGCGGCGTTCCGGCGAGTACGTTGGCCTGCACCATGTCTTCGTCGAATGTGTAGATGGCGCGCCAGTCGCCGAGGTGCCAGTAGAACTTCGCGTTGGCGTTCTTCGCCGCCTCGGCGATCCCCGGCATGACCACGTCGCCGCAGTTGCGCGAGTCGCCGGCCACGACGAAGGTCCACGATCCATCTGATGCGGCCGGCGCGGGCGTCTGCGCCAGTGCGGCGATCGGGAGAAGGAGAAGCGCGAAGCCGATCCTGATTTTCATCCGGCGATCATAAAAGGAAAACGCCCGGGTTCGGCGGGCGTTTTCAATCGTCGATGGTTTGAGGTCAGCGGCGCGTCGGCTTCGCACTCGCGGAAACGTTCACCGTCGCCGTCTGGCTGTTCACGCTGCCGCACGGATTCGTGACGCGCACCCAGTACGACGTCGTGTCGTTGAGCGCCGAGGTGGTGAAGTTCGCGGACGTCCCGCCGGGCAGCGGGAAGTTCGAAAGTCCGCTGGCGCCGGTGAACCATTGATAGGTGAGCGGTCCGCTGCCCGACGCTTTTACGGAAAGCTGCGCCGGCCGGCCAGTTGAGACGGTTGAGCCTTTGGGCTGGTCGATGCCGAGGATGAAGGGCGGATCGCAGAGGACGGTCACGAAGACCGAGGCCGAGGCTGTGTTCGTTCCATCGCTTGCCGTGATCGTGACGACGTGATCGCCGGCCGTCGTCGTCGCCGTCGTCGTGATGGTCAGGATTTCATCGCCTGAGCCCGGGGCTTTGATGACCGGGTGATTGACGGAGACGAGGAGATCATCCGCATCGCTCTGAGCGGAGACGGAGACGTCGGCCGTCGATGACGGCGATGTGAAGATCGAGAACAGAACCGAGGTCGAGCTGGAGTTCCCCATGGCCACCGGGTTAGCGCGGACGTCGTCGGGAAGGACGACGGCCAGACCGCTTGACGTTGGGGGCGGGTTTGGATTTCCGCCGGGGCTACCGCCACCGGGAGGGGTCACTCCGTCGGATGTGTCGATGATGGCGATGATCGGAGAGAGGCGCATGACCGGTGCGCTTGTGCCGCCCGAGTCATCCCAAAAACCGTAACCGACCACGCTGACGCGCTGCAGACTCTTGCCGTCGCCGCCAGACCCGCACGCCTTCTCAAAGTTGTTGTGCCATAAATCGGCTCCCCAGACGCTGAGCTGATCGGTGTAGACGGTCTTGGCCGCTTCAACGGCATCCTTTACTGTCCCTGTCGTGCATGCCGCCGAAGGAAAGAGTCCCTCGATTTGGGGAAGCGTGTTGAAGCCGCCGTAGTCACCGAGAGTCACGACGATGGAGTCGAGACAATTGTGCTCGCCGCGGATCTCCAGGTTGTCGATGCGATAGAGAATGCCTTCACCTGTCGTCAGAGCCGTTGGAGCGATCTTCGACGGCCACTTGGTGGGATCGGCGACATTTCGATACGCGAGCTTGCTGAATGCGAGCAGTGACGTTCCGCGCGCTCCGGCGATGTTCCCCGCCGCTCCAAATACCCGGCCGGTTCTTACCAGTCCGCGGTCTCCTGCGCAGTTCTCCGTCACGAAGGTATTCGGATCACTCAGAGGCAACTGTTGCGCTAAGGACGAGGCACTAACGGCCATCAGCCCGATCACCGCCACCCACACCACATGAGATCGCATACTTTTCTCCCCGAGTTAAGGCCGGGCATTTTACCATTGCCAGTCAATTGACTGCACACACCCACGCTTGGGGCACCCAGCCGGAGATGTTCGGCCCCCGCCACGAGTACCGCCTCGGCATCATTCTTCGCGAGGTGGAGAATCTGCCAGCGGGTGCCCGCGTGCTCGATGCCGCCGTCGGTCTCGGCCAGCTCGCCGGACGAATGCAGGAGCGCGGCTACGACGTCGTCGGCATCGACTACTCCTTCACCGCCGCGCTTCACGTCCGTAAAACCCTCGGCATCCCGGCCGTCATCGGCGACCTGACCAAGTTGCCCTTTCGGTCTGGTGTCTTCGCCGGCGTCACGACAGGGGAGACGCTCGAGCACCTCGACGACGATGCCTCGGCAGTCGGCGAACTGGCCCGCGTTCTCGACACGGGCGGCACATGCGTGGCCACGGTTCCCGCGCTGCAAAGCCTTTGGACCGCCAGCGACGACTACTACGAGCATCGCCGCCGTTACACGCGCGATCAACTCACGTCACTCTTTCGCGCGGCCTCGATGCGCATCGAGAAGGCGTCGTTCTGGGGATTCCCGATCGTCCTCGTCTACGACACGCTGGTCATCCTGCCGATGAACAAACGGCGCGCGCGGCTGGCCATCAACGACGACGCCGCGCTTCGTTCCGTCGCGCGCGCGGGACGTTCGCGGATGCTCGTCAACGCCGTCCGCGCCATCTTCTCGCTCGACCGCCTTTTCTCCTTCGTCCCGTTCGGACCGGGATTGCTGCTGGTCGCTCGAAAGATCAATGAATCATCAGCATCGCGGTGAAGAGCGATCCGCCCATGAGCACGATGATCAGCGCCCAGCGTCCCGCCGCCAGCAGCACGGTTTTGATCGCCGTCTGCGCGCGGCCACTGGAGTAGAAGCGCCGCTGCGCGATGAAAAGATAGACGAGCTGGATGCTGATCGTTACCGCCGAGACGGCCTTCTGCACCAGTCCCGGCTGGAATCCAGCTAACGCGTAGACGGGCCAATCGAGCACCAGCGTGACGATGTACGAGAACGCCAGACAGTGCGCCGCGAAAACGAGATGCTCCGCGAAGTAGCGCTTGCGATACAAGACCTTCAGCACCACCGCCACACCGGCGATGTTCATCAGCTGTAGCAGCGAGTAGTTCTTGTGCCACCGCTCATCGATCCGCTGCTCCGTCTCCTCGCGCGTCAGGTGCAGCTTCGCCGCGCGCCTGTCGATCAGCTTCGTGAGCGGCCCACCTTTGTCGAACTTCTTCATCGAGGCGATCGTGTACACCGCTGCCGGCTGATAGAACGTGAAGGCCACAAACTGCAGCGCGAAAAGAGTCAGGAACAGTCGCAGCGGCGCGATGTACCGCGACTTCCGCCCCGCGAAATACTCCTCGGTCAAAAACCCCGGCTTGATGACGATGTCGCGCAACGTCCGAAACACCTTCGAGTCGAGATGCACGAACTCGTGGACAACCTCATGCGCGAAGTGGCCAACGGAGAGATCGTGGTGGCCCGGCTGCCGCTCCCCACAACGAACGCAGTAGTCCGACGATGGCCCTCCGCAGTTGGTGCACGGCGTGAGGGAGGCGGTGTCGGTTGTCGTCATGGGTGGCGGCGATTGTCCCACGGCAGCCGTGGAGCCTCGTTACGACTCCCACGGACGCTGCCACCACTCGGGAGTCTCGCCGCGCTGCAGACGCATTTCGTAGTCGATCCGCTGAAGCTCGATGACTTGACGCACTTTCTCCGGCAACGGCAGCGCGCGATGCTTCGCATGGATCGCACGCTTCGACGCGTAGATCGACTGCATCAGTTCTTCGGTTGGTCGCGCCGGCATAATCAGAACTCCAGACTGAATCGTTGCATAAGTTCACGCAGCAGTGATTCATCGATGCCTGCATGATCCCGAAGAACGGCTGCGCGCTCGCGCCGCTGCCGCGTTCGAGCGGACCCGTGTAAATACATCGCGATCAGATACTCCGGCCGGACCACGCGAACATCTGTGCTACCGAACCGCAGCGTCGCGGCCTGCTCGATCGCTTCGTCAGTCAACGGTCCGGGAGAGGCAAGAAACTGAACCGGTATGTCTCCAATTACGACGTACTCACCGCTCGTCGCAAACCCGTGGTCTTTCGCCCAGTCGTAGATCGCACTGAGCGACATGATGATGCCGTCCGATTGCGGTAGTGCGACCAGGACATCTAAGTCGTAGGTCGCCACGGCCTCCACCCAGAACGCTTGCGCCATTCCGCCGGCGACGGCGTACTCGGTGATCACCCCCGCCTCCTTCATTGCGTTCACGGTACGGAGCGCATTCTCGAACGACGCCATCGACCGAGTATACGTGCCGTTGCGCTATCCTTTCGCCCCACCAGAATCGGGAGAGATCACCCATGACCGTGCAGGCCGCGCCATCGTCGCTCGAGCGGGAGCTCGAGTATCGGAAGAAGCTCACCGGCATCACGAATCAGATCAATGCCGCGGAGTCCATCCCGCACATCCTGATGACGCTCAGGGACAAGATCCTCGAACTGCTCGATGCCGAGCGGCTCACGATCTACGCCGTCGATACCAAGAACCAGGAGCTGTACTCGATGACCAAGGTCGGCGACATGCCGAAGGAGATTCGGGTGCCGAAGTCCTTCTCCTCGATCGCCGGCTTCACCGCGCTGGCGCGGAAGACCATCAACATCAAGGACGCGTACGACGCCGCGGAGCTCGGGAAGTTCCACGCCAATCTGCGCTTCGACCAGCGCTGGGACAAACAGACCGGCATTCGAACCAAGGCTGTCCTCGCGGTGCCGATTCTTTTCGAGAAGTATTTGCTCGGCGTCGTTCAGCTGATCAACAAACGGCACGGGGTGGCCTTCACCGCGCTGGACGAGGATGCCGCCGAAGAGATCGGACGGATTCTCGGGATCGCGTTTTATAACCAGCATCGCGCGACGCGGCAGACCAAACCCTCGCGGCTCGGTGCGCTCGTCGACAAAGGCGTCATCTCCGAGAAAGACATCGAGGCCGCCGTCTCCAGCGCGCGTGTCAACAACTCGACGATTGAGAAAGTGCTGATCGAGGATCACAACGTCCCGAAAGAGGAGCTGGGCAAATCGCTGGCCGCGTTTTACAGCACCAGCTTCTTCTCGTACGACGGGTCGCAGACGATTCCGCAGGAGTACCGCGACCGCATGCCGGCCGACATGTGGAAAAAGTACGTCTGCGCGCCGATCGAGCGGCGGCCGGGCGTGCTCGTCATCGCTGTCGATGATCCGCACGACCTCACGCGCCTCGACGCCATTCGCGCCATGAACCTTTCGCCGCGCTACGACTTCTGGGTCGGCATGAAGCACGAGATCCTTGCGTACATCGCCGCGTCGTACGGCGAGGCCGAGGAGACCACGACCGACAGCGCCGACCTCACCAAGATTCTCGACTCCCTCGGCGAGGGCGAAATGAGCACCGAGGACGAAGAGCGCGACAAGGACGAGATCGACGAGACCGATTCCGGCATCGTGAAACTCGCGAATCAGCTCATCCTCGAAGCTGCCGCGCGCGGCGCCTCGGACATTCACGTCGAGCCCGACGGATCGAAGAACCCGTGCCTCATCCGCCTCCGCATCGACGGCGACTGCGTCAAGTTCATGGAGATCCCCGGCTTGCATCGCAACGCGCTCGTGCAGCGCCTCAAGATCATGGCCAAGCTCGACATCTCCGAGCGCCGCAAGCCGCAGGACGGCAAGATCCGTTTCAAGTCGGCGAAGGGAATCGTCGAGCTGCGCGTGGCCACGATTCCGACAACGAACCAGAACGAAGACGTAGTCATGCGCATCCTGGCCGCGTCGAAGCCGCTGCCGATCGAGAAGATGGGATTCAGCGAACGCAATCTCAAGAACTTCAAAACGATCCTCGCCAAGCCGTACGGCATCTGCCTCGTCGTCGGTCCGACCGGTTCCGGCAAGACCACAACGCTGCACTCCGCCCTCGGCTCGATCAATACCGAGGACATGAAAATCTGGACCGCGGAAGACCCGGTCGAAATCACGCAGAAGGGACTGCGGCAGGTGCAGGTGCAGCCGAAGATCGACTTCACCTTCGCCGCGGCGATGCGCTCCTTCCTGCGTGCCGATCCCGACGTGATCATGGTCGGCGAGATGCGCGATCACGAGACCGCGGCCATCGGCGTCGAGGCGTCGCTGACGGGCCACCTGGTGTTTTCGACGCTGCACACGAACTCGGCGCCGGAGACCATCTCGCGTCTGCTGGACATGAACATCGATCCGTTCAATTTCGCCGACGCGCTCCTCGGCATCATGGCCCAGCGCCTGATCCGCACGCTCTGTCCCAAGTGCAAGGAGCCGCATCATCCGTCCGAGGAGGAGTTCGACGAGCTGATGGAAATCTACGGCCGCGATTTCTTCCCCGACCTCGGCATCAAGTATTCGCCCGACTTCATGCTCTACGAACCGAAAGGCTGCTTGAACTGCAACAACACCGGCTACAAAGGCCGCATGGGCGTCCACGAGCTGCTGACCGGCACGGACGAAGTGAAACGCGCCGTCCAGCGCCGCGCGCCAATCAACGAACTACGCGAACTTGCGATGCAGCAAGGCATGCGGACGCTGCTGCAGGATGCGCTCGAAAAAGCGATGCGCGGGATCACGGACGTGAAGCAGGCGCGATCGATCGCGGTGAAGTGACAGGTTCGCGCGAGTGCGCTAACGACCGTAGAGTGGCCCGGCGGCGAAGCCGTCGTGAGGACCGTAGCCCACGGTTTTGAGCCGTGGGAAATCGAGGTGCAGAAGATGAGAGCCCGCTTCAGCGGGCGAAAGAAATCTCTCGATCGCGCGCCAAGGCGCGCTCACAAAACTGCGTGACGCGTTTGACCCACGGCTCAAAGCCGTGGGCTACGGTTCTTACGCCGGCTACGCCGACGGAGCCGGCACGCGAGCGCTCCTTCACACGTCACGGCTGCTATCATCGCCATCGTCCCGCGCGGGCGAGAGCGTGATGCGCGGAGCGGGGCGGACCACACACGAAAAGCATGACCACCACATACGACAGTTCTGCCATCGAAGTCCTCACCGGTCTGGAGCCCGTCCGCAAGCGGCCGGGCATGTACACCACCACCGAGCGGCCCAACCATCTCGCGCAGGAAGTCATCGACAACTCCGCGGATGAGGCCATCGCCGGGCATTGCAAGGAGATCGTCGTCACGCTGCATGACGACGGATCGCTCTCCGTTTCCGACGACGGACGCGGGATGCCGGTCGACAAACATGCGCGCGAAGGTGTCAGTGGCGTCGAGGTCATCCTCACGCGGCTGCACGCGGGCGCCAAGTTTTCGGACAAGAGTTATCGCTTCTCCGGCGGCTTGCACGGCGTCGGCGTGTCGGTCGTCAATGCGTTGTCGAAGCGGCTGGAAGTGAAAGTGCGCCGTGATGGCAACGAGTACTTCATGGACTTCGCCGACGGCAAGAAGAAGCACGAGCTGAAAATCATTGGCACGGTCGGCAAGCGCAATACGGGCACGACCATCCGCTTCTGGGCGGACGAAAAATTCTTCGATACGCCCAAGATCAACGTGCCGCGGCTGAAGCACGTCATGCGGGCCAAGGCCGTCCTCGCGCCGGGGTTGCGGCTGCGATTCATCAGCGAGAGCGATCCCCCCGAGAGCGAAGAGTGGTTTTACGAGAACGGACTTCCGGCGTATTTGATGTCGGAGCTGGCCGGGCTGACCACGATTCCGGAGATGCCGTACGTCGGCACGTTCAAAGGATCGAACGAGGAAGTTGATTGGGCCGTGGTCTGGCTGCCCGAATCCGATCCGAGCGATCTCGTCACCGAGTCGTACGTCAACTTGATTCCGACGGCGCAGGGCGGCACGCACGTCAACGGATTTCGCACCGGATTGACCGAGGCCATTCGCGAATTCTGCGAGCTTCGGAATCTGCTGCCGCGCGGCGTCAAGCTCGCGCCCGAGGATGTCTGGTCGCGCTGCAGCTACATCCTGTCGCTGCGTATGACGGAACCGCAGTTCACGGGGCAGACGAAGGATCGATTGTCATCGCGCGAGGCCTCGGCATTCGTATCCGGCGTCGCGCAGGATGCGTTTTCGATCTGGCTGAACAACAACGTCGCCGACGCCGAGCGCATCGCGCAGGTTGCCATCGCCTCGGCCATGACGCGCCTGCGGCAGGGAAAGAAAGTCGAGCGCAAGAAGATGACGAGCGGTCCGGCGCTTCCGGGCAAACTCGCCGACTGCACGTCGACCGATCCCAATCTCACGGAGCTGTTCCTCGTCGAAGGCGACTCCGCCGGCGGCTCCGCCAAGCAGGCTCGCGACCGCGAGTACCAGGCCATCATGCCGTTGCGCGGCAAGATCCTGAACACGTGGGAAGTCGATCCGAACGAGGTGCTCTCCTCGCAGGAAGTCCACGACATCGCCGTCGCCCTCGGAGTCGATCCGGGCAGCGACGATGTGAAGGGACTGCGCTACGGAAAGGTGTGCATCCTCGCCGACGCCGACTCCGATGGCGCGCACATCGCCACGCTGCTGACGGCGCTCTTCGTCCGCCATTTCCGCCAGCTCGTCACTGACGGACGGATTCACGTGGCCATGCCGCCGCTGTATCGCATCGACGTCGGCAAGAACGTTTTCTACGCGCTCGACAACCACGAACGCGACGGCATCCTCCAGCGCATCGAAGCCGAGTCCATCCGCGGCAAGGTCAACATCCAGCGCTTCAAAGGCCTCGGCGAAATGAATCCGCTCCAGCTCCGCGAAACGACGATGAATCGCGACACGCGGAGACTCGTGCAACTCGTCCTGAAAGCCGAAGACGGCGCGGATGCGACGATCGACATGCTGCTGGCCAAGGGCCGCGCAGGTGACCGCAAAGTGTGGTTGACCGAGGAAGGCGACAAGGCCGAGATTTTGGAGTGAGGTTGTGTGGCACAGACGGCACAGACACTCTTGTCTGTGCTTTAGCAACGGCCCGGATTGTGGTGATTGCTCCGAATCTCGCGCGCGGAGGCGCGCTCGACAATCCAGCCCCGCGCTCGGCGCCATATGCACTAACTTAGGGGAGGGGCTATCCTAAGTGTATGAATCAAAGGGTGGATGAGCGGGAGTGGATTCAGTATCAGTGGGATTATTTGGTGGCGCTGCTCGGGGGCGAAGAGCGACTCACACGGTCGGCGTAC